>NZ_QFOA01000108.1 GCF_003248505.1 Sphingobium sp.
CTTTTGAAGTTTGCAGAAAGCGGCCAGCTCTATCGCGGCGCCAAGCCCGTCATGTGGTCCCCGGTCGAAAAGACCGCGCTGGCCGAGGCTGAAGTCGAATATGAGGACGTGACTTCCACTCAGATCGACGTGGCGTTCGAAATTGTCGAAGCACCCAACGCCCCCGAACTGGTCGGCGCGCATGCGGTGATCTGGACGACGACGCCGTGGACCATTCCGGTCAATCAGGCTTTGGCTTATGGGCCAGAGGTTGAGTATGTCCTGGGACAAGCTTATTCCGGTGAAGCAAAATTCATCGAACCCGGCGATGAAATGCCACTCATCCAAGAGGGGCGACTGGTTCTTGTCGCTTCTGCGCTGGTTGAAGAATTTGAGCATCGAACCGGATGGACCGTCGCTGAGCGTGGCCGCTTCAAAGGCTCCGACCTAGCCGGTGCAATCGCCCGTCACCCGATGCACGCCCTCGGCGGCTTCTTCGCCAAGCCGCGCCCGTTCCTCGCAGGCGATTTCGTTACCACCGACGCGGGCACCGGCCTTGTCCATATGGCCCCCGACCATGGCGAGGACGACTTTGCCCTCTGCAAGGCGAACGGCATCAATCCCGTCTTCGCGGTCGAGGGCGATGGCAAATATCGCGCGGGCTGGGCGTGGCTCGGCGGGCAGGGATCGGTCATCAACCCCAAATTCGTAAGCCGGGACGGGCCGATCTGCAACGATTTGCGCGAAGCAGGTGCGCTGCTCGCGGCGTCGGACGATTTCCGCCACAGCTACCCGCATAGCTGGCGTTCGAAGGCGAAGATCATCTACCGCTGCACGCCGCAATGGTTCATCCCGATGGACCAGCCGCATGGCAAAAGGACGGCAGACTATCCGCTCCCGCCGCTGGAGCCGGTGACTGGCGCTCTGGCGAGCGCGCTGCCGACCAACGGTCCGACCCTGCGCGAAGTGGCGCTGGACGCCATCGCCCATACCCGCTGGGTGCCAGAGCGTTCCACCAACCGCATCCGTTCCATGGTGGAGGGCCGCCCGGACTGGGTGATCTCCCGCCAGCGCGCATGGGGCGTGCCGATTGCGCTCTATGTCCATCGCAAGAGTGGAGACTATCTCGTTGATCCGGCAGTCAATACCCGCATTGTCGAAGCTTTCGGGGCAGGGGGCGCGGATGCCTGGTTCGGTGCGGATCATCAGGCGCTGCTCGGCCCAGACTACGATCTGGCCGATTATGAGGTGGTGAACGATATCCTCGACGTGTGGTTCGATTCCGGATCGACCCACAGCTTCGTCGTCGAAGGACGCTATGGCGATGGCGCGCGGGCCGACCTTTACATCGAAGGGTCCGACCAGCATCGCGGCTGGTTCCAGTCTTCCCTGCTCGAAAGCTGCGGGACCAGAGGGCAGGCCCCCTACAAGGCCGTGCTGACTCATGGTTTCGCGCTCGACGGATCGGGCAAGAAAATGTCCAAATCGCTCGGCAATGTCGTCGATCCGCTCAAGATCATGAGCGAAAGCGGCGCGGACATCCTGCGCGTCTGGGTGGCGAGCACCGACTATTTCGACGATGTGCGCATCGGTAAGGAAGTGCTGGCCGGATCGTCCGACGCCTATCGGAAATTGCGCAACACTTTCCGGTACATGCTCGGCGCTCTTTCCGATTACGATGAAGCGACCGAAGCCGTCAGCTACGCCGAGATGCCGGAACTGGAGCGCTATATGCTCCACCGTCTGGCACAGCTCGACGCGGAACTGCGTTCCGTGGTGGACAAGGAGAAGGGAAGCGAGAATTGGCTGGAATTCAGCCGATATACGCGCGCGATCTTCGATTTCGCCAACAGCGACCTGTCGGCCTTTTTCTTCGATATCCGCAAGGATTGCCTTTATTGCGATGCGAAGAGCGATCCGAAACGGCGCGCTTATCGCACATTGCTCGATACGCTGTTCCATGCGCTCGTCCGTTATGTCGCGCCCATCATTCCCTTTACCGCCGAGGAAGTATGGCAAAGCCGCTTCCCCAACGAAGAAGAGAGCGTTCATTTCCTCGAATGGCCGGACGTCGACGCGCGGTGGATCGACGGGCATCTGGGCGACAAATGGGGCGAGTTGCGCTACCAACGTGAGCAGGTCAACGAAGCCATCGAGCCGTTTCGCCGTGAAAAGCTGATCCGCTCCAGTTTGGAAGCGGACGTTACCATGGGCGAATTGCTGCCTGTCGATGGCGTGGATTTCGCCGAAGTGGCAATCGTCGCGCGGGTCGAAATGGGCGTGGGCGATGGCATCGTTGTGCGGCCTAGCGAGTGGCACAAATGCGGGCGGTGCTGGCGGCTGCTGCCGGAAGTCACGCAGGACGGCGCGCTGTGCGACCGGTGCGACAGCGTGCTGAAGGGCTGATCCCATGGCTGTCACGACAACCCACCGCCCGTTTGGCCTCACCGTCGCCATCGTCACCCTGGCGCTGGACCAACTGGTGAAGTATACCGTCACCTACCCGCTCGCGCTGCAAAGCCGTGGCGAGGAGGGTATCGAAATCCTGCCGATCTTCCGCCTGCGCTGGTTGGAAAACCGGGGCGTGTCGATGGGGTTCTTCCATGCCGATACCGACATGATGCGGTGGGCGCTCGTCGGAATGACGGTGCTGATCGCAGGCTTCGTGGCGGTGTGGATGTGGCGGGAGCGCGCACGGCAGGATGTCGCGGCGCTGGGCCTCGTCCTGGGGGGAGCGATCGGCAACATCATCGACCGGATGCGGCTGGGCTATGTCATCGACTATGCCGATCTGCATTTCGGGGAGTGGCGTCCGTTCCTGATTTTCAACCTGGCGGACGCCGCGATCACCATCGGCGTGCTGATCCTGCTTGCGCGGGCGCTGCTGCTGCGCGACAAGGGCGCAAAGACGGAGACTTTGAAGTGAAGCGTAATCTGATCCTCGCCGCCGGCCTCGTTGCATCGCTGTCGGCCTGCGGTGGCGGCGGCGGACTGTTCAATCGCGACCGCCCCGATGAATTCGCCGTCTCGCGCGCTGCGCCGCTGGTGATCCCGCCCGACTTCGCGCTCGTCCCGCCTGCGCCGGGCACGCCAGCAGCGGCTTCCGTCGATTCGCGGGCCGAGGCGATGCAGGCGATGTTCGGCGGTCCTGCCCCCCGGAGCGCGGCGGAATCGGCGACGTTGAGCGCTGCCGGTCGCGGCAATGCGGCGGCAGGAATTCGCTCGCAGGCGGGCGATCCGGCTACCGAAGTGGTGGACAAGGGCGCAACCACGCGCGACATCATCGCCGCGCCGGAAGGCGACGGGCAGAATGCGCGCGCTGCAGTTCCCCAACAGTAACGAACGCGCCTAGGGGCGATAAAGGATCTGCGCCTTGCCCGTTGCCTTGACGGGGAGGTGCAACCCCTGACCGTAAGCGTGAATCTGACCGATCTCGAAACGATCCGCCTGCGCCCGGATGACAAAGTCGCCCTGGCGTTTGTCTGCGATGGCGCGGCTGATTTTGGCTTTGAGGTCGGCCACATCCCCGGCGAAGTTCTGACCGAGCGCAGCAGCGATCAGACTTGAAAAGCCTGGACTTTGGCCGATGGCGATAAGCATGTCGCCACCTGCAGCATCGGTATTCCCGGTGATGATCGGATCGACGAAGCTGACTTTCGGCGAATTGGGCGCGTTTATCGGACGGGCGGCCAGCCATATGCGCCCATGCGTTTCGTCGTTCGATCCCGCCGGCGTCGCGACGATGTCCGCGCCCACAGCGATGCGACCCCCCGTCGCCCCATAGCACTGGATGTTATCGAAGCGCGCCATCACCGGACCGATTCCCGGCAGATCGAACGGTCTTGCCGCCCGCTTCGCCAATGCGCGCCTGATGACGGGTTCGAGCTGGCGATAATCCGCCGTTACAGGAATGTGGAAAGCCAGCCCGTCCCGCAGGTTGGATCGTTCCAACGCGGGCAGGGGAGTGGGGCGGCTGTCGTCCGGTCGTTCGCCGACGAAGGTCTCGGTAACGGCCTCCATGCCGAGGTTGACCCGGACCGAGCGGCCCTCCATCCGGTATCCGTTGTAAAAGAGTCGCGAAGGGCTGATGCGCATCCAGACCGGCGGATCATGATCGTTGAGCGCCAGCGTCGTGAAGGATCGACGCCATAGCCGGTCCGCCTGCGCGCGCAGGTTCATTTTCGCGAGTTGCCTTGGCAGATCGCGTTCCAGCTTGGCGACGATCGGCTTCAGCTTTTCGTCCGCCTTGTCAGTAAAGCGAATGCGCTGTCCCAGAAAGTCGATGCCCGGTTCGGTCTTCCAGTCATAATCCAGGCGTACGCTGCCCTTCGGCGTCCAGTCGGGGCCAAGGTCGATACGAATGCGGGCGTGTACCAAAGCGGAACCGGTGGCGGTTTCTCCCTTCAGGATGCCGCCCACATCGCGCGCACTGATGCTGGCATGGATCGGCACGTCGGCAATGATGTCGCGCCCCTCGCCTCGCAGCGTAACGGGGCCGCGCGTCACGCTGCCGACGATGGTGCACCCGATCCGCGGCGTGACCTTAAGGTCGCTGCCTAATATTCGTACCTTCTGCGGCGGGATGCAGCGCGGTTCGCGCTGGTTTATGGTCCACAGGATCTGCGGTATTCCCTCTTCCACTCCGCGCCGGAGGGATTCGGCGTCCGCTTCCACCGGCACTGCGATCAGGGATCGTTCCTTGGGGACCGGCACTTTGTCTGTCGCGTGGGGCGGCGCGGCATTCCGTTCCCGCTGGCGGCATCCGGCGATCAGGCAAAGGGCGAGGATAGAGATGCAGGAGCCTGTCTTCAAAGAGGCGCGCAACACGTCCCGCAATCACTCCTCCACACCCAACCCGATCTGCCCCAGCTTCATCGCCGATGCGGTGGCATCATGACGCGCAGGCAAAAACTTTGTTCCTCGGCCAGCGTCAGGCCCGCGCTTCGGTCCCCACGCTGTTATGCCGCAATGCCGTCAGCACGGTATCTACGATAGCGTCCGCATCCAACCTTGCGTCGGCATATTGCCGCTCCGGTTTGTCATGATCCTGAAAAATATCGGGAAGGCGCATCGTGCGCAGCTTCAGCCCGTTGTCGATGAGCCCCAGATCGCTCGCCAGCGTCAACACATGCGCGCCCAAACCGCCGATCGCCCCTTCTTCAATGGTCACCGCCACTTCGTGGCTGGTCAACAAGCGGCGGATCAGCGCTTCGTCGAGCGGCTTGGCAAAGCGCAGGTCGGCAACGGTCGTCGAAAGTCCCTTGGCTTCCAGCGCTTCGGCGGCCTTCATCGCTTCTTCCAGCCGGGTGCCGAGCGACAGGATCGCGACCTGACGCCCTTCGCGCACGACGCGCCCCTTGCCGATTTCCAGCGCCTCCGGCACCGAAGGCATGGCGACGCCAGTGCCGTTACCACGGGGATAGCGAACCGCAATCGGGCTGCTGTCATGGACCGCGCAGGTATGCACCATGTGCACCAGCTCCGCTTCGTCAGCGGCGGCCATCACGACGAAGTTGGGAAGGCTCGCGAGATAGGTGACATCGAAGCTGCCCGCGTGGGTCGATCCGTCCGCGCCGACAAGGCCAGCCCGGTCGATGGCGAAGCGCACCGGCAGGTTCTGGATCGCGACGTCATGGACGACCTGATCGTACGCACGCTGGAGAAAGGTCGAATAGATGGCGCAGAAAGGGCGCATCCCCTGCGCGGCGAGACCGGCGGCGAACGTCACGGCATGTTGTTCGGCGATGCCGACATCGAAGGTCCGGCGCGGGAATGTTTGCGCGAATTTGTCGAGACCGGTGCCCGACGGCATGGCGGCGGTGATGGCGCACACCTTGGGATCGCGCTCGGCTTCCGCAATAAGGGCCTGGGCGAAGACGTTGGTATAGCTCGGCGGCCCGGGCGGGGCCTTTGCCTGGGCGCCGGTGATGACATCGAATTTCTGGACGCCATGATATTTGTCCGCCGCCGCTTCGGCAGGGCCGTAGCCCTTGCCCTTTTGCGTTACGACATGGATCAGGCAAGGGCCTTCCGCCGCGTCGCGGACATTTTCCAGCACCGGGATCAGATGGTCGAGATTATGGCCGTCGATGGGGCCGACATAGTAAAAGCCCAGTTCCTCGAACAAGGTGCCGCCGGTCGCCATGCCGCGCGCATATTCGTCTGTCTTCTTTGCCGCCTTGTGCAGCGGGCGAGGCAGTTTGCGCGCAAGGCGCTTGGCCAGATCGCGCAGGCTCAGAAATTCGCGGCTCGATACCAGCCGGGCGAGATAGGCGGAAAGGCCACCGACCGGCGGCGCAATCGACATGTCGTTGTCGTTGAGGATGACGACCAGGCGATTGCCAGCCTCGCGCGCGTTGTTCATGGCTTCGTAGGCCATGCCCGCCGACATGGCGCCGTCGCCGATAACGGCAATCGCCTTGCCGGGGCGGTCCTGCACCTTGTTGGCGATGGCGAAGCCCAACGCTGCGCTGATCGACGTCGAACTGTGCGCCGCGCCGAAGGGGTCATATTCGCTTTCGGCTCGCTTCGTGAAGCCCGAAAGGCCGCCCCCCTGCCGCAACGTGCGGATACGGTCGCGCCGCCCGGTCAGGATTTTATGGGGATAGCATTGATGTCCGACGTCCCAGATCAGCCGGTCGTCGGGCGTGTCGAACACATAATGAAGCGCCGTTGTCAGTTCCACGACGCCAAGTCCCGATCCGAGATGGCCACCCGTCACGCCTACTGCCGCAATGGTTTCGGAACGCAGTTCGTCGGCCAACTGGCGCAGTTGTTCGGGCTTGAGTGTGCGCAGATCGGCGGGGGTGAGGACCGTATCGAGCAGGGGCGTTTGCGGATTTGACATTGTGAAGGGTCTACTCGCTTTCCTGCTCCAAGTCGAATTCTAGCTTATGATGTATATGTCGCGACGAGCGGAGCCGCGATCAATGCGCGTTGCAAGTGCCGCGCATCTCTATAACCGCGCGAGACGGAGCGAAGCCGGCCTTCTGGGCGGCGGTGCGCAGCGCGGAGGTGATGGGGTCGTCGTCGATGTGAGTGACCTGCCCGCATATGTCGCACACCAGGAAAATGCAGTCATGCTGGCACCCGGGATGAGCATTCGCGATATAGGCGTTCGCGCTTTCCACTCGCATCGCGATATTGTTCGCCACGAACAGGTCGAGGATGCGGTAGACGCTGTTGGGTGCGACGCGTTTGCCGCGTGCCTGCGACACGGTTTCTGCAATGTCATAGGCCGATACCGGCCTGTCCTGCGCCGTCAAGGCATCGAAAATGGCGGCGCGCATGGGGGTCCATTGCTCGCTGCGCGATTCCAGCGTTTCGCGCGCGGCGTCCGCCAGGCGAGAGCCGGTGGGTTCATCATGATGATGGGCGTGGGTGGCCATGGCGTCAATCTAAGCTGGCCATGGGCATAGGGCAAGGGCGCGTCATGATCGTGTGAACTGCCACGCGGCCCAGAGCCAGCCTGCGATCATCATCGTTCCGCCGATCGGCGTCACCGCACCGAGCCAGCGCGGCGCGCCCAGCGCCATGGCGTAGAGCGTGACGGCGAAGATAGCTGCGCCCGCCAGCATCAGCATCGCCGCGCCGCGAGCGACGCCCATGATCGCGATGGCGGCGACGGCATGGATCAACTGATAGAGGCCGCCGGTGCGGAGCCACTCCGCCGCTTTCGCGTCCGCCACGCCGTGTGCGCCGAACGCGCCCGCTCCGATCGCCATCGCTGCCGAAAGGCAGGCCAGCACAGCCATCATCATTGCTCTCCATCGCCGCGGCTGGCCAGGTTCATCCGCCGACCGGGCCGATACATCAGATCCTTGGCCGATATCAACGTGCCATGTTCGATCTGCACGGCCATGCGCTGGTCGTCGTTGAGGCGATATTGCCGTTCGACCTCCTCGATCTCGGCATCCGGCACGCCCAGCGCCTGCATCGCCTGCGCGCCCATGCAAATCGCCGATTCATAGACTTCGCGAACGACCCCGGCGAGGTC
>NZ_QFOA01000016.1 GCF_003248505.1 Sphingobium sp.
GCCTGCGCCGGGGCGGGCGCCATCAGCGCCAGAGCGATCGACCCCAGGAAAGCGGAAAGGATACGGTTCTTCATGATGCGCCCCGTTGGATTGCAAATGCCCATCTAGCAGGGCATGGCTGGCCTTGCCATGAACAAACATATCGCCGCAGCTCTGCTGTCCGCCCTCGCCCTGCTCGCCGCCTGCAATATGGGCGCGGGGGGGCATGCTTCCGGCGACAGCGCAGTCGGGGAACTGGCCGGAGCGAAGATCGGCGCGCCCTTCACCCTCACCAACCAGGACGGCAAGCCGACCCGCTGGGACGATTTCAAGGGCCAGTGGCGCATCGTCTATTTCGGTTATACCTATTGCCCCGATATCTGCCCGGTCGACCTGCAACGGATCATGCAGGGCTTCGCGCGGTTCGAGAAGGAAAAGCCCAAGCTCGCCGCCAAAGTGCAGCCGATGCTGATCAGCGTCGATCCCCAGCGCGACACGCCCGCCGTGCTCAAGACCTATGTCGCCGCCTTCCACCCCCGCCTCATCGGGCTCACCGGCACGAAGGACGAGATCGCGAAGGTAGCAAAGGATTTCGTCGTCATCTATTCGCCCGAGCAACAGAAAGGCGCGAGCGAATATCTGGTGAGTCACAGCCGGACGCCCTATCTTTTCGATCCCGATGGCAAGCCGGTCGCTCTTGTGCCCGTGGACGATCCGGCGACGGCGGACGTGGACGAAGGCGCGCCGGACAAGGTGCAGGCATTTCTGGACAAATGGATCAAGTGACCGCCTTCTGGGAAAAACCGTTGGACCAGCTCGACCGCGGGGAATGGGAAGCGCTGTGCGACGGATGCGGCAAATGCTGCCTGCACAAGGCCGAGGATGAGGATACGGGCCGCATCTATCCCACCAACGTCGCCTGCCGGCTGCTCGACCGCCAGAGCGGGCAGTGCTGCAACTACAAGGACCGGCGCAAGTTCGTGCCCGATTGCGTCCGGCTGACCCCGGCGAAGGTGCGGCAGATCGGCTGGCTGCCCCGGACCTGCGCCTATCGGCTGCGCGGCGAGGGATTGCCTCTGCCGCAATGGCATTATCTTGTCTGCGGAGATCGGGAGGCTGTGCATCGTGCGGGCGAATCGGTGCGCGGCTGGACGGTGGCGGAGGCCGATGCGGGCGACTGGGAGAATCATCTTGTCGACCGCGAGCTTTGAGAGCGCGGCGAGCATCCTGATCGACGGCGTGGCGATGCCGGTGCGTGTGCGGCGATCGGCGCGCGCACGCTTCTATCGGCTGACGATCGACAGTGCGCGCGGCGAGTTGCGGCTGTCCCTGCCGACGCGGGCGAACCTTCAAAAGGCGCTGGGCTGGGCGCAGGACCATGAAGGATGGGTCCGCGCGCAAATGGCGCGGCAGCCGGTCGCGACCCGGCTGGTGGACGGCGCGACCTTTCCGCTGGAGGGTCGGGAGGTGAGGATATGCTGGGCGGAGGGCGCGACGCGCACGATCCGGCTGGAGGGCGACCGGCTGACGCTCGGCGGGGCGGCGGAGTCCGTGGGGACGCGGGTCATGCGCTGGCTGCGCACGCGGGCAAAGCAGGTTCTGGACAGCGAAACCCGGGCGATGGCGCGGGACAACGGCCTGATCGTCGCGTCGGTGGGGGTGGGCGATCCGCGCAGCCGCTGGGGCAGTTGCACTGCGACAGGGGCGATCCGCTACAGCTGGCGGCTGATCCTCGCCCCGCCGGAGGTCCGCCGCGCGACCGTGGCGCATGAACTCGCGCATCTGCTCCATATGGACCACAGCCCCGCCTTTCATGCTGCCCATGCGCGCATCCTGGGTCACGACCCCCGCCCCGCCCGCGCCTGGCTGCGCGCGCACGGCGGGGGGCTTCATCGCTACAGCGAGTGAGACAGGTGGCGCGCCGCAAACGCTTCCTCACCGCGACCATGCCCGATGGCTATGTGAAGCGGATCGGCCCGACCGCCGATCCGCTGACGCATTATTGGCGCATCGTCGCCGTGCTGGAGAATGGAAAGACCGAAGTCTTCTGGGGCCACACGCGGTCGCTGGCGGAGGCGAAACGGTTGCAGGGCCCCGCTGCGCAAGGCGCGCGGATGCGCGGCTGGACCAGCTATGCGTTCGAGATCGCCGAGCTGGTCGAAAGCGACGCCTAAGCCTGCCCGTACCTTTCAGGAGCGGTGCGGCCAGGCGCCGTCACCGGGGCAGTCATGCGCCGCGTCGCGCGGGTGCGGCAGGCCGCATGCCTTGCAGGTGACATGATCGCCCGGCACCAGCCCATGGCCCACGCTCACCCGTTCGTCGAAGACATAGCATTGGCCCTGCCATCGGCTGTCGCTTGGCGGCATTTCCTCCAGATAGCGCAGGATGCCGCCGTTCAGGTGATAGACCTCGTCGAATCCGCGCGCCTTCACCAGCGCAGTGGATTTTTCGCAGCGTATGCCGCCGGTACAAAACATCGCGATCCTGGGATTGCGCCCCTGCGCGCGCAAGTCCCGGGCGAAAGCGTCGAACCATGCGGGAAAGTCGCGGAACGACCGTGTGGCAGGGTCGATGGCGTTTTCGAACGTACCGCAGGCGACTTCATAGGCGTTGCGGGTATCGATGACGACGGTATCCGGATCGGCGATCAGGGCGTTCCAGTCCACCGGGTCGAGATGGATGCCCGCATGCCGTGCCGGATCGAGATCGCCCGCGCCCAGCGTTACGATTTCCGCCTTCACCTTCACCTTCATGCGGGCGAAGGGGGCTTCGTCGCTGTGGCTGTATTTGACGTCGAGATCGGCGCATCCGGGCAGCGCTTTGATATAAGCGACCAGTCTGCCGATCGCATCCGCATCGCCAGCCACGGTGCCGTTGATCCCCTCCCCCGCGACGATCAGCGTGCCGCAGGTGCCGAGCGCCGCCGTTGTCGCGCGCAGGTCGGCGGCGATTGCGTGCGGATCGGCGAAGCGGGCGAAGCGATAGAGGGCGGCGATGGTAAAAGCGGGCATGGCCGCCCTATAGGCCGAGCCGCGCCCTCTTGAAAGGCACGGCGGACAGGCCCATAGGCAGGGGATGGTTCCCCTTTCGTTCGCTGGCCGGGATTTTCTGGCGCTGCCAGAAGCGGCGCTCTACTGGCCCGCCGAACAGGCGCTGCTGGTCGCCGATCTCCATTTCGAGAAGGCGAGCTGGTTCGCGCGCTTCGGGCAATTCCTGCCGCCCCATGACAGCGCGGCGACGCTCGACCTTATCGAAACGCTGGTGGCGCGCACGGGTGCGCGGCAGGTCTGGTCGCTGGGCGACAGCTTTCACGATGCCGAAGGCGCGGCGCGGCTCGACACGCGCTCGCGCGATCGGCTGGCGGCGCTCACGGCGCGATGCGAATGGGTTTGGATCACCGGCAATCACGACGCGGGCGTGGCGGCGATGCCCGGCGGGCGGCGCGTGGTCGAAGCGGAGGTGGCGGGCATCCGCCTGCGCCATCAGGCCGATCCGGCCGACCCGATGCCGGAGATTTCAGGCCATTTCCATCCCAAGCTGCGCCTGTCGCTGCGCGGGCGGCATGTGTCGCGACGCTGCTTCGTGGGATCGGCGACGAAGCTGATCCTGCCTGCCCTCGGGGCGCTCACCGGGGGGCTGGATGCGGGCCATGGCGAGATTCGGCGAGCCGTAGGGCCGGGTGCGGCTGCGTTGGTGCCGGTCGCCGACCGCCTGCTGCGCTTTCCGTTGGCGTAAACTTCCCCTACGGAAATCTTGCATCCATTTGTTGCAATCTAGCAACATATGTTTGCTATAGTTTTCCGCAACAGCGTAAAAGCCGCGGAAATGCGTGGCTCTTGCGTTCTGTCCTCTGTGTCAGCATAATCACCCCTTATCCCCGACCCGACACAAAGTCGTGCGGGGCAGGAGAGGATGGAAAGAGCATGACCGACAAGAGTCTCTGGCTGACGACCGTAGCGGCGATGGCGCTGGGCGTGGGCGCTCCGGCCTTCGCGCAGGACGATGCCGCCGCGCAGGCGACCGACGACAGCGGCGATGCGCAGATCATCGTCACCGCCACCCGCCGCGCCAGCCCGCTGTCCGACGTGCCCATCGCGGTATCGGCCGTGTCCGCGCAGGCGATGCAGAATAGCGGCGCGAGCGATATCCGCACCCTGAACCAGCTCGCCCCCTCGCTGCTGGTATCCTCCACCGGATCGGAAGCCAATGCGTCGGCCCGTATCCGCGGCATCGGCACGGTGGGCGACAACCCGGGCCTCGAAAGCTCGGTCGCTGTGTTCATCGACGGCGTCTACCGCTCGCGCACGGGCGCCGGGCTGAACGAGCTGGGCGAGATCGAGCGCGTCGAGGTGCTGCGCGGGCCGCAGGGCACGCTGTTTGGCCGCAACGCGTCGGCGGGCCTCATCAACATCGTCAGCAAGGCGCCGGAAAAGACATTCGCCGCGCGCGGCGAGGTCACCTACGGCAATTATGATTACTGGCGCCTCGCAGGCCGTGTGACCGGGCCGATCAGCGACAGCATCGCGCTGGCGCTCGACGGCGTGTGGAGCAAGCGCGACGGCTTCTACAAGCTGGTCGACAATGCCGGGAACAAGGTTGGCGACACCAATGACCGCGACCGTTATTTCCTGCGCGGACAGGCACTGATCGAACCGAACGATGCGTTGTCGATCCGACTGATCGGCGATTATACCAACCGCGACGAAAGCTGCTGCGGCGCGGCCTATGTCGAAACGCGCGAACGGCGACCGGCGGGCGGCAACGCCTACAGCACCGCGCCGTTCAATCGCATCGCCGCGATCCTCGCCGGGCAGGGCGGGATATTTCCCGCCGACCCCTACGACCGTGAGCTTTCGATCACGCCGGGGCGCGACTATGTCAGCAAGCTCAAGGACTGGGGCGTATCGGGCGAGGTCAATTACGATTTCGGCAATGCCAAGCTGACCAGCATCACCGCCTATCGCGACTATCGGTCGCGCGATTATGGCGACTATGACTATAACCGCGCCGACCTGCTCTATCGCGATCCCAACACCCAAAGGCAGTTCAAGACCTTCACGCAGGAGCTGCGCCTGCAGGGCAGCGCGTTCGGCGAGGTGCTCGACTGGCTGGTGGGCGGTTATTATGCCGATGAAAAGCTGACGCTTCAGGATAATATCCGGTTCGGGGCCGACTATGGCCGCTTCGCCGCCTGCCGCCTGATGGCGGGCGCAGCCGTCAACAGCAACTTCACCGCGCAGCAACTCGCCGCCTGCGGGAGCGGTGCGGCGACGCAGGCGCTCATCACCGGAACGCAGGCGCAGCTCAATGCCGGACTCGCGCCCGCGATCCGCTCCGGCCTGATCGCGCAGGGCATCCCCGCAGCGCAGGCGACCGCTATCGCGAACGGCCAGGCCGCGGCAATTTCCGGCGGTCTCGGCAACGGGCTGCGCGCGCTGGCGGCGATCCCGTCGGGGACGGGCGATACCGGTTCTCTTTATTACCAGCGCAGCAAGAACTGGGCGCTGTTCACGCACAATATCGTTCATATCACCAGGCGGCTCGATCTGACGCTGGGCCTGCGCTACACGCATGAGAGCAAGCGTTTCTCCGCCGATCTCAACAACAACAATGCGACCTGCGCGGCGCTTCAGCCCGCGCTCGCGCCGATCGCCACCAATGCGGCGCTGGGCAGCGCGGCGGCGCTTGCCGGGGGCATCCTGACATTGGGGTGCCTTGGCAACGCATCGACCAGCCTCAATGCGCTGGACCTCAACGACCGCATCAGCGATGGCCAGTTCAGCGGCACGGCGGTCCTGTCGTGGAAGCCCATCGACGATCTGCTGCTCTACGGCAGCTATTCGAAGGGCTACAAGGCGGGCGGCTACAATCTCGACCGATTCCAGCTGGGATCGACCGGTCTCAACGCAGTACCCGCCGTCTTTGCGCCGCGCACCAATGCGGATGCAGCCAGTCTGCGCTTCGCCCCGGAAAAGGTCGACGCCTTCGAAGTCGGCCTCAAATACGCGCAGCCCAAATGGAGCGTCAACGTCGCGGCGTTCCGGCAGGAGTTCAAGAATTTCCAGCTGAACACCTTCAACGGCACGAGCTTCGTCGTGCAGAGCATCAACGGGTGCGACAGCGCGCTCTCAGCCACGCGGACCTGCTCCAGGGACGATGTTGCGCCCGGCCTCATCAGCCAGGGCGTCGAGTTGGAACTGACCGCCAGCCCCGCGCGCCATGTTCGCCTGTCGGGCGGCATGACCTATGCCCGTGCCAAGTTCGCCAACCGGCTGGTCGGCAGCAGCGACGGTGGCGTGCCGCTCGACCCGGCGCTGTTCCTGCTGCCCGGCTCGATCAACTCCAACGCGCCGCAGGTGGTGACGACGGCGAGTGCATCCTGGACGCCTGAAATCGGGTCGAGCGGCCTGTCGGCGCTGTTCTACGTCGATGGACGCCTGACCAGCGATTTCAACACCGGGTCCGACCTGTTCCCGGAAAAGCGGCAGGACGGTTTTGCGGTGGTGAACGCGCGCGTGGGCATTCGCGGGCCTAACCAGCGCTGGGCTGTCGAATTCTGGGGTCAGAACGTCTTCAACGAAAAATACAGCCAGGTGGCGTTCTCCAGCCCGCTTCAGTCGAGCAGCCCGGCGACGTCGACCACCGGCCAGTTCGCCCTGGGCGCGCCGATGGCGAACCAGCTGATTTCTTCCTACCTCGCCGAACCGCGCACCTACGGCATCACCGTGCGAGGGAGTTTCTGATCATCCCCCGCCCGCTTCCCGGCACCGGGCGCGCGGGCGGGGGGCGGTCGCCGAACAGGGCGCTGCCGGCACGAATGTCGGTCGCACCCAGCATGATCGCGGTTTCATAGTCCGACGACATGCCCATCGACAGGCGCGGGAGGCCTTCTTCCCGCGCCATTTTGGCAAGCAGCGCAAAAAAGGGTGCGGGCTCCACATCGGCGGGCGGCACACACATGAGGCCGAGCAGCGGAATGTCTGCCGCGCGCGCCGCTGCGATGAGGGCGGGCGTCTGCGCGATCGGACACCCGCCCTTCTGCTCTTCCGCGCCGATATTGACCTGGATGAAGCAGGGCACGCGCCGATCCGCCTTGTCCATCGCGCGGGCGAGCGCGGAGAGAAGCGAGGGACGGTCGAGGCTGTGGATCGCATCGAACAATGCGACGGCGTCGGCAGCTTTGTTCGATTGCAGCTGCCCGACGAGGTGCAGTTCGATATCGGCATGATCCTCGCGCAAGGCGGGCCATTTGTCCTGCGCCTCCTGCACGCGGTTTTCGCCGAAGACGCGCTGTCCCGCTTCGATCAGCGGGCGGATGGCGGGGGCGGCGTGCGTCTTGGACACAGCGATCAGGCGGATATCCCCGCCCCGCCGATCCGTCAGGCGGGCGGCGCGATCCACGCCCTCGTGCACGGCGGCAAGGCGGTCGGCGGCTTGATGGGTGTCGGTCGTCATGCGCGCTGCTATAGGCGAGGGCCATGGACGCCCGCCACCGCAAAAATCCGCCTCTCCTCTGGTTGATGACCGACGAGCGGGTCGACATGGCGACGCTGATCGCGGCGGCACGGCGATTGCCCAAGGGGGCGGCGGGCATCGTCTTTCGCCACTACCGCACCCCGCCGCCCGAGCGGCGCGCGCTGTTCGCGAAGTTGCGCCAGATCGCGCGCCGGCGGCGGCTGGTGCTGCTCCTCGCCGGTCCTGCACGGCAGGCGGCGGCGTGGCGTGCAGACGGCGCGCACGGGCACGATCCGCGCCGCGTCAGCCGCCCGCTGCTGCGCAGCCGGCCTGTGCATGACGAGCGGGAAGCGCTGGCCGCGCGGCATGCGGACATCGCTTTCGTGTCGCCGCTGTTCCCCACCCGCTCGCATCCGGGCGGGCGGGCGCTCGGCCCCGTGCGGTTCGCCGCGTTGGCGCGCCGGGTCGAACCGATGGTAGTCGCCCTTGGCGGTGTCGGGCCGCGCCATCGCCATCGGCTGCGCGGGATCGGTGCGGCCGGGTGGGCGGCAATCGACGGGTTGACGCGTCAGGACCAGTCGACGCGGCGCCAACCCCTTGCCGCCGCCAGCCGGGCGAGCGGCTTGTGCGGATTGGCCGCAAACGGCATGTCTGCGAATTCCAGCATCGGCGCGTCCGACACATGATCTGAATAGGCGCGGATATGGGCATGGTCGCGGTCGATCGCCTCGCCCGCCATCCACGCCTTGATCATGCGCAGCTTGCCGGTGTCGTAGCAATTTTCGCCCGCAATCCGCGCACGCACATAGCGCAGGTCCTGGCTCAGATGATCCGTCGCGATCACCGCGTCAAAGCCCAGCCGCCGCGCGATCGGTTCGACATAGAGGCGGTAGGATGCGGTCGCGAGCACCAGCCTGTATCCGTCCGCCCGATCCTGCGCGATCTGTGCCAGCGCGCCTTGCCGCATGTTGGTGTCCATCACCTTGTCGGCATAGCTTTCGACATGGGGCATCAGCTTCGCACGCTCGACGTTGAAGCCGATCATCAGCGCCTGGTTGAGTTCCTTCAGCCGTTGGCGCGTGACGAGTTTCAGCACATAGGCGAGCATCAGCAGGACGACGCCGGGGAACAGCGCCAGCCGCCACGGAGCCATGCGCCGCGCGACGTGGATCAGAAAGCCGGTATAGGTGCCGGTCACCGTTACCGTGCGGTCCATGTCGTAGATCGCCAGTTTATGCGCCATCATGCCGTTTCCGAAACTTTTTCGCTTACCCTTCGTTCTGGCTTGCGGATGGGCCGTTTCGGCTTGCCGTGCAACCGATAATGGACCACTAATCCCACCGCATGAACAAGGCCGCCGAACTTGCCGAAGAAGTGCGCGAAGGCAGCAATGTGCTTCGCCTGTCCGGTTCGCTTGCTATCGCCTGCCTTCACGACCTGCCCGACCGGCTCGACGCCGTAAACGGCCCGGTCGCGGCTATCGACCTGAGCGGCGTCACGCACATGGATACGATCGGTGCGTGGACCGTGCACCGCACGGCGGGCCGCCTGGGTAGCGAGATTACCGGCGCGAACGAGGATACCAAGCGCCTGATCGATGCCGTGGGCGGGCTGGGCGATCCGGTGTCGATCCGCCCCGACCATGTCCCCGCGATCAGCCGCGTCGTCGGCCAGATCGGCGAGGCGGTGATCAATTCTTTCACGACGCTGCTCGGCCTGCTCGGCTTCTTCGGCGGAACGCTGGTCGCATCCTGGAACATTATCCGGCATCCGCGCCGGTTCCGCCTCAACGCGGTGGTCCAGCGGTTCGAGGTCGTGGGCGTATCCGCGCTCGGCATCGTCGGTCTCATGAGTTTTCTGATCGGTATCGTGATCGCGCAGCAGGGATCGGTGCAGCTGCGCCAGTTCGGGATGGAAATGTTGACGATCAACCTCGTCGGCCGCCTGACCTTCCGCGAACTGGGCGTACTGATGACCGCGATCATGGTTGCCGGGCGGTCCGGTTCCGCCTTCGCGGCGCAGCTTGGTACGATGAAGCTGACCGAGGAAGTGGATGCGATGCGGACCATCGGCGTGTCGCCGATGGAGGCGCTGGTTCTGCCTCGGACGCTGGCGGTGGTCGTGATGATGCCGTTGCTGGGCTTCTATGCATCGATCATGGCCGTCATCGGCGGCGGCTTCCTGTGCGCCGTGGCGCTGGAAATCCCGCCCATCACCTTCATTCAGCGGCTTCGCGAAGTCGTGCCGATCACGGACCTCTGGGTCGGCCTTATCAAGGCGCCGGTGTTCGGTATCATCATCGCACTTGCCGGCTGCTTCCAGGGTTTGCAGGTCGAGGGCAATGCCGAGGAAGTGGGCCTGCGCACCACGGCTGCGGTGGTGCAGGCCATCTTCCTCGTCATCGTCATCGATGCTTTCTTCGCGGTGTTCTTCACCTGGGTAGGGTGGGTGTGATGAGCGAAGACGAACAGCGCCGGGTCGAGGAGGAGCGGGTCGAGCACGCCATCGAGGCTGAGCAGATCGCGATCAAGGTGCGCGGTCTGCGCAACAGCTTCGGCGATCAGGCCGTGCACGAGAATCTCGATCTGGACGTGCGCCAGGGAGAGATATTGGGCGTGGTCGGCGGATCGGGTACCGGCAAGTCGGTGCTGATGCGGTCCATCATCGGCCTCCAGACACCCGATGCGGGCGAGATTCACGTCTTCGGCGAATCGATGATCGGCAGGCTCGATGACGAGGCGCTGGCGGTGCGCAAGCGCTGGGGCGTATTGTTTCAGGGCGGTGCGCTCTTTTCGACGCTGACGGTCGCCGAAAATGTCGAGGTGCCGATCCGCGAATATTATCCCAACATCGGGCCGCAGCTGCGCGACGAGATCGCCGCCTACAAGATTCGCATGACCGGCCTTCCCACCGAAGCCGGACCCAAATTTCCTTCCGAATTGTCGGGCGGCATGAAGAAGCGCGCCGGGCTGGCCCGCGCGCTGGCGCTGGACCCCGACCTCCTGTTCCTGGACGAGCCGACGGCGGGTCTCGACCCCATCGGTGCGGCTGCGTTCGACGATCAGACACGCAAGCTGCAACGAACGCTCGGCCTTACCGTTTTCCTCATCACGCATGACCTGGATACGCTGTATTCGATCTGCGACCGGGTGGCGGTGCTGGCGGACAAGAAAGTGATCGCGGTCGGCACGATCGAAGAACTGCTGGCAACGGACCATCCGTGGATCCAGGAATATTTCAACGGCCCGCGCGGTCGGGCCGCGACGGCTGCGGTTGAGCGTCAGAAGAACAGGGCGGCAGACGGTCCGCCGGATGGAAGGCGATAGCATATGGAAACCCGCTCCAACCACGTGCTGGTGGGCACCGTCACGCTGCTGCTGATCGCGGCGATCATGGCTGCTGCCTTCTGGTTTTCGCGCCTTTCGCAGGGGGACAACCAGGAATATGACATCTTCTTCAAGCAATCGGTGAACGGCCTCGCAAAGGGGTCGTCGGTGAACTATTCCGGCGTGCCGTCCGGGCAGGTCGAAAAGATCGAACTGTGGAAACGGGACCCGAGCTTCGTGAAGGTGCGCATTTCCGTGAAGGAAGGCACCCCCGTGCTTCGCGGCACGACTGCGACGATCTCCGGCGTGGGCTTTACCGGCGTCAGCGAAATCGTGCTGGACGGCGCGATCAAGGGCGCACCGCCGATCCTGTGTCCGGTCGACAATGTCCTTTCGGCCTGCCCCGACGGTGTCCCGGTCATCCCGACCAAGCCAGGCGCACTGGGCGAACTGCTCAACAATGCGCCGCAGCTGCTGGAGCGTTTGTCGACGCTGACCGAGCGGTTGACCGAATTGCTCAACGACAAGAACCAGCAATCGATTGCGGGCATCCTCGCCAATGTCGAACGGGTGTCGGGCGCGCTGGCGGATCGCAGCCCTGAAATCGCCTCGACCCTCGCCGAGGCGCGTATCGCGGTGCAGCGTACCGGCATCGCCGTCGAGCAGATCGGCAAACTTGCCGACACTACCAACACGATGCTCAACGAAGAAGGTCGTCCGCTGATGGGCGACCTGCGCAAGAGCGTTCAGGCGGCGACCCGCAGCATCGAAACGCTGGACAAGACCATTGCCGAAGCGCAGCCGGGCGTCCGCAGCTTCAGCAACCAGACCATGCCGGAAGTGAACCAGCTGGTCCGCGACCTGCGCGAAATGTCGCGGTCCTTCCGCGGCATCGCTGAAAAGCTCGACCAGCAGGGTGCTGGTTCGCTGGTCGGATCGCCCAAGCTGCCGGACTACAAGCCATGACGAGAGAGAGGCGGACGATGCTCCCCATGAAACAAGCGAGCGCCTTGGGCGCTCTGGTCGCGGCAACGATGCTGGCGGGATGCGTATCCATCGGCCCGAAGCCGCCGCAGCAGTTGCTGACGCTCGACGCGGCGCGCAAGGTGCCGTCCGGCACGCCGCAGCCGCTGGCCGGCGGCGGCACGCTCTATGTTGCCGATCCGGACGCGCCCCGGGAGCTAGACACCGTGCGGATACCGGTGCAGACCGGGCCAACGTCGGTCGCTTATGTGACCAAGGTGCAGTGGTCGGACACGCCGCGCCACCTGTTCCGCCGCCTTCTCGCCGAAACCATTTCAGCCAGCACCAATCGCGTCGTGCTGGACATCGGGCAATTGTCCGACGACGCCAGCGAACGGCTGACCGGGGAATTGCTTGCCTTTTCCATTGATAAGTCGAGCGGCAGCGCCGTCGTCACCTATGACGCGGCACTGACCGATCATGCAGGCAAGGTGCTGGCGCGGCAGCGTTTTACCGCCAGCGCTCCCGTGGGTGGGAAGATCGACGCGGCGACGGTCGGTGCGCCGCTCAACGCGGCGGCCAACCGCGTCGCTGCCGATGTCGCCGCCTGGGTCGCTGCCGCCCGCAAATGACGCGCTAGGGCCGTCTCAGTCGAGGCTTTTGCCCGCCTGCTCGGTCACGTCCTTGGACAGGACCGGTGCGGCGAGGATGCGTTGCAACTGCTCCCGCATCCTGACGGCGCGGTCATTGTCGAACCGCCGCCAGCGGCCCAGCGGCGGAACGAGTCGTGCGGCGGCCTGCGGATTGAGCCGGTCCAACGCGACGATACAGTCGGCCACCAGCGCGTAGCCCTGCCCCGATGCCTGATGAAAGCCCCACTGGTTCGCTGCGAACGCTCCGAACAACGCTCGCACCCTATTGGGGTTCGCCAGCGTGAAATCCTTGTGACGGGCAAGCTCTGTGACCTGATCGACGATAGAGGGATGCAGGGCGACAGCCTGCGTCTGGAACCATTTGTCGAGCGTCAGCGGATCGGATGCATAGCGATGGTAAAAAATGTCGAGCGCCGCTTCCCGCTCGTCGCTGCTCCCGTTGGCGAGCGTGGCGAGCGCGGCCTGCCGCTCGGTCATGTTGTTCGCTTCGCTGAACTGCGTAAAGGCGATGGCCGGTCCATCCGCCGCTCCGGATGCCACAAGATAGTGCAGAGCCGCATTGCGCAACTTGCGTGCACCCTTGGCTGCGGGTGTCAGCAGGAAATCGTCCGTCCGTGTTCGGGCGTGAATCGCGCGCCATTGCGGTTCCAACGCTTTTCCGATCCGCTGCTGGAGCCTCTCTCGTTCCCCGTGGATTGCATCGGGGTCGACATGTTCCATCTGATCGCCAAGATAGGCTTCGCTCGGCAGGCGCACCGCTTCTGCAACGAACGCCGCGTCCAGCGCCGGGTCGGCAATGGCACCGCGGACCGCGTCGATCACGGCATCCTCGTCGACCGGCGCGCCAGCGATGCGACCGATGAGCGCGTTGACCATCAACCGTTGCATCGCTTCATAGCGGGCGAAGGGATCGTCATCCTTCGCCGCCAGGAATGCGAGATCCTTTTGACTGAGGTCGGTTTCGACGATCACAGGTGCGGAAAATCCACGATTGATCGACAGGATCGGCGGTCGCACAACATCGTCGAACCGGAAGCTCTGCCGCGCTTCTGTCATCAGCAGCACGTCGTCCCCGCCATGTGTTCCTGTTTCGGCATCGAACAAAGCCGTGCGTAGCGGGATCGCCATCGGTTTCTTGTCACCCTGACCCGGCGTAGGCGGCAGATGCTGTTCCAGCGTCAAAGTGGCAGTCGCGGTCGCAGCGTCATGCGACAGCAGCGCCTTGACACGTGGCGTACCCGCTTGCTCATACCATAGCCTGAACTGCCCGAGATCGATGGCCGCGCCTTCCTCCATTGCGACCACGAAATCTTCGCAAGTGGCGGCCTGGCCGTCATGTCTCTCAAAATACAGGTCGGTGCCAGCGCGGAATCGCTCCGGCCCCGCCATCAGAGCCATCATGCGGATCAACTCTGCCCCCTTGTTATAGATGGTAGCAGTATAGAAGTTATTGATTTCCAGATAGGATTCGGGCCGGACGGGATGTGCCAGCGGGCCGCTATCTTCCTGGAACTGCCCGGCACGCAGGATGCGGACATCCTCGATCCGCTTGACAGCATGGCTGCCCATGTCGGCGGAAAAATTCTGATCGCGAAAGACGGTAAGGCCTTCCTTCAGGCTAAGCTGGAACCAGTCGCGGCACGTAACGCGATTGCCCGACCAGTTGTGGAAATATTCGTGAGCGACGACAGCTTCGATCGCATCATAGTCGACATCGGTCGCCGTTTCCGGATTGGCCAGGATATAGCGTGAATTGAAGATGTTGAGGCCCTTGTTCTCCATCGCGCCGAAGTTGAAGTCCGCGACCGCCACGATGTTGAATACGTCTAGGTCATATTCCCGGCCATATACCCGCTCGTCCCACGCCATGCTATTCTTGAGCGCTTCCATTGCGTGGGCCGTGCGGGGGAGATCGCCTTCCTTGACCCAGATGCCGAGCGCTACCTTGCGACCGCTTTGCGTTACGAAGCTGTCGGTGTTGCAGGCAAGGTCGCCCGCGACCAACGCGAACAGGTAACAGGGTTTGGGGAAGGGATCGGTCCAGACGGCAAAATGGCGTCCGTTGGGAAGGTCGCCCCGATCGACCGGGTCGCCATTGGCCAGCAGGACAGGATAGCGCGCCTTGTCGGCCACCATCCGCACCCGATACCGCGAAAGCACATCTGGACGATCGGGGAAGAAGGTGATGCGGCGAAACCCTTCCGCTTCGCATTGGGTGCAGAGCAGCCCGCCGCTGGCGTAAAGGCCCATCAGCTTGCTGTTGTCCTGCGGCGCGATTTCGACCAGCGTTTCGACCCGATGGGTGTTGCCTTCCAGCTGGAGGACGAGCGCTCCGCCGTCCATATGCCATTGGTCCTGCGTCAATGCGACACCGTCCGCTTTGACTTCCAGCGGCATCAGCCCATCGCCGTCGAGCCGTAACGGGCGATCATGTGCGCCATTCCGCTCGACCGTCAGGACCGCACGCACCTGCGTATTTTCCGGGTCCAGCGCGAAATCGAGTTCGATTTCCGGAACCAGCCAATCGGGCGAACGATAGTCGGAACGGCGAATGACGGCGGGTGCCACAGCTTGGGTGGAAATCATGTCGGCCATATCCGCAACCTAGGTTGCGGACGGTCGAAATGCCATACCGGCGGGTGGGAAAAGCGTTGGCTTCGGGCGTCAGATACGCTCGCCCGACAACCGCTGACACAGCATGTCGAGCTGATCGAGATTGGAATAGCGCAGCGATAACATGCCGCCCCCGCACGCATCGTGCGCGATGTCGACACGTAGTCCCAATATGTCCGCCAGATGCTGTTCGAGCGCGGCGATATCGGGGTCCTTTTCGCCACCGGCGGAGGCTCGGGCGGAGCGGGAGGGTGAGGCATCGGAGCCGGTCTTCACGCGGCGCACCAACTGCTCCGTATCGCGGACGGACAGCCCCTTTTCTTCGACCTGACGTGCCAACCGTTCGCAATCCGGCGCACCGATCAGCGCGCGGGCATGGCCCATGCTGATCCGGCTGTGCATGACTTGCGCCTGCACGGACTGCGGTAATTCCAGCAAGCGCATGAGGTTGGCGACATGGCTGCGCGACTTTCCGACGATCCGTCCCAACGCTTCCTGGCTGTGATGGAATTCGGCAATCAGCTTGCGATAGGCCTCCGCCTCTTCGATTGGGTTCAGATCCTCGCGCTGGATATTCTCAATCAGCGCGATTTCGAGGGTTTCCTGCTCGTCGAAGTCGCGCACGATGGCGGGGATACGATGCAGATGTGCGCGCTGCGCGGCGCGCCAACGGCGTTCGCCCGCGATGATCTGAAAACCGCCGCCGTGCGGACGCACGATGATGGGCTGGATAACGCCGCGCTTGGCGATACTGTCGGCCAGTTCCTGCAACGCGCCATCGTCGAAATGCCGACGCGGCTGTTCAGGATGCGGGTGGATCAAGGATACTTCGATGCTCTGGACGGCTTTGCCGTTCGGCTGCGCGGCAGCGCTCGCCACCGGTTCTTCGCGTGCTGCATCGCCCAGCAAGGCGGACAATCCCCGCCCCAGCCCCTGCGGGCGCTTCGCGATCTTGGGTTTGTCGGTCGTTTCGTCGCTCACGCGGCAACCTCCTGCTGGGGGAGACGCGCGATCAGTTCGCGCGCCAGCCGCATATAGGCTTCCGAACCGGAGCAACGGAAGTCGTAGATGAGTGCGGGTACGCCATGGCTTGGCGCTTCGGACAGGCGGACATTGCGCGGGATCACGGTCGAGAACACAAGGTCGCCCAGACATGCCCTCACATCGTCCGCAACCTGATCGGTCAGGCGATTGCGGCGGTCATACATGGTGAGTGCAACCCCGAGGATGGAGAGCGCCGGATTGAACCGTCCACGAATACGTTCGACCGTTTGCAGCAATTGGGAAAGTCCTTCGAGCGCAAAAAATTCGCACTGTAGCGGCACCAACAGGGACTGCGCTGCCACCAGTGCATTGATCGTCAGCAGGCCGAGCGAGGGCGGGCAATCGATCAGGCAGATATCCCATCGGCCCGGCTGCGCTTCGGCAAGTACGCGTTCCAACCGATGGGTCCGCTCCTCATATTCGATGAGTTCGATCTCTGCGCCGGACAAGTCCTGGGTCGCAGGCACGATATCCAGTTTCGGCACGCGCGTCGTGACGATGCTGTCTTCCAATGCACAATTGCCGACAAGCAGATCATAGCTGGATTGCGCTCGCATCGATTGGTCGATCCCCAGCCCGGTCGATGCATTGCCTTGGGGGTCAAGATCCACCAACAGGACGCGCAAACCTGTGGCAGCAAGGCCGGTGGCGAGGTTGATCGCCGTGGTCGTCTTGCCCACGCCGCCTTTTTGATTGGCAATGGCGATGCGGATCATGATCGGCTTTTCCTTGTGCCTGCGGGAGCGACGCCCCGTGCGACGATGATGGCGCTGTCCGGGTCGGTCACGCTCGGTTCCACGTGGAACACACCTTGCCACGCCGGGCGCACGGCCTCCAGTTCATTCTGCGCCCCACGCCCTTTTGGCAGCACCCAAATCGTCTTGCAGTTCGCCAAATGCGTGGCGGAAGCCAGCAATTGTGGCAAAGGCGCATAGGCTCGCGCGCTGATGACAGCCGCCGCGCAAGGGGCACTGCTCTCGACGCGTGCACCGACCACCGTGGCATGTCGCAGCCCGACGCTATCGATGACATGACGCAGGAAATCGATCCGCTTGCGCCTGTTCTCGATCATGATCACAGGACGATCGGTCAGGCACGCGACGACAACGCCGGGAAGGCCAGCGCCTGAACCCAGATCGACCCATGGCCCCTGCCCCGCATTCTCCGTGTGCAAAAGCAATTGAGCGGAATCGACGATATGGCGTGCCCAAAGATTCGGGACGGTAGAAGCGGCGATCAGATTCTGCTCGCCCATTCCTTCCAACAACAGCGCTATGTAGCGTTCAAGCCGGTCCCAGGTTTCACGTGGAACATCGCAATGGGTGCCGAGCCATGCGCGGGCTTCATCTTCCGTCACGCGGCCTGACGCCTGACATGCACGAGGATCGCAGCCAGCGCCGCGGGGGTCACACCCCGTACACGCCCCGCCGCCGCCAGGCTTTCCGGCTGCGCAGCATCCAGCCGCTCGATCATCTCATTCGACAAACCGCCCACTGCCGCGAAGTGGAAACCGGGAGGGATCAGGACACGTTCGTTCCGGCGTAACTCTGCGATCTCGGCCTTCTGCCTTTCCAGGTAAGGGGCATAACGCGCGTCTTCCAGAATCTCCGCGCGCAAATCGCCAGGGGCATCGCGCAAGGCCGGGCTGGCATCCATCAAAAGCGATGCAGGCACTTCCGGAAACCGAGCCCACGCGAACAGCGATCGCCGCGCTCCGTCCTGACGCACGGCCGCACCTGCGCGCGCCATTTCGGTGGCGGTGGCGATGGTCGAAAGTTCGGTTTCGATCTGGCGGCGCAAGGTTTGACGACGCTGAATGCGCTTCGCTCTTTCCCCACCTATTAAACCGTGCGCCAGGCCGATATCCGCCAAGCGCGTTTCGGCGTTATCAGCACGCAGGCGCAATCGATACTCGGCACGGGCGGTCAGCATTCGGTAAGGCTCGGTCACGCCTTGCAGCACCAGATCGTCGATCATCACGCCGATGTATGAACTGGCGCGATCGAGGATCAACGCATCTTCCCGCGCAACCGATGCCGCTGCGTTCGTACCGGCGATCAGTCCCTGTGCCGCAGCCTCTTCATATCCCGTCGTGCCATTGATCTGCCCGGCGCAGAAGAGGCCGCTAACGGTGCGCGATTCCAGTGTCGAGAGGAGCGTACGCGGATCGACATGGTCATATTCGACCGCATAGCCCGGCACGGCGATTACCGCCCGTTCCAAGCCTGCCATCGACCGTATCATCGCGGTCTGCACGTCGACCGGCAACGACGTGCTGATGCCGTTGGGATAGACGAGGTGATCGTCCAGCCCCTCCGGCTCCAGAAAAACCTGATGACCATCGCGGTCGCCGAAGCGCAGCACCTTGTCCTCGATAGACGGGCAATAGCGCGGCCCCCGCCCCTCTATCGCACCGCTGAACAGGGGTGAGCGATCCAGCCCGCCACGAATGATGTCATGCGTCGCCGTCGTCGTACGTGTGATGGCGCAGGCGAGCTGGGGCAGCGCACGACCCTTCGACAGGGCCGACATGGTCCAGTTCAGCTGGTCCGAAGGCTGGGCCTCCAGCGCCGCCCAATCGACGGTGCGTCCATCGATACGCGGCGGCGTTCCGGTTTTCAGCCGGGCGATGGGCAAACCGAGCGCATGAAGTTGAAGCCCGAGCCGGGTAGCGGCGCGCTCCCCTATCCGACCGCCCTCTTCCCGTTCGGTGCCGCGGAACATGCGGGCCGCAAGGAAGGTACCGGTGGCGAGGACCACCGCACCGGCGGACAGCCGGCGACCGTCGGCAAGTTCGACGCCTGAGATGGAACCGAAGTCCAGCACAAGGCCTGCCGCTTCGCCCTCGACGATATCGAGATCGCGAAAATCTTCGAGCAGTGCATGGATCGCCTGCCGATAACGCGTGCGGTCGGCTTGGATACGCGGGCCTTGTACAGCAGCACCTTTGCTGCTGTTCAGCATCCGGTAATGGATCGCTGCGGCATCTGCGGCGCGCGCGATCAGGCCATCGAGTGCATCGACTTCCCGGACAAGGTGCCCTTTGCCTAAACCGCCGATTGCCGGATTGCACGACATGGCGCCCACGGTTGTGCGATCGAAGGTGACGAGCGCGACCCGCGCGCCCTTCCGCGCTGCCGCCGCCGCCGCTTCGCATCCCGCATGGCCGCCGCCGACCACGATCACGTCATAGCTTGTCTGCATGGCCTGCCCTTACCAGAACAGCGGCCATCGGGTCAAAAGCGTTCCACGTGGAACATGCATCATTTGCCGATGCAAAAACCGCCGAACAGTCGGTCGAGCATATCCTCGGTCCCGGCCTGCCCCGTCAGGGAGTCGATTGCATTCCGGCCCAGTCTCAGTTCTTCGGCCAGGAGAAGCATATCCGTATGACGGTGCGCGGTGGTGAGATGGCCGTGTAGCTGTCGCACTCGGTGTCTCTGTCTCTCATGCAGCGCATAGTCGCTGGGGCCGGGGAGCAGCCGGGCGGCGCTTTGCAGAATTCGGTCCGTCAGGCGATCCATTCCCTCGCCCGTTATTGCCGAAATGTTGAGCCCTGCCTCATCCGATGTCCGCCGGTCGCGTTGAGCGGCGACAAGGATCGCGTCCTCCCGGGGCATAGCATCGGCGTCGCCCAGCCACAGGATGATGTCCGCCGCGTCCAAGGCCGAACGCGCCCGGGCGACACCGATCGCTTCGACCGGATCGGCACTGTCTTCGCGTAAGCCTGCGGTGTCGGTGATAAGGAAAGCGACGCCCCCGATGGAGGCGGGCACCTCGATCCGGTCACGGGTGGTCCCCGCAATATCGGACACAATCGCAGCATCCCTTCTGACCAGTGCGTTAAGCAGGGTCGATTTCCCCGCGTTGGGCGGTCCGGCGAGCACCACACGCACGCCGTCACGCAATCGCTCTGCGGACGGCGCGGCCAATGTCCGCCCCACTTCGTCGGCAAGCACGGCGATGCCGTCCGCGATCTCCTCCTCTATCGCGGCGTCCGGTACATCGTCCTCGTCGGAAAAATCGAGCGCCGCTTCCGCCATCGCCGACAGGCCCAACAAGGCATTGCGCCAACCGTCCACTTTTCGGGAAAAATGCCCCTCCGCCATCAGCAACGCTGCGCGCCGCTGGCTCTGGGTCTCAGCGGTCAACAGGTCGGCAAGGCCCTCGACCGCATTTAGGTCCATGCGCTCATTGGCAAATGCCCGCCGCGTAAACTCTCCCGCCTCGGCCTTTCGCAGCCCGGCCATGCGCGAAAGCGCCGATTCCACCGCCGCGATGACGGCGCGACCGCCATGGCAATGCAACTCGACCATATCCTCGCCGGTGACGGTCGCCGGCCCTGGCATCCATAATACGAGAGCCCGGTCCAACGGCCCCTCTTCCGGGTCGGTCAGTAGGCGAAGGCTGGCGGTGCGCGGTGGCGGCAGGGCCCGACCCGACAGGCGTCTAAGCGCCTCCCCCGCCTGCATGCCGCTGATCCGAATGACGGCAATCCCCGCAGGCGGTGCGCCGCTCGACAAGGCGAAGATGGTGGCATTCGGCACAGTCGGTGGCGTTACTTCTTGTCGTCCTTCGACGACGATCCCATGCCCGACAGCCCCAGATTGACCATCTGCTGGAAAAGACGCATCCCGGCGTCGCCCATGGGCGAAAAGCTTTTGAACAGCGTTTCCATCTGTTCGGCGCTGCCGATGCCGTCGAACCCGTCGAGCATTGTCTTGATATATTTGTCATGGATGGGCGTCACGTCCGGCAGGCCCAGAAAGGCACGCGCCTCCGCCGGGGAGCAATCGACATCGACGGTAACCTTCATAGCCCTGACCTTTCCTGCACCGGCGTGACCGCCATCGTCTCCATGCCGCAAATGCCGCGCTCATGGCAAATTTTTAACGCGCTCTCGCGGTTGCAAGCGGGCGGCGGCCCGCCAATATGCCAGCCTGCATCAATGGCGAGAGGCGACGGCAAAATGAGCGAATTCCAATCGATCAAGACTCTGGCGGGCGACAAGAGCTTCGACACCTATGTCGCTCTGCCGGACGGCGAAGCGACAGCGGCAATCGTCGTCGTGCAGGAAATTTTCGGCGTGACCGAAGGCATCCGCCGCAAATGCGACAGTTGGGCCAAGGCAGGTTACGCCGCTTACGCGCCCGATCTTTTCTGGCAGTTCGAACCGCATATCGAGCTTGACCCGGACGTACCGGATGAGATGGAAAAGGCGCTGGGATATCTCCCCAAATTCGACCAGGATCAGGCGATCCGCGATATCGAAGCGACGATCAAGGTTGCGCGCGATGCGATGGGTAGCGAAGGCAAGGTCGGCGTCGTGGGGTATTGCCTGGGTGGGCGGCTTGCTTTCATGTCGGCGTGCCGGACCGATGGCGATGCTTTTGTCGGCTATTATGGTGTCGGCATCGACAATCTGCTGGGCGAGCAGCAGGCCATCGGCAAACCGACGATGTTGCATATCCCGACCGATGACGGTTTCGTTCCCGCCGACGTTCAAAAGGCGATGCACGAAGGGTTGAAGGACAATCGGCATGTGACGTTGCACGATTATGAGGGGCTGGATCACGGCTTCGCATCCGAAATGGGCAAGCGCCGGGTCGAGGAAGCGGCCCAGCTTGCCGACCGCCGCACCGCCGATTTCTTTGCGCAGGCGCTGGCATGACCGACCGGGGCTCGCGGATCGTCATTCGCAGCCACGGCGGACCGGAGGTGATGGAGGAGGAGCGGTTCGACGTCGCCCCTCCCCCCGCCGGGCATGTCGTCGTGCGGACCGAAGCGATCGGGCTGAACTATATCGACACTTATTTCCGCAGCGGTCTCTACCCTGCCGACCTGCCTTTGACCCTCGGCTCGGAAGCGGCAGGCCGGGTGGAGGCGGTGGGTGACGGCGTCACCGGCTTTCGCGTCGGGGATCGGGTGGCGTGCGGAACGGCGCGGGGCAGCTACACGACGCACTGGACGGTACCCGCCGCGCAATTGGTTGCCCTCCCCGAAACCGTCAGCGCGCAAAGTGCCGCCGCCCTGATGCTCAAGGGCATGACGGCCTGCTTCCTGGCGGAAGATATTTCGCCGCTCAGCGCCGGTCAGGTCGCGCTCGTCCATGCGGCGGCAGGCGGGGTCGGGTCGGTTCTGGTGCCATGGCTTCGTGACAAGGGCGTGCGGGTCATCGCCCATAGCGGCTCCCCGGCCAAGGCGGCGACGGTCGACGCCGACCACAGTTTGCACGGGGATTTGGCCGATCTGGCGTCGAGCGTGCGGGATCTGACCGGGGGCGAGGGTGTCGACATCGTCTACGACGGCGTCGGAAAGGACAGCTGGACCGCTTCGCTGGCCAGCGTCAGGCGACGCGGTATGATTGTCAGCTATGGCAACGCGTCGGGAGCGGTGCCGCCCATCGGCCTGCTCGACCTCAGCCGCGGCGGTTCGTTGTTCGTCACTCGACCGACCTTGTTCGACTATGTCGCCACGCGCGAGGAACTGGAGCGCACGGCGGCACGATTGTTCGACCGGATCGAACGGGGCGTCGTGACGGCGGCAGTGAACCAAAGCTTTGCACTGTCGGATGTCGCGGACGCGCACCGCGCGCTCGAATCGCGCAGCACGACCGGCGCGACGGTGCTTATCCCCTGATCGTGGCCAAGCGGGCGACGCCGCCCACATCTCGGTCGGCGGCGTTGTCCCGTCAGGCAAACAGGGTGAGCAAACCTACATTCTGATCCACAAAACCCTCGTAGATCATCTTGACCGCCACATAGACGATAACGGCAAGGCCGATATAGGCGATCCACCGGAAGCGCTCGATATAATGAGCGATGATATTCGCGGCGAGACCCATCAGTGCGACCGACAGTACCAGGCCGATCATCAGAATGCCCGGATGATCGCGCGCAGCGCCCGCAACCGCCAGAACATTGTCGAGGCTCATCGACACGTCGGCCACCGCAACCGCCCAGGCCGCTCCGGCGAAGCTCTTGGCCGGGCGAAGGCCCGACACATCGTCGTCGCTGGCGTCATCGGGCGTGTCCGCCCCGCGCTTGGGATGCAACTCGCGCCACATCTTCCAGCTCACCCACAGCAGCAGCAGCCCGCCTGCAAGGATCAGGCCGACGATCTGCATCAGCTGGCTGACCACCAGGGCAAAGGCGATCCGCAGCACCAGCGCCGCCAGAATGCCTATCAGGATGACCTTCTTGCGCTGGTCGGCGGGAAGGCCCGCTGCCAACGCACCGACGACGATGGCGTTGTCGCCCGCCAGCAGCACGTCGATCATCAGCACCTGTACGAAGGCGGATAGCGCCGACGGTGACGTGATATTGCTGAAATCGTTGAGGATATGCTGCCAGATATCGGCAGGTGAGCCGATACCTTGAGCAGCGGACGCAGCAGAGGCGAGCAGGTCGAACATCGCGGCCTAACGTCCTTTGCGCTTACTGGTTCATCGTCGCGAAGAAATCCTCGTTGGTCTTGGAGTCCTTCATCTTGTCGAGCAGGAACTCCATCGCATCGACCGTACCCATCTGCATGAGGATGCGACGCAGAACCCACATCTTGCTGAGCGTCGGCTTTTCGACCAGCAGTTCCTCCTTGCGGGTACCGGACTTGCCGACGTCGAGCGCGGGGAAGATGCGCTTGTCCGCAACCTTGCGGTCGAGCACGATTTCCGAATTGCCGGTGCCCTTGAATTCTTCGAAGATGACTTCGTCCATCCGGCTGCCCGTATCGATCAGCGCGGTGGCGATGATCGAAAGCGATCCGCCCTCTTCGATATTGCGCGCCGCGCCGAAGAAGCGCTTGGGCCGCTGAAGCGCATTGGCGTCCACGCCGCCCGTCAGCACCTTGCCCGACGAGGGCACCACTGTGTTGTACGCACGGCCGAGGCGGGTGATCGAATCGAGCAGGATCACCACGTCCTTCTTGTGTTCGACCAGCCGCTTGGCCTTTTCGATCACCATTTCGGCGACCTGGACGTGGCGGGTGGCAGGCTCGTCGAAGGTGGAGGAAACGACCTCGCCCTTCACGCTGCGCTGCATGTCGGTGACTTCCTCGGGCCGTTCGTCGATCAGCAGGACGATGAGGAAGACTTCGGGATGATTGTCCGTGATCGCCTTGGCGATGTTCTGGAGCATCACCGTCTTGCCGACGCGCGGCGGCGCGACGATCAGCGTGCGCTGGCCCTTGCCCTGCGGTGATACGATGTCGATGACGCGTGCCGACTTGTCCTTGATCGTCGGGTCGAGCGTGTCGAGCCGCAGCTTCTGTTCGGGATAGAGCGGGGTCAGATTGTCGAAGTTGACGCGATGACGGACCGCATCGGGATCGTCGAAATTGACGGTGTTGAGCTTCGTCAGGGCGAAATAGCGCTCGCCGTCCTTGGGCGCGCGGATTTCGCCTTCCACGGTGTCGCCCGTGCGCAGGCCGAACTTGCGGACCTGGTTGGGGGATACGTAGATGTCGTCGGGACCGGCGAGGAAATTGGCTTCGGGCGACCGCAGGAAGCCGAAGCCGTCAGTCAGCACTTCGATCGTGCCTTCGCCCATGATCTGCTCGCCATTCTCGGCCTCGGCCTTGAGGATCGCGAACATCAGGTCCTGCTTGCGCAGCGTCGACGCGCCTTCCACGCCCAGTTCTTCGGCCATGGTGACGAGGTCGGCGGGCGCTTTTTTCTTGAGGTCCTTGAGATGCATGGTCGAATAGGTCCGATAAGGAAGGGAGAAGAGTGACCGGAGAGGAAGGAAAGAAATGCGGACGCGGGGCCCGTGGCGCATCCCGCTCCGGACGGGCGGGATGGATAGTTGGCCATTTACCGGTCCCCGCTATGCCAAGTCAAGGCGCGAGCTTAGCGGGAAGAGAGGAAATCCCGCGCGGCGAGGCGCGGCTCTGGCGAAGTGGGGGGCGATGGTGGTATAAGGCGGCATAACGGATCCGGGGACGAGGATATGGGCCGGTTGCACGTCCTGATCGGCTTGGCCATGGCGGCAGGCGCTTCGGTCTGTGCAGCGCAGGAAGCACCGCCGCTCGATCCCGCCGATCCGCCAGCGGTCGTTCGTACCGGCCCGGCTTCCCAAGACCGGAGGGTGACGATCCCCATACTGATCGATGGCAAGGGACCGTGGAACTTCGTTATCGATACCGGATCGCAGCGCACCGTCATCGCGCGCGATCTGGCGCGGGAGCTTGCCCTCCCTGCCCGCCGTTCCGTCACCATCCTCAGCATAACGGGGCGGTCGGAGGCTGGCACGGTCGCTTTGCCCGACATTGACTTCGGCGGCGGGCGCATCCGCGATATCGAAGCACCGGTGCTGGAGGGTGAGAATCTGGGCGCGGCGGGCCTGCTCGGCCTCGACAGCCTGCATGAAAAGCGGGTGACGCTCAATTTTCGCACCGGGCAGATGGAAATCGCACGCAGCGGCGCGCGCGCGCGCCCCGCCCCCGCCGACCGCAACACCATTGTCGTAGACGCGCGGCGGAAGCGTGGGCAGTTGATCCTGCTCGATTGCGATGTGAACGGGATGCGCGTCGCCATCATGCTCGACACGGGCGCCAGCGTCAGCATCGGCAATCTGGCGTTGCGCGACCGGCTGGTCGCGAAGAAGCGCGCGCCTGAATTGGTGACGGCCATACTGACCAGCGTCACCGGCGGCACGCTGGTGGGCCAGGTGGGGAAGATCCGGTCCGCGCGCATGGGTCGCGTCAATCTGACCGACCTGCCCGTCATCTTCGCCGACGCCAGCCCCTTTGCGGAACTGGGCATGAAGGATAAGCCCGCGCTGTTGCTGGGCATCGGCGCGCTACGGATTTTCGACCGCGTGGCAATCGATTTCGGGCGAGGCAAGGTCGACTTCCTGCTGCCCGACGCGATGGCGCCGGTCCGAACCCGGCTCGCGGCGGCTCCCTAGACGTACCCGAGGCAGGCGAGTCCGGGACCGCCTTTGTCAGGGATTGGGCGTGGGGCGCGGCGGCGGCTGGCGCTGACGGTCACGGCCCAGCACATTGTCGATCCACTGCTGGTCTATGCGCGGCGGTTGCGGCCTGTCCTGCGGATCGACCTCCATCTGCGGATCGTCGCCCTGCCCGTCCGTCTCGCGGGACTGCGGGCGTTCGACGGGCAGGCCGTTCTCATCGACCATCATCCCAGGATCGGGCGTGTTGTAATAGGCCTCCTCGTCCGGCTCCAGCTGCCATTCGGGCAAAGTCACTTCGGTTTCGAACTGCTCGACAGGGCGTTTCGCGACGGCGACCTTCATGTAGTCGGCAAAGGCACGGGCGGGCGCGCGACCGCCTTGCAGCCCCAACACCGGGCGAGCGTCGTCGCGGCCCATCCATACGCCTGTGGTGATGCCGCTGGAGAAGCCGAGAAAATAGCCGTCCTTGTTGCTGCTGGTGGTGCCGGTCTTGCCCGCGACGGGCCGCCCGATCTGCGCGGCGCGGCCCGTGCCGGTGGAAACCGCAGTCTGCATGAGGTCGGTCATGCCCGCCGCCACCCACGGCGCGACCAGCACGCGGCTGGTATCGTCCTGGTGGTTGTAAAGCAGGCGACCGTCGGCGGTCGTCACTTTCGTGATGCCGTAGGGTGTCACCGCGATCCCCTTGCGCGCGATGGAGGCCGCCGCCCGCGTCATGTCGATCAGCCGCACGTCCGATGTGCCGAGCACCATGGAGGGATGCGTATTGATCGGCGTCGTGATGCCGAAGCGGCGGGCCATGTCGGCGATGGTGGGGAAGCCGACTTCCACGCCCAGCTTCGCCGCGACGGTATTGATGGAATAGGCAAAGGCAGTGCGGACATCGATGTCGCCGGCGAATTTGCCGTTGGCGTTGCGCGGGCTCCATCCGTTGATCGTCACCGGCCCGTCCGTGACGCCGGTGTCGGGGGTATAGCCCGCTTCCAGCGCCGCCATATAGACGAACAGCTTCCACGCCGAACCCGGCTGCCGCGTCGCCGTCGTCGCGCGATTATAGTTGGACGTGACATAGTCGAGACCGCCCACCATCGCCCGGACCGCCCCGTCGCGGTCGAGGCTGACGAGCGCGCCCTGCGTACCGGACGGCACGTTCGCCTTGATCGCCGCCGTCGCGGCATTCTGCATGCCCAGGTCGATGGTGGTATAGACCTCCAAAGGTTCGTTGGGTTCGTCGACCAGAACGTCGAGCTGCGGCAATGCCCAGTCGGTGAAGTATCGGACGCTGTTCTGCGGCGGTTCGGGTGCCATCTTGACGGAGGCGAGGTCGGCGTCCGCGTGTTCGGACGGCGAAATCTTGCCATTTTCCTGCATCAGGTCGAGCACGACGCCCGCGCGCCCGATCGCCGCTTCTGCGTCGGCGGTCGGCGAATAGCTCGACGGCGCTTTCACCAGGCCCGCGATGATCGCGGCCTCGGGCAGGCTGAGGTCGGTTGCGGGATGGCCGAAAAATTTACGGCTGGCAGCGTCGATGCCGTAGGCCCCGCCGCCGAAATACACCTTGTTGAGGTACAGTTCGAGGATTTGCTGCTTGGAGAATTTGCGCTCCATCGCCAGCGCCAGCACCATTTCCCGCAGCTTGCGGCCGAAGCTGTAGCTGTTGTTCAGGAAGATGTTGCGCGTCACCTGCTGGGTGATCGTCGATGCACCCTGCCAGCGACGCCCCGACCCGCGCCGCTCCACCGCGACCCAGGCTGCGCGCGCCATGCCGACGGGATCGACGCCCGGATGCATGTAGAAACGCTTGTCCTCGGTCGATATCATCGCGTCGACCATGACTGCGGGAATGCGGTCGTAGGATAGCCATTGTCCAAAGCTCGGCCCCAGGGATACGATCACACTGCCGTCGGCGGCATGGACACGGATCATCTGGCCGTTGGGCGAGGATTTGAGGCTGTCATATCCCGGCAGCGATTGCATCGCGATCGCCACTGCGACGACGATCGCCAACAGTCCCGCGACTGCCGCGCCCAGCGCGATTTTCGCGCCGCGCACCAGCCATTTTCTCGCGCCTGTCCGCGCCGCCCTGCTTTTACCTGATCCAGCCATCTGTGCCGCCTCGAATAGGCGCTAATCCCCGCGCTCGCCAGCGCAAATCACGGGAATATTGAAAGTCGCGCCGCGCGCCTTCATGCGCGGCGCCGCTTTATGCAGGCTGAACGGAGGGCCTTAGCCTTCACCCTCGCGTGGCTTGAAATCCAGGCTGGCGCTGTTCATGCAATAGCGCAGGCCGTTGACGCCCGGACCGTCGGGGAACACATGGCCCAGATGCCCCTCGCACTTGGCGCAGCGTACTTCGGTACGGATCATGCCATGGCTGGCGTCGCGAATTTCCTCGACCGCATCGATGTCGACCGGCGCAGTGAAACTGGGCCAGCCCGATCCGCTGTCATATTTCTCCTCGGCGTCGAACAGTTCCGCACCGCATCCGGCGCAATAATAAACGCCATCGGCCTTGTTGCCGTTATATTTGCCGGTGAAAGGGCGTTCGGTGCCCGCTTCGCGCAGCACATGATATTGTTCGGGCGAGAGGCGGTCGCGCCACTCCGTTTCGGAAAGATTGAGCTTGTCCATGACGGCAATATGGTGCCGCGCCGTTATGCGATCAAGCCCGCTCCCGCGCCGCCTGCCGGGCGATGGCGAGCAGTTCGTGCCGCACCAGAAGCTCGCCCGCGCCGCGTCCGCCCCGGCTTGCGCGCTCGGCGTCCAGCAGGCGCTGGATCACCCGCGCGGCGCCGGGCGCGTCCCAGATGCGCACTTGACGCGACACGGTGCCCTTTTCCTTCCAGAACACTGCCTTGCCCGCCGATTCGACGGCCGCTTCCAGCCGTCCGCTTGCGTCGAAATCGGCGCGGATGTTGGCGATCAGCATCGCGCGGGTCAGCAGCGGGCGGATGATCGACGCCATCGCTGCGCCACTTTCGTTGAGGCGCAACATTTCCTTGTGCATGGCTTTCAGATCGCCGCCGAGCACGGCATTCACCAGTGGCCCGATTTCGGTTTCGGGATTGTCGGCGGACAGCGCGTCGAGCGCATCCGCCGTGGCCTCGCGCGGACGGTCGGGTGCGGCGTCGAGGTAGAGGATCAGCTTCTCGACCTCGCCCGCCATCAGCGCCCGGTCGCCGTTGGCGAGGTCCACGATCCGGCGCGCCAGTTCGGTGGACAGGCGCAGTCCCCCTTCCCGTGCGATGCCGATGGCGATCTGTTCCGCCTCGCGGGCATCCGGCTGATAGGATATGCACGCCATCGCGCCCTTGTGGTCGAGTGCCAGCTTGAGCAGCTTCGACGTGGGCTTGAGCGTGCCGGTGACGGCGATCACCGGATTGCCCGCCGCCTCCGCTTCCAGCAGCGCGGCGAGCGCGGGGGCCGATTCGTCGCCCATGCCGCTTACCCGCACCCAGCGTTTGTCGCCGAACATCGAAAAGGACGCGGCCTCGTCCGAAAGCCGGGCCGGGTCCTCCTTCAGGCTTGCGCCGTCGAGGTCGACGCGCTCGGCCTGCGGACCCATCGCGCGCTCCAGCCGCTTCGCGATAGCGGCGCTGCCCGCTTCGTCGGGGCCATACAGCAGGAAGAAGCGGATATCGGGCGGCGGGGCGTCGAGGGCGCGCTCGATCTGCCCCCGATTGGCCTTCATGGCGTGCCTTGCGCTCCGCCACGGCGGGAAAAGAGGGCGAGGCGAGTGACGATCTGGTCCGCCACCGTCTGCGACAGCCGTTCCAGCGCCGTGTCCTCCGCCGCGATGGTCGCATATTCGCTCGACGTGACGTCGATGCCGGCGTCCGATCCGGCGGTGTCGTCCAGCACCTGCGCGCCGGTCGCTTCGTCGATCAACTGGTATCGGGCACGCAGCGTCCGTCGTTCGCGCGTGATGGCGGCGTCGGCGCGCAATCCGAAACCGCTGATATCGTCGTCCAGCTTCACCACCAGCTTGTAGCGCGGGCCGCTGCCGCTCTGCATCGCCGCCAGCCGGTCGTTGAGCGCGTTGCGCACCAGCCAGCCACCCTTCCCCTGGATCGGTGCGACCTCGACATTGCCGAGCGCCCGCGCAACCGCGCCCTGGCTTCCGCCGCCATAGACAGGGCGGAGGCCGCAGGCGGTAAGCAGCAGCGGCAGGGCGAGCAGGGGCAGAAAGCGCTTCATGACAGCCAGTCCTATATCAAATGACCAGATTGACCAGACGGTCCGGCACGACGATGATTTTCTTCGGTGTCGCGCCGTCCAGGATGCGCGCCACATTGGGCGCGGCCATCGCCAGCTTTTCCAGATCCTCCCTAGCGGTGCCCTTGGCCACGGTGATGGTGTCGCGCAGCTTGCCCATCACCTGGCAGGCGATGGTCACTTCGTCCTCGACCAACAGTGCAGCGTCGACCTGTGGCCAGGCGGCGTCCGCGATCAGGCCGTCCTGCCCCATCTCGGCCCAGCCTTCCTCGGCCAGATGCGGAGTCATCGGCGCGACCAGCAGCGCCAGCGCCCGGATCGCGGCGGTGCGGCTCGCCGACGGCTTCGCCTTTTCGACGGCGTTCACCAACTCGTAGATCTTGGCTACCGCCTTGTTGAAGCCCAGCGCCTCGATATCCTTCGCGACGCCGTCGATGGTCTGGTGCAGCTTGCGCTCGATCGCCTTGTCCTGACCCTCGGCGCTGGCGTCCGCCTCGCCGAACAGGCGCCAGACGCGGTTGACGAAGCGCCAGCTGCCCTCGATCCCGCTGTCGGTCCAGGGCAGGTCGCGCTCGGGCGGGCTGTCGGACAGCATGAACCAGCGCACTGCGTCCGCGCCATATTGAGCGATGATATCGTCGGGATCGACGACATTCTTCTTGGACTTGGACATTTTTTCGACGCGACCGACCGTGACCGGCGCGCCGCTTTCGATATGGGTGTAATCGTCGCCCGATTTCTTGACCTCGCCCGGCGACAGCCAGCTTCCGTCACCCGCCTTGTAGGTTTCGTGCGTCACCATGCCCTGCGTGAACAGGCCCGTGAACGGCTCGGCAAAGCCCAGCTGCCCCATATGCTGGAGCGCGCGGGTCCAGAAGCGGGCGTAGAGCAGGTGCAGGATCGCATGTTCCACGCCGCCGATATATTGGCCAACCGGCAGCCATCGTTCGACCGTCGCGCGATCGAACGGCCTGTCCTGGGGCTGGCTGGCGAAGCGGATGAAATACCAGCTCGAATCGGCGAAGGTGTCGAGCGTATCGGTTTCCCGCCGCGCCGCCTTGCCGCAAACCGGGCACGGCACATGCTTCCAGGTCGGATGCCGGTCGAGCGGGTTGCCGGGGATGTCGAAGCTCACATCCTCGGGCAGCACCACGGGCAGCTGGTCCTTGGGCACCGGCACCACGCCGCATGCGTCACAATGGATGACGGGGATCGGTGTCCCCCAATAGCGCTGGCGCGACACGCCCCAGTCGCGCAGGCGGAACACGGTCTTGCCCTGTCCCCATCCTTCCGACTCGGCGCGGGCGATGACGGCGGCCTTGCCTTCCTCGACGCTCATCCCGTCGAGGAAGCGACTGTTCACCAATTTGCCGGGGCCGGTATAGGCTTCGTCGTGGATCGGCTTGTCCGCCTCGCCCTCGGCAGCGACGACGCGCTCGGCAGGGAGCATATATTTGCGCGCGAAATCGAGGTCGCGCTGGTCATGCGCGGGCACCCCCATGACAGCGCCCGTGCCATAATCCATAAGCACGAAATTGGCGATGAAGACGGGCAACTGCCATTGCGGATCGAACGGGTGCGTCACGGATAAGCCGGTGTCGAAGCCGAGCTTTTCCGCTGTTTCCAGCTCTGCGGCGGTGGTGCCGCCTTCCTTGCACGTCTCGATGAAAGCTGCGGCATCCGAATCGTTCGCCGCCACCGCCTGCGCCACCGGATGGTCCGCCGCGATCGCGACGAAGCTCGCGCCGAAGATGGTATCGGGCCGGGTCGAATAAACCTCTATCCCCGCGCCTGCGTCCAGCCCTTCCAGCGCCTCGCGCTCGGGAAAGGGAGCGAAGTCGAAGCGGAATTGCAGGCCAACCGATTTGCCGATCCAGTTTTCCTGCATGGTCCGCACCTTGTCGGGCCACTGATCGAGCGATGCCAGCCCCTCCAGCAGGTCGTCGGCAAACTGGGTGATCCTGAGGAACCACTGGCTGAGCTTGCGCTTCTCCACCAGCGCGCCCGATCGCCAGCCGCGCCCGTCGATCACCTGTTCGTTCGCCAGCACGGTCATGTCGACCGGGTCCCAGTTGACCGCACTTTCCTTGCGGTAGACGAGGCCCGCTTCCAGCATGTCGAGGAACAGCGCCTGTTCATGGCCGTAATAGTCCGGCTCGCAGGTCGCCAGTTCCCTGGACCAGTCGATGGCGAAGCCCAGCTTTTTCAACTGCGCACGCATATTGGCGATGTTGGACCGGGTCCATTCGCCCGGATGCACCTTCTTTTCCATCGCCGCATTTTCGGCCGGCATTCCGAACGCATCCCATCCCATTGGGTGCAGCACTTCGTGCCCGGTCATCCGGCGAAAACGCGCCAGCACGTCACCCATCGAATAGTTGCGGACATGGCCGATATGGATGCGCCCGGACGGATAGGGGAACATCTCCAGCACATAGGAGCGCGGCTTGGGCGACGCGTCGTCCGCCCGGAAACTCTGCCTTTCGTCCCAGGTCGCCTGCCAGCGGGCGTCGGCCTCCATCGGGTTGAAGCGCCTTTGCATGTCTCGTCCTTCAAAATGCGAACGGGCCGGGCCTTGTTCAAAAGCCCGGCCCCGGATTGCTGTCGATGGCGGCCGGGCGGCGAAAAGGCCCGCCGCCGGGGGTGGGATCAGCCCGCGATCGCCGAGCGGCGAAGGTCGCGCGCCTTGGTGAGGATGATCTCTTCCAGCTTCTGCGTCGTTGCGGCCTTGACCGGAGCGTCGATCCACTGGCCGTTCTGGTTCACCTGGCGGCTGGCTGCCACCCGCACGGCATCGGCGCGCAGGTCCTGGTCGAGGACCGAGACGGTAACCTTCATCCGCTCGCCGGGCGTGTTGGGATTGGCATACCAGTCGGTGACGATGACGCCGCCGTTCGAATCGGTCTGCACCATCGGCATGAAGGACAGCGTATCGAGCGCCGCGCGCCACAGATAGGCGTTGACGCCGATGGTCGTCACCTTCGATGCGGCGAGGTCCGCCTTCGGGCGATCCTTCGATCCGCCCCCGCACGCCGCGAGCGGCAGGAGCGCGGCCAGCAGCAGGCCGGTGGAAAGAGCAGTGGAAGGGCGGCGGACCATCAGGCATGTCCTAGCTTGAAAAGACGAAAAACTGCCCGCTTCTATAGTGGTCGCGCGGGGAGGAGCAAGGGGGCGCAGCGCGCGGACGGCGACAAGGTGCCTTCGGGCGCGTCGTCCGGTTGTGTGTTCCATGCAACAGCTTGGCGAAAAAGGCGTTGGGGGCACTATTCATTTGCGGCTTTGACGGTGTAATGCGTTATCAAACATGTGTGAGCGGGGACGGACAGGATCGATGCGCTTGAAACGGGGATATTTGGCAGGAGCGGGCGCGGCGATCGCCGTGGCCGGTTTCACGCTGTCTCCCGCGTTCGGCGCGGCGACCGACCTCGTTGGAGCGCGCGGCGACGCCGTTTCCTTGGGCGCGCTCGGCAGCATTTCTTCCTTCACGCCGACGATTCGCGATCCGCGTCTCGCGGCAGCCTATGCGCGGATCGCCGCGCGGGCGAGCAATGACGGCTTTCGCTTCACCCCGACCAGCGGATCGCTGAGCGGCCAGCGTTCGATCACTGTGATGGTCCGCGCGAGCGAGGATCGCACCGTGGACCGTCCGCTTGCGCAGGTCGACATCAAGCCCGTGGCCTTCAGCCTGAACAGCGGCGGCCACAACTGGCGCAAGTTCGCCCTGCCCGAAAGCGTCGGCCGCAAGGCGCTCGATCCAGTGCCGGTCGAAACGATGGCCGACTCGAAGAATTTCGCTCTGGAAGACGGCAAGAAGGATCGCTTCAGCACCAAGGTGCTGTTGGAAACGCGGCGTGAGCCCGGCGCGACGGCCAGCGTTCGCAATCCGTCCGCCGACAAGGATTATTCGCTCGACCTTGCCAGTTCCTACTCGCTGACGCGCAACCTCAACGTCACGGCGGGCGTGCGCTACAACAACAGCGTGGCGGGTCGCCTTGCCCCGATGACGGACGAGCGGCAGGACAGCCAAGCCGTTTATCTCGGCACCATCTTCAAATTCTGATCGGATGACCGCTCTCTCCCGATTGGGAGAGAGCGGTCGTTTTTGCGTCACGCCATCTCGGGCACTGGCTGCGGCAGCGGCTGCCCAGAGAAATGCGCGGCCAGATTGCCCATCAGCGTTTCCGTCATCCGCGCCACCGCTTCGTGCGTGGCGCCACCGGTATGCGGCGTCAGGATCACATTGGGCACGCCGCGCCATCGAACGGGATCGGTGGGTTCGGGATCGAACACGTCGATGGCTGCGCCGCCCAGACGCCCGGCTTTCAGCGCGGCGATCAGCGCGTCTTCCTGCACCAGTTGCCCGCGCGCGACATTGACGAGCAGCCCTTGCGGTCCGAGCGCATCCAGTATCGCGGTATCGATGAGACCGCGATTGCTATCGTCCGCGCGGCACGCGACTAGCAGGATGTCGCTGTCTGTCGCCAGCGCGATCAGGCTGTCGGCGCGCGGCCAGCCCAGCCCCGGCTTTTCGCGCGGCCCCCACCATCCGACTGTCATTTTCATCGCCTGCGCCCGTTCGGCAGCCGCGATGCCGATGGAACCCATGCCGACGATGCCCAACCGCGCACTGCGCATCGAATGAGTCCGCGTCTTCGTCTCGATGGTCCACCGCCCCTCACGCAAGTGGCGGTCGCCTTCGACGATCCATCGACGATGGGAGATCATGAGGCCGATGGCATGATCCGCCACATCCTCCGCATTGGCGCTACCGCCATGCGCGACCGCGATTCCGCGCTCCCGAGCGAGGGCAAGGTCTACCCCATCATAACCCACGGTGAAGCAGGCGATGAGGCGCACCGACGGCATCCGGTCGAGCAGTGCGCGTTCCAGCGGGAATTCCCCCGCCCATACGACCGCATCGACACGCGCCAGCGTTTCTCCGTCCGGTTCCTCCCATAACGGCATGACGTCATAGGCCGGGCGCAGGAGCGGCAGAAGCGGGGCCAGCAGCGGCTGGCCCACCATCAGGACAGGCTTCGCCACGGTTCAGCCGACCTGCCGGAGCGCCTGCGCGAAATCGGCGATCAGGTCGTCCGCATCCTCGCACCCGATGGAAATGCGCACCATATTGTCGCCGATGGCGAGCGCCTTCTTGCGTTCGGCTGGCACCGACAGGTGCGTCATCGCGGCGGGATGACTCGCCAGCGTTTCCGTACCGCCCAGGCTCACCGCCAGCTTGGCGATCTTGAGCGCGTCGAGGAAAGCGAAGGCCTCCGCCTCCCCGCCCTTCAGGTAAAGACAGAAGGTCGAGCCCGCGCCGGTGCAATGGCGGCGATAGATGTCCGCCTGTCGCTCGGTCTCCGGGAAGCCAAGATAGACCACCTTTTCCACCTGCGGCTGGTCCTTGAGCCAGGCGCATACCTTCGCCGCATTCTCGCCCGCCCGGCTCATCCGCAACTCGAGCGTTTCCAAGCTGCGCAACAGCATCCAGGCGCTATGCGGGTCGAGGATCGTGCCGATGGTGTTGCGCATCAGGCGGATGGCGTTGATGAGCGTATTGCTGCCCAGCACCCCGCCCGCGACGAGGTCGCTATGCCCACCTGCATATTTGGTGAGGCTGTAGATGACGAGGTCTGCGCCATGCGCCAGCGGCTTGTGCCACAACGGGCCGAGGAACGTATTGTCGATGGCGATCGGCGGCACATGCGCACCACCTTCGAACAGCGAATCGCGCCGCGCGACAACCGCTTCCAGATCGACCATCACGTTGGTCGGATTGGCGGGGCTTTCCAGATAGATGAGCGCGACCCGGCCCAATCCCTTCGCCTTTTCGACGACGGCGCCGATCTCCTCTTCGGTCGCGCCGGCGGGGAAATCGAGCCACTGCACGCCGAACTTGCCGAGGATGCGTCCGATCAGGGATTCGGTTGCGGCGTAGAGCGGCGCGGAATGCACGATCACGTCGCCCGGCTGCACCAGCGCCAACAGCGTGGTCGCGATCGCCGACATGCCGCTCGAAAACAGCAGCGCATCCTCCGCTTCCTCCCACACCGACAGGCGATCCTCGCAAATCTCCTGATTGGGACCGTTGAAGCGGGAATAGACAAGGCCTTCCGCACCGCCCGGCCGGATACCGGTGACGCCCTCGAAATGGCGCTTGCCCGCCGCCGCATTCTCGAATGCGAAGGTGGAGGTGAGGAAGATCGGGGGTTTGAGCGACCCTTCCGACAGCGTCGGATCGTAACCATGGCCCATCATCAGCGTCGCGGGCTTCAGCTTGCGGCCTTCGATTTCCATGATGGGGGCCTTGGGGCGGCGACGGTTGGGGGACGGTGCAACGCCCGTCAGGTCGGCTTCGGTTTCGCCGGTCATGTCAATCTCCTGGAACGAGGATCGCGGCGTCTCATGCGCCGCTCATAGGAACGGAGTGTAACGCAGGTGGGCGGAGCGACGCCAGAGGGAGCGACATAATATTTCCGGATTCGGCATCTATATTCCACAACAACGCGCCGTCTTCCCCTGCCGCAAGGGCCGCCCTACATGCAGGGCATGGCTGGTCTTCCCCCGATAGTGCAGAGCTGGTTCGACGGTCGGGGATGGCGACCGCGCCGTCATCAGCTGGAGATGCTGGATGTGGCGGAACGCGGCGACCACGCGCTTTTAGTGGCGGCCACGGGGGCGGGCAAGACTTTGGCGGGGTTCCTGCCTACGCTCATCGACCTTATCCGATACCCCGCCGAAGGGCTGCACACCCTATACGTATCGCCGCTCAAGGCGCTGGCGGTCGATGTGCGGCGCAATCTGCTGACCCCGATCGAGGAGATGGGCCTTCCCATCCAGGTCGAAACCCGCACTGGTGACACGCCGTCCGACCGTAAGGCGCGGCAACGGATCCGCCCGCCGCATATCCTGCTGACGACGCCCGAATCGCTTTCGCTGCTCTTAAGCTATCCGGACGCCGCCTTGCTGTTCGAGTCGCTGAAGACCGTCATCGTCGATGAAGTCCATGCCTTCGCGACGCAGAAGCGCGGCGACCTGCTCAGCCTGTCGATGGCGCGGCTTCAGGCGATTCAGCCTGCCTTGCGTCGGGTGGCGCTGTCGGCGACGGTCGCCGATGTCAACGCCTATCGCGCCTGGCTCGCGCCCGATGGAGACATCGAACGTGTGACGGCGGTGATGGGGGAGGACGGCGCGGACCCCGATGTCGCCATCCTCATACCCGAAGGGCGCGTCCCATGGTCGGGCCATTCGGGCAAATATGCCGCGAGACAGGTGATGGCGGAGATCGAAGCGCGGCAGACCACGCTGGTTTTCTGCAACACGCGTGGCCTTGCCGAACTGATCTTTCAGGAGTTGTGGCAGGCGAACGAAAATAATCTCCCCATCGCCATCCATCATGGCAGCCTGTCGATCGAGGCGCGGCGTAAGGTCGAATCGGCAATGGCGGCGGGCAAGCTGCGCGCGCTGGTCGCGACGGCCTCGCTCGATCTGGGAGTCGATTGGGGCAATGTCGATTGCGTCATCCAGATGGGCGCGCCCAAGGGCAGTTCGCGCCTGCTCCAGCGCATCGGACGCGCCAATCACCGGCTCGATCAGGCAAGCGAGGCGATCCTGATTCCGGGCAATCGTTTCGAATATCTCGAAGCACGCGCGGCGCTGGATGCGGTTGAGGCAGGCGAACGCGACGCCGACGACTTCCGCCCCGGCAGTCTCGACGTGCTTGCCCAGCATGTCATGGGCCTCGCTTGCGCAGGCCCCTTCCACACCGACGCGATGCTGGCGGAAATCCAGTCCGCCACGCCCTACAGCGCCCTGACCGCCGAAGCGTTCGACACCGTACTGCATTTCATCGAGGGCGGCGGTTATGCCCTGCGCGCCTATGACCGGTTCAAGCGGCTGACGCACGACGCCGACGGGACGTGGCGCGTGTCGCATCCCCGCTTCGTGCAGCAACATCGGCTCAACGCGGGCATCATCGTCGACCGGCCCGCACTCACGGTTCGCTTCGCCAACGGGCGTAAGCTCGGCACGGTGGAGGAAGGGTTCGCGTCGCAACTTCGCCCCGGCGACAGCTTCTTCTTTTCCGGCGCTGCGCTGGAGGTCGTGCGGATGGAAACCAGCGACCTGCTCGTGCGCGCGACATCGAAACAGGCGCGCATCCCCAGCTGGGGCGGCACCCGCATGGCGATGTCGACACGCCTTGCCGACCGGGTCCGCCACTTCCTGGCCGAACCTGGCGAATGGCACCGCTTTCCGAACGATGTACGCGAATGGCTGGAGATGCAGCAAGCCCGATCCGCCCTGCCCCAGCCCGGCCAACTACTGATCGAGACGTTTCCTCATGAGGGACGGCATTATCTCGTCTGCTACAGTTTCGAGGGCTGGAACGCCCATCAGTCGCTCGGCATGTTGCTGACCCGCCGGATGGATGCGCAGGGGCTGATGCCGCTCGGCTTCGTGGCCAACGACTATTCCTTGGCGGTCTATGGCCTCAAGCCTATCACCGATCCCGCGAGTCTTTTTTCCGCCGATATCCTGGACCACGAGTTCATCGACTGGGTCGAACAGTCGAGCCTCCTGAAGCGCGCCTTTCGCGACGTGGCGGTGATTTCGGGCCTGATCGAGCGGCAGCATCCCGGCAAGCGCAAGACGGGGCGGCAGGTCACCTTTTCCACCGATCTCATCTACGACGTCCTGCGTAAATATCAGCCCGACCATATGCTGCTCAAGGCCGCATGGGCCGACGCGCGGGCGCGGATGACGGATGTGGGGCGGCTGGGCGATCTGATCGACCGGGCGGCGGGCACGATGCTGCATGTGACGCTCGACCGCGTCAGTCCTCTCGCGGTGCCGGTGCTGATCCTGATCGGGCGGGAACAGGTCGCGCAAAGCGCGGCGGAGGATGCGTTGCTGATGGAGGCTGAAGCGCTCGTCAACGAAGCGATGCGCGCCGATTAGAAGCCGTCGTCGCCGCCCCGCTCGCCGCCGCAGCCTTTGAGCGTTCCGTCCCCGAACGCAACCTGCACGCGATCCGACCAGATCGCGTCGCTCATGCCGTCGCCGCACGGCCCCTCGCTGACGATCATCGAAAAACCGTCACCGCTGTAGCGTATAGCGCGCCCGACGTCGTTACGGGTGACCCGGTAACGCCGGGGCGGCTGATCGGGGCGATCCAGCACCAGCGAATCGCCCCTGACGCTTACCGCCCAGAAGGGTTCCGTTCCGATGGCCCGATAATCGGGTTCGGATCGATGCGATGGGGGTGTTCCACGTGAAACCAGAGGCTTGCGAATGGCCGGGACCGCCGCCTCAAGCGATTTCGGCGCGAGATCGGGTGCTGTCGCAACAGCGATCGGCGCGACGATTGCCTTCTGCGGCGCGGCCGTGGACCCGTTCGCCATGGTCGGCGGCGTCGGTTCCCCGCCGCAGGCGGACAGGCACAGCACGACCAGCGCAGCGCGCCTCACTCTTGAAGCTCCACCCTGCAATAGCAGTCCGCCGCATGGTCGTTGACCATGCCGACCGCCTGCATCCACGCATAGACGATCGTCGGCCCCACGAACTTGAAGCCCCGTTGCTTGAGATCCTTCGAAATCGCCGCCGAAAGCGGTGTCTGCGCGGGGATCGCTATGCCGTCCCCTTGGATCGGCTTTCCGTTAACGAAGGACCAAGCGTAAGCGGCAAAATCCTCGCCCGTGTCGCGCATGGCGCAGAAGATGCGCGCGCCCGCAACTGTCGCTTCGATCTTGGCCCGGGCGCGCACGATGCCCGGATCGCCCATCAGCCTGTCGACATCGTCCGGGCCGAACGCTGCAACCCTGTCGGGATCGAATCCGGCAAAAGCGGTGCGAAAGGCCGCGCGCTTGCGCAGGATGGTGATCCAGGACAAGCCTGCCTGAAACCCTTCCAGCATCAGCATTTCCCACAACATCCGCGAGTCGCGCTGCGGGACGCCCCATTCCTCATCGTGATAGGCGCAATAGAGCGGGTCCTTCCCGGCCCAGCGGCAACGGACCCGCTCTTCCATGCGTCAGACGTCCAGATTGGCGACGTTCAACGCGTTATCCTGAATGAATTCGCGCCGCGATTCGACGACATCGCCCATCAATTGCGAGAATATCTCGTCGGCGATGTCCGCCTGCTCCACCTCGACGCGCAGCATCGAGCGGTTGTCGGGGTCGAGCGTGGTTTCCCAAAGCTGTTCGGCATTCATCTCGCCCAGCCCCTTGTAGCGTTGGATGGCCAGGCCCTTGCGCCCGGCGGCGAGGATCGCGTCGAGCAGGCCGGTCGGCGCGGCAATCGTCACGCCCTTGGTCGTGACCGGCAATTCGTCCTCGCCCGCCTCCTCGGCCGCTGCCGCCGCCTTGGCCGTAACCAGTCGGCTGACGGTCGCATAGCTGGCCGCTTCCTCGCTCGCGATGCTGTGCAGCTTGCGCGCTTCGGCCGACCCGACGAAGCCGCCTTCGATCACATGGTGATCGGTGACGCCGCGCCACAGGCGCTCGAAATGGAAGCCGCCTTCCTCGGCGATGCGGCCCGACCAGCGGCCCTCGGCGTCCTGCGTGTCCATCCATGCCACCGTCGCGGCCAGCCGCTCCGCCTGCGCGTCCTTCGACAATTCGGGGTCGAGCGCGCCGTTCAGGCTCAGCGCTTCGATGATCTGCGAGTTATAGCGACGCGGCACATAGCGCATCACCGCACGCATCCGGCGGCTATGCTCGATCAGGTGGCGCAGGTCGTCACCGCTGCGCCCGCCGCCGCTCGTTTCCAGCACCATCGTGTCGACGCCGTTGTCGACCAGATACTGCTCCAGCGCCGCTTCGTTCTTGAGATAGACCTCCGACCGTCCCCGCGTCGCCTTGTAAAGCGGCGGCTGCGCGATGTAGAGGTGCCCGGCCTCGATGATCTGCGGCATCTGGCGATAGAAGAAAGTGAGCAGCAGCGTGCGGATATGGGCGCCGTCCACGTCCGCGTCGGTCATGATGACGATCTTGTGGTAGCGTAGCTTGTCCAGGTTGAAATCGTCGCGGATGCCCGTCCCCATCGCCTGGATCAGCGTCCCGACTTCCTTGGACGACAGCATCCGGTCGAACCGGGCGCGCTCGACATTCAGGATCTTGCCCTTGAGCGGCAGGATCGCCTGGTTGTGGCGATTGCGGCCCTGCTTGGCGGAACCGCCCGCCGAATCGCCCTCGACCAGGAAGAGTTCGGACTTGGCAGGGTCTCGCTCCTGGCAATCGGCCAGCTTGCCGGGCAGCGAAGCGATGTCCATCGCCCCCTTGCGCCGGGTCAGTTCGCGCGCCTTCTTCGCCGCCTCGCGCGCGGCGGCGGCGTCGATCACCTTCTGCACGATCATCTTGCCGTGGCCGGGATTTTCTTCCAGCCACTCGGCCATCTTGTCGGCCATCAGGCTTTCGAGCGGCTGGCGCACTTCGGAGGAGACCAGCTTGTCTTTGGTCTGCGAAGAGAATTTCGGATCGGGCAGCTTGACCGACACGATTGCGGTCAGTCCCTCGCGCATGTCCTCGCCGGTAAGGCTCACCTTCTCCTTCTTGAGCGAGCCCGACTTTTCCGCATAGTTGTTGAGCGTGCGCGTCAGCGCCGCGCGGAAGGCGGCCAGATGGGTGCCGCCGTCCCGCTGCGGAATGTTGTTCGTGAAACACAGCACATTTTCATAATAGCTGTCGTTCCATTCCAGCGCGACGTCGATGGTCACGTCGTCGCGCGTGCCCGCGATCGCGATCGGATCGGGCATCAGCGCCGTCTTGTTGCGGTCGAGATATTTGACGAAGGCCGCGATGCCGCCCTCGTAGAAAAGTTCGACTTCCTTCTTTTCCTCATGCCGCGCGTCGACCAGAAACAGCCGCACGCCGCTGTTGAGGAAAGCCAGTTCGCGATAGCGATGCTCCAGCTTGTCGAAATCATATTCGGTCTGGTTCTTGAAGGTGCCGCCGTCGCCGGGCGCTTTCTCTGTCGAGGCGAGGAAGGTTACGCGCGTGCCCTTCTTGGGCGTTCCGTCTTCCCGGGCGGGCGCGTCGCCGATGATCTTGAGCGGTGCGGTCGCATCGCCATAGGCGAAGCGCATATAATGTTCCTTGCCGTCCCGCCAGATATTGAGGTCCAGCCATTCGCTGAGCGCATTGACGACGGAAACGCCTACGCCATGCAGGCCGCCAGACACCTTGTAGGCATTGTCGTCCGACGTGTTCTCGAACTTGCCGCCCGCGTGCAGCTGGGTCATGATGACCTCGGCCGCCGATACGCCCTCTTCCTTGTGGATGCCGGTAGGAATGCCGCGACCATTGTCCTCCACGCTCACCGAACAGTCGGGATTGAGCGTGATGACGATCCGGTCGCAATGCCCGGCCAGCGCTTCGTCGATGGCGTTGTCGCTCACCTCGAACACCATGTGGTGCAGGCCGCTGCCGTCGTCGGTATCGCCGATATACATGCCGGGCCGCTTGCGCACGGCGTCCAGACCTTTCAGCACCTTGATGCTGTCGGCGCCATAATCGTTGGTGTTGGGGGAGTTCACGGGTTCTTCGCTCATGGGCCAGCATATAGGGAAAGCGACCGTGAAACTAAAGCGAAACATGGCGTCTTCCGGCGGGAGCCGGGGCGGTCTATGACCATGTCATGCGCGCGCTTCTGATCCCGTTCCTGCTCCTGTCGGCCTGTTCCAGGAGCAACGACATCTATGAGGAGCTGCCCAACAGCTCGCTGGCCGGTGCGGCGCGCGACGATGTGCCCGAAAGTCGCATGGACGCGCCGGTCGCGCGCGCCGTCACCGTTGGCGAAGACGGTCCCCGGCTCGACGCGTGCGGGGGGCTGGGACAAGTGACGCGCGCGGGGGCCGCCGGGCTCAGCCTGCGGGCGGCTCCCTTCGCCGACGCGCGCGAACTGGCGCGCCTGCCCGACGGCCAGCGCGCATGGATCTGCACCCGCAGCCTCGACCAGAGATGGCTCGGCGTGGTGGTGCAACCCGCGCCGACGCGACCCGATGCGGCGGATGCGCCCGATTGCGGCGTGTCGTCGCCAGCGGATCGCCGCCAGCCTTATGACGGCCCCTGCCCCAGCGGCTGGGTGTCGAGCGCCTATGTGCAGTTGATTGCGGGCTGAGGGCATTTACGGAACGCGGGTAAAGGGAAATGCCGCGTACGGCACCGATCAGGCTAGTTGAATCCAACTGGCCTTTTCATCGCAAGCCATTTTCAGGTAAGTGGATGCGCGAAAGCCTGACGGCAGGAGCCAATTCCATGTCCACTTCGCTGCTTCGTCCCCCTTCCCTCCTTCGCCTGCTCGGCGCATGGCGTGCGCAGGACAGCGCCGAACCGGCCTATCGACAGCTCGCGCAGGCGCTGCGGATGCTGGTGCTCGACGGGCGCGTAGGGCTGAATGTCCGGCTGCCGGGGGAACGGGAACTGGCCGCCGCGCTCGGCCTGTCGCGCACCACCGTCGCCGCCGCGTTCGACCGGCTCCGCGACGAGGGGTTCCTCGAAAGCCGGCAGGGTTCGGGCAGCGTGACGCGTCTCCCCGCGAGCGGCACCGCCCCGCCGGCGATCGACATCGACACGATGCCGGGCGGCGACATCCTCAACTGGACCCATGCCGCCCTGCCCGCCGCGCCGGGCGTGGCGCGCGCTTATGCCCATGCGGTCGAGGCGCTGCCCGCCTATCTCGGCGACCTGGGCTACGATGCGCTCGGCGTTGCGGTGCTGCGCCGGTCCATCGCCGCGCATTATGAGCGGCGCGGCTGCCCGACCGCGCCCGACCAGATCATGGTGACCAACGGCGCGCAGCAGGGTTTCTCGCTGATTCTCAAATGGCTGGCGGGGCCGGGCGACCGCGTCGTCGTCGATCATCCGACCTATCACAATACGATCCAGGCCTTGCAGCGCAACCATGTCGTGCCCGTGCCGGTCGGCCTGCCCCGCACCGGTTGGGACGTGGACGCGATGGAGGCCGCCTTCCGCCAGACCAGCCCGCGCTTCGCCTATGTGATCGCCGATTTCCACAACCCGACCGGGCGCAGCATGGATCCGGCGACGCGCCGCGCGCTGGTGGCCGCGGCGACGCGCACGCACACCCCGCTCGTCATCGACGAAACGATGGTTGCGATGGGCCTCGACTTCGCGCCGCCGCCTCCGGTGGCGATCCACGACCCTGCGGGACGGCAGGTCATCTCCATCGGATCGGCGAGCAAAATCTTCTGGGGCGGGCTGCGCGTGGGCTGGGTCCGCGCCGATGCGCAGACCGTCGCGGCGCTGGGCCGCCTGCGCACCACCATGGACATGGCCAGCCCGGTCGTCGAGCAGATCGCCGCAGCGCAGCTGATCGACGCCGACGTGGGGCTTGGCGAGCGCGCCGCCATGCTGCGCGCGCGGCGCAACCACCTCATGCGGCTGATCGAGCGGCGGCTGCCGCACTGGCAGGTCGATGTGCCCGCAGGCGGCCTGTCGCTCTGGGCGGAACTGCCGCGCGCCGAAGCGACCGCGCTCGCCGCGCTTGCCGAAAGCATGGGCGTACGCGTCGCAGCGGGACCCAAGTTCGGCGTCGGCGGTGCGTTCGAACGCTTTCTGCGCCTGCCCTTCACGCTGGACGAGGCGATGCTGGAGATGGGCGTCGAACGACTGGCGCAGGCGGACGCGCGCCTCCATGCGCGGATGCCCCGAATGCGCGATTCGCTGGCGCTCGCGCTGGAGGCTGACCGACTGATCTGAAAGGCCGGAACGGAAAAGACCGCGCGGACCTTTGCGGTCCACGCGGCCTTTTTGAGATCGCGATGAAGAAGCGGATCAGGCCGCCTTCTTGTTCGCCTGGTAACGCTCGATCGCCTCGATCGTGATACGCTTGGCATCCTCGGCCCCGCCCCAGGTGCCGACGCGGACCCACTTCTTCTTTTCCAGATCCTTGTAGTGGGTGAAGAAATGCTCGATCTGCTCCATCACGATACCGGGCAGGTCGTCCTTCTCCGTCACGTTGGAATAATAGGGAAAGACCGAATCGGCGGGCACGCAGACCAGCTTTTCGTCGCCGCCCGCTTCATCCTCCAGGTTCAGCACCGCAATCGGGCGCGCGGCCACGACCGCGCCGGGGATGAAGGGAGACCGCGCGATCACCAGCGCGTCGAGCGGATCGCCATCGGGCGAGAGCGTGTGCGGCACGAAGCCGTAATTTGCGGGATAGCGCATCGGCGTATGCAGGATGCGGTCCACGAACAGCGCGCCCGAAGCCTTGTCGAACTCGTACTTCACCGGCTCGCCGCCGGTCGGAACCTCGATGATGACGTTGAGGCTGTGGGGCGGATCGTCGCCGACGGGGATCAGTTCGATATTCATGGAAAGAACGCCTTGTCCTGACTGTTGCGTGTAAAAGCGATTATGTCCTGGGCTTTAGCAACCGATCGAGGCTGCCCTCGCCCGCGCCCGTCTTTTCGAGGCGCGGATAGCGCAGGCCACCGGAATAATCGAGGGTCAAAGTGCGGTAGTATTTGTCCTGCTTGAGGATGACCTGGATCGGCCCCTTCGCCTTGATGGCGGCTTTCCAGGCGTCGCCCGAAAATTCGTCGCCATTGACCGCGAGGATCTTGGCCCCGACCGTCAGCCCCGCCTTGAACGCTGCGCTGTCCCAGATGACGCTGCTGACTTCGCCGTCATTCTTGACGACCGCGCCCAGCCCGAAGCTCTGGTCGACCATCTTGTTCGCGCCTTCCGCCGCCTTGGTGATGCTGTTGGGTTCCTCGCCGTAGACGAGGTTGTAGCCGCCCAGGATGAACCCGCCCTTGGGCGTTTCGCGTGTCGGCTCGTCCACATATTTGCGGAAGAACCCGGCCCAGTCGTAGGGCGCGATGCCGTTCAGCGTCCGGATGACATCGTCGCGATTGTAGACCACCTGCCCCCAGTCGCCCGGATTGATGCCGAAGAAGGCCTTGGCGAAATCGTCCAGCCCCTTCTTGCCGCGTGTCGCCTTGGCGATGATCGCATCGGCTTCCAGCCAGATCATCAGGCCTTCGTTGTAATAATCCTCCGACCGCTGCCAGCTCGGCCAGCCCTTGGGTCGGCGGGCGGAGATGATCGGGTCGTGCGTCGTGTCCTCCATGGGGCGCCACTGGCGCCCGACCGCCGTGTCCAGCTTGGCTGCGATCTGGGCATAGGCGTCGAGCGTTTCCTGCTTGGTGAACATCCCCGACCGCGCGCCCAGCACATAGCCCCAGAATTGCGTCTGTCCTTCATAGACCCACAGCAGATTGTCCTGCATCGGCACGGTGAAGTCGGGCGTCCAGAGCAAGTCGGGGCGGCGGAACTTGCCGTCCCAGCTATGCGTGAATTCGTGCGGCAACAGGTTGCGGTCCAGCAGCGCGTCGCCCTTGTCCCAGCTTTTGAAATAGCCCGGTTCGACCTGATTTTCCGAACTGCGATGATGTTCGAGGCCAATCCCGCCCATTTCGTCGGTGATGGCGAGCAGGAAGTCGTAATGGTTGAAATGATATGTGCCGAACAGCGCGCCCGCTTCGTCCACCAGCTTGCGGTGCTTTGCGATCTGCTCGGGCTTGAATTCCAGCTCGTCGGGATCGTCGGCGACGATGTTGAGCGTGACGTTGTGGCCAAGGTCGACCGGCTTGAAATAGCGTCCGGCAAAGACCGGCGAATCCTGCAGCGCTTCGTAATCGATCGTCTCATAGGCGATGGCATTGCCCTGCCGCGTGCCGCGCAGTGCGCTCGCCGCCTGCCATCCGGCGGGATAGGTGACGGTCGCCTGCACCGGAATCTGCCGCGTAAAATAGCCTGCGGGATAGAGCGACACGCTTTCCCACTGGATGTTGAGCATCTTGGGCGTCACGACGACGCGGCCCTGGTTGCCTGCGGTTGCGGACAGGAACTGGAACTGCGCCACCACCTCGGTCGCGCCCTGGGGGACGTCGATCTTGAAAGCGTAGACGTTCAACGGATCGCGCTTCCATGCCACCGGCTGTCCGTTGGCGGTGAAGGTAAGGCCGGCCAGCTTTTCGATCTGTCCGCGCGGCGCGTGGTTGCCGGGCAACCATTGCGGCATTGTCAGCGTCATGGGGCCGGCGGCGGCGACCGGGATCGTTTCCTTCACGCGGAAAATCCGCTGCACGGTATCGCTGGCGTCGACTTCCAGCCGGATGGTGCCGCCCGGATAGGGGATGTCCTTTGGTGCAGGGGCGGCGCTGTCCACCGGCAGAGCGGCGGGCTTCGAACGGATCGCATCCTGCGCCATCAGGGGCGAGGCGAGAACGGCGGACAGGCCCGTGGACAGGCAGAGTGCGGCAGCAAGGCTGCGGATCATGGAGGTCTCCGACAGGATGATGGAGGCGGGGCGCCTTATGCCGTCTAGCATGGCGCGGGCGACGGCCCCTTGTCCACCCCCCTGCTTCGAGCATGGCGAACGCCGCTAAAAAGCGCGTTTCCATAGGGCTGCTTTACCGTTAAAGGCGCTGCCCCATGGCAAGACAAGAAACCCCGCGCCCGAGCACTCCCAAACCCGTGCGCGGCACGCAGGATATGTTGGGCGGCACCGCCGACGCGTTTCAGGAGCGGTTCGCGCATGTCGTCGCGACCTTCGATCGCGTGCGCCGCCTCTACGGTTTCCAGCGGGTCGAGGTGCCGGTGTTCGAACAGACGGCGGTATTCGCCCGCTCGCTCGGCGAAAGCACCGATGTCGTGTCCAAGGAAATGTACACGTTCGAGGATCGCGGCGGCGACAGCATCACGCTGCGCCCCGAATTCACCGCCGGGATCAGCCGCGCCTATATCACCGAGGGCTGGCAGCAATATGCGCCGCTCAAGGTCGCGACCCACGGCCCCCTCTTCCGCTACGAGCGTCCGCAAAAAGGCCGTTTCCGTCAGTTTCACCAGCTCGACGCCGAAATCATCGGCGCAGCCGAGCCGGGCGCGGACGTGGAACTGCTGGTCATGGCCGACCAGTTGCTCAAGGAACTGGGGATTGCGGACGGGGTCACGCTGACGCTCAACACGCTGGGCGATGCGCAGAGCCGCGAAGGCTGGCGCGCGGCGCTGATCGCCCATTTCGAGGCGCATCGGGCCGACCTGTCGGAGGATAGCGTGGCGCGACTGGCGAAGAACCCGCTGCGCATTCTGGACAGCAAGGACCCGCGCGACCGCCCCATCGCCGACAATGCGCCCGACATCGACGCCTATCTGACCGACGAAGCGCGCGCCTTCTTCGAAAAGGTGACGGCGGGCCTCGACGCGGCGGGCGTCGCGTGGGAGCGCAACGCCCGCCTTGTGCGCGGCCTCGATTATTACCGCCACACCGCCTTCGAATTCGTGACCGACCGCCTCGGCGCGCAAGGCACGGTGCTGGGCGGCGGGCGCTACGACGGGTTGATCGAGAATCTGGGCGGGCCGAGCACGCCTGCGGTCGGCTGGGCCGCGGGGATCGAACGGCTGGCGATGCTGGTGGACGGAAATTTTTCTGACGCACCAGAAGTTGCAGTAGTTGCAGTCAATGATGACGCCCGCCTCGCGGCGCATGTAGCATCGACGTTCTTGCGTCGTAAAAATGTAGCTGTGAACACTTTCTTTAGAGGAAACTCTAAAAAGCTTTTTGAGAAACTAAGGAGTGCGGGAAAGCCGATTATTCTTATGGTTCATGCAGGTCACTACGATGACCCTCATTCGTTTTATATCGACGTTAAGATTGGCCCGAAGGGTCAGCCGGAACGCTACAAAGATATTGAAGAGCAGGTGATAAACTGGTTTTCTCCCGAATGTCAGGTTACGCTGGGCGATTACCTTGAGCGACTGACTTTTCGGCCTGACCTGCACGTATTGGTGCCGAGCCGCTTCTAATGCACATTTCCGCCGAACGCATCGCGCAGATCGAGGCGCGCCGGGATGAGGTGCAGGCGTCGATGACGCGTGCCGACCTGCCGGCCGATGCGTTCGTCAAACTGTCCAAGGAATATGCCGAGATCGAGCCGGTCGCCGTCGCCGCGCGGGAATTGCGGCGGTTGCGGCAGGAACTCGCCGCGCTCGAAGCGATGACCGGGGGGGAGGAAGCCGACCCGCTGATGCGCGAAATGGCGCAGGAGGAGATGCTGCTGCTCAAGGGGCAGCTTCCCGCCGCCGAACGTGCGCTGGCGCTGCAACTCCTGCCCCGCGATTCCGCCGACGCGCGCCCCGCAATGCTGGAAATCCGGGCTGGCACCGGGGGCGACGAAGCCGCGCTTTTTGCCGGCGACCTTTTCCGCATGTATCAGCGATACGCCGACGCGCAGGGATGGAAGCTCGAACTCCTGTCCGCCAATGCGTCCGAACAGGGCGGCTTCAAGGAAGTGGTCGCGTCCATCAACGGCACCGGCGTGTTTGCCAAGCTCAAGTTCGAAAGCGGCGTCCACCGCGTCCAGCGCGTGCCCGTCACCGAAAGCGGCGGGCGCATCCATACCAGCGCCGCCACCGTCGCCATCCTGCCCGAACCGGAGGAAGTCGACGTGCAGATCGCCGATTCCGACCTTAAGATCGACATCTACCGTGCGTCTGGCGCGGGCGGGCAGCACGTCAACACCACCGATTCGGCGGTGCGCATCACGCACCTTCCCTCGGGCATCGTCGTCACCCAGCAGGACGAGCGGTCCCAGCATAAGAACAAGGCGAAGGCGATGCAGGTGCTGCGCGCCCGGCTCTACGAAGCCGAGCGGGAACGCACGCAGAGCGAACAGGCAGGCGCACGCAAGGCGATGGTGGGATCGGGCGACCGTTCCGAACGCATCCGCACCTATAATTTCCCGCAGGGACGCGTCACCGACCACCGCATCAACCTGACGCTCCACCGCCTGCCCGAAATTCTGGAAGGCCCCGGCCTTGCCGAAGTCATCGACGCGCTGGTGGCGGAGGATGAGGCCGCACGCCTCGCCCAGCTGGACGGAGTGGGGTGAGCGTTCCCGACGCGATTCGCGCCGCAGCTGTCCACATCGCTGTCGCAGGCGATACGCCCCGCCTCGACGCCGAACTGCTGATGGCCCACGCGCTGGGCCTGTCCCGCGCCGACATGCTGCTGCGCCAGCGCGATCTTGCGGTGCCGCAGGGTTTCGACGCGCTGGTGCGCCGCCGCGTCGCTGGCGAGCCGGTCGCCCATATTCTGGGCACGCGCGACTTCTGGACGATCACCCTCGCCGTCACGCCCGATGTCCTGATCCCGCGTCCCGACAGCGAAACGTTGATCGAAGCGGCGATAGCGTATTTCGGTGCATCGGGGCCTGCGCGCATTCTCGACCTGGGCACCGGGTCGGGGGCGCTGCTGCTCGCGGCGCTGAGCGAATGGCCGCGCGCGCGCGGGATCGGCGTCGATGCGTCGCCCGCTGCGCTGACGGTTGCGCAGGGCAATGCCGAACGGCTGGGGCTGGCGGGGCGCGCCCGCTTCCAGCCGGGCGACTGGGCGGCGGGGCTGGACGGCGCGTTCGACCTGCTCCTCATCAACCCGCCCTATATCGGCACCGAAGAGCCGCTAGACGGCGACGTGCTGCACGATCCGCCGTCCGCCCTTTTCGCCGGTGCGGACGGGCTGGACGATTATCGGCGCATCGTTCCCGACCTCCCGCGCCTGATCGCGTCGGGCGGCTGTGCGGCGATCGAAATCGGCCACCGCCAGGCGAACAGCGTCGCCGCGCTCGTCGCCGCGCAGGGGTTGCGATCGGCGGTGCGACAGGATCTGGGTCAGCGCGATCGCTGTCTGCTCGTCACCCGGTCCTAAGATGAAAAGCGCGTCATGAAAGCAGGAAAGCGCGAAAATGGCTTGGTTTATAGTATAAAAGCCACTACATCTGCGAAAGAGACGGTTTATCTGGCGACATGGTCTGACAGGCCATTGAAGGAAAAGGCCGTTTTCCAAGCTCCTAAAAGTCATGACGGCGCTCGCTGCGCAGGCGCCGCTGGCGGTCGGGGAATGGCCGGGAACGGTCACGCCGTGGCGGAGCTATATCCGGCCTCCTGGGGCGGGCCATGCGTAGGGATGGCGACTGAACGGTGTTTTCAGTGAATTTTGACAAAGCGAACGCAAGGATCATGTCTTGATCAACAATCGGCAGGCCGGCCGCCGCAATCGGGGCCGGAACAACAATAACGGACGTCCCAACGGCAATAACCGGGGTGGCGGCGACAATGGCAACCGCATCGACAACCGCTCGCGCGGCAACGCGGCCCAGCTTCTTGAAAAATACAAGAATATGGCCCGCGACGCGCAGATGGCAGGCGACCGGGTGAACGCCGAATATTATCTTCAGTTCGCCGACCATTATTTCCGCGTTCTTGCCGACAATCGCGCACGCCAGGAAGAGCAGCAGCAGCGCTTCCGTCCGCGCGACGACAATTACGACGACGATGCCGACGACTTTGACGGAACGGACGATTCGAGCGACGATTTCCGTGTCGACGCTTCGGCGCAGGATCGCGCCTCGTTTCAGGATCGCGCACCGCGCGACCAGGGCCGCGAACAGCAGGCCCGCGATCAGGATCGCCGGAACGACGATCAGCGCGAACGTCGCGACGATGGCCGCTCCAACCGCCGCGACCGTAACCGCCGCGACCGGTTCGGGCCGCAGGACGGTGCGCCCGCGCTGGAAATGGGCGCGGAAGGCCCCGCTGGAACGCCCGCCGAACCCGCGCCCGCGCCGCAGCCGGTAGCCCAAGCGGCCCCCGCCCCCGCTCCCGCGCCGGAAGCGGAGGGCGAAGCGCCCCGCCCGCGTCGCGGTCGCCCGCGCAAGACGCCCGCGCCTGCCGAAGCGGCGGACGGGTTCGATGCCGCGATCCTGCCGCCCGCCATCGGTCGCGCGGACAATGACGCCGACGCATCGGTCGAAGCGGAAGCGCCCAAGAAGCGCGGTCGCCCCCGCCGCGCCGCTGCGGCCGAAGCCGCCGAATAATCTCCGCCTTCGACGGAACGCAAAAAGGGGACGGCCAGTCGATGGCCGTCCCCTTTTTCATGCGCCTTGTCTGGCAACGCAGCGCCGTGACGCACGGATAGTTCGTCGCCCGGCTGCGCCTCAGGCGGGCAGGGGGCGTGGTCTCTGATTTTCGTCCAGCGCGACGAAAGTGTAGACGCCGCTCGTTACCGGCACCTCCTCCTGTCTGCTGCCGCGCGTCGCAACCACTTCGATCCGGATCGCCAGCGATGTCCGCCCGCGTCGTTCTTCGACCGCGTAGACGGATACGATATCGCCCAGCAGGATGGGACTGATGAATTTCATCCCCTCGATCGCGACCGTCGCGACCGGGCCTTGCGCGATCCGGTGCGCAACGATGCCCCCGGCGATATCCATCTGGCTTAATACCCATCCGCCAAAAATATGGCCGTTGGTGTTGATGTCGGTCAGATGCGGCATCACCCGCAACATTGCCTCGCCCCGTTGTTCAGTCATCCAGCGGTACCTCTTCCTTCAACCTGTCCATCACCTGTTCGTCATGCCCGGTCCCGCTCGATAGGAACACAAGCGCCATCAGCCCCGTCCCCAGCATGAAGGTCAGCCACACGCCCAGCACCGTCGCAATGACCATGTGGACAGGCAACTGCCCCGCCCGCCAGTATAGGAAGAGCAGCGCCAGTCCTACGCACAGCGCGCCGCCCAGTGCCATCCACGCCATGATGCGGCGAAACCGCGCCCAAGCGGTGGCCGCGATCGCCGGATCGTCGAGAGCTTCTCTGCGCGTCATCTCTTTTCATTGGGGCGCGAAAGTGGGATCATCAAGTCCCGATAAGGGGATCGAAACAATATAGGAGAGCAGCCATGACCATCGCGGCGATTTTGCAGCGCAAGGGAAGCGACGTGATCCAGGTCGGTCCCGGCGACAGCGTGCTGGCCGTCGTGCGCCTGCTGGCGGACCGGCGGATCGGCTGCGTCCCGGTGGTGGAGGACGGGCAGGTCGTCGGCATCTTTTCGGAGCGGGACTTCATCCACCGCGTCGCGCGCGATGGCGCATCCGCGTTCGACCATACGATCGGCGAAGTGATGACGACTCCCGCCATCGTCATCGACGAATGCACGCCCGTGCTGCACGGCCTGTCGCTGATGACGAAGCGGCGCATCCGGCATCTGCCGGTGGTGACCGAGGGGCGGCTGGTCGGCATGATCTCGATCGGCGATCTGGTGAAGTTCCGCATCGATACCATCGAATCGGAAGCGGCGTCGCTGCGCGATTATATCCAGACTGCCTGAACGGCACGAATCAGCCTGCGCTGGCGGCAGGCGGCGCGCGCCGGACGACCAGAGCGATCAGTTCGCTTAGCGTCCCGCGCGCGCACACCAACAGCGCGGCAAGGAACGCCAGTCCGCCCGCCGGCACAAGAATGCCGAGCCGCACGGGTGCGGGCAGGGGGGGCAGCATCTGTCCCAGCGCCATCACCACGCCTGCCATCAGCATCGAACAGCCCACCCCCGGCGCCGCCGCCCGGATGAGATCGCCGGCGCGCAGCGCCATGGGCCCGCCTGCCAGCCTGACCGTCGCCGCCGTCAGCAGAGGAAAGCCCGCGAGCCAGGCCCATGCCAGCCCGATCGCGCCGAATCGGATGCCGATGAGGAAAGCGATAGGCATCACCACCGCGCCTACCGCTGCGACTCGCGCGGTCGTGCCGGGTCTGCCCAGCGCGTTGCTGACCGGCGCGAACATCACCTGAAGCGTCATGAACGGCATCGCCAGCGCCAGGATGGATACGAACGGCGCCATCTCCAGCCATTTCGCACCGAACAGCGTCTCGACCAGCGGCTGCGCCGTCACCGCCATGCCGAAATAGACCGGGCAGGTGAGTAGCAACAGCAGCTTCACCGCCTTGCAGAAGGACGTGGCGACACGCCGCACATCCTTTTGCATCCGTGCATAGGCGGGAAAGGCGACATCGTTGAGCGGCGGCACGAACTTGCTGACGAAAATCTGCGTCAGGAACAGCGCTTCGGCATAGAGGCCCAGTTCATGCGGCGGCAGCGTCCGCCCGCCGATGAAGATGTCCGCTTGGCTCTGCACGATCCAGAACAACTGGCCGCCCAGCAGGGACGCGCCATAGGTCACCATCGCGCCGGTTCCCCGGAAATCGAAGCTCGGCACAGGGCGAAATCCCGTCACGATGACATAGCCCGCCGCCTTCACCCAGAATCCGGTGATGGGGGCCCATATCAGCGTCCATACGCCCCAGCCCGACAGCGCGCCCGTCAACGCCATTGCCGCCGAAGCCGCCGCCGCGATTAGGTTGACGATTGCAGGCCGCCTGAAATCCAGCGCCCGGCCCATGATCGCTTCGGGCACGGAAATGAAGGGGGTGGACAGATAGAGCAGTGCCTGCACCCGCAGCAGGTCCGCGACCATCGGCTGGTCGTAATAGTCAGCCGCCAGCGGTGCGATCGTCAGTTGCAGCAGGGCCAGCGCACCGTTCAGCAGCAGCATGATGCCAAAGGCCTGACGAAGCCGGTGCGGCTCGACCGAATCGGACTGGACCAGAGCGCTCACCAGCCCGTAGCCATTGAGGAAGGTCGCGAAATTCAAGATCACCTGGGTCATCGCGAACAGGCCGTAATCGGCGGGATCGAGCAGGCGGATGACGGCCAGCGTCACGCCCCAGCTGATCACCTGGGACACGATCTGGCTGCCCGACCGCCAGAAGATCGCGCTGCGTATGCGCGCGCCAAATCCCGCGTCGCTGGCGTCGGCGTCGGCAAGGCTCATCGTCTGGTCTTCTCAATGCTGCGATCCGTCATGGCTGTCGGCTCTAGCGCGGAACCTTTCAAAATTTCTGAAACAAAATTGCAAAAAGGGTTTGACGGTCGCGGAACCCCTCCATATATGCCGCTTCACCGGACGGGACGCTGCCTTGAACGAGGCGCTGACGGGACGGTCGCTGACATAGACGGACACCAGTCCCCCGGAACGCAAGGATCGGGGGCGGATGGTTGTCCGCCTTTCCCTGTCGGTTGGTTCTTTGACATTGTTGATTGATGAAGGGACATGTGGGCGGCGGCTCGGTTTGTCTGGCGACATAGGCGCTGGGTGGATCGTAAAAGCTTAAGTCGTTCGTATGTCCTTATACATATCCATTCGTAATATGTATTTGTGCAGGAACGGCTCCTATGAATGAGCGGATTGTGTT
>NZ_QFOA01000109.1 GCF_003248505.1 Sphingobium sp.
CCGCAACAGCAAATGGTAGCCAGAATTCACCAACCGGCGCGGCCACCTATCGGCCATCATAATTGACGCCGACCGGACTCCGTAATCGTCGCGCTACAACGTTCTTCCCACCGAAGCAACAGCACATCGGACTGGATTTTTGACGTCAGACGAACCGTCCCCTCCGGAATGCAAAGGGAGCCGTACTTCGATGCATTGGTCGCCAATTCGTGAAATACCAGGCCAATCGGAGTTGCACCACGATCGTCTATGACATGGTCGTCACCCAATATAGCCAGTCGCCCTTCATCCAGCGCAGGATAGGGGCTAAGGAGCTCTTTTAGCATGCTTTTCAGGGTTGTAGGGCCATGATGAGGTGCGCTTTCGTCGCTATGCGGCCTCACGTAGTCATGTGCGCGGCCTAGAGCAGCCACTCTCTGCTGCAATTTCTGGACAAATTCCTGCATTGCGGGATATCGGCGCGCGGACAAACTGATCAGGCCAGAGATCACCGCAAAGATGTTTTTGATCCGGTGACTCAGCTCACGACTTAAAATCTCGTTTCGTTCGATAATCCGCTTCTGATCATCAATGTCAGTGCATGTCCCCACCCATCGGACGATCTCATCAGATGCCGATAGAACCGGTAATGCGCGACCCAGAGTCCAGCGATATGTGCCGCTGTGGTGGCGCAGCCGGTACTCGATTTCGTAAGGTTCTCCAGTCTCAAGACTGTGTTGCCACCTTACCCAAGCGCGTTGCTGATCATCTGGATGGAACATGGTATTCCAGCCGTCGCCATCCGTTGAGCCAACAGGCACTCCAGTGAAAGCATACCACTGAGCATTGTAGTAATCGTGTGATCCGTCAGGCCGGGCTGACCAGACCATTTGCGGCATAGCGTCGGCCAGCTGACGGAATGTAATCTGGCTCTCGGCTGGTCCCAACGGATCAGTTACTGATACCGGCACATATTCCCTTTCTCTCACCAGCCTGCGGGATTGGTGACTACAATCTTACCGGACCCCACCGAGTGGTCCGCGAGGATTGTTAGTGCAAGATTGCCCCGAACTGCTAGCCGCTTCTGGTCTATCTGGCTGAGGGCTGGCCATCGGTCGTGCATCAGGGCGGGTCCGGACGGCAGCGCTCGCTGCGCTTGGTGACCGGGCCGTTCCTCAACGCCTTCGAGTTTCGCGGTGCCGGCGCGGTGCAGGGGCTCCCCGATGCGGTGCGCCTCGTGGCCGACATCTAAAGCACCGGACGCCGCCGCCTACCCAACAAGTCGCCGCTTCGCTTCGCGCCGCCGTCATGGCGGTCGTTCGTACTGCGCGACGGTCGGGTTGTCCGCTGCCCATGAGCTGTGCGTTCTGACCAAACTGCGTGACCGATTGCGCGCCGGTGACTCATGGGTGGCGGCAAGCCGCGAGTATCGCGCCTTCGAGAGCTATATCCTGCCGCCTGCCACCTTCGACGCGAGGCGCGCGCGAGGATCGCTGCCGCTGGCGATCGACACCGATTTCGACAGCTTCACCGCCGGACGCCGCGCCAGCCCAGACACCGCGATCGAGCAGGTGACGGCCCTTACCCGGCAGGGAGAGTGGCCCCAAGTGCGCCTTGACGGCAACTGCCTCGTTCTATCGCCGCTCAAGGCGCTCATGCACGCGGTCAGCCGTGACATGTTCTCCAGATGCAAGATTGAGAGCACATTTATGATACGCTCTACTGCGCTCGCGGTCAGGCAGAGAACCTGGTCAACTGCCAGCGCCGCGTCGTCGTCCGGATCGAGGCCGGCGCGATGGGCATGCGCTCAAAGGTGATCTTCTGGATCGGCTGTTCAGTGGCCGAATTCATAATGGCAGTAACGTTGCTCATCGCCGCAACGAAACCGAGAGGAGCCGCTTTCCGGCTACGGTTCGACCGCAGGTTGGTCCGTCCGGGAAATACGACACCTCTCCAAATATTCCCGGTAGTCCACCCAGAACTCAATCGATGGGGGATAATCGGTTGGTAAAGGGCGTGCTACCTAGATAGCTACCTAGCGCAAATGACGCCACTAGGGCCCGCTGAAGGTAGTGTTGTAAGTGACTGAATTTACTGGTGAAGGTGGTGGACGCACTTGGGCTCGAACCAAGGACCCGCTGATTAAGAGTCAGCTGCTCTACCAACTGAGCTATGCGTCCATTCGCCGGCGCAAAAGCCGTCCGGCGAGGTCGGGCTGTTAGCAGGCGCCCCAGCTTTTGCAAACAGGAAATTGCCCGCATCCGCGTTTTTTCCCGCGCGGATCGGTTTCACGCCCAGTTCTGCGGATTCGCCTTGCGCTTTCGCGATCGGTCGATTGCCATGATCATGCCTACGCACAGCATTACCGTCAGCATCGACGATCCGCCGTAGGACATGAAGGGGAGAGGGATGCCAACCACGGGAGCAAGGCCCATGACCATCATCAGATTGATGGCGACATAGAAGAAGATGGTGGTGGTCAGCCCCGCCGCCGCAAGACGAGAAAACTTGTCCTGGGTTCGCATCGCGACCCGGATGCCCCAGCGGAAGAGGAGCAGAAAGGCGAGGATCATCAACGTGCCGCCGACCAGCCCCCATTCCTCCGCCATGGTCGCGAACACGAAGTCGGTGTGGCCTTCGGGAAGATAGTCGAGATGGCTTTGCGTGCCCTGAAGGAAACCCTTGCCCCAGAGGCCACCCGATCCGATGGCGATTTTGGACTGGCTGATATGATAGCCAGCGCCCAACGGATCGCTTTCCGGGTCGAGGAAGATCAGCACCCGTTTTTTTTGATAGTCATGCAGGAAGCTGAAGGCGATGGGGACGGCGGCTGCGCCGATGAGGCCGGTGCCGACGAAAAGCCGCATCGGCAGCCCGGCAAGAAACATGACGGTGACGCCGCCTGCCGCGATCATCGTCGCGGTGCCGAGATCCGGCTGGATAAGCACCAGTGCCCAAGGCATGCCGATGAGCAGCAGCGCGGGCCAGATCGCATTCCACCGGCGGATTTCGCCCACCGGGAGCATCGCGTAGAAGCGTGCGATGGCAAGCACGATAATCGGCTTCATGAATTCCGACGGCTGCAATTGCATGAAGCCAAGGTTGATCCAGCGTTGGCTGCCGCCCGCGACGCCGCCGATCAATTCGACAAGAAAAAGCGCGATCAGCACTGCGCCATAGGCGGGAAATGCGAAACGGGCGAAGATTTCGACCGGAATGCGGCTGAGCACCAGCGCCATGATCGAGAAGATGACGAAGCGCACGCTCTGGTTCGCGGCCCAGGGCAGAATATGGCCGCCCGCTGCGCTGAAAAGAACCACGGTGCCGAACCCGGCGATCGCGAGCAGTAGCGCAAGGATGCGCCATGGGAAGTCGGTGACGGGCTTGGGAACGATGCTCATGGCGCGTCGGCTGCGTTGGATCCGGGCGGGGAAGGCAGGTCGCTTGCCTCCGGATCTGGCGCGCTCGCTTCGTTGGCGGTCGCATTGCTTGCAGGCGGCGGAGCGACGGGCGGTGGGGCCTCGCCCTTTTCGATAGCCTTGGCGAGGCGGAATGCGGCCATCTGGCGCGCCTGTCGTTCGGCTGGCGTGCCGCCCCATCCTTTTTCCAGCGTTTCCAGCTTCTCCATCGCCTTCTTCGGATCGAAGAGGTAGGACAGCGTATCGCTCGCGATCATCGGCGCGTCCTCGACCCGGTTGATGTGTCCGCCATGCTCGATGATGCAGGCGATGGCGTAGCGCGGATTGTCGAACGGCGCGAAGCCCTGGAACAGGGCATGGTCGCGCAGCTTGAAGGGCAAGCCTGCATTGCCGCGTACGCCGCCTGCGCGTTCGGTCATGGTGATGCGGCGGACCTGTGCGGTGCCGGTCTTGCCCGCGATCATCACGCCCGGAATGGAACTGCGCGCAGCCGCGCCCGTGCCCCCGCCGTTAACGACCGCATTCATCGCGTCTCGAATGACGACCAGATGTTCCTCGCTGACGCCGACGGGTTGCGGCACGGCGTGCGGCGCGCCGAAAAGGAAGTTGGGCATCAATTGTTGCCCGGTCGCGAGCCGCGCCGCCATCACCGCCATCTGGAGCGGATTGATGAGCATATAGCCTTGACCGATGGTGGCGTTGACCGTGTCGTAGACCTGCCACTTCTGCTTGTATTTCCGTTCCTTCCAGGCCGGATCGGGCACGGTGCCGTAACTCTGGCTGGGGAAGGGCAGATCGAATTTCTGTCCCATGCCCACGCGCCGGGCCATGCTGGCGATGCGGTCCATGCCGATGCGCTGGGCCATCTGATAGAAATAGATATCGCAGCTCTGGGCGATGGCGCCACGCATGTTGAGCGGGCCATGACCGCGTCGCTTATGACAGTGGAACAGCGTGTTCCCGACGCGGATCGCGCCGCCGCAGGTGACGGTTTCGGTCGGGGAAATGCCCGCCTCCAGCAGCGCCAGCGCAACCATGGGCTTGACCGTCGATCCGGGCGGATAGAGGCCCTGCAACGTCTTGTTGCGCAGGGGAACGTGATCGTCCTTCGACAGCATCTCATATTCCAGATGGCTGATGCCGTCGGAAAAGCTGTTGGGATCGAAGCTCGGCATCGACGCGAGGGCCAGCACGTCGCCATTGCGGCAATCGACCACCACGACCGAGCCGCTTTGGGTGGCGAGGCGGCGACCGGCGAATTCCTGTAACCCGGCGTCGATGGTCAGCTTGATCGACCGGCCCGGGGAATCCGGTCTGGTCGTGAGTTCGCGCATGATCTTGCCGCGCGCCGTCACCTCCACCCGCTTAGCGCCGGGCTTGCCGGTCAAAGGACGATCGAACGCCTTTTCAAGGCCGTCTTTCCCGACCTTGAACCCCGGTGTGATGAGTAGCGGGTCGCGGCGTGCCTTGTAATCCTCCGCCGTGGCTGCGCCGACATATCCGAGGAGATGGCCGACCGACGCTCCGCCCGGATAGTTGCGCGAGAAGCCCTGACTAGGGGCGACGCCAGGGAGGTCGGGCAGGCGTACGCTGATCGCGGCATATTGATCGTAGGTCAGCTTGTCGGCGACCTGAACCGGGCGGAAGCCGGCGGATTTTTCCAGCTCCTCCCGGATACGTTCGACATCGTCTGGCTCCAGCTTCAGCAAGTGCGCAAGCTGCCTGACGGTTTCGTCCGCATCGACGAGCCGCTGCGGGATAAGATCGACGCGAAAATCGGTGCGGTTGTTGGCAAGGGGGCGACCGTTGCGGTCGATGATCCAGCCGCGGCGCGGCGGAATGAGCGTCAGGTTGACGCGGTTGCTTTCCGACAGAAGGGTGTATTTCTCGTTCTCGGCGACGCTGATCCAGGCCATTCGACCGATCAGGGTCGCGCCGATCAAGCCCTGAAGCCCGCCCACCACCATGGCGCGGCGGCTGAAAGTCAGGGTCTGAGAGGCTTCGGTAAGGGTCTTGCTCTTGAGGCCGGGGATTTTCATGCCATCACGCGCCAACGGTCGATCCGCGCGCACTGCCGGACGACAAAGGGAAACAGCAATATCGTCCAGATCATCTGGGGCACGATCAAGGCAAAGCGCACGGAACCTCCGCCGGCGACCCTTGCGAAGAACAAGCCACCGGAAAGACAGAAGATAACCGCGAGTGTGGCGATAAGCCAGTCCTGCCTATATCCGCGCCACACCATGCGATGTTCGATGGCGTCGATGCCGATCAGCGTGACGGTCCACAGGAACATCGCCGACCCCAAAGGCTGCCCGCTCAGCATGTCGTCGACCAGGCCGAGCGGAACGCCGATCCACGCCCGCCATAATTCCGGACGCAGCAAACGCCAGGACAGGAGCGTCAGGAGACCCAAAGGCGGCATGACGGGGGATTGCGCGACCAGGGGAAGGGCGGTCAGCGCGCTGCCGATCAGCACCGTGAGCACGGGCGTCCCCCTTAGACGGAAACGGGAGGGATGGCGGCCGAGGCGCGGCACATGATGGAGGTGCGGATCGATCATGGCGCAGGCGCAGCGGCGTTGGCGGCATTCTCCTGACTGGCGACCGGGGGCGCGGCAGGGCCGGGTCGCGTCACCGCTTCCTCGAACACTCGCTCCACCACCACCGCATCGACCCGTGCGGGGTTGGCGAGCGGGACGCCATAGGCGATCTCGCCCTGCGCGCGCACCACGACGGCCACCGGGACATTGGGCTGGTAGACGCCGCCGATGCCTGACGTGACGAGCAGATCGCCGGGCTTGAACGGATTGCGTCCGGCGGTCAGCGCCCTGATTTCCAACGATCCGTCGCCCAAACCGGTGGAAATGGCGGGAATATTGTCGCTGGCCCGGCGCACGGGCACGATGTTGCTGGTGTCGGTCAGCAGCAGCACGTCCGAACTGTTGGGGGTCACGCCGTGGACGCGGCCGATGAGCCCTTCGGGCGCGCGGACCGGCATTCCGGGGCGAACGCCTTGCCAGCTTCCCGCATTCAACCGGGCAAAGCGACGCGCGCTGCTGGCGGACGAGGCGATGAGGCGAGCTGTCAAAAGGTCGCTATTGTCCTGGTCGACCAGCTTGAGCAGTTTCTTGAGGCGGATATTTTCCTGCGCGATCGCCTTGGCTTCGATGATGCGGTTGCGATCTGCCTCCACCTGGCGGCGCAGCGTCACATTCTGCGATCCCGCACGCCAATATCCGGCGAGAACGTCGTCGATCGAACTGACGCCGCTCACCATGGATTTCATCGCGACGGACGCCGGGCGCGTGACTTCGGACGCAGCGATGCGCAGCGCGGAAAAGCCGCTGGGATCGAAGATCGCGATCACCACCAGCAACAAGCCTGCCGCAGCACCCGCAACCGCCACCACATAGCTGGCGAACAGGCTATATTGCGCCCTGCGGTTGATGCCGGGGCGTCGGCTGGGTGGCCGCGCCATCGCTCAAAGCCCCTCTCGTCAGGCGGTCTGGAGAACGCCCCGGAAGATCGGATCCTCCATCGCGCGGCCAGTGCCGATCGCGACGCAGGTCAGCGGATCTTCCGCGATGGTGACGGGCAGGCCCGTTTCGTCACGCAGTTCGTCGTCCAACCCCTTGAGCAGCGCACCGCCGCCGGTCAGCACGATGCCCTGATCGACGATATCGGCGGCAAGTTCAGGTGCGGTGTTTTCCAGCGCGATGCGCACACCCTCGACGATGGTGCTGATCGGTTCGGCCAGCGCGTCGGCGATCTGGCCCTGATTGATCGAAATTTCCTTGGGCACACCGTTCACAAGGTCGCGGCCCTTGATGTGGATCGTTTCGCCCACGCCATCCTCTGGCGGCTGCGCGACACCGTACTGCTTCTTGATCCGCTCTGCCGTGGCTTCGCCGATCAGCAGATTGTGGTGGCGGCGGACGAAGGACACGATGGCTTCGTCCATCTTGTCGCCACCGACGCGAACCGACGTGGTGTAGGCAAGGCCGCGCAGCGACAGCACGGCGACTTCCGTCGTGCCGCCACCGATGTCGACGACCATCGAGCCGATGGGTTCGGTCACCGGCATGTCGGCGCCGATTGCGGCGGCCATCGGTTCCTCGATGAGGAAGACCTGGCTTGCGCCTGCGTTGCTGGCAGCGTCACGAATGGCGCGGCGCTCGACGCTTGTGGAACCGGACGGTACGCAGATCACGATTTCGGGCGCGCGCCAAGGGCTGTGCTTGCCGCCGTGCACCTTCGTGATGAAATGCTTGATCATCTGTTCCGCCACGTCGATGTCGGCGATGACACCGTCGCGCAGCGGGCGAATGGCCTCGATCGAGTCCGGCGTCTTGCCCATCATGAGCTTGGCGTCTTCACCCACCGCCTTCACCCGCTTGACGCCGTTGAGCGTCTCCACGGCGACCACGGACGGCTCATTGAGCACGATGCCGCGCCCGCGCACATAAACCACCGTGTTGGCGGTGCCGAGGTCGATG
>NZ_QFOA01000110.1 GCF_003248505.1 Sphingobium sp.
CGGGTGGCTTGGACATGCGCGCCCGCCACCCGGTCGATGAAGCTCGACCGGCTCGTGTTTCAGGAGGTTTCCACGCCTCCACCCGCGTCTCCGCAGGTGTGCGCACGCTACCCGCAAGCCGTTAAGAAAAGCAACAAGCCGACAGGCACACCGGGGATCAGCCGATCTTGACGCCCCGCCAGTCCCGTTTTTTCCGCAGGTGGATGGGCCGCTTGGCCGCTGGTGGGTGCATATCGCGATCGGTCCTGTCGGCCAGCAGCGGCGTCGATCGCTCCTCGATGAGGGCGCGCAGCCGAGTCCGCCCGCGTGCGATGCGGCTCTTGAATGTGCCTGGGGCAATGCCGAGCTGCGCCGCGCCATCCTCGATGGACACGCCCTGGCTCGCCAGCAGCACCGCCTCGCGTTGGTGGGGCGGAAGCTCGCTGAGCGCCCAATCCGTATCCCGCAGCCAGACGGCGAGGCTCTGGGTCTCGTCCACCCGTAGCATGCGGTCGCGCGCCTCTTCGGGCAGGTCGGCATGAAAGCGGGCGCGGCGGCGACCGGTGAGAAAGCTGTTCTTCATCACGGTCCGCGCCCAGGCGGCGAGGCTTGTTCCCGCCGCGAAGCTGGCGCGCGCGGTCCAGCACCGGAGCATGGTGTCCTGCAGAAGGTCGTCGGCATCGGCGCCGCCTCCAGTCAGTCGCCGCGCATAGGCGCTTAGCGCCGCCGCCTGCTCGATCAGCGCTGCTCCGAACGCATCATCGGGCATGGCGATCGGCAAGGGAACACGGGCAGGCACATCGGGCGGCATCTCATTCTCCGGGCAGGGCTCTCCTGCCCTCAAGATATAGGTGTAGGCGTTTGCAATCATAGCGGCGTCTGCTCGCAATCAGCCGCATTTCCTGCTCACGCTATCTGCCACCGATGGGTGGCATTCTGCTCAAATTATCGGCCAGTGCGCTCGCCATCATCCGGCACTGCTTGCAAACGGGGCGTTGTGCTCACGCTCCTTGCCAACGGGTTCTCCAAACCCGTCGCCGGTAGGCGCTTTTGCGAAGCGGGTTTCCAGAACAGTTTTGATACGCGGCGGCCGCAGAAATGCGTTGCGGTCATGGCCGGTCGGCAAGATCGTCAGAAAGGAAGGTTTTTGCGAACAGCGGACGGCGCATAGAGCGGGCACAGATATACGCTTGCGATCGAACAAGCGCGAACCGCGCCGCTCGTGATCGTCCCGATTGGGATCGGGAAATGGGAATGCCAAAGGTTTCTTGAAACTCGGCAATGTGAGAATGTCAGAAAAGCTAGCACGATCGATCTAGCCGCTTGACGATAAATCGATCTAGGTAGATTTAGTGCGCATGTCTCGAACACGTGCGCTCTCACCCCATGCCCGGATGGTCCTTGCCGTCCTGCTCGATGCCGGTGGCCAATGGTCACACGGCTATGAACTGGCCCGCCTCGCCGATGTAAAATCCGGCACGCTCTACCCGCTCCTGATCCGCCTGGAGGCGCAAGGCTACCTTGAGGCAGAATGGCAGCAACCGGCGGAAGGGGGGCGACCGCCCCGGCACGCCTACCGGCTGACGGCGACCGGCGTGCAGCTCGCCCGCGCCAATCCTCCCGGACATGCGGTGCCACCGGCCGGGCAACGCCGGGAGGCGACGATATGAGCGCCGGCCTTCGCCGCGGTCTGGCCGATCTTGCGTGTCGTGCCCTGCAAGCGACGCTGCCCCCTTCGCTACATTCGTGGGGCTGGGCGGTCCGTTGCGAGACTGCTGGCATCCCGGACGACACTAAGGCGCTTCTGTTCGCGCTCGACAGCGTGTGCGGGCTCATGCCCCGCGCAGTCGCATCGCATCTGCTTCATCCCTTCGCCTCGCTGATCGGTGATGGCGCTCCGTTCTCCGAAGGATCGACCTCCATGACAGTCTTCGACGCCGCGATGCGTCGCCCTCGCGCCCTTGGTATTGCCTGCGCGGTCGGCGCGGTCGGTCTTGGCCTTGCCCATATGGTGATCGCGGGTGCGCCGACGCGCTATCTCGGGGTCAACGTCGGCGCATTGGCGATCGGCCTGACGATGCTGGCGCTGATCGGCCGCACCGCGCCGGTGGGACGGCAATGGTCGGGTGGTGCCATCCTCGCAATGGCGGGCGCGCTGCTCGCAACTGCACTCGCCGGCATCGAGGTCGACGGCGTATCGCGCTGGGTAAGAATCGGTGGATTTGCCCTCCAGCCCAGCCTGATCCTGTTGCCGCTGATGATCGTTCTTTTCTCGCAAGCGCGTAGCGTAGCCGCTACCGCAGGCATCATCATCGCCGCTGCTGCGATGGCGCTGCAACCCGATCGGGCGATGGCTGGGATGCTCGTTCTCGGCCTCGCGACGCTCGCGATCCTGTGCCGCGACCGGCAATCCATCGTGGCGCTCGCGGCGAGCGTCGCCGGCTTCGTTGTGACGCTCGCTCTCGCCGATACGCTGCCCGCGGTCCCCTATGTCGAGCGGGTCTTCACCTCGTCGTTCGATGCTCACGCCGCTGCCGGTCTGGCGGTGCTGGGTGGCTCCGCGCTGCTCCTGGTCCCGGCGATCGTGGGTTGGCGACGCGATGCCGGCAACCGCGCGACCTACGCCGCCTTCGGTGCTGTCTGGCTCGCGGCGATCATGGCGGCCGCCCTCGGCAACTATCCGACGCCGATCGTCGGCTATGGCGGCAGTGCGATCATCGGCTACGCATTGAGCCTGCTGGCGCTGCCGAAACGGGCCGGAGTCCATGCCGGCGCTTCGTCCCGAACACGCGGCGAGGCGGACAACACGCTGTCCGACCGCCATCTCCTCGTCGGACTGGCCTGATCGCATGTCGGCTTCCACCGCAACCAGCAAGCTCCGTCGCACCATCCGGCTGATGACGACGCGGCCCTACCGGTACTGGCTCATCGCGGCGCTCCTCGTCGCCCTGATCTACTATGCATGGGGCGAGGTCACTCGAACCCGTGGCGCTCAAAAGGTGTCGTTCCGCCCGGCGGAGGAAACGTGCGGCGCGTCCGGGTCGCTCCGCTACTGTGTCTATCGTGATCGGCGGGGGACGAATGGCGACGTCGTCTACCATATGCACGGTCGCAACCTCGACGAGCGCATCTGGAACGACGACACCTACATGACGGCCCTGATCCAGTCGGAATGGCAGCGCCGCCCCGAGCTGCCTCCCACCGTCGTGACGCTATCCTATGGTTCGACCTGGCTGCTGACCCCCAAAGGGGAGAAGTCCGACAGCGGGCTGCTGGACGACCTGATGACCCGTCTGCCAGCGATCGAAGCGAAGATCGGGAGTCCGCGTCGTCGCTTGCTCATGGGCGAGTCGATGGGTGGCCTCAACGTCCTGATCGCCGGCATGTCCTACCCGTCGCGGTTTGCCAAGGTCGCGGCGCTGTGCCCCGGCGTCTATGCGATCTCGCCGTTCGCATCGTTTTCCACGATCCGCACGACGATGCAACGCACGGGTGCGAACCCCGAGAATATCTTCGGCGTGTGGATGATGGCACGAAAGTATGCGGCGAACGATGCCGAATGGCAGCGCGTCTCGCCACTCGCGCTGATCGAGCGGGCGGACCCGGCCTATCCGGCGCTGTATCTGTCGAACGGGCTGTACGATGCGTACGGTAATTTCGAGGGGACGCAGCGGCTTGCCGACATGGCCCGCAAGCGCGGCGTCAAGACGGAGTGGCATCCGCTTTATGGCGGGCACTGCGCGACGGACGTGGCGTCGCTGGCGGCATTCCTCTTGTCCTGAGCTTTCCCGCAAAGGAAGGATGATCGGGACGGCTGACGTTCGCGAGGCACGCTGGACGGCAAGGAGGCAGCCGTTTTCCCAATATATGTTCCCGATTGCTCTTTCCCGAAATGGCCTCTTGGAGACGGAGAAATGGGACGGTCCAGCGTATGAGCGGAACCCGCCGTTGGCATTCACCCGCAACGGATAATGTGAGCAGGAACCTTCGATTGCGAGCAGCGCCGGATGATGGCGAGCACACTGGCAGCTAATTCGAGCAGGATGCCTCCCGCCAGTGGCAGATAGCGTGAGCAGGAAATCACTCCGATGGCGAGCAGACGCCGCTATGTTTGCGAGCGGCTACATATAGGGGGTGCGAGCCGCCGATGTTGCCAGCCAGACCGCTTCAAGGCCCGCTTCGTCCCGTCTCGGTCGATCGGGGCTGCGCGCGTGCTATGGGGCTTCCATATCGCAATCGGAGAGAGACGATGGAGCGCCTGTTTCCGCGCGCCTTGATAGCGTGCATTCGTGAGGCTCGGCCGCCGACGCCGCAGGAGCTTGCATCGATGGCCGAGAAAATCTGGCGCGAGGCTTTTCCAGAGCGTCCATTTCGACACGCGCGCGCCATGACCATCGCCGCCGTAGCGCTCACAGGCGAACGCCAGACGTGCAAGGGACCGCCGGCATCCTGTCCCGCTGAACCATTTCCAGCTAGAATGCGGAGCGCTACGGTCGGCCGATGGTCGCCAGGGCTGTCGTCCAGGAGAGGATGCGCCGCTTGAGCCGGCAACATGCTGGCCGTAGCACGGCCGGTTTCTTCAAGCAGCCGACGTGGCGGTGGCGGCTCAAACCTCGGTAGGCACCAGCTCGTAAGGCACCCCGATCCGGGTTTCGGCCGTGCCGCGCCGCCGCAGGGTCGCGGCAATGTGGCGGTCGGCCGCCGCGCGATCGGCGAAGGCGTGCCGCTGGGCTTGGCCGTGTGCGCCGATCCGGCCCCAGCGGGTTTCTACAACGATCATGCCGAAAAGATCGAGGCTTGCGGTGATGCTGTAACGCCGGCGGATGTTGCGCGCCGGGTCGATCGCCACCAATTCGATCGGCTCGGGCAGGGACAGGTTCGCGCCATTCATGGCGCGGAGCCTACGAAATAAGCCTCTCCAAGTCCGGCGACTTTCCTGAATCAATGGCAAGCCGGTGATTCAGGAAATCGATGGTTCCTCGAAGCGTTACCGCGTCTGCGGGCTTGCGCGATGCTTCTGGCGCTGTTCGAGCCAGGTGGTGAACGCCGACTGGGTGCAAACGTCCAAGGGTTCATAGGTGCCCGGCGCAACACGCCGAAACAGCATGGGGCCGGTCCGAACGGCGCTTCGGCTGAGAGAAACCTGGCAGCTATTCCCGGCCATCCCGCACCGGCCACCTATGTTCATCATCGGATTGGTACGGATGCTGATTGGTCCCGAGACGCGGCCCTTTGTGACGCTGATAACGCGCGCGGGGCGGCTCTGCTCGATCTTATGCCCGGGCCTGAACCATAGTCGCGCTCGTCCGTCCGACCCGCACCAGAAACTGCGCGGTGCCGTCACCGGCGCCCGCCCTATCTCCAACTCACCAACAAGATCGGCTTTGGCGAACGCCGCGCGCGCCGCTGCCTCGATATTGTCGGGCAGGATGCAGGAGCACGCCATGGCGGGCGTGGACGCACTCAACGCCGCACCGGCCAGAGCCGTTCCGATCGCTCGCGATAGCGACACCATCATCATACCGGGAGGCTACGCCCGCACGGCTGAACGGAGCATGGCCTGAGTGCGCCTATGGAATCGCTGTCGGATCGGCGATGCGCCCGAAAAACAGCACCGCGCCGCTCTTTCGGTCTCGCAGGGTGGCAAGGAAAGGACGATCGACCACCATCTCCGGCACCTGAGGCTCTATCCGCGCACTGGTCACGACGATCTTGACTGCGGTTGCCGCCGCCGCCTCGGTGCCCTCCTCATCGATGCGCAGGAAGGTCGCGTGCGCCACGTCATCGATCGCGAGGCGCACACCGCTGGCGATCCCCGACAGGTCCGCACGCTGCTGATCGAAGGCGCTTGGCATGCCCGCTGCGATCAGCGCTGCCTTCACGCTCTCATCGAACCTCGCTTCGAAGCGGGGCAGAACGATACGCATCTCGCGAGCCTGCTCCGCTGACAGGTCGAAACGATCATTGCCGCCCTGCTCGCCGGCGAAGAAATCGACACCCTTCAGCTCACGCTCCCAGCGGCGCAGGGTCGCCGCGTCACGCGGCAGGAAAATCTCCATCACGAAGCCATCGCCGCCATAAGGCAGCGCGATTGCCTGCCCTTCCCGGGTCTCGCGATAGTCGAACCGGCCAATCCGCTTCATCATCGTGATCGGGATGCGCGAGCCGTCGCCACGAGTGAAGGTCCGCGTTTCCGTCTCCTCGAACGGCACCTGCCACTTCGCCTTGAAGTAAAGCGCGTTGGTCAACACAGCGGCAGTGTCATCCCCGAAGCCGCTCGGAGAGACGATCTGCGAAATCCTGCCCCTCGTCTCGCGCGAAACCCAGCCATTGATCCGCTCGGCTGCTTCGGCAGGGTTTCCGGCATAATCGACTGTTTCCGGAGCCACTCCGAAGCCGGCATGCGCCTCGGCGACATACTCGTTCCGGATCGGCAATCCCTTCGCCAGCCACAGCGCGTTCGCGATGCCGAGCGTGGTATCGGCATCGCCGGTGTCGGTGAGCTGCGTATTGTAGGACTTGATGAGCGCAGGGACGTTGCGGGCCGAATCCCAGCCAAGCGCGTGCCCGATCTCCTCGCGTGTGCCGCCCCGCGCGCCAAGATAGGCGAGCCCCAGGCCCTGCGACAGGCTGACTGGGGAGATGAACAGATTAGCATTTGCATCGGCCGCCGCTGCCAGGTGCGGGTAGACCTTGGAGGTCATCACCGCCGCGCCATAGGTCAGCCCCCAAGGCGTGATCTCGCCGCTTCGCTCCGACTGCCCGGCGGGAGGCGGGCCGATATTGGAGGCCGGTTCGCTCGTCGCACAACCACCAAGCGCGAGGATGGCAAGAAGCGGGAATGACAGGGCTGCTTTTGGCATGGCTGCTCCCTAGAGGCTTGGCTGCTGATCGTAGAAATCGACCTGCATCCGCATGGCTCCGAGGGGTTCGACGAAATGCGGCTGTTCCGGTAGAACAAGCCCTGGCCGCTCAGGTGTAAGGATCACCTCCGAGGCAGGGTCGAGATAGGTGAGCTTCAATCTCCCTTCGATGACCCGGATCACGCCCCACACACCGGCCTTGGTGCGATGCTCGGAGCGCAGGGCAGCGGGCAATGTCACCTCATCGAATATGGGCGTCGAGCGGTAGGGAAGCACCATTATTTCTCTGCTCCTACTTGGATCGTGCATCGCACCGGCTGATCCGCCTTCCTTGCGGTCTGCCGGCATCCTTCGATCTTTTCTCGATTGTCGCGCAGCAACCTGTCGACCGCGACAATCGCCTCCCAGCTCGGCCGCGATGCGCTCGCCATAAGATGCTGCCCGGCATCCCACGGTGTCGTCTCGGCAAGAACCCGCGTCGCCATGCGTTCGGGCCATTGCCAGCTCGCCGGTGCGATCTCGCGCGCGACCATACCGGGCAGGAAGGACCAGAGCAGGATGCCGATAAGCAACCCGCCCAGCCCGAACCATAGTTGACGGTTCTTTTGATCCCGCGCCGTCAGCGCCGATTGAACGACGGTGCGCAGCTCGCGC
>NZ_QFOA01000111.1 GCF_003248505.1 Sphingobium sp.
ATCCTTCAGGTTCTTGATCGAGGACCAGGAGAAGGTACCGATCGACACCATGATCATGATCGCCACCAGCGCTGCCATCGGGATCTGGCTGACGAGATCACCGAGCACCAGGATCATGAACAGCAGGAAGACGCCGGCGCAGAAGGTCGAGAGCCGTCCCCGGCCGCCCGACTTCACGTTGATGATCGACTGGCCGATCATCGCGCAACCCGCCATACCGCCGATGAAGCCGGTCACGGTATTGGCAACGCCCTGGCCGACGCATTCGCGGTTCTTGTCGCTCGGCGTGTCTGTCAGATCATCGACGATCTGCGCCGTCATCAGAGATTCCAAAAGCCCAACCGCGGCCACCGCCACGGAATAAGGCAGGATGATCATTAGCGTTTCGAGATTGAACGGGATCTGCGGAATGAGGAATATCGGCAGGGTCGAAGGCAACTCACCCATGTCGCCGACGGTGCGGATGTCGAAGCCGAAACCGATCGACAGCGCGGTCAGGACCACGATGCAGACCAGCGGCGAAGGCACGGCCTTCGTCACGTATGGGAACAGGTAGATGATCCCGAGGCCGGCCGCGACCAGGATGTAAGTGAGCATCGGAACATTCGTCAGCTCCGGCAACTGTGCCATGAAGATCAGGATGGCAAGCGCGTTGACGAAGCCGGTCATCACCGACTTTGAGACGAAGCGCATCAGATAACCGAGGCGGAAGATGCCGGCGACGATCTGGATAAGACCTGCCAGGACGGTGGCCGCCAAGAGATACTGGAGGCCATGGTCGCGCACCAGCGTGACCATGAGGACTGCGGTGGCGGCAGTGGCGGCCGAAATCATACCGGGACGGCCGCCGACGAAGGCGATGAGGACGGCGATCGAGAAGGAGGCGTAGAGGCCGATCTTCGGATCGACGCCAGCTATGATCGAAAAAGCGATGGCTTCGGGGATAAGCGCCAGAGCCACGACAAGCCCGGCCAGCACATCCGCCCGGATGTTGCCGAACCATTCGGTTTTGAGGGTTCCTATGAAATCGCGATTCAAGTTTTTGTTCTCCATGCCGGCGACGCTTGGGAGTCCGTCCGCGCGGCGGGTCAATTGTGAATAGGTGAGTGGCGTCGCGCGCACGGATCGTGAGCGTGTAGGGCACGGCAAGCGCCGTGTGGTGACCGACGTCGGTTTTATGGCGTGATCAGGCCGTCTTGGTCATTGGGGAGATCCAATCGGAATACTCATGGCAGCGATATCGAGAAAGATATGTGCAGGAGTTAGCTGGTTGCCGGGGGATAGGCGCCCGGAGAAGCCACCCGCAGGGCGGGTCCGTTGATGGTGGCAATATTGCGGCAAATAGGCGTGAGATCAAGCTCAAATTGCAAGTGGTCCAAGGCTGAGCAAAAAAGCGACGAGGAAGCCGGCGGGTATAGGCGCATATTCCTCGCCCCTTCGACATCTTCTTATGGAGATGCTGCTGTCGCTCCGGCGTGCGACATCATAAGAAAGAAATATCGCCGCCCTCATTCGAGGTCAGTGAGATAGAGTGCGATGTCGCTTGCAAACTGCTCATCCTCAGCTTGGGCCTGAGCGACGAGGGCGGCAAGCTCGGCCTCCGCCATAGCGCGTTCGGTCTTGGTGAAATAGCAGCTCCGAAGCTCCGCGCGCAGTTCGTTGATTTGATCGAGAGTGGTCATGTTGATCGTCTCCTTTTTGATGACGTCAACGGGCGACGTGCGCACGAAGCCCGGGTCAAGGAGCGCGAAGCGACCGCCAGCGGCGGCGAGTGGGGTGCCGGTTTTGTCGGAGCGCAGGGAAACGGAGCGGAGGCAAAATCGGGGGGCCACGCTCGTCCTTGAGGCGGGGTGAGCAGCCGTAAAGTAGGACGGCAGAAAGAAGAGAACCCGCGGACCCGACCAGGGGACGCGACCGTATTCCATAAAGAGCTATCGTCTTGTGACGTCGATATCGGAAAGAACCTTCTCGATCCTTTGGAGATCTTGCTCGACGGCCAGGCGCTGAAGTTCGGACAATCTCTTCTCCTTCAGCACGCCCCTGGCATTCTCCGCCGCCCCTGCCCATGCGGGGCGGTGGCGTGCCGTTATACAGGCGTTGGGGCATCTCGACGGCTCGCACAGCGAGATCATCGGAGCAGACTGGTTGCCGGCGGCATGGCGAAGACAGACGGCGTTAGCAGGATCAAAAAAGCAATCGGCCAACACGCCGACATGGAGGGTGCGCGCCGTGTCGGCCAACATCACGCGGAGGCGACCACGGTCAGCAATCATGCCGGAAAGCGGGTGCAACTCGGACGCCGCGCCGTCAAGCGACTTGGCGATCCGTACCGCAGCAGGGCCGGAAAGCCCGGAGCCCAATTGCCTCTCGTCGAAATAGGTGAGGATATCGTCCATCTGCCCGAGGCGCCGTTCAGTCTCGACCTCTGTCAGAAATCCTGATCGGCTGGAGCCCGCATAGCCTTCGAAGGTCGCAACGGAGACGTGCTTGTATTGGACCATTCCTGCGACCGTCCCAAAGGGCCTGTTGGCTATGTGCCAGGCAATTGTTCGACGGAACTGGCGCGTCGTCAGTTGCCACGGACGTCCATCGGGGCCTGGCGGTATGATCGGCTCGGCCTCGGTTCCAAATCGATCGTTCAGATAATCGCGAAACTGATTCAGTCGGGTGACGACGTCTGTTGCGAGCGCCTGCTTGCGAGCGTGTGCGAGAGACAGGACTGGCCAAAGCGTCAGGGTGCCTCGCTGCTGCACAGAGCGGAGGTTGAGCTGTTCGAGGACTGAAATCGCCGTCGCCACGGGTGCGATGGTGATCCATTCCGCCTCTTCGCCCCGCACTTCCTTGCCCTTGTAAGCGACCGACTTCACGCGGTGCCTGTTGATCAGCCCGTCCTCGCTGCGAGTGACCGACAGGCAGCCGGGACGCATCGCCTGCACTTCACTGTCGCGCATGCCTGTCAGGTAGGCGCAGACGACATAGCAGGCGGCTTGCAGCATCCGCTCTTCTATCGCCAACGACCGCGCATCAAAACGAGACCGCCAGGGCCGGCCGGTATCAGGATCGACTGAAATCTGCGTATCCATTCCGCCGATCTCGGTCCCCAGTTCGGCGATAACAGCTTCGACGGTGCGCCTCATCTCGTCATTGGGTTGACCGCCGGCAGATCGTTGAAGATTGGCGTCGGCGCCGATATGGAGATAGATCAATTGCCAGTTCAGAGGCGGTTCTAACCCCGAAAATGATGCTGGCCCGCCGATCCTGACAGGCCAGGCTGGAATGCCGCGACCCTGCCGACGGCGTTCATCGAGATATGCATACAAGCGAGCTTGTCGCTGCGCTCGTCGTTCGTTGCGATGCGTGATCGCATCTTCAGCACTGAGCGCCTCGTGGTGCTGTTGGAGTGCCAGCAGTTCATTGCGCGCGGCGATGATGTCGGGCGCGAATACAGTCACATATTTGAGCGACCATGCGAGCAACGGTTTGATGATCGCTTCCGGGATCCGCGGTGTACGGTTCTCCTCCGCCCTAAATCTATATCCGGCGACCTCTGCGGGCTTGCGACCATCCCATGGCTCAAAGGTGAGCTTCGCCACGGTCAGGTGTTTGCGGAAGACATACAGGTCGAACACAATGCCTAATAATTGCATGACGATGATCGGCCGCCGACCACGACGAAGAAACCTGGCGAAATCGTCAAGCAGGGCCTGGTTGACGCTGCGGAGGTCGAAGACACCATGAGCCGCCTTGATGAAATCGAAGAAGCTGCGCGCGCAACGGAAAAGGCGCCGGACATTCACTGGCGTCGCTCGCATCTTGTATCCCGGCAGATCAGTGTTCAGTCGGACATACAGGTAATCTCGAAGAGCCGCGGCGATCTTCGGGTCGTCGATAACACTGAAATCCACAGTAGCGTCGGAGCTACGGGCGTTCTCGCGAAAAACCGCAGGGTTCAAGTCCCATCTGTCGTCGCCATAGCGCGACAGGGCCGACCGCTCGAAACCGGGGCGCAAAGCTGCGGTGGCCAGCACTGGGCGGCCGTCGAAATCCGTAGTGACGATGGGAAGGTTGGCGATGGCTTTCACTGTAACGCCTCCGGCGGCATGTAGTTGGACACCGGTTCGCTGGCGAGCACACGACGTGCCTCCTCGACGGTCGCCGCCCCGAACGCTGGCAGGATCTGCATGGTGATGCGAGCGTGCGCGGTTGCGAACTTCGCCGCCCAATGACCGGCGGAAAGCGACAGGCGCTGGTCTTCAAGGAAAGCGAGAAACGAGAGTATGGCGGGGAGCTTGCGGGCGGTGATGACAGCGTTCGGACACTCAAGACAACCCCAGAAGGGTTGTGAACAAGGCGAACCGGGATCGGCATAGGGGCTTGAGAAGAACCCACCGCAGCTTGCCAGCCAGATATCCTGCCTTCCATCCAGGAGTGAGATCGGATCGCATCCCACTGGAGCGGCCTCCAAAGCGGTACCCGGGTCGTTCCGCCAGGTCTCTTCCTCCTCTGGCGTCAAAACGGTCGACGACAAAGCTGATGTGAATGCCTCGGTAAATGCATCAGCGATCGTCGCCTCGTGCAAGGGGCGGAGTGAGGGAATATCAGCATAGTGCCGAGCAGCCACCTCCTTGGTATGACCAACGGAAAAACGCGTCATGTGTCCCTCGGTCTTTAGATACCAGAGAGCCTTGTGCGTCTTGCGAAGTCGCGAAAGCGTTAGATGGAATGGCCGACCGTCATCATCACGAATGTTATGCTGTACCGTCCATGCATCGATGCGGTGCTGGGGATGATTGACCCCCGACTTTAGCGCGCCGAACCCGTAGTAAAGCCAAAGGCAGTCGGTCGGCCGATGTTTGCGTGCGGCGGCGGTCCAGGCGATTATTTGGCGGATAAGTCCTCCCGGCGTTCGCGGACCGCCGTCGCGCACACGAAGTGTCTTATGCTCGGCGCCACGAGCCCGCCGTTTGACATAAGCAATCTCGACCGTGCCGTTTGCAGGATTCCGAAGGCAATCGACCCTCAAGCTCTTGCAGCACTCGGGTTCCAGTCCGGTCTCGAGCGCCAGAAACACCAGGAGCGGGATGATGTCGTGAGACGTCAAATAGTGCCGTTCGTGAAGTTGATGGCAGAGCCTTTCCGAAGAGAGGCCATGAACCCTTCGGGCATCGTTGAGAACGTGATATTTGGGATCTGTGTGACGGACGATACCCTTGGCCCCGATGTGCGAATGGATCTCTTTCTCCATAGCCAGCAGTCCGCTGTACGAGTTCATTGGCTTAGGATCGCGAAGGCGTTGAACGATCGCCATGATATCCGCACGGGCAGCATCGCGAAGCTGCCGTGCAATGTAAGGGCTGTATGCATCGCGTGGATGCGATGGCGGTATCGGCCTCAGCGTCACGTAGGCCAGCCGATCGCGAAGCTGCTCATCAAATGCAACAGTCCCTTCGGATGCCACTTCTCGCAGCGCCACAATGATCTTCGTCAAAATAAACAGCAGATGAATGTTCGACTTGCCCTTTTCCGCTAACCAAGCTTCAAAGCCATCGATATGATCTGCCCTCAGGCGGTCAGCGGCATCAGGTTCATTTTTTGTCTCGACCAGGTACGTCAAGAACATCGGCAAGATACGCACGTAGTCCGTAACAGTTGATTTGACGGACAGGCGACCACCCAGACCAGCAAGTCGTCGTAGCGCTCGTGCGAAAGCAATCGCAAGCCATCGCGGGGCAAGATGAGCGTAGTCGATCAGGACTTTGCTGCCATCCTGTGTGTCGATGATAAATCGTAAACCGGTCACTGTCTCCGGCTCATCGCACGGGGATATGGCCAACTCGCGATTGAAAGAGACGGCTCGGCCTTTTCGAGGATGCTGGCTCATAGCCGGTCCCCGCCTGGTAGCAGTGCAAGCAGTTCGGCGACGGCGGTGTCGACTGTATCTGCGCGGGTGGCGATATGATCCAGATAAATTGAGGTGGTCTCGAGACTTGCATGACCCAGAAGCCGCTGCACCTGTTGCAGGGGATCTCCGAGGATCCTGCGATAGCCTTCCGCCGGTCCGGCCGAACTCGCCAGGGAACCGCCATCGAGCTGGCGCTGAATCAGCATTGCGAGCATATGGACTGCGAAGGTATGCCGGAGTTGATGTGGACTGATGTCGATCGGCAGTCCGTTCGCCTGGCAGCGATGGCACGCCCGTGCGAATGCGACTTCCCAGGAATTTGGGCGCACCGGCTGGCCGACCTCTGTCACCCACAAAACCGCTGGTTCGATTGGCGTGCTATCCGCATTACAGATGACCAAACGCTCCCGTTCGTCCGGCGAGAAGACTTCCAGCGGGACAGTTCGCCCGTCGACGAGTAAAAGATTCCCTGAGCACGCGGTCGGTCGACGCACCAGAATTGGACGTTCTACGAGGTTCCAACCTTCGCGGGCCTTGAACTTTGTGACTGCGTGGGTGCGCTCAACACGAATGTAAGTCTGGAGCCGCTGAAGCAGACCGTCGGGGATAAGGATTGCCCGTCCGCGCTCGCCCTTGGTGAGACCTGCCGGCAAATTGAGCCATGTCTGACGACGAGACGCATTCGCCGCAGGCAAAGCGTCGAGCTCGAACACCAGAAGAAATGAGGCCTCTTCCAGCCTCAAGCCGGTTACCACCAGCATCTCCGCAAACAACGCGTTGCGAAGTCCGTTCCTGTCGCGTGCGCCCGGGCGCTCCGCTCCGTTTGCAGAAAGGCCGCGTAGCCCGACGTCCCGGAACTGTCGAAAATCCTCAAGCGTGACAAAACGGATGGTGTTTTGATTGGCACGTCCTTCGAATGCATCATTGCGCGTGATTAACTTGCCTTGACCACGCGTCCGATTGCGTCGCCAGATCTCGCGATGCGAAAAAGGGCTCGAAGGGAGAAGTCCCTCGCGCACTCCCCACTCATACAGCTTGTCGATTGCTGCGATTGATCTGTTCCACGACGCCGCCGAGATCCGGATTCCCGGTTCGCCTCTTCTACGAATGCGGTGGAAGGCTTCGACATCAGCGCGGGCAGCTTCCCAGACGGTCTTGTCGCAGACTTCCGTGAGGAAGCGCAACCACACCATGATGTCGTAGCCGTAAGCGCGAAGAGAGTGCCGGGAGCGAACTCCGTTGAGCGGCAGGTCGAGAAAGAAACGGTCAACGTCGGCGTCATACAGTTCACCGTCGCATAAAATACGCGGCACATAGGCATCGAGGCCATCGGCGGCCCGCCGCTCTTCGAGCGTGACCTTTGATGAAGTGTCAAGAATATGCATCGTTTGTCCAACCCTCCCCCAGACCCCCACCCGGGAGCCCGCGTCTACGGGAGGTGCTAGAGCCGCCGGCACTCTCCAGGCCGGCCTCCGCCAGCTATTTGGGAGCGCTGCGACCGGCCTGGAAAGCGCCTTCCCTCAGCATGCGCATCGACGTAGCCAAGGTCGGTAGAGTCGGTGCAGACTGTCAAGATAAGGC
>NZ_QFOA01000112.1 GCF_003248505.1 Sphingobium sp.
AGCGCGCTCTAGCCGCTCCTCCACCGCGATCATCTCGCGGCTCGTGAACCGCTCCTGGTCGCGTCCGTCCTTCCCCAGCGCCACCAGCTCGGGCGAGGACCGCACCGCGCTCATGGCCTGGTCGAACTGCTCCTTGCCGTCGCTGTGCCGGTGGACGAACATCGCCAGGTCGCGGGTGGTGAACGTCGCCTGTTGCCGCGTGATCGCATCCAACGCGATTTCCGGCTTGGCGATAATCTTCTCGCCGTTCTCGCGCGCGATCCGCACATGATCGTCGGCGTTGCGGTGCGGCTGTCCCTCAAGCTCGTGCCGTTTCCCCATCGGCCCGATCTTGTGCTGGGGCTCAAGCTCGATCCCCTGCGCCTCGTAGGAGCGATGGTCGATCCGCCCTTCCAGCCCCAGCTCCGCCATGCGTTCGTTGACGTGGGCGGCCCATGCCTCTCGCCACTCCTTCAACAGCTCGGTTGAGTTCCAGGCGCGGACCTTCTTGCCGAACCCCTCAGGTCCAACCTCACGCATCGACAACATGACATGCGCGTGCGGCTTCGGGGTGCCGTCCTTTGCCTTGTCCCAATGCACATTAAGGTCCGCGACCATCCCGCGTTCGACGAACTGCTTGTCCACAAAATCGCGGGCGAGGCTAACGCCCTGTTTCTCGCTCATCTCGCGCGGGATCGAGAACTCCACCTCGCGCGCGAGCTGCGCGTCCTTGCGTTTCTCCCCGGCCTCCACCTCGTTCCACAGGGTCGCGCGATCGTTTAAACGCTCCGGCGCACCTTCGGGAGCCAAGATTTCCGAATGGACGACGCCGGCCTTGTTCGAAAAATCATGGTTCCGCCCAAGCCGCTCGTCATGCAGCTCGGATGCGGAGCGATAGGCGGCGCTCGCAACGGCGCTCGATCCGCTTGCACGGCTGATGACCTTGGCCGAGAAATGATAGATCGCCATGACAGCCTCTATACTGCCTCCTCAAGCGCACGTCGGCAACGACGTATAAGCGCGCACTCATCATTCGCTCCGCTCCTGCTGATTGACTTGCTGTTCATCAATGAGGCTGGCATGCTGACCTTCAAGGAAGGCGACTGTGACGATGATCCGGATTTACAGGGAAGCAGGCGAAGCACCTATCGCCACGATCGATGGCATGCGCCTGCTCAAGGGTGACGGTGACACGCAGATCGCTTCGATCGACAATGACAAGGTGTACGGCGGTTCGGGCCGGATTCAGCTCCTCTACATTGCAGGCGACCGCGTGTTCAAAGGCATGGGCAGCATGCAACTCGCTCGCATCGACCGCGGCGAGGTTTACGCCGGAACGTCAGGCCCTCAGCTCGCGGCCTTCGCAGAGGGACAGATCACCGATGATAGCGGCACGGTGATCGGCCACATCGACCATCCGGTTACCGTCGCCGAACTGGCAGCGGTGCTTCATCTCGTGTTCGCAATCTTCTGAGGGAGAAACGGATATGCGAAAGGTGCGGGACTACGATGCCGAGCTGAAGGCGCTGGAGAGCCGCGCCAAGGCGATCAAGGCGCGTCGCATCGAACAGCTCGGCCAGCTCGTCACCGCCACCGGGGCCGATGCGCTCGACATGGAAACGCTCGCCGGCGCGCTGCTCGATGCCGTTGCGTCGAAGGATGCGGAAGCGAAGGAGGCGTGGCGCACGAAGGGCTCCGCTTTCTTTCAACGGCGCGGGCGCAAAGGTGGCCGGACTGCTGGCGGCAACGGCGACGGCGGGAATGCGCAACCGGGCGCTGATCCAGCGTCTGGAAGCGGCGCGGCGTCGTAACGATACGCGAGCCTGGGTCGTGCAACGCCGCAAACGCACCCGCCACCTGATCGAGCTGGGCGGCCTCGTCCAGAAAGCCGGCCTGGTCGAACTCGCCGACGATGATCGCGCGACGATCTACGGCGCGCTGCTGGAGCTGGTCGGCCGCGCTCGCGGCGGCGAGGCCGGCGACACGCTGGCGCTCTGGAAGCGGCGCGGCAAACGCGCGTTCGATGCAGAAAGCAATGTAGAGGAGCGACTACCTTGAGCAAGATTTTGTGGGCCTTGCCGCTGTGCGCTGTTCTTGCCGGCTGCGATCGTAGTCCCGCCGACCCGCATGGCCTCCAAGCCGGCGAGACATTGCTGACGGTCACAGGCACGGGACACACCGAGGCCGCGCCCGATCAAGCGCTGTTCACCGCTGGTCTGTCGAGCGTGGCGGCTGATGCGAAAAGCGCCAGCGCGAAGAACGCCGAAGTCATGAGCCGGATCACAGCCGCCCTTGCCCGGCTGAACGTGCCGACGCGCGATATCCAGACCCGAAGCCTGTCGGTCAATCGCGTGGACTATGGCCCCAATAAGGGGCGCTTCGAGGCGAGCAACACGCTGACCGTGCGGGTCCGCGACACGGCACGGGTGGGCGAGGCGATCGCCGCTGTGACCGATGCTGGCGCAAATATCGTGTCTGGCCCCAACCTCTCGATCGCCGATCCGGAGAAGGCGAGCCTGAGCGGCTATGACGCCGCCTACAAGGCTGCGCGCGCAAAAGCTGAGGCCTACGCCAACGCCGCCGGCCTTCGCATCGATCGGGTGCTCGCCATCCACGATGGCGGCCAGGGCGGCTACATGCCGCAAATGGCCGATCTGAACACAGGCCTCGTTCCCGTCGCGCCCCCGCCCTCTCCTGTTGTCGCGGTTCAGGCCGAACAGGGCCCTCCCGTGATGGCAGGAACCAACGCCGGGATGGTGACGGTGCGCGTGAACTTCGCGTTGGCTCCCAAATAGCCGCCTTACCGCCAGCCTGGGGAAGGATGAAGCCGACGATGACCTTCGACCTCGACGCGATCCGCCGCGAAGTTCGCGCGTTGGATTTCGAGCGCGGCACACCCGCTGACGTGGCGGAATGGCGCGAAGCCGATGCCGAATCCCGCGCCAACCTCGCGATCGAGGGCATGACGCTTAGCGCCGACGACGAGGCGTTGTTCGACATGCTGCGCGACGAGGCCGTGCCCCCTCCCCTCGCCACGCAAATCCTGCTCAGGCTGCTCGACCATCCCGACGCCGATCCGGAGTTGGCGATCACGCCGCTGGAACAGGCCTGCTGATGGCTGGTCCGCTTATCGGCGGGCGTCGGCCGATAAGCTGGCGGCTCGCGATCGTCGTCGCGTTCGTCGCGGCCTATGCGACGGCGCGATGGCTGGAAGGCATCTTCGGCGTCGGGCAGATTTCCGGCACCGTGTCGTTCCTGGTCCTGGTCGGCCTGATCGGCGCGACCTGGTGGATCAATAGCCGGGCCGGCAACCGCAGGAACGAGCTGCTGGGCTCCGCCCGCTTCGGCAACCGTGCTGACGTGCGCAAGCTGGAAGCGAGTGGGGATCTCCTGATCGGCCGCGCCAAGGAGTCGGGCAAGCTGCTCCGCTACGACGGCGCGGCCCACCTGCTGACGATCGCACCCACCCGATCGGGCAAGGGCGTCGGCACGATCATCCCCAACCTGCTCCTGCTCGACCGCTCCGTGGTGTGCATCGACCCCAAGGGCGAGAATGCCCGCGCCACAGCCCGTGCGCGGGCCAGGAAGGGCGCTGTGTGGTGTCTGGACCCCTTCGGCGTCTCCGGGCGTCCTGCGGCCCGCTACAACCCTCTGGCGCAGCTCGACCCGGCGAGCCCGGACCTCGCGGAAGATGCGCAGACGATTGCCGACGCTCTGGTCCACGATGCGCCGGGGCAATCGGGCGAGGCGCACTGGAACGAGGAAGCCAAGGCGCTGATCGCGGGCGTGATCCTGCACACCATCGTCCACGAACCCCCTGCCCGCGCCACGCTCGCCACCGTGCGCGATAAGCTCACCCGCGACCCCGCTGGCTTCGCCGCGCTGCTGGTGGACATGCAGGCCAGCACCGGCGCGCATGGCCTGATCGCGCGCGCCGCGAACCGCCACCTCGGCAAATCCGATCGCGAAGCCGCCGGCGTGCTGTCCTCGGCGCAGCGCCACACCCACTTTCTCGACAGCCCGCGCCTGGTCGAAAGCACGTCCGCCTCCGACTTCCGGTTCGCGGACCTGAAGGAGCGGCCCGGCACGGTGTTCCTGTGCCTGCCGCCCGATCGGCTCGATACCTATGCCCGCTGGCTGCGCCTGCTGGTCGCGCAGGCCATCACCGACATGGCGCGCTCCCCTGCCCGGCCGGAACGCCCCGTGCTGTTCCTGCTCGATGAGTTCGCCGCACTCGGCCGACTAGAGCCGGTGGAGCGCGCGATGGGGTTGATGGCGGGCTATGGCCTCCAGCTCTGGCCGATCCTCCAGGACATGCACCAGCTCCGCGCCCTCTATGGCGAGCGCGCGGGCACCTTCCTGTCCAATGCCGGCGTGATCCAGACGTTCGGGGTCAACGATTACGCCACCGCCGACATGCTCTCGCGCACGATTGGAGACATGACGTTGGAATATGCGACCCTCAGCACGTCGCGCGGCACGGGCTGGGGTGGAAATCGCGCCGGTCCCTCGGAAAGCGTCAGCACGCACGTCACGGCGCGGCGGCTCGTCACGCCGGATGAAATCATGCGGATGCCGGCGGACACGCTCCTGCTGCTGCGCCAGGGCGAGCGCCCGCTCTGGGCCAGCAAGGTTCGCTACTATGACCAGCGCGAGTTCGCCGACCTGTTCGATCCGGCGTGATCGCACACACCGGCGGGGAAGATTGAAGGCGAGGTTTGAGGTAGCGCCTCACCGCACATCTCCGCTGGCGGAGCGCTGAAGGCACACACCGCCGGTTTCGCTTGGCTTCTTTCGGAAGCCCTGCGGCCGATAGGCCGCTCTGGTGGCGGTGTTAGCCGGCACGGATCAAAAGCGCATTGGCCGTAGGCCAATTCCGCTTGCCCTTCTCAGGTCCACGGTTTTGGGTGAGCCTTGTCGTTAAGAGATTCTGTTAAATAGGAATCGTTAAACAAGTTAAGCCGCTCAAAAAGCGGAATCTTGCTTTGTTTATCAACCGCTTGCCGGACAGCCCGGTGGGTGAAACCCCGTGATTCGGTGTGTGATACCCCGATAGTGCGGTGGGTGATACCCCGACGCCAAGGTGGGTGAAACCCCGAGATTCTGGAGCCGAAAAGGGGCCTCCCGCGCCAGTTATCCACAGCCTGGCTGGTGGCTCCGGCATCGCCCGAAGCATGTCAGGGTTCAGGCAGCATCGCTGGCCGGTGTGTGAAACCCCGATAGTTGGGCTTGCGGTGTGTGAAACCCCGATAGTCAGCGGCGGCCGGCAAGCCGGTCCATCTGTGCATCGACTTCCTCGGCCCGCTTGCGCTCGGCGTCGAAACGGGCGCGCCGCTCCTCCTCAGCGCGCATTCTCTCGGCGAGCGCTAGTGCCTCGGCCTCGCCGCGGAGCCTGAACAACACGGCCGGGCTTTTGTCCGTCGTCTCGGTCAGCTCCATCGCATAGTCGGGGAGCTGGTCGGCCTCGATCACCCGCCGAAGCATCCGGTTGAACTCCTTGGGCTGGGCATCGCTGCCGGTCTTGTCGCGAAGCACTTCTACCCGGCAAGTCCACCCACCGCGCTGCGTGCCGGCGTGCTTTCGCGCGATACGATAGAGCGCCCGCTCCAGCCCTCCGGAGAGCAGGAAATAGTCGGGGTGCATGGTGAGCAGCGACTTCTCGTTGACGATGCCCTCATAGACCCAATCCGAGAGGGTCAGCGTCATGCCGCGCGGCTGCTCCGTTTCGGCGTCGGTGTCGAAGGTCCAGCTGTCGAGCCAGTTGAAGCCAGCCTTCTGCCGGCGCTTCGTCGCGCGGATCGAAGTTGTGATCGAAGTCGTCTGGAGCCGGAGGAGCGCAGCTTGCAGCTCCTGATAGTCCCTGCCCCCTGTGCTGCGCTTGATCGCCCGCAGTAGGTCGTAGGGCGTGGTTGTCAGCGTGCGGGGCAGGTCGTTCAGCCCCTGCTGCTTCATGCGGTTGAGCGTGGACGCGGCCCATATCAGGATATCGGCGTCCCAGATTGTGGCCATGCCGTAGTCGGGAATGGCCTGGACGCGCACCCAGGCCTCGCCATCCGGGCTGCGATACTCGATCGGCTTCAGCCGCTTGCGCTTCTGGAGCGAGAAGAACGGGCGCTCCATGACCTCCCGCTGGTCCTTGAGCGGAAGATCACCGAGCGCCGGAATGAACAGGTCGAACTCGGGATTGGGATCACGCCGCTTGCTCACGGCGCAAACCTGGTGTGTCCCCGCTGGACCAGATACTGGCGCAGCAACCGCTCGGTGATAACGGTAAGGGGCTCCCCGCCCTCCTCGACGCTGAGCTGGCGCAGTGTGCGGTGCATGTCTTCGGGAATGTGGATCAGCACCGGCTTCTTGCCGGGATGGCTGCTGCGCCGGGCAGGTGCTGCCGGGGCCGACGTGTCCGCCGCACGCCGCGACCGACGCGGGACGGCAGGCTGCGGCGCGGGAGTTGCATCGGCAACGAGAGCCGATGCCGGTGCCGGTGCCGGTGCCGGTGCCTCGGGCTCGTCATCGAAGATGCCGGCGAGCGCGGAAGTTTTCTTCGCCATCATCCAACCTCGCTTACTTGCTTAGTCGTAAAGCCGCTTAGTCGCTTAGCCTCGTCATAGGCGGCGCGCAACTCGGCCGCCGCCTTGCTGTCCGGATCCGTCTCGGCCGCCGTTCTGCCGAGCGGCGTGGCCTTGTAGAAATCCTTGCGGAAGTGGAGGCGGCTGTCGAACATCGTCACGCCCTTCGCCGCGAAACCGGCATGGGCCTCCTGCCCCTCCCCGCCCTGATGCGGAACCTGCGTCAGTATAACGGCGAACGGCGTGCCTGCCTGCTGCACCTGCTTGACAGTCTGCAACACCGAATGAACGTCCAGCCCTCGCGGCGCGACAGGGATGATGACGAAATCCGCCTGCTCGGCTGCGAGCATGGCAATGTCCTTGGAGTTCGCCGGCGTGTCGATGATGATGAGGTCGATCTTGCCGCTGCTGCGCCCGCGCGAGACGTGGAGCGGCAGACCGGCAACGCTGCTGTCCTTCACCATCACGTCGTCGTCGTCGCGGCGTTCGGACCAGTAGAGCGCCGATCCTTGGCGATCGTCGGCATCGAGGATAACGACCGACGCCCCCTCCCGCGCCGCCTCGACGGCGAATCCGGTTGAGAGGGTGGTTTTGGATTGCCCGCCCTTTTGCGCGATGACGGCCCATACTTGCATAGCTGCTGCTCCTACTAAGCGGCTAAGCGACTTATGGAGCTTAGCCGCTTAGTCGTAAAGGGTCTTAGTCGCTTAGCCATGTTCGTCTTCAGTTCCGTCGCCGACCGGATCGTGGCGCATCGGGCCGCGCCCCTCAACCGGGGGGCATAAAAAAGCTGGGGGTGACGGTGCTGATCCGGTAGCTTTAGGAGCATGTCGAAACCGGCTCTGCTTGTCGCTTACCGTCTGAAGGTCGGC
>NZ_QFOA01000113.1 GCF_003248505.1 Sphingobium sp.
TCTGGGCTTCATCTTCGTTCCTTCGTCACTACGACGAAGCCCAGATCCTCCTTAAATCACAACCTCAAATCTGTGCCATTGGTGCTGACGGCGGACAGGTCGAGACCGACCTATCCACGGCAGAGACCGTAAGGACCTATCTGCGCGACGTGTTTCTCAAGCAAACGGAGATCACTGCTGAGGAGCGCGGGAAGCTGGAGCATCGCCGCCGCGTCCTGAATGACGAGCTCAACCATCGCGTCAAAAACATCATCACGCTCATCAAGTCGATCGCCGTCCAGACGGGCGCGCATGCAGAAACAGTCGAGGACTACACGAACTCGTTCGAAGGACGGCTTCGAGCCTTGGCGTTCGCGCATGACCAGTCACTCAGCGCAACTGTCGGTGGCGACCTCGCAACGCTCATCGAGGCTGAGGCCGGACTCCACCGTTACGGGCCAGGAGCCGACCGCGTGCTCGCATCAGGCAACAAGGTCAGGTTGAACGACCGTGCCTTCGGCGTGCTGGCGCTCGTCGTCCATGAGCTCATGACGAACGCCGCGAAATACGGCGCACTCTCCGTCCCGGAAGGCCGGCTCGACATAGCATGGACCTACAGCGAGACTGATGGCTGCGAAATCCGCTGGACGGAGTCAGGCGGACCGCAGACTAAGGCTCCCAAGCGGCGAGGCTTCGGGTCGAAGCTCATTCAGACCACAATGGTCTATGATCTCGGGGGACGCGCGGACCTGACATTCCCGCCGACAGGCATGACGGCGAGCCTCGTCATTCCTGCGCGGTTCGTCTCGCTTGCCGACGAGGACAGCGAGAGCGCGGCCGCTCAAACCGATAGTGCCAAGCTAGGTTCGCTGGACGGACTTTCCATGCTGCTGGTCGAGGACCAGTCACTCATCGCGCTCGACACAGAAGATCTTCTTCGGCGCCTTGGTGCCAACGACGTGCGGCTTTCGCCAGACGCCACCCATGCCCTTCTCACGCTCGGATCATTCAGACCGGACGCGGCCGTCTTGGACTTCAACCTCGGCGAAGAGACATCTGAACAGATCGCCGACCATCTCGTTGCTCTAGGTATCCCATTCGTTTTCTCGACGGGCTACGGAGATAATGTCCTCATCCCTGAGCATCTTCGTGGGATACCGGTGGTTCGCAAGCCGGCCAGCCTCAAAACCATGGGCAGCCAACTCGGCGAGGCCCGCAGGATGATCTCAGGCTGACGGAATAAGCTCAAGCCGTTTGGCAGCTGCCGCCAATTCGACCTCGAGCTCCGCAGCCATAGTGATCAGCGCCGTGTGCGCTTGCTGATCATCGACACTCGACGCAAGCCGTCGACACCGTTCCAACTGCGCTTGAAGTCGTCTGTAGTGCATCATCCGCGTCACAACACGCAGATGACGAGCGGGTTGCGTCGAATTGACCTCTGGTAAGAGAGCATCGGCTGTCTGCTGCGGATCAGCGACCCTGCGATGGGAAAATGATACCGGCAAACACGTCAAACAAGCGACATTGGATTAATTCAAATCAACTCAGATTGATTTGAATTAGTGTTTTTGATGCCAAGAGGCATGTTCACGTATAAATTACTGATCCATCATAATTTATTCCTGCACTATACTTGTTGTTAATCCATCCTGCCCAAAAATTCCTCCGTCGGGAAAGGAAGTTGAGCTTGGTTGCTCCGCTTCTGGAGAGTGAAAAACGGCGCCTTGCGCCATAGGGGGAAGAAAATGAGAGAATCGACTTCTGACCGCAAGGGCTCCGCGACACCGCGAGCGCCCTGCGGAGGCGGCGAGCCCACATGACCCTACTTTCATTAGCTTTGGCAATACGGGGCCAGACGCACTCAAGCCTCAACTCAACACTTCAGGAAGTTCGAAATTGAGCAGGCGAGCGAAGGGGAAAATTGCGTCCTTCGACCTGTCTCCCAAGGAGATCAGACATGACCTACGATAAATCAAAGCCGTTCATCACCAACCGCGGCGTCATCGCGCTCATTCGAGCAAAACTCGACGCGGAGGGGCATTCGGATGTTGCTGTCAGCCGGCAGTGGATTGATGAAGATACCCCAGGCGAACCATTTCTCCTCAACGTTCCGCTCGGAACGGAACTGTTCGTTCCGTTGAGGGCCATGGAGGGGTTCTTCAACATACATGACCAAGAAGACGCCGATTGGCATGCAAGCCTGTTCGCACAGGCCCTAGTGAACCTTCAGAAAGCCACGAAGATGCTTCTGGCATACGCCGCCAAGGTGAAAAAGGAAGCAGTTGCCCAAGTTTCGGCGGCTCGTGCCGACGGACTCGACATTCAGTTCTCGGGAATTGGCTTTAAGCCCACCTATGTGCGAGCGCTCTCTGGCAAGGACTGGAAGGAAGCAGCATTCGGCGTGCTTGCAGAGGTCTCCATCCGCAACACCTCCTTTCACTTGCAGCCCGAAGTATCGAGCTTCTACGTTGAAGAAGCGGTCGATGTCGCAGACGAGATGGCCGACCTTCTTAAAGATCAGCGCGAGCGGCAGCAGCGGCTGGAGGCACTCGAACGCGCTGGCTACGATCTCACCGTCGATCAAATAACGATCGAGCTGCTTGAGGCTCACAAATTGGACGTCGCGCAGATCCTTCGCCGGGCGTGGAAGAAGCAATGCGTGAACAGAAAAATCACGCTCGGTGAGCAGGAGGGAACACTCTCCATCCATACCTCAGACGGCGTCGTTGGATCGAGCCTCCAACTAGGTGAACTGTGCTGGAACGGCGAATACGCCTGGTTCCACGGGGAGAAGGGAGAGCAAGACCTGCGCGGCTTGCTTGGTAAGACGCTTGCTGGGCTAACGTCGCATCCTGTGTTTTGCGGGCTGCCGATCACGAATATCGTCCATCATGAAACGGGCGTCCGCGACCTGTTCTACTTCGACATGTCACAGGTTCGCACCTTTGACGCCGATAGCGGCTACTTTGGAGAAGAGCGGCGCCTTGCTGCATGAAAACAAGTGGGCGCTCGGCTTTGCCGCTGGGCGCCCATCCTACGCAGAGCGAGAGTAGGGGCGGCTTTCGAGCTCGACGGTGCTCACGTCGATGCCATCAACAAGTTCTGCCAAAGTAAGGCGCATCGCCTTGGCCAACCTCGCAAGGACACGAAGGCTGAAGTCCTGCCGACCCGCCTCGATCTTAGCTAGGTAGGGCTGGGAGAGACCTGCTGCTGCTGCCAGCTGCGTCTGCGTCATTCCAGCACGCTCTTTACGGAGCGCCGCAACGCGCGCGCCAACCGCGGCTGAAACACCGTCAGACTCCCCCGGCGGCTGCGTCGCACTCGTCATAGTCCGGCTTCTAGGATGATTAGCAGCCGGCCGGCAAGGCCGCGGGGCGATGCCATATTCAAACCGCGGGGGCCGTCATAGCAACTCGGATCGTGCGAACAGGAAATTCACGACCATGGGAAAAAACATGAGGATCACTCCCCTACTGCTGGACGCCCTGTCTGCGATGCAGATATCTCCAACGCCGTTCATCGACTATGTAATTAGGCTTTATCCAGTTGAATGGATGCTGGACCGTCAACCCCTCGACCTACCTTCGGATGAGACGCTTCAGGTCCACGCTGTCTGCATCAGCTATGACGTTCTCGAGGCCGAGGTGCACACCGCTGCCGGTGTGTTCATGTCGAACGGGGAAGCCGTCACTTTCGTGACCCCCCGCCTGCCAGAAACCGTGATTGGCCAACTGCCAGGACGTAGATTTCAGGAAGTAGCCGAGATCCCGCTGCTGACCAGTGGTAGGCACATCATCTCGGACGCCTTCTCAACCGACAACCAGAGCCTGATGGCGATCATCATCGATGCGCCACCTGTCGAATGGGCCGTCGCGGTAAGTCCGTGTCGAGCGGTAACCGCCAGCGGACTGCGGCCGAACTAATGAAAAAATCACCAGAAAGAGCAGCCTGATTTATATGCTACTTTCTTGCACATCGCGATTTCTACCAACCTATCACTCACCTGCCAAAGCCACGACTGTCACGCCCAGACCTGTGTTGGAAAGGCCGACGGCAGGGGTGGCGATGAATTTGATGTCTTTGTTGGGAAGCGGAACGGCCATGGATCTGTCGATGCATCGGGAAGAGAGCAAAATCCTGCACTTTTCAGTGCGTTACCGATCCATCTCGGTGATGGCTCTAGGCAGGTTCATGGAAAAGCCACGCAATATAAGGGTTCTTATACGATGAGGCTTTTTCTTAAATCTCAGCGCCGCGCGCCACTCAGAACCGTTGCAGAATAGAGCCGATCCATGAGACCCATAGTAGTCAAACTCGCGCCCATTGAAAACCCGAATAAAGAGCAGTCCGCGATTCTAGAGGAGCTTGGCGAAGACAAGGCCGAGCCCGGTATGCTCTACATAATCGACGAGGCAAAGCAGGCCATCATCTGGCCAGCGTTCCTTTTCCTTCGCGCAAACTACGGCGCCACTGGCAGGGTGACGGAACATAATGCCGTGCCCTCATTCGCGACCAACAGGAAGGATGCCTACAACCTGCGCGAATGGCTGGGCTTCCTGGCTGCGTTGAAGCGTGACTGGCAGAAGGCTGACCACGATCTCCTTCTGGCTTATACGAACTATCAAGTCGGGCGGATCTCGCAGCATAGTGGAAAGGCGAGAGATCCGAATACCGTCAGCATCAAGCTCGGAACGGTCAAAGCCTTCTACAGCTACACGAACGCGGTTCGACTGACGGCTGTCACATGGGACGCGAAATCGCTCGCTGCTCGCTACAGTAACAACCGTCGCCGTCGCACCGCCGAGGATGAAAAGATCCGACCCTTCGGCACCGACGAAGTGCCGAAGATGAGGGCTGCTCTTGGCCCCCTACCAACGGAGCTAGCTCCGGAAAGCCTTCGGTCCACTAGGGACCGCCTGCTCCTCGAGGTTGGCCTTCTCACAGGGATGCGAGGCGAGGAGATCTGCTACCTCAGAACATCCGCCATCTCAAAACTCGTTCCCGACATGACGCGTCCGAACGCCACCCAGCCCGTGCGCATCCAGATCACCAAGGGACGGATTCATCGGCCAGTGGGGTTTCCAAACCGCCTGATCGTCGAGTTGAAAAACTATATCGATGGCGAACGGACCCGCAGCGTGAAGAAGCTCAAAGCCGGCGGCAGCAAGGACCACGGATATGTCTTCGTGAACTTCGACAACGCGTCTCGCCCTGGCAGTCAGCTCAAGACAAATACTATCCATCGCGACTTCGCGTGCCTCATGAGGCGCCTGAACATGACGGAGAGCGTTCAACGCATGAAGAAGGGCGTTCCCGTCATCGTCCAACAGACGACCCATAGCTTCCATGACACCAGGCACACGTTCGCAGTCCGCTACTATGTGGGTCTTCGAAAGCAGCTGGATCGCAACCCGGCCTCTCTGAATTATGCCGAGCCCTGGGAACTCGTGCAGATCGCACTTGGCCATGCTGACTGGGAAACGACCCGCAAGCACTACCTCCGCCACGTCGGAGAATATGAGGCTGAGATCGCCGAACGGGTCCACGAATATCTGGGAGAGCTGTGATGGACGATCAGCGTGACAGCGCACGGCTGTCTTCCACCGAGCAGGACCTCGAAGAATTTCTCGCAGACGGAGGAAACTTCGATAGCCTGATGGGGGACGTTGCACTGGTTACCTCGACAGAGACGGCCCTGACGGTCCCATTTCTGCACGACAATGGAGTGGTGGAAACGGTCTCGTTGGGAACACTCTTGCCGCTCGAGAACATGCGACTGGCATTTGCCAGCATCGTCGCGTTGCGCACGCAGGAGATTGAACTCAGCACATTGAGAATGGAACTGACCAAGTTAACTTTCTTTGTAAGATTCCTTGCTGAACAGAAGCTCCTGCAGCTCGGTCTGAGGAACATACATAACGGGGTCCTTCAGCGCTTTCGTGATTGGCTCGATATTCAAAGGACGCCGGTGCGCGAAACAAATGCGCGGTCCGCCTACGCTGCACAAGCCAGGGTTGGGGGACTACCTCTCTCGGTTGACTACAAACGCGAGATCTATCGCACGCTCGTAGAGACGTTCAAGCGCCTCAGGCTCCATCCCGATTTCAAGACCGAAATCAGGGCCGATCTCAACCTCAATACGGATCGCCTCTGGACCAAGAGGAGCAAGCGGCACGCTGTGCCGATCCTGACTCGGCCGGAATTGAAGATGCTTGTCAGGCTATGCCGCGAGGAAGTGGAAGCCACTACACTTCGCCTACGGGCCTACTGGCGAATGGTGGATGGACTCGCGGATGAGGGCGACGATGACCTCGTCGATCCCCTCATCGCACGCGAAGTCAACGCAATGGGCATTTTCTTTGGAAACGCCCTTCCCCCACCATGCAGGGATGAGATGAGGGTCGTCGTAAGCGAAGATGACAGCGGAGCGTCGTTTCGCAAGAAAACGTTCCCTCGCCTTTGGTCCATGAACGGACCGGAGTATCAAGATGCCGTCTCCCTGCTCTATCCATCGTCATCTCTCCTACTTCCGTTCTGTCTCCTCTTCGCAGTCTATTATCGATACAACCCAGACGTTCTGGGTGCCTTGAAACGCTCCGATCTCACGCGACAGCCAAGTGTCTATGGTGAGCGGTTGAAAGGAACACCTTTCAAAAATCGAGCGAAACGCAAGCAGCACGCGTCCTGGCCGATCACGACCGATGCACATAATCCCGCAGAGATGATCGAAACGATCGAACGATGGACCTCCACCATCATGCCACACGCGACCCTCGATCAACAGGGGCACCTATTTCTCTTTCGAGACCACATCAGGAACGTGAGGAGCTTCGCAACCCCCGACACCCTCAGGCGTGCGTTAGCAAAATTCCTCGACCGTCACAGCGCATCGGAACCCAATGAGAACGCAAAACTCGGTGCGAAAAGGTTCACTCCAAGATCGATAAGACCCAGCGTCATCGATCTCGTTCATCACCTTTTTGATGGGGATGTGATCGCTGCGAGTCACGCCGGCCAGCACCGGCGGGTGGACACGACCATCGAGCACTACCTGCAAGACGGAGCGCGGAAAAGGAACGACGAGCGGCTCGCACCTGTGTCCGCAGCGATGCAAACATGGGTTGAATCCCACGGAGTCATCGATCCGCGCCTATCGAACTCGTCTATTTCTTTTGCCGCCACGCCGGGCTGGGAATGCAAAGACCTTCAAGTAGGCCACATAGCAGGCGAAGAACCAGGGGTTCCTTGCCGCGCCTACGGGCGATGCGTTTCGTGCGAGCTCGGGAAGATCGTAAGCGCCAAAACCTCCCCACATTTTCGTAGCTGCTGATCTGTCTATGTTTTGCCCCTCATCCGAGGGGTATCGTAGTGGCTGATGATGTAAGAACA
>NZ_QFOA01000114.1 GCF_003248505.1 Sphingobium sp.
GCCACACTTCTTCTCTCAAGTCTTTTAAGCATGGCACGGGGACAGCGCCGGCCTCAAGGACGACGGGGCCCCACCATTTTTTTCGGCAGGCAGGCGGCAGCCCGTTCATACTTGGCCGACGCGTGCCGAAAAAAATCGTGACCCCCATCGCCGCTTCGCGGTCGGGGCTGCGCCCTGATCCTTGACCCCGTCACTCGGAGCCCGTGCAGGGGGGAAAACCTCTTTCAATCATAGGAGGTTTTCATGACCAAGGCATTCCGTTCCGTCCGTAGCTTCACCGAGATCGCCGCTCTCATTGCCGACGAGAGCGCGGTTACGTCCGACAGCTTTCTCGCCGCATTCGAGACGGACCTTGATGGCGTGAGGGTGAGCCGGGACGACGAAGAGCGCGCAGGGCACATGCCCGATGCGACGCAAGTCCAGTTCGCGGTCGAGTTGATCGTGACGACGCTCTTCGACGTTCTACGGGATAGCAGGCTGGAGAAGGTGGCAGGGCGCATCGCGTGGGGCATCGTTCACAGTTTCCATCGGGTGAGCGATCAGGCAGCGGGACAAGCCGATGGCGCGGCAAGGCAGATGCGCGATCTTCTCCGGCAGGTTGACGGTAGCGAAATCCACGCCGTGGAGCTGGAGCGCGCGCATGAGGAGCTGGCCTTTCTCGACGAGGCTGCAGACGCTCTGGCCTGCATGCGGGACCATGCCGCAGCGGTTTATCATAACGAGACCGGCAGGCCCTGGTCGGCGCCAAGGGCGACGTTGGTATCTTCCAAGCGAACTGCCAGCGTCATCAACGGGACGGACTATCTCGCGGCGCGACGCCAGCGCCGGATCGGACAGCATCACCCCGAAGGACCGTTGGTGGTTTTCTCCGGCGGAAGTCAGTGGGCGGACCCGGAGCCGATCTGGAAGGCACTGTCGAGGGCCAAGGCGACCCGGCCGCAAATGGTGCTTCTGACCACGGCCCAGAATAGCGGCGGCGACGCAATTGCCGAGGCGTGGGCGGCAAAGACCAGGACGCCGGTGGTGAAACTGGGCATCGACAAAGCGCGCTGGGGAAATCGCGCCGGGTTCGTGCGCAACGACCAGATTGCGCGGTTGCGGCCAGTCGAGGCCATCGTCGCTGAAGGGAGCGGCATCCAGGCTCAGCTGGTGAGGGTGATGCGTTCCATCGGTGTCGCGCCGGTGTTACTCTCACTCTATGGCGGCCCTTCGCGTTGGGCTGACTGAAGCGACGAAGGATATGCGGGAGCTGTCGGGCGCGGGTCCGATAGCTCCCGCTTTTTTTTGTCTGTCGCTCTATGTCGTTTCCCTCAAGGACAGGCGCTGCGCGCCCGTCCCGTCGGGCAACGATGCCGCATTCCTTGGAACGCGGGCCTCCTGCGCGCGGCTTCGCCGTGCTCGTCGCAGGGACGCCCTATGGGCGCTTTTCCGGTTGGGATTTTGAGGCTGGCGCAAGGCTTTTCAATGCAGCGATAGCGGCTGGCCCACCCACCCGGATCGCCTGCTGAAGCAGGTCGCGAAAGTCTCTTTCGCTGAGCTTCTCTACCTCCATGTCGCTTATGATGGAGGCATATTTGCCGCGCAGAGCGCGGCGGGCGTCAAGGATCTCTTGCGCTATTTTCGTCTGGCGCGCTTCGAGGTCTGCGAGCCGATCACGGTCATTCAACTTGGGCATTGATCATCCTTTCACATTGGATGGTCTGCCCGCCGACCACAATATCGAGGATCATCGCGATGAATGCAATCTGTTGCACAGATCGATTTGCTGCTACTGCGTTCCGCAGGAAAGGAAATCCCCTCCGGGCTGCCCCGCGCCTTCCGGCACGAGGCAGCGCAGCGGGGCGAGCCCGCTGCGAAGAGGGGACGCACGCCCATGGCGTATTGTAATGCACCGTACGCACGGGTGCTGCGGGCGCGAATCGCAAGGATATCTGCGGGTCTTGGCCCGGTGCCCGTTGGTGCCGGTGTCGCCTTTCTCAGCGGGAATTGGCACCAGATGGTCACCGGCCGGGAACAATGCGGGGCTAAGTCTTTGATAAGATTTGGCACCATGTGGGTGCCTGCTGCCTGAATGTAAGGCATTGAGATCGCCTGAAATTCCGGGTATAGAGGCCTGGCTTCACCCCATTTGGACAGGCAACGAACAGGAGTTCGGCGCTTGCCCAGGATCAATATCAGATTGAAGGACGCCCTCCATGGGCGTCTCGTCGCCGGCGCCCGATCGGCGCGGCTCAGCGTTCCAGAATATGTTCGCGACATCCTCGATCGGTTCGAAGGGGTCGATGCCGGCGGCTATCATGGTCGCTTCGATGAGGTGCAGGCGACCCTCATCCAAGTCTTCGCCATTCTGGCCGCTTCGGTCGGAACGCGACGCCCCGATATTCTCCAGAAGGGCATGGATGATGCCCGCGCTCTACTCCTCGAACGGGGGCTACTCGCGTCCGAAGATGGTGCGCTATGAGCATCTTTCGCAACGACACGCTGGGCTCCTGGACTCGTGGTGGCCAGGCCATCGTTCACAATGTGAGGATGACCACCCAAGTATTCTTCCAGACCTCGCTTGCGGGCCTCGCCATCTGGGTTGGCGGCATCATTTGGTATGTCCTCGAAAAATCGAGCGACTATCAGCGCTTCGTTGCGATGAAGATCGCCGAAGCTACGCTGAAGAGCGATGTGCCGGGCGGCGCGCCGATCCTTTTCAGGACCCCGGCTGGTCGCCAATATTGGACGACCTCGGACATGCTGCTGGCCTCTCCCATCGCCAAAAAGACCATGCAGGCGATGGAGCAGCATCTGATTTATGGGGCTGCCCTGTCAGGTGCCTTCGCCGCGGTCATGCTTCTTTGGGCCTGGTTCTATTTCACCCGAACCGGGAAGGGACTCGGCTCCAATCAGTTCATTCGGGGCGCCCGGTTCGGCACAGCCCGACAACTGCGCCGTCTGCTGTGGCGCTCGCGGCGGGGAAGTTTCGCCATCGGCGGCGTACCGGTCCCGGCCGAGTTTGAGCCTGAGCATATCCTGATCTGCGGGGCGCCGGGAACGGGCAAGACCAACATCATCGTCAAGATGCTGGCGGGGATGCGCGGGAAGGGGCGCCGGGCAATCGTGTTCGATACAGCCGGCACCTTCGTCGAGAAATTCTACCGGCCGGGACACGACATATTGCTGAACCCGCTCGACGCCCGAGCGGATAGCTGGTCCCCTTGGGTCGATGTGCCGCGCGACTATCATTATGATCAGATCGCGGAGTCGACGATACCGGACAAGGGCGGCGACCCCTTCTGGACGAAGGCGGCGCGAGGCACATTGGTCGCTGTCTTCCGCAAACTTGCCAAGAACAGGCAAATGCTGATTTCTGTCTTGCTCGACACCCTGCTTCGGAGCCCCTTGAAGACGCTGGCCGCCTTTGCAGAAGGGACCGATGCCGCCGCGTTCATCTCCATGGAGGGGGACCGCACCTCCGCAGGTATTCGCGCCGAGCTGGCTTCCGTCGTGCGCAGCTTCTCTTATCTGGACGACACACTGGATGGTTTCTCGGTGCGCGACTGGGTCGCCAATGAAGAGGATGACAGCTGGCTGTTCATCACGGTCAAAGCCGATCAGCTCCCCTCCCTGCGGCCACTCGTGACGGTCTGGCTCGACATCGCGATCAGCGCGATCATGAGCCTTCCGCCTGACCAGAAGCGGCGGCTCTATTGTGTCATCGATGAGTTGCCGACGCTCCAGCGGCTGCCCTCGCTCAGTGACTTCCTGGCGCGCGCCCGCAAATATGGCGGATGCGGCATATTGGGATGCCAGTCCTATCCCCAGCTGGAGGCAACCTATGGCATCCAGGATGCGGCGGCGATCACCGGCTATTGCTCGACCTGGGTCGCGCTACGAGCGAACGACACACCCACGGCGAAGCATGTCTCGGAGAATTTAGGGCAGGTCGAGCAGGTGGAGGCCAATGAGGGCATGTCCTATGGGGTCAACGACATGCGGGACGGCGTCAATCTCTCCCGCATGCAGGTCACCCGTCCGCTGGTCATGCACACCGAGGTTACGAACCTTCCCAACCTGTCGGGCTTCCTCCGGTTCGGGAGAAACCTGCCCGTCGTCCATTTCCGGGATCGATATAATGGCCTGCCGACGATCGAGCCGGCATTCGTTGAGCGAACCGAACCAGCCAAGCGTTTCGATGACAGCAACGATCCGGCTCAGCCTGAGACGCCACCGCAACGGAAGCGTCGTCGGGCTGAGAAGAAAGCGGTATCTGAGCCGGAGCTGCCTCTGGCGAGCAATTCCCCCAAAGAGCCGGCACCCGATGAGCCGCTCACCGATGAAGGCAACGACGTGTCGGAACCGGCAGGGGACGCCCCGATTGTCGATCCGCCCAAGCTCCTTGGACCAAGAAGTGGTTTCAACCTCCACAAACATAGCCGGTCCAACGGCCAGCGAGACGATGCGAGGCCGGCATGATGCATCCGCGCCGCCTGAAGGGCACCCCAGGCAACATCGCCCGCTACTACACCGTCGGGGATTATTATACGAAGGGAGAGGCGGAGACTTCCTCCTGGGGTGGCGCGATGGCGGGCGAACTGAGGCTGCGCGGAGAAGTGGATCCCGCGCAGTTCAAGGCGCTTCTCAGCGGTGCGGTCGCAGACCAGCAGTTGGGGCGTCGGCGATCGGAAGGGATCGACCACCATCCGGGGTGGGACTTTGCGATCAGCGCGCCCAAATCGGTGTCGATCATGGCGCTGGCTCTTGGCGACGAGAGATTAATCGCTGCGCATGAGAAGGCCGTCGACGCGGCGCTCTCCTATCTTGAGGAACATGCCCAGCTGCGTCGCCGGGAGGAGGGGAAAATCATCCATGAGACAACCGGCCGGCTCCTTTGGGCACGCTTTACCGAGCATGCCAGCCGTGAACTCGACCCCCATCTCCACACCCATGTTGTCATCCTCAACATGACAAACCGCGGTCCGGGCGACCCGATGGCCAGTCTCGAAACGCGGGCCATGTATGCCGAGCAGATGGCGGGCGGACAGATATACCGGAACGCCCTTGCTCACCAGTTGAGGGAGTATGGATTTCAGATCGACTTCGATCCCCGGCGGGGATTGTTCGAGATCAGGGGGGTGCCAAACGCGCTGATCACCGAGATGTCGCAGCGCGCCGAGCAGATCAACGCCCATGCCGCTCAGCATGGCCTTTCGGGACAGGCCGCGCGCCGCCAGAGTTTCTACGAGACGCGCGGGCCAAAGGTGAAAGTGGGGCTGAGCGAGCTCCATGATCGATGGCAAATGCGGATCGGACGCTATGAACCGGCGCTTGGCGCTATCCTCGCCGAAGCCAGGGAGGCTGGCGAGCGACCCGTTCCGGTGGAGGCCGCCGACGCAGCCCGGGCGGCCCTGTTCGGCATCAGACAATCGGAGGGGCGGGAGGCCGTAAACCCCCTTGGTCGCCTCATTGCGACCGGCCTTGCTTCCCATGTGGGTGAGGTCCGCTTCGAAGATCTGAGACCGCTCCTGATCGACCATGAGCGCCGCCGTAAGTTGCTGGCGACGCGGGGACAGACGGGCGACGCCATCCTCACGCGAGGACGAACCAGCCGCAGGACCGTAAGGCTCGAACAGGCGCTGACCCAGCACCTTGCCCTGTCGTTGGCAGACGGCCGGCAGGTCGCTAGTGCCGACCGGTTGCTGTCTGTCCTTGAAAACGCCGGTCTGACGCCTGCCCAGGAGCAGGCCCTGGTCCACATGGCATTATCGAGCGACCGGATAACAGCCGTGCACGGTGTGGCAGGAGCAGGAAAATCCATGCTGGTGCGCTCGCTCAAGGACGCGGCGCATTCAGGGATGGTATTGACCGCGCTTGCGCCGACGTCATCTGCTGCCGCTGAGCTGGGTGATCGCGCGGATATTGCGTCCCGGACCGTCGCCAGCCTTTTGGCGAGCGGCGGGCATGGCCTGAGCGACAAGGATGTTCTGATCCTTGATGAGGCTGGACAGCTTGGAAACCGCCAGGCGCTGCGCGTGCTGGAGATCAGCAGGGCGACCGGCGCGCGGCTCATCCTGCTGGGAGACAATCGACAGACCGGCGCGATCGAACAGGGGAAGGCATTCTGGCTCATGCAGAAGCTGGGCATGGCCACCGCCGAGTTGGTCGAGTCGCGGCGGCAGCAAACAAAGGCGATGAAGCTTGCCGTTACGCAGGCCCGCGCCGGTGATTATGCTGGTTCGCTTGAGCAGCTCGATAAGGTGGTTAGCGGCGCTGATGCGGAGGAGCTTGCCAAGAGCCTTGTTGCCGAATGGACGCGCCTCAAGCCTGAAAGCCGGGCCACCACGAACATCCTCGTTCTGGAGAATGCGACGCGCCTCATCGTAAACAGCCAGATCCGCGAGACTTTGCAGAGAGAGGGTGTCGTCGCCGCAGAGGACACCCGGCTTGCTGTACTGACGCCCGCAGGCTTCAGCGATCAGGAAAAGCAGATGGCCCGCTTCTATTCCGGTGGCCAGGTCCTGAAATTCAACCGTGATCAGGTTGGTGCTGGCTTGGCGCGCGACGGCGAATATCGGGTCATTGCGGTGGTCCGCGATGCAAAGGGGCGGCAGCTTGTGCGATTGGCTGACGAACAGGGACGCATCCACAATTGGGACCCCCGAACGAGCAAGGCGGCGCAGGTCAATGTCTTCCTCTCTGAGCACCGCAACCTTGCCGCAGGCGATCGCATCCAGTGGCGGCTCGCGACCAAGGAGTTGGATCTCAAAAATGCCGAGCGGGGGACGGTGGAGAAGCTGGAAGGCATGGTGGCGACGGTTCGGTGGGACCGTGGTGATCGGGTGCAGCAGATTGATCTTGGGCGCCATTCCACATGGGACCATGGCTATGCCGAGACCGTATATTCCGCCCAGTCGAAGACCTATGACCGGGTCTATGTACTGGCTCCCGTGGCGTCCCCGCTTGTCAACGGGCAGAACTTTTACACCGCCATCACGCGGGCCAGATACGGGGTCAAACTCTGGACGGAAGATCCCAGGAAGCTCGTCTCTAAATTGGAGGAGCGCTCCGGCGAAAAAACATCTGCGCTCGAAGGGCTAGGTCGACTGGAGCGCGATAACAGCAAGCGATTTGCCGCCCGGAACGACGCACGCCTTAAGGGTCTGAGGCTCGAACAGGTTGTGGAACGACGGAAGGCAGAGGAGAGGGCGCTCGCCCGTAAGCTCGATCAGCGAGAGTGCCGATTCCGATGAAGCCGCCCCTCGTTTCCGAGATGATTGCGCCCCTTCGTTCCGAGATGATGTCGCCCCCCCGGAGACAGGGCCGTGCTGGCTAC
>NZ_QFOA01000017.1 GCF_003248505.1 Sphingobium sp.
GCATTCTTCTCACAGATCAGGATTTTGACGTCGTCTTCTTTTTTGCGGTTCCCCACTGACATGGTCGGGAGCATCGTCGGCAGGGAAAGGGAAAACCGCGTCCCGCCCTGCGGGCGATCCTCGAACCACAGCTCGCCGCTATGCTGGGTCATGATTTCCTTGGCAATCGCAAGACCCAGACCTGTTCCGGGAGCCGCTTCGCGACTGCCCGCCCGTTCGAACCGTCCAAAAATCCTCGCGCGAAATTCGGGCGGGATGCCGGGACCGTCGTCATCGACATGGACGATGGCGCGCCGCCCGTCGCTGCTCGGGCTTAGGCTGACGACCACCTGGCCGCCTTTGGGCGATATCTTGACGGCATTGGACAGGAGATTGGTAAGCACCTGATGCAGTCTTTGCGGGTCGCCCTGCACCATCAGAGCGTCGTCACCGCTGACATTTTTCAGGGTGATGCCCGAAGAAGCTGCAAGTCCGCCATTATCTTCGCACGCTTGCTGAACGACGTGGCGCAAATCGAGGGCGACCGCGGCCATCTTGAGCTTGCCCGCCTCGATGCGATCGATGTCCAGCATATCGTTGATGAGGCGGATGAGCCGCTGCGCGTTGTTTTCCGCAATCGCAACCAGACCGGCTGATTGCGGATCGAGGTCCGCAGTATCCCGCTTGAGTAAAGCCAGTGCACCTACGATCGACGTCAGCGGCGTGCGCAGCTCATGACTGACCGTGGAAATGAGATTGTCCTTCAACCGCTCGATGCGCTTGCGTTCTGCGATGTCGCGGAACGACGCGACTATATGCTCGCCATCGGAAAGCGGCATGACGCCCAGCGCAACGTCGACCGGCAATTTCCGACCGCTTCGGTGTCGTACCAGACAGTCGGTCCGGAAGGGCGTACGTAATTCGCCATCCACCAAGCCGATGCGGTCGAGAAAGGTGCCGACCCCGGACGCGATATCTGAAATGAAATCGAAATCCCGTCGTGCCAGTTCGGCCGGTTCGTAGCCGAGCATCCGGCTCGCCGCACGGTTGATGGTTTCGATGCTGCCGCTGGGGTTGATGATGATGATCGGATCGATGGTGCTGTTAAGGATCGTCTCATTGCGCTGTGCCGCCTCGAAAGCGCTGAGTTCCAGCCGATATTTCGATGCCCGCTGGCGCCAAATGCCTACCAGCGCCGCAACGAGCAACAGGCTGCTGAAGCCCAGTAGAATCCACCACAGCCGTTGCAACATGTCGGTACGATCGTGATAGGCTTGCAAGCGGGCCCTGCCGATTGCCTGTTCGTCGCGAATGATCCGATCAAGCTGGGCCTGCAGGCGCGACATGAGGCGTTTGCCTTCGCCGTTGGATATCTGTTGGCGCGCGGCCGCTGCGCCTTGCCGGTCATATATCGCCAGGACATCGTCCATTTCGGCGATCTTGGCGGTTGCGAGCGCGCGGAGCCCCCGAAAACCGTTCCTGTGCGTCGGTTGACTCCTGTAATAGATATCGGCTGCCGCGAAAGATGCGCCGATCTCCGACCGCCAATGTCGATAGCGAGCGCGAAATTCGCCGTCGTTGGTAATGACATATCCGCGCTGGCTGCTTTCGGCGGCCCGCAATTCCGACAGCACGTCGATGATCGTAACCCGGCGACCGAAGGAAAGATCGGCTTCCTCGCGCAGATCGTTCCAAAGACGATATTCCGCACCCAGCCAGAACAGCAATGCGGCAAGGGTCAGCGGAAACAGGGTGGCGAAGGTGACGAACAGCCATATGCGCGGTGGGCGCGGTGGCCTGGTCATTTGCCAATTTGCCCGGAAAATTCGCCCAGCAGCGGCTGGACCGCCAACAACGCCTGCGCGCGATTATTGACCTTGAGCTTGCGAAATATAGCGGTGAGATGCGCTTTGACGGTTGCTTCGGAAACGTCGAGATCTGCTGCGATCTGCTTGTTCAGCCGTCCGTCGGACAGGGCGATCAGCACGCGCAGTTGAGCGCCCGACAGGCTGGCGATCTGGTCGCGCAGGCCTGCGGAAGGCGCCGCGCCGGGATTCTTGGGAAAGCGCCTGCGTCCCTCCGCCAGTTCACGGATATCGTGCGAAAGCGCGTCCAGCGGAGACGATTTATAGATGAAGCCCGCCGCGCCCAATGCCATGGCGCTTTCGACCAGCATCGCATTTTCATGCGCGGATATGACGGCGATGGGAATGCGCCCAGCCACATGCTGTATCTGGAGGAGCCCCGAAAAGCCCCGCGCATCGGGAAGAATGAAATCGAGCAGGATCAGACGATAGCGATCATGGCGTTTTAAGGCGGCCAGGCTTTCGCCGATGGTGCCCGCTGTGTCGACGGTCACGCCGGGGATGGCCGCGCGCGCGGCCAGGGACAGCCCTTCACGGAGCAGCGGATGGTCGTCCGCAATCAATATGCGGCCGCCCGGTACGGCATCCGCCATCTCCTACCCCGTTTTGGTCCATTCTGTTAGAACGGAGGCAGCCCCCACTGCTCATCAGGGACCATATGCAGTTTATGCGACCGATGCAAAGGCCTTTGGCCGATAATCGATCTGGCAACCTTTTGAATTATGAGAATGTTCGCATGGCGCTGGACGATGCGGGATGGCAGCTTTGCGTTTCCGGTTCCAAAGCGGGCAGCGAGCCCATGCTGAAGATTGTCCAACCTGACACGACGGATTTTCCCGATCGCAACCGGCACATCGTCGCGATGGCTTTCGACGGTGGTGAGGGAAATCGCGATGTCGACTTCACCTTCGCCTTGAAAGCAGGGGTAAACGATCTCGCGCCGTTGTTCCGATCCTGGATGCCACCGGATGTCGAACCGCTCGACCGGTTGCTAAGCCTGTTCGGGGCTAACGAATTTCTTCCGTTGGTCAAAGGGCTGCATCGCGAACTCGTCGCGGCCACGGACGGCGATAGGCTGGGTGCTGTCAACGCCCATCGATTGGCAGGCTTATCGGGGACGCTCGGCTTTTCCGCGCTGAGTGAAAGCTGGCGGGCAATGGATGCAGGCGGGGAGGATGGGCAGCGCCTATGGCGGGAAAGTCGAAAGGTGACGGTGGCTATCGCGCACTGGCTGGATGGAGGGGCCTGAGCACCTTTGAGGATCAGCTGTCTGCGGTCGATGCCGGCGTGTCGGCCTGTGGCGCTTCGAATGTCGCCCAGTCTCCCTTGTCGCTCGGGGAAGGCGGCGGTCCTGCGAGGCCGACCGGTTCGTTACCGGCGCCCGTTCTGGACCTGTGCAGGTGGACCTTCGCGATCATATTGGCGGATATGGGCGCGGTGATAAAAAGGAACAGCGAAATCAACAGCTCGTGCGCCGTCCATATCCCGAGCTTCCCCTGAAAATAGATGACGGACGCCAGCAGCAGCGCGCCGAGGCCCAATGTCGTCGCCTTGGTCGGTCCGTGCAACCGCTCCATGGTCGAGGGCAGGCGCACAAGGCCCCAACTGCCGATCAATGCAAAGCCCGCTCCCAACATAAGGAGGAAGACGATAACGATGTCCGTAATCGCGGTCATTCGACGATGTCCCCGCGCAACACGAATTTGCAATAGGCGATGGTGCTGACGAACCCCACCATCGCAAGGAGCAGCGCCGCTTCGAAATAGGTGTCGCTGCCGCCGACCATGCCGATCAGGACGATCATCGCGATGGCGTTGATGACCATCGTGTCGAGCGCCATGATGCGGTCGCCCAGCGTCGGCCCCCGCAGCAGCCGCCACATGTTGAGCAAGAGAGCAAGCGCGATGCCGCCGACGGCAACGCCAAGGACGATGTCGATCATGCGAATATCCTCCGTAGCCGCGCTTCGTAGCGCCTTTTTATCCTGTCGATCTCCACGCCCTCATCCGCAACGTCCAGAGCATGGACAAGAAGGAAGCGGCCGTCCGCCGACACGTCCGACGATACGGTGCCTGGGGTGAGGCTGATCGTGCCTGCCAATATCGTGATGGCCTCGGGCGTGGACAGGTTGACCGGCACGATCAGCCAATGCGGGCGAAGGTCGCGGTTGCGTCGGAACAGGATCAACCATGCGACTTGAAAATTCGCAACGACGATATCGAGCAATACGATGGCGAGGTAACCCAGAAAAGCCCGTCCGAACCGCATGCGAGGGCGATCGGGCCAAAAGGGATGCGTGAACTTCGGCAGAATGAGCGCGAAGACCGCTCCCAGGACGAAGCCGCCGACCGTGATGCTATTGGCCATCAATAACCAGACGATCAGGAGCATCGCCGACAAGGCGGGGTGGGGGAGCAACCGCTTCATCGCGCAGTTTCCGCTATCTTTGCGATGTAGCGGTCGGCATCCATCAGCTGTGCTGCGGTGGCCTGGGTTCTTTCCGTGACCCATCCGGCTGCGACGGTGAACAGTCCGAGGATCAAGAGCAGCGCTACCGGCGCGATGAACTCGCTGTTGGAACGGGTCGGCCCGGCGATGGCGGGGGCATCGTTCGAAGCCGATTTCCAGAACAGGGCGGAGCCGCTGCGCGAAAAGCCGACGACGCCGACCAGCGTCGAGCACAGGATCGCGATCCAGATGGCCTGCCATCCCGGGATGGCGAAACTGGCGTCGAGGATCAGAAGCTTGCCGACGAACCCAGCCAGGGGCGGCAAACCAGCCGTGGCGATCGCTGCCGCCAGATAGAGCAGGCCTGCCGCATCCTGCCCGGCGAAGCGCGGCGTGGGGACGATGGCGTCGGCATATTGCCCGCGTCGCCGCATCGTTACATCGACGATGAGAAACAGCGCTGCCCCGCTCAGCGTCGCTTGCACCAGATAATAGAGCGCGGCGGACAGGCTTGCCTCGCGCCACGATGCGACCGCCATCAGCAGCGTACCGGTCGATGCCAGCACCGCAAAGGCGGCTTGCTCCCGCATTCCCCGCGCGCTCAACACCCCGACGAACCCACCCACAGCCCCCAGGATCGCAGCAGGCAGCAGGTAAGGCGCGGGCACCCAGGCTGCCGCGCCCGCCTGAGCGCCGAAGATAAGTGGAACGGTGCGGATCATCGCATAAACGCCGACCTTGGTCATGATCGCGAACATCGCCGCAACGACAGGCATCGTCGCTGTATAGGTGCGCGGTAGCCAGAGATGGATGGGCACCACCGCCGCCTTCAATCCGAACACCGTCATCAGCAACAGCCCCGCGATCCGGAGCAGCCCCTGATCGTGGGCCCCCAGCGCCGCGACCTTGATGCTCAGGTCGGCCATGTTGAGCGTCGATGTCAGGCCGTACAGCAGGCCAAGGGCAATGAGGAACAGTGCCGATCCGACGATATTGACGACGACATAGGCCACGCCCGCCTTTATCCGCATAGCCCCCTGACCGTGCAGCATCAGACCGTAGGAAGCGATCAGCAGCACTTCGAAGAACACGAACAGGTTGAACAGATCGCCCGTCAGAAACGCGCCGTTGAGCCCCATCATCTGGAAATGGAACAGGGGATGGAAATGCCACCCCTTCCGGTCCGCGCCTGTCAGGATCGCATGGCCGAGGATGACGATCGCCAGCACCGCGGCCAGCAGGAGCATTGTCGCTGCAAGGCGGTCGAGCACCAGCACGATCCCGAACGGTGCGGGCCATCCGCCAAGCGCATAATCCCGGATCGCGTCATCTTGCGCCCAGCCGAAAAGCGCCAGCGCCACGGCCAGCATCGCCACGCCCCCGGCCAACGACAGCAAGATGCCGAGCCCACGGTAGCGGCGCATCGCCAGCATGGTTGCGGGCGCGACGAGCGCGGGTATCACGACCGGCGCGATCGGCAGATGATCCGCCAGCGTCACGGCTCCTCTCCCGCGCCCGGCTCGCCCAAACCATCGACCTGATCCGATCCGCTTTCCAGAAAGCTGCGCAGCGACAGGATCACAGTCAGCGCGGTCATGCCGAACGTGATGACGATGGCCGTCAGGACCAGCGCCTGCGGCAAGGGATCGGCATGTTCGGTGACCTGCTTGGCATAGATGGGCGGTCTGTTCACGATCAGCCGCCCCATCGCGAACAGGAACAGGTTGACCGCGTAGGACAGCATGGTCAGCCCCAGCACGACCTGAAAGGTCCGGCCTCGCAGGGCAAGATAGATGCCACCCGCAATCAGCGTGGCGATGGCGGACGCGACCAGAAATTCCAGGCTCATTCTTTCTCCTCCCGCGCGGCCCGTTGCGCGACATGAGCGAGCTGCGAAAGCGCCATCGTCACCGCGCCCACCACCACGCAGGCGACGCCCAGGTCGAACAGCATCGCCGTCGCCAGTTCGAATTCGCCGATCATCGGCAGGTGGAAATAACCGAAACTGCTCGCAAGGAAGGGCGCCCCGAACAGCAGCGACCCAAGGCCCGTCGCGGTGGCGATCATGATGCCGAGACCGATCAGCGGATGTTCCCCCATGCGCTTTCGCGCATCGGTCCAGTCGAAGCCGGACGCCAGATATTGCAGCAGGATCGCGATCGAAAAGACGAGGGCCGCGACAAAGCCGCCGCCCGGCTGGTTATGTCCGCGCAGGAAGATATAGATACCCACGAGCAGGGCAAGCGGAAGCAGCAGCCGCGTCGCCATCACGAACATCATCGGATGACGCTCTGGCGAATGTGGATCCTCCGAACGCCATTCCCGCAGCCGCCGTCCGGCAACGCCCCGCGCCGCAGGTTCGAGCAGCGCATAGATCGCCAGGCCCGCGATCCCGAGGACGATGATCTCGCCCAGCGTATCGAAAGCGCGAAAGTCCACCAGCGTCACATTGACGACATTGGTGCCGCCCCCGCCCGTATAGCTGTTTTCCCAATGGTAGCGGGAAATGCCGTCCCGCTCCGGCCGCGTCAGCACAGCCCAGGCAAGCCAGCCTGTCCCAAGCCCGCCGCCGATGGCGATCACGCCGTCCCTCACCCGCCGGGACACGCCCGAAAGGCGCGGCGGGCGGCCGGGCAACAAATGCAGCGCCAGCAGCATCAGGAGGATCGTCACGACCTCCACCGCGATCTGCGTCAGCGCAAGATCGGGTGCGGACAGGTGAATGAACGCCAGCGCCATGACGAGCCCGATGACGCTGATGAAGATCAGCGCCAGATAGCGTCGTCGGTCGGCTGCCACCACCGCCACCGTTGCGACGATCAGAGCCGCCCATGCGACGACAGCGGGGAGCGATGCGGGCGTTGTCGCGCGGCTTCCCGCAGGGATGCCGAAGCGTATCGCGGCCTCTGCGCCCAGCGCTGCCGCGATGACGAACAGCATAGCGAGATAGCGTTGCAGCGATGCGACATGGACGAGGCCCGACAGGCTGCGCAGTCCGTCCACCGTGCGCGCCATCGCGGCATCGAACAGCCGTTTGGCGTCGGGCGAGCGCAGGCGCGCTACCGCTGCGGCAATCGTTGCATAGCGGGCCAGCAGCAGCATGGCCGCCAAAACCGCACCGAGGCTCATGAGCAACGCAGCGTTTATCCCGTGCCAGAGAGTGAGATGCAGGTCGGGCGCCGCCCCGCCCGTGACTGCCGCGCTGGCGGCTGCGACCAAAGGGGCGGCCAGCGTCATCGGTAACAGTCCCAGCGCCAGCGCGAACGCGCCGAGAATCGCTGCGGGGCCGAGAAGCATCGCGCCCGGATCGTGCGGCGCGGCGACATCGCCGCTCTTCCGCTTCCCGAAATGCAGCGCTGCGGCATAGCGGAGCGAATAGGCCGCCGACAGCATCGCGGCGACGGTCGCGAGCGCCGGCACGAGCAAAGCTTGTCCTCCAAGGATGGCCTGCGTGCTTTCGTGCAGCATCATTTCCTTGGAAATAAATCCGCCCAGTGGCGGCAATCCCGCCATCGCGGCCGCCGCCATCACCCCCAGCGTCGCGGTGAGCGGCATGATCGCGGCCAGGCCGCCCAGCCGCCTCATGTCACGCGTGCCGGTTTCATGATCGACGATCCCGGCATGCATGAACAGCGCTGCCTTGAAGGCGGCATGATTGAGGATGTGAAAGATCGCCGCCGTTACCGCCGCGCCGGTGCCAAATCCCAATAGCATGACCATCAGCCCCAGCTGGCTGACGGTGGAATAGGCGAGGATCGCCTTGAGGTCGTTCCGGAACAGGGCGACAGCTGCCCCGAACAGCATCGTCGCCAGGCCCACCGGCGTGACGATGCCGAACCACAGATCGGTTCCGGCCAGCACCGGCCAAAGCCGGGCGAGCAGGAATATGCCTGCCTTCACCATCGTCGCGGAATGAAGATAGGCGCTGACGGGGGTAGGGGCCGACATCGCGTGCGGCAGCCAGAAGTGGAAAGGAAACTGCGCTGACTTGGTAAAGGCCCCCGCCAGGATCAGCAGCAGGATCGCGGGATAGAGGGGGGAAGCCTGTACGATGTCGGCGCGGGAGAGGATCGTCGGCAAATCGTAGCTTCCCGCCGCCTTGCCCAGCAGGACCATCCCCGCGATCAGCGCCAGTCCGCCGCCGCCTGTGACGGTAAGGGCCATGCGCGCGCCCTGCCGCGCATCGGCCCGGTCGCGCCAGAAACCGATGAGGAGGAAGGAGGCGAGGCTGGTCATCTCCCAGAAGACCAGCGTCAGCACCACGTTGCTCGACAGGGCGATGCCCACCATCGCCCCCTGGAACATCATCAGGAAGGCCAGAAACCGTGCGGTCGGTTCGGTCCGGTCAAGATAGCCCTGTGCATAGATGACGACGAGCAGGCCGATGCCGAGGATAAGCCCCGCGAACAACAGTGCCAGCGGGTCGAGCCACAGGCTGAAGCTGAGACCGAGTGTCGGTATCCAGGCGAGGGTGACTGCCGGGGTCTCGCCGGACAGCGCAGCACCGGCCTGCGCCAGCAGGATCGCAAGACCTCCGGCGCTGGCTGCCATCGCGATTCCCATGTGCACCGCGCGCGACGCCTGCCGCGTTGCCGCCAGCAGGATCGCGGCGATGAACGGCAGGAAGACCAGCGTCAGCAAGGCCATCCGCATCCCCCTTTCGCGTCATGGACCGGATCATGCCGCGTCCCTTGTGCGGGTGCGGTTTGAACGGCGTTGCACGCTCGTTCTAAAGACCATGAAGTGGGCGACGGGGGAAGGACCATGGCAGATGGATCGGGCAAACCGATACTCCGGGTGCGACAATTCCTCGCTGGCGGCCCGACCAACGCTAGAACCTGCCCGCGCTTTTGTGCGGACACCCAGGGAGAACCCTTGCACGATTATTTTGCGGCGAACAACCGCTTTGGGCACCGCTTTTCATCGATGGCTCCGAATGCAGGGGATCCGGAGGGCATCGAAAACCCCCGGTCCCCGCCATAATGACGATTGCCGGAAATCTCCTGCCGTTTCATCTATTCGACAGGGACCCCATGCGTCGGCGCGGCAACCGAGAGGATCGCAATAGCGCTTTATCGCGGACCCGTTGCGACGCAGCTTCGGCCACTCGCCCACATTAAAGATAATTTAGTTTCGCCCCAGCGACTGCTCATCTTGACTCCGCTAGAGCCGCGCGAGCAAGCTGGCAGGTGGGACTATTTCATGCGTACTCCAATATTCTTCGATCCGACCGGACAACGCAGCCGCTGGTCAAAGCGGATCGTTGCCATTCTGTTGAGCCTGGTCGTCATCGGTGCGCTTGCATTTGCGACCACGTTGATCTTCGTGCCGCGCGAACGGGAACTCAATCTTCCCCTGCCCAGAGCCCGCGCGGCCAAATTCCTGCCCACACTGCACAGCCCGCTGCTCAACTGGCTGCCCACGCGCCATGCCTCTTCGTCGAGCGCGCCGCTCAGCATCGGCTTCTACGTTCCCGGCGATGAAAGCGGCATCGACGCGCTTTCACGGCATATCGGCGCGCTCGACTGGATCGTTCCTGCGTCGATCAACATTTCCGGGCCGCGTCACACCGTCACGGTGTCACGCGATCCCAAGCTCGACCATTTGATCGCGCAGGCCCGCCATCGTCCCCTCATTCTGCCGATGGTGCAGAACCTGCTTCCCGACAGCTGGGATTCCGCCGGCGCTGCATCGCTCTTCCACAATCCCGCCGAGCGCAACGCCATGGTCACCAAGCTTGCGGCGCAGGTTCGCGTGAGCCATGGCGCAGGACTGGTCATGGACATCGAGGCGCTGCCGGCAAGCGCGATGAATGACTATATCCGGTTCCTGCGTGCACTCAACGCCGCGATGCCCAAAAATACCGTTCTCGCCGTGACCGCGCCCGCGGAGGACGAGGGCTGGCCGCTGGCGGCGCTCAGCCGCGTTGCGGACAAGCTCATATTCATGGCTTACGATCAGCATTGGGAAGGCGGCACGCCAGGCCCGATTGCGGCACAGGGCTGGTTCGTGCGCGAGGTGGAAAATGCGCAGCGCATCGTCCCGCGCGACAAGCTGGTCGTGGCGCTCGGCAGCTATGCCTATGACTGGCACGGCGACGGCACCGATGCGCTTTCGATCGAGGAAGCGTGGCTCGCCGCCCATGACAGCCAGGCACCGGTCATGTTCGATCCCGCCAGCGGCAACGCCGGTTTCGCCTATGACGAGGCTGGCAAGCATCATGCGATCTGGATGATGGATGCGGCGACGAGCTGGAACCAGATGCAGGCGCTCAAGCGGCTCGGCATCGGGAACGTCGCCCTGTGGCGGCTCGGCACGGAGGATTCGGGTTTCTGGGACGATCTGTCCGCGTTCCGAAAGGGCGGCCTGCCTGATCTGGCGACGCCGCGCGCGGTGGCCAGCACCGATGTCGAAGGATCGGGCGAAATCCTGCGGATCACGTCCACACCCTCCGACGGCAGCCGCACCGTCCAGTTCGATGCACAGGGCCTGATCCATGCGGAGCGCTATCACCGGCTGCCCATGCCCTATGTGGTCCACCGGGTCGGCGGCGCGAACCCCAAGCTGCTCGCGCTGACATTCGACGACGGACCTGATGCGGAGTGGACGCCCAAGATACTGGACGCGCTGGAAGGCGCGCATGTGCCCGCCACCTTCTTCGTGATCGGTGAAAATGCGCTGGAGCATCCCGAACTGCTGAACCGCATCGTGTCTGACGGCAGCGAGATCGGCAACCACAGCTACACCCACCCCAATCTGGCGACCATCGGCCCGCACCAGAACCGGCTGGAGCTGAATACCACGCAACGCCTCGTGGAAGCCTATACCGGGCGGCGGATGACGTTGTTCCGCGCACCCTATTTCGGTGACGCGGAGCCCACGACGACCGACGAGCTTGTGCCTGCGGTGGAGGCGCAACATGCCGGATATACGGTGGTGGGCCTGCACGTCGATCCCAACGACTGGCAGAGGCCGGGCGTCGACGCCATTGTGCGGCAGGTGGTCGATCAGGTGCATGGCTGGACGCCGGAAAATTCGGCCAACATCATCTTGTTGCATGACGGCGGCGGGGATCGGGCGCAAACGGTGGCGGCGCTACCGCAGATCATCCATATTCTGAAAAGCGAAGGCTATCATTTCGTCACCGCGTCGCAGCTGGCGGGCATACCTGCCGGTCAGGCCATGCCCAAGGTGAGCCGCGCGGACCTGTGGGCCGTGCGCACCGATGTTGCGATCTTCGTCCTGCTGGCGGCGCTTTCGCTTCTCATGACCTGGCTTTTCTACGTGGCGATCACGCTCGGCATGGCGCGGGCAGTCATCATGGCGGTGCTCGCCTGGTTGCAGACGCGGCGGCGGCGCGCCGACCCGCCCGTCTTCACTCCCACCGTATCGGTCATCATCCCCGCTTATAACGAGGAGCGGGTCATCGCCGCTTCGGTCGCGCGCGTTTTGGCGAGCGATTATCCCGCGCTGGAGGTGATCGTCGCCGACGACGGATCGAAGGATGGGACGAGCGCCATTGTGGCGGAGCGCTTCGGCAACGATCCGCGCGTGACTCTGTTGACGCTGCAAAATGGCGGTAAGGCAGCGGCGCTCAACCGCGCGTTGCTGCACGCAACCGGCGACGTCGTCATCGCGCTCGATGCCGACACCCAGTTCGAACCGCTCACCATCCGCCGTCTGGCGCGCTGGTTCGCAGATCCCGCGATCGGCGCGGTCGCGGGCGACGCGCGGGTGGGCAATCGCATCAACCTCGTCACTCGGTGGCAGGCGGTGGAATATATCACCGCACAGAATCTGGAACGCCGCGCACTGGCCGGGTTCGATGCCATCACCGTGGTCCCCGGCGCCGTGGGCGCATGGCGGCGCGATGCGCTCGACGCGGTGGGCGGCTATCCGGAAAATACGCTGGCGGAGGATCAGGATCTGACCATCGCGATCCAGCGGGCGGGCTGGCGCGTCATTTACGATCCGCGCGCGACCGCCTGGACCGAAGCGCCCGAGAGCTTCCGCTCGCTCGCCAAGCAGCGCTATCGCTGGGCGTTCGGCACGCTGCAATGCCTGTGGAAACATCGCGCCGTGCTGCGGACGGGCAAGCCATCGGGTCTCGCCCTCATCGGCCTGCCGCAGGCCTGGCTGTTCCAGATCGCCTTCGCCGCCATTTCCCCGCTGATCGACCTGGCACTGTTGCTCTCTGTCGTCAGCACCACGGTGCGCGTGATTCAGCATGGTTGGGCGCAGACGGCGGGGGATGTGGGATCGATGGGCGTCTACTGGCTCGCTTTCACCGGCGTCGACATCCTGTGCGGCTGGATCGCCTATCGGCTCGACGGGCACAAGGTCCGCTATCCGGCGCATCTGCTGGTCGCGCAGCGGCTCGTCTACCGGCAGATCATGTACTGGGTCGTGCTGCGTGCCATCACGTCCGCCATCGCGGGATGGGTGGTCGGATGGGGCAAGCTGGAACGAAGCGGTCGCGTGAGCGAACAGATGACGCAATGACGGTCCCGACGCCGCTGGGCATCCCGGGCGGCGGCAGTTCGCCTGTAACGCAGATCATTGTATTGTTTTCGATAATCCGAAACCCGCCGGAAAATGATGTGCGTTCATGCTGTCATTCGATATGGGAGACACACGCAATCGAGGCATCGCATGGCAACCGGGGACATTGTGCAGACCGCGTTCGTAAGCAGCGGCGATATCGGTCGCCTCATCATGGCCAAGGACTGGAGCGGCACGTCGCTCGGCCCCATCGACGGGTGGCCGGTGGAATTGCGGGCCGGAGTGCAGACCATCCTGTCCTCGCCGGTGCCGATGGTGCTCCTTTGGGGTGCCGAAGGGCTGCTGATCTACAATGAAGGCTATGCGGCAGTGTGCGGGCCGCGCCACCCGGATGCACTGGGCGGAAAGCTGCTCGATGTCTGGCCCGAAGCGCGCGATTTCAACGCGCGCGTCATCGCAGCGGGTCTGGCGGGCGAAGCGCTCAGCTTCCACGCGCAGGAACTGGAACTCTGGCGGCAGGGGCGTCCTGAAAAGGTCTGGATGGACCTGGAATATTCGCCGATCCGCGATGCGCATGGGACGCCGGTCGGAATGCTGGCGATGGTGTTCGATATCACCGACCGGATCGTCGCGGAGCGCCGCCTCGCCGAAAGCGAAGCGTTGTTCCGGTTTCTCGATCAGTTGGAACGGGCCGTCGCGGGCGTCCATGATGCCGATGCCCTGCTGGCTATCACCACGCGCACGGTAGCGACGCATCTGGGTGTATCCAGCTGCGCCTACGCCGATATGGACGACGATGGAGACGGCTTCACCGTCCGCGGGGGTTGGCAGGAGCAAGGCATGCCATCGATCCTCGGGCGCTATCGGCTCGGTGACTTCGGCACGCGCACCGTGGAGAAGCTCAGTGCAGGGCGCCCCCTGATCGTTCACGACACCTATGGTGAAATGGCAGCGAAAGAAGCTGCGGCGTTCGAGGCCATGGGGATCGCCGCGACCATCTGCATGCCGCTGGTGAAAGGCGGTCGATTGCGTGCGTTGATGGCGGTCCATCACAAAGGTCCGCACCTATGGAACGATTATGCGTTGGCGATCACCCGGGAGGTTGCGGAACGATCCTGGGCGCATGTCGAACGGGCCGCATCGGAAGTCAATCTGCGGGCCAGCGAGGAACGGCTGCGACTTGCGGTAGAGGTGGGAGAAATCGGCCTCTGGGATATCGATATGGTGGCGAACACCCTGTATTGGCAGCCCCGCGTGAAGGCGATGTTCGGCATATCGGCCGATGCGCCCATCACGATGGCGGACTTTTACGGCGGTCTCCACCCGGAAGATGCGCATGACATTACGCAAGCGTTTCTCGCCGCCTGCGATCCCGATCAACGCGCTTTCTACGATGTCGAGTATCGCACCGTCGGCAAGGAAGACGGCGTCGTGCGATGGGTCGCGGCCAAGGGGCGCGGGGTGTTCGATGACAATCGCTGCCTGCGTGTGATCGGCACGGCCATCGATATCTCTCGCCGCAAAAGCACCGAGCAGGCGCTGCGCGACCTCAACGAAACGCTTGAACGGCGCATCACAGACGGCGTGGCGGAGCGCAAGCTCCTGGCGGACGTCGTCGAAAACGCAACAGCCATCATCTTCGTCGCCGATCCGGCCTTCCGCTGGCTCGCGATCACCAAGGCGGCGAGCGCAGCGTTCGAAGCGATCTACGGCGTGCGCCCCGCCATCGGCGTGTCCATGCTCGACGCCCTGGCGCATCTTCCCGAACAGCGCGCGCAGATCGAGCGGATCTGGGCGCGCGCGCTGGCGGGCGAAGAATTCACGATGGTCGAGGAATTCGGCGATCCCGGTCGCCTGCGCCGGTTCCATGAGATCACCTTCAACGTCCTGCGCAACAGCGCGGGGGAACGGATCGGCGCTTACCAGATCGTCCATGACGTGACGGAACGGATCGCAGAACAAAGGCGGCTGGCAGAAACCGAGGAACAGTTGCGCCAGACCCAGAAGGTCGAGGCGCTGGGGCAACTGACCGGCGGCGTCGCGCACGACTTCAACAATCTCCTGACGCCCATCATCGGGACGTTCGACCTTCTCACCCGACGGAATATCGGATCGGACCGTGAAAAGCGTCTGATCGACGCTGCGCTTCAGTCGGCGGAGCGGGCAAGGACGCTCGTCCAGCGCCTTCTCGCCTTCGCCCGGCGGCAGCCGCTGCAACCTACCGCGGTCGACATCCATGAACTGGTGACCGGTATGAGCGCGCTGGTGGCCAGCACGACAGGTCCGCAAGTGCGTGTCGCCATGGACGTGGCGGCGGATCTCCCGGCAGCGCGCGGAGACTTCAACCAACTCGAAATGGCGCTCCTCAATCTGAGTGTCAACGCACGCGATGCGATGCCGGACGGCGGAACGCTGAGCATCGGCGCGGTGCCCGATTCAATCGGGCCGGGGGGATCGGGGGACCTCAAGGAAGGCGCCTATGTCCGCATCACCGTCGCCGACACGGGGATCGGCATGGACGCAGAGACTGTGGCGCGATCGATCGAGCCCTTCTTCTCGACCAAGGGCGTGGGGAAGGGAACGGGCCTGGGCCTGTCGATGGTCCATGGTCTGGCGCGCCAGCTCGGCGGGGCTATGGAAATCGAGAGCCGACCCGGACAGGGGACGCGGGTTCACATCTGGCTTCCCGCCGTCCAGCGCTCGGCCTCGACCGTCACGCCCTCGGGCGGGGCAGCCCCCGTGCCGACGCCGCGAAGGGGCATGGTACTGCTGGTCGACGACGAGGAAGCGGTCCGTGCCAGCATCGCCCATATGCTGGAGGAAGCGGGCTTTTCGGTTACCGACGTCGGGTCGGCGGAGGAAGCGCTCGCGATCCTGAGACAGGACCAACCGATCGCCCTGCTCGTCACCGATCATCTGATGCCTGGCATGAACGGCACCCAACTGGTTCGCATGGCGCGGAATTTCAGGCCGACGCTCTCCTGCCTCATCGTATCGGGCTATTCCGAGGTCGAGAGCATCGCCCCCGACCTCGCGCGTCTCACCAAGCCGTTTCGCGCGGCGGAACTGACCGAAGCGCTCGGTCGGCTTGGAGTCTGAGTCAGGCAGTAGGCAAAGGGGGGCGTCAGCGGCCCTTCCACACCCCGGCCCGCTTCTCGACGAAAGCGGTCATGCCTTCTTTCTTGTCCTCGGTGGCGCTCAGAATCTGGAACAGGCGGCGCTCGATCTGGATCGCCTGGGTGAGGTTGCTCTCGAACGCAAGGTTGACCATTTCCTTGTTCACCATCGCGGCCATCGGCGGCATCGACGCGATCTGGGCGGCGGTCTTCAGCGCTTCTTCCACAAGGTCGGCGGCGGGCACGACCCGCGAAACGAGGCTGGCGCGTTCCGCTTCCGCCGCGTCCATCATCCGACCGGTCAGGCACATTTCCATCGCCTTCGCCTTGCCCACTGCGCGGGTCAGGCGCTGCGACCCACCCATGCCGGGCGCGACCCCCAACTTGATTTCGGGCTGGCCGAACTTGGCGGTGTCCGCCGCGATGATGAAGTCGGCCATCATCGCCAGTTCGCATCCCCCGCCCAGAGCGAAGCCCGCAACCGCGGCAATCCAGGGCTTGCGCGTGCCGACGACGCCGGACTGCCAGCCGGAAAAGAAGTCCTCCAGGAAGAAGTCGGCGGCCTGCTTGTCCACCATCTCCTTGATGTCGGCCCCGGCGGCGAAGGCCTTTTCCCCGCTGCCCGTCAGCACTGCGCAGCGCTGGCCAGGATCGGCGTCGTAAGCGGCGAACGCCTGCGTCAGGTCTTTGAGCACCTGGCTGTTGAGCGCATTGAGCGCCTGCGGCCGGTTGAGCGTGATGAGCGTGACGGCGTCCCGCTGTTCGACGAGGATGGTTTCGTACGACATACTCATTCTCTCCGGTCCCATTATGGCAGAATCGAAGGCGTCATATCCGCAGCCTCGCCGAAACGAAAGGGCGCAGGTGGCTATCCTGTCCTTTACATCGGTCGGTCGGAAAGAATGGGCTTGCGATACCGAACGGCGGATAAGTCGGCGTGCGCTTATGCTTGCTCAGATCGACAGGGATGCCGACAGGCTCGGCAGGGCCGTTAATGCGAGCGAGCGAAAAATGGTAGACGGCAACGCCGCGAAGACGTCAGGGGACCGGCGGCAAGGCAGCGGCGCGTGCCAGGAGACGCTGCGCCTGGATCAAGTGCGGGCGGTCGATCATCCTGCCGTTCAGCCGCAATGCACCGGCATCGGGCGCAGCGGCGAATGCTTCGATAACCATGCGCGCATGGGCTATCTCTGCGTCGCTCGGCGTGAAACCCGCATTGACGGTCGCTACCTGCGCGGGGTGGATCGCCATCATGCCGGTGAAGCCGTCGCTTCGCGCGCGCGCGACATAGGCGGCAAGCGCCTGCATGTCGTCGATGCGGGGAAACACCGTCTCGATCGCCTCGACACCCGCGCCATGCGCGCCGAACAGCGTCAGGCTGCGCACCATTTCATAGGGCGGCGTGTAGCGCCCATCCTCCTCGCGCGATGTCGCAGCGCCGATGGAGGCGGGCAAATCCTCCGCGCCCCAAGTCAGCCCGGCCAGATGGGCCGCCACCTCGCCATAGCCGCCAAGCTGAAAGATCGCGGCGGGGGTTTCGGTCGCAATGGGCAGGATCGGCGGCATGGTTTCCCGCGCCATCGCCAGCAATGCTCGCACGCTGGCTGCGCCCTCCGCCTTGGGGAGGACCAGCCCATCGGGCCGCCCCGGCAGCACCGCGTCGAGATCGGCCCGTGTCAGGCCAGTGTCGAGCGGATTGACCCGGACGAAGACCGGAATCGCGCGGGGCTGCGCCAGCCATGTCGCGATGGCGTCGCGCCCCTGCGTCTTTCGCTCGGGCGTCACGCTGTCTTCGAGATCGAGGATCAAGGCATCCGCGCCGCTCGCCGCCGCCTTGGCGAAGCGATCGGGCCGGTCGGCGGGGACGAAGAGCAGCGAGCGCAGCCTCACGCGTTCGACCGCTTCATCAAGGCGGTTCTCAGGCACTGGCATACCAGTTCGTCCCGCTGGTTGAGCAGCCGATGCGTAAAGGTCACGATGCCCGCTTCTGGTCGGGACCTGCTGGGCTTGAGGTCGGTCACTTCGCTTTCGCAGCGCAGCGTGTCGCCGATGAAAACCGGGTTGGGCATGACCAGCTTGTCATAACCCAGATTGGCGATCAACGTACCGAGCGTCGTGTCGCCGACCGAAAGCCCTACCATCAACGCGAAGGTGAAGGTGCCGTTGACGAGGATCTGCCCAAACTCGCTCGCCTTTGCCGCTTCGGCATCGAGGTGAAGCGGCTGGGGATTGTGCGTCATGGTGGAAAAAAGGAGATTGTCCGTTTCCGTCACCGTGCGGCGGATGTCATGGATCAGCCTGTCACCCACCTGCCATTGGTCGAAATATCTGCCTGCCATGTCAGTCCTGTTCCGCCTTTTCGATCTTTGCGAGCAGCGCGCCTTCGCTGACCTGCCCGCCCTCCGCCGCGTCGAGTTGCGCCACGATGCCGTCGAACGGCGCGACGAGGCTATGCTCCATCTTCATCGCTTCCAGCGTCAGGAGCTTCTGCCCCTTGGTCACGGCATCGCCTGCCGCAACGGCCACGGCGATGATACGGCCCGGCATCGGTGAGAGGATCGCCCCGTCCGACGCATCCGCGCCGCCGCTCGATCCCGCCCGCCACGGCGCAAGGCGCCAGACCTGGCCGTCCTCCGCGACGAGCACATCCGACGCAGGGCGATCCGCGCCCTCCTTCGGATCGAAGCGGATCGTCACCGCTTCCCGGTCGAGCAGGAACATGCCGGTCGCACGCGCCGGGGCGTTCAGACGAAAACCGGCCAGCCCACCGCCTCGCGTCAACGCGGCAGCGGCGTCGGCCAACGCGTCCTCGCTCGGGCGGGCCGCAGGCAGGAGCGCGGCGCCCTCCCGCCCGATCAGCCCGGTGTCGAGCCGGGCTTGGGCAAAGTCGGGGTGCCGCAATGCCTTGACCAGAAATCCGGCGTTGGTCTTGAGCGGCCATATGGCGCTGTCGCCCAGCGCGGCAGCCAGCCGCTCGCGCGCGTCGTCGCGGGTTGCGCCATGGGCGATCACCTTGGCAATCATCGGATCGTAGAAGGGGGATATCTCCGCCGCTTGCTCGACCCCCGTGTCGATCCGCAGGCCATGTGCGATGCCGTCCGGCCCGTCGCCGCCCAGTTCGAACGTGTCGAGACGGCCGATGCTGGGGAGGAAGCCTCTTGCCGGGTCTTCGGCATAAAGCCGCGCTTCCATGGCGTGCCCGTCGATCGCCAGCGCGTCCTGCGTCATGGGGATCGGCTCGCCCGATGCGACGCGCAGTTGCCATTCGACAAGATCGACGCCGGTGATCGCTTCGGTCACCGGATGCTCGACCTGAAGCCGCGTGTTCATTTCCATGAACCAGATACGGTCGGCGCGCAGCCCTTCCGATCCGTCGGCGATGAATTCGATCGTACCCGCGCCGACATAGTCGACCGCCTTGGCGGCATTGACGGCGGCGCTGCACACCGCCGCGCGAGTGGCCTGGTCCATGCCGGGTGCGGGGGCTTCCTCGATCACCTTCTGGTGGCGGCGCTGAAGCGAGCAGTCGCGCTCGAACAGGTGGACGACATGGCCGTGGCTGTCGCCGAACACCTGCACTTCGATGTGGCGCGGATTGTTGATCCATTTTTCCAGCAGCACGGCCGCATTGCCGAAGCTGGAGGCGGCTTCCCGCTGGCAGGAGGCGAGCGCGTCGGCGAAATCCCGCGCCTCATCCACCTTGCGCATCCCCTTGCCGCCGCCGCCTGCGACCGCCTTGATGAGGACCGGATAGCCGATGGCGTCCGCTTCCGCCTTGAGCCGCGCTTCGCTCTGATCCTCACCCAGATAGCCGGGCGTGGTCGGGACACCGGCTTTCTGCATCAGCATCTTGGCCGCGTCCTTCAGGCCCATCGCGCGAATGCTGTCGGGATGCGGTCCGACCCAGATCAGGCCCGCGTCGATCACCGCTTGGGCAAAGTCGGCATTTTCCGAAAGGAAGCCATAGCCCGGATGGATCGCTTCCGCGCCGGTTCGCCTTGCCGCCTCGATGACCTTCTTACCGACAAGGTAGCTTTCCCGCGCGGGCGAGGGGCCGATGGGGACCGCTTCGTCGGCGGAGCGGACGTGGAGGGCGTTCGCGTCGGCGTCCGAATATATGGCGACGGTGCGGATGCCCAGCCTGCGCGCGGTGCGGATGATGCGGCAGGCGATTTCGCCGCGATTGGCGATGAGGAGGGAGGAGAGCATGGGCCTTACATCCTGAAGATGCCGAAGCGCGCGCGATCCTCGATCGGAGCGTTCAGCGTGGCGGCAAAGGCGAGGCCCAGCACGTCGCGGGTCTGGGCAGGGTCGATGACGCCATCGTCCCACAGGCGCGCGGTGGCGTAATAGGGGTTGCCTTCATCCTCATATTTCTGGCGGATCGGCGCCTTGAACGCCTCGGCGTCCTCGGGCGTCCAGTTGGCTGCGTCGCGGTGCACCGTTGCCAGCACGCTGGCCGCCTGTTCCCCGCCCATTACCGATATGCGGGCGTTGGGCCAGGTGAAGAGGAAGCGCGGGCCGTAAGCGCGCCCGCACATGCCGTAATTGCCCGCGCCGAAGCTGCCGCCGATCAGCACGGTGATCTTGGGCACCTGCGCCGTCGCGACGGCGGTGACGAGCTTCGCGCCGTTTTTGGCGATGCCCTCCGCCTCATATCTGCCCCCCACCATGAAGCCGGAGATGTTCTGGAGGAACAGCAAAGGCACGCGCCGCTGGCAGGCGAGTTCGATGAAATGCGCGCCCTTGACCGCGCTTTCGCTGAAGAGGACGCCGTTGTTGGCGAGGATCGCGACCGGCATCCCCCAGATATGCGCGAAGCCGCACACCAGCGTGGTGCCGTATAGCGCCTTGAACTCGTGGAATTCGCTGCCGTCGACGATCCGCGCGATGATCTCGCGCACGTCGTAGGGCGCGCGCACGTCCTGCGGCACGATGCCGTAAAGCTCGCTCGGGTCATGGATCGGCGCGCGGGGATCGCGCAGGTTGACGTCGGGCGTGGCATCGGGTTGCAGGGTAGAGACGATGTCGCGCACGATGCTGAGCGCATGATCGTCATTTTCGGCGACATGGTCGACCACCCCGGATTTGCGGCCATGCAGGTCGCCGCCGCCCAGATCCTCGGCGCTGATGACCTCGCCCGTCGCTGCCTGCACCAGCGGCGGCCCGGCAAGGAAGATCGTGCCCTGGTTGCGCACGATGACGCTTTCGTCGCACATCGCCGGGACATAGGCGCCCCCTGCGGTGCACGATCCCATGACGCAGGCGATCTGCGGAATGCCCTGCGCACTCATGTGGGCCTGATTGTAGAAGATGCGCCCGAAATGCTCCTTGTCGGGGAACACCTCCGCCTGGTTGGGCAGGTTCGCGCCGCCGCTGTCGACCAGATAGATGCAGGGCAGCCGGTTTTCGAACGCGATCTCCTGCGCGCGCAGGTGCTTCTTGACGGTCATCGGGAAATAGGTGCCGCCCTTCACCGTCGCATCGTTGCACGCGATCATCACCTGCCGCCCCGCCACGTGGCCGATCCCCGCGACGATCCCCGCGCCGGGCACTTCGTCCCCGTAAAGGCCGTTCGCCGCCAGCTGCCCGACTTCGAGGAACGGGCTGCCCGGATCGAGCAGCCGCTCCACCCGGTCGCGCGGCAGCAGCTTGCCGCGGGCGATATGCTTGTCGCGCGCGCTGTCCGATCCGCCGCGCGCCGCAGCCGCCACCTTGCCCCGCAGTTCGTCGACAAGCGCGCGGTTATGCGCGGCGTTGGCGCGGAAAATGTCGCTGTCGCGCGACAATTTGGTGTCGAGGACCGGCGCGCTCATGCTCCAATCAGCTCCCGACCGATCAGCATCCGGCGGATTTCGTTGGTGCCGGCGCCGATGTCGAGCAGCTTGGCGTCGCGCATGAACCGTTCCACCGGCCAGTCCTTGGTATAGCCTGCGCCGCCCAGTGCCTGCACCGCCTCCAACGCCACCTTCATCGCGTTTTCGCTCGCCAGCAGGATCGCGCCCGCCGCATCGAAACGCGTCGTCCGGCCCGCGTCGCACGCCCGCGCCACGGCATAGACATAGGCGCGCGCGCTGTTGAGCGCGACATACATGTCTGCGATCTTCGCCTGCATCAGCTGGAATGCGCCGATGGGTTTGCCGAACTGCCTGCGCTCGCGAACATAGGGCAACACTATGTCGAGGCACGCCTGCATGATCCCGAGCTGGATTCCCGCCAGCACCGTTCGCTCATAGTCGAGCCCGCTCATCAGCACGCCCGCGCCCCCATTCAGCGGTCCCATGACATTGTCCTCCGGCACCTCGCATTCGTCGAACACCAGTTCGGCGGTGGGAGAGCCGCGCATCCCGACCTTGTCGATCTTCTGCCCGATCGAAAAGCCTTTCATATCCTTTTCGATGAGAAAGGTCGTCACGCCCTTCGATCCCTCGCCCGTCTTGGCATAGACCACCAGCGTGTCGGCATAGGCCGCGTTGGTGATCCAGAATTTCGTGCCGTTGAGGACATAGCGGTCGCCGCGCCTTTCCGCGCGCAGCTTCATCGAGATGACGTCCGATCCCGCGCCCGCTTCGGACATGGCGAGAGAGCCCACATGCTCGCCCGAGATCAGCTTGGGCAGATATTTCGCCTTCTGCGCCGCATTGCCCCAGCGGCGGATCTGGTTGACGCACAGGTTGGAATGCGCCCCATAGGACAGGCCGATGGAAGCCGATGCGCGCGCCACTTCCTCCTGCGCGACGACATGCTCCAGATAGCCGAGGCCAAGGCCGCCATACTCCTCCTCCACGGTGATCCCGTGCAGGCCAAGCGCACCCATCGCAGGCCATAATTCCGCGCGCGGGAACCAGTCCCTTGCATCGATCTCGGCGGCGAGCGGGGCAATCCTGTCGGTGGCGAACCGCTCGGTGCTTTCGCGGATCATGTCCGCCGTCTCACCCAGCGCGAAGTCGAATTCAGCCATGCACACTCTCCTTGTCGGCGCAGACTATCAATTGAGCGACTATATGAGAATTGAAACTTTTCTCGGTCTGGATATAGATGATGTCTATGATGGAACGCTATCTTCTGCGTTATTTCCTCGCCGTGGTCGATCATGGCAGCTTCAACCGGGCCGCCTCCGCCTGCAACGTGTCCCAGCCGACCCTGTCGGTGGGTATCGCCAAGCTGGAACGGTCGCTCGGCACGCCACTGTTCGTGCGCGCCGGCCAGCGGACGCAGCTGACACCGGCAGGATCGCGCCTCCTTGCCCATGCCCGGCGCATCGAGGCGGAGTTCAACCTTGCCCAGCGTGCGGTCGCGGCGGAGGCGGAAGAGGCGAGTGCGCCCTTGCGCATCGGCATCCTCCACAGCATCCCGGGCGACATCGTGGCGCAGGCTGTCGCGGACCGCCCGCCTGGCGAGGCGGGACGGATGGAGATCGTCTACGGGTCGGCGCAGGATCTGGCGGGGCGTCTGGATCGCGGGCGCATCGACGTGGCGCTTTCACTCATGCAAGGCGCAGATGCGCGCTTTGCCGAGCGGCCCGTCGCGACCGAAGGTTATGCCATCGCGATCCGCGCAGGCCATCCGCTCGGTGAACGGGCGAGCGTCCATGCCGAGGAGGTCGCCAGCGAGACGATGATCGTGCGTCGCCATTGCGAGGCGCTGTCCGCGACCAGCCGCTACTTCACCGCGCGCGGTGTCCGCCCGCCCTTCGCACTGCGCTCCACCAATGACGAGCGGGTGTTGCAGATGGTCGCGGCGGGCCTCGGGCTGACGGTCATGCCGTTGAGCTACCGCTTCCCCGGGGTGGCGCGCCCGCGCCTCATGGGGTTCGATGCCGCGCGCGATCTAGGCTGGCTTTTCCCGGAGCGAACAGGTGCCTTGAAAGAGGATCCGCTGCCTCTGATGCAGCGGATCGAAACGCGGCTCTCCGCTCGATTGGACATTAATCCTGTCCCAACGTCTTGAGCCGCCGACCGTTCGCGCATACATCGCGCAGCGACGACGCTGACCGTTCCGTCGTAAGGAGAGAGTGGACATGACCGACGATCCGATCATCATCGCAAGCTATGCGCGCACGCCGATGGGCGGATTTCAAGGCGCGCTTTCCGGCCTCAAGGCAACCGAACTCGGTGCGGCGGCGGTGAAGGCGGCGGTCGAACGAGCGGGCATTTCCGCCGAGGCCGTCGATCGCATCTATATGGGCTGCGTGCTGCCCGCCGGGCTTGGGCAGGCTCCCGCCCGGCAGGCGGCGCTGGGCGCGGGCCTTGGCCTCAACACGCAGGCGACGACCGTCAACAAGATGTGCGGGTCGGGGATGCAGGCGGCGATCATGGCGCATGAGGCGCTCGCCGCCGGGACAGCCGATGTGGTGATCGCGGGCGGCATGGAAAGCATGACCAACGCGCCCTACGCGCTCCCCAAGCATCGCGGCGGCGCGCGCATCGGCCATGACCGTATCGTCGACACGATGATGATGGACGGGCTGGAGGATGCCTATGAACCGGGCAAGGCGATGGGCGTCTTCGCCGAAGAGGCAGTGCGCGATTATCAATTCACGCGCGAACAGCAGGACGCCTATGCCATCCGCTCGCTCGAACGCGCCAACGCGGCTATCGGCAGCGGCGCCTTCGTCAGGGAGATTGCACCCGTCACGGTCAAGGGGCGCGGCGGCGATACGGTGGTGGACACCGACGAACAACCGGGCAAGGCAAAGCCGGAGAAGATACCCTCGCTCAAGCCCGCTTTCGCAAAGGACGGCACGATCACGGCGGCCAACGCCTCCTCCATTTCGGACGGCGCGGCGGCCATCGTCATGACGCGCGCCAGCGTGGCGGGGAAATTGGGCCTCAAAACCGTGGCTCGCGTCGTCGCGACGGCAGCCCATGCGCAGGAGCCTTCGAAATTCACGACCGCGCCGGTCCCCGCCATGCGCAAGGTGCTGGACAAGGCGGGCTGGTCGGTCGGCGATGTGGACCTGTTCGAGGTCAACGAAGCCTTCGCCGTCGTCGCCATGATCGCGGCCAAGGAACTGGGCATCCCTGACGACAAGCTCAACGTCAACGGCGGCGCGACTGCGCTCGGCCATCCCATCGGCGCGTCGGGTGCGCGCATCCTTGCGACGCTGATCGCCGCGCTGGAGACGCGGGGTCTCAAGCGCGGTGTCGCTTCGCTGTGCATCGGTGGCGGCGAAGCGACCGCCATGGCGATCGAACTGGTTTAAGGAGACACCAAGATGGACATCACCAACGTCTCCGCCATCGTGACCGGCGGCGCTTCTGGGCTGGGCAGGGCGACCGCGACAATGCTGGCGGAACAGGGAGCGAAGGTCGCGATCTTCGACCTCAACGAAGCTGCAGGGCAAGCGGCCGCAAAAGCGATCGGAGCTGTCTACTTCGCTGTCGACGTCGCCGACGATGCCAGCGTCACAGCGGGCCTCGATGCGGCGGCAGCGGCCAACGGCACCGCCCGCATCCTAGTCAACTGTGCGGGCGTCGCGCCTGCGACCAGGACGGTGGGCAAGGAGAATGCCCCGCATCCGCTAGACAGTTTCGCGCGAACGATTTCGATCAATCTCGTCGGTACGTTCAACATGATCGCCAAGTTCGCCGCCCGCGCCGCTGCGCTCGACGAAGTGGACGGAGAACGGGGGGTCATCGTCAACACCGCTTCCGTCGCCGCCTATGACGGGCAGATCGGCCAGGCCGCCTATGCCGCGTCCAAAGGCGGGGTGGTAGGCATGACCCTGCCTGTCGCCCGCGATCTGGCGAGCCACCGCATTCGCGTCATGACCATCGCGCCCGGCATTTTCCTGACGCCGATGGTCGAGGGCTTCCCCCAGCATGTGCAGGACGCACTGGGGGCGCAGGTGCCGCACCCCAGCCGCCTTGGCAAACCGTCCGAATATGCGCAGCTGGTCGACAGCATCGTGCGCAATCCGATGCTGAACGGAGAAGTGATTCGTCTCGACGGCGCGATCCGTATGGCCCCGCGCTGATCCCCCTCGGGCACCGGCTTCCCCATCCGCTAGGCAGCCTCGTGCAATTGGTGTAATATCCGTCCGGAACCATGCTGGGGGAGCGGGGTCGGATGGCGCTATCGATGTCCAGGCGGTCGTTTTTCGTCGCCGAAACCCGCTTCTATGCGATCATGGCGATCGTCATGGCACTCGTGAATGTCGGGGCCTTCTCGCTCTTTGCGGCGATGGGCATATCCTCGTTCCGCGCGCCTCTCTGGGTGCACGTCCATGCGATCCTGTTCATGGGCTGGGTGTTCCTGTTTCTGGTCCAGACATCCCTTGGTGCGACCGGATCGCTGGCGCTGCACCGGAGGCTGGGCTGGATCGCGGTCGGGTGGGCCATGGCCATGGTGGTGGTCGGCTCTCTTACCACGGTCTGGACTGCGCAGAAGGGCACCGTGCCCTTTTTCTTCCTGCCAGCGCAATTCCTGCTGATGAACCCGTTGAGCGTCCTTCTGTTCGCCGCGCTGTTGATCGGCGGCGTGATCCGGCGTCGAGACCGGGACTGGCATCCGCGCCTTGTCCTCTGCGCGATGGCGGCCATCATGGGCCCCGCATTCGGACGTCTGCTGCCCGCGCCGCTTTTCATGTATACGATGGTGACGGCGGTCTTCGTTGCGATGATCGCATTTCCCATTGTGGGGATCGTGCGGGACAAAAGGCGCCATGGACGCGTGCATCCTGCGTGGTGGGTGGGCTTTGGCGCGCTGGTTTTTCTCCATCTGGTGACGGAAACGCTGGGCCGCAGCCGGATCGCTCTCGCGCTCTATGACCGCGTCGTTGCCGGAACGCCCGGTGCGCAGGTGCCTGGCCTTGCCTATCAGCATCCCCCCTTTCCGGTGCTACCCCGTTGACCCGCCGGTCTACCGGCCAAAGACATATCCCCCCCGCCGATGCCGGTCCAAACAGCGATCTTCGCGCTGGACGCCGATCCCAGTTTCTATCGACCGGACGCTGCGATCACGGTGCAGGCGGAGGGACGCTTTCTGTGGCGGTGCTGGGCGGGCTTACCGCGATGGGCATCGCATCGAACGGGTCGGTCCCTACGCCATCGGCAGCGTGCAGGCTATCATGGTCGATCCGTCCGGCGCGGATATGGCCGGGGCAGACCCACGCCGCATGGGATATGCGGTCGGATATTTACGGAGGATCGGAAACGGCGACCGAGCGACCATATCGTCGGGATTGAACGGCTTCTGTGCGGCGTACCCTTTTCCCTTAGTGCGCGTCCTTTCCCGCGACTGCCGCTGCCACAGCGTCGATCCGATCGCGACCGATGCGGCGAGCGATCACGGGCATGGTGGCGTGCGGCTTGCGCGCGTCGATTTCCGTCTCCTCGCCCTGCCAGGCATGGAGCCGGTCCGCGACATAACGCGCTTTTTGCCCTGCGATGATGGGCGCGGCCTTGCCGGGCGCGTGGCAGCCGGTGCAGGCGGGCAATTGCCGCGCCGGATCGCTTCTGGTCAGCATCGGATCGGTCAGCGCGCTGTCTTCCAGGCCGGGCATGGCGGCGAAATGCCGGGCAAGTGCGTCGATCTCTCCGCCCGTCAGCGTTGCAGCGGCAGTCTGCATGATGCCGCTCTTGCGCTCTCCAGTCGCATAGCGGCCCAGCGCTTCGCGCAGATAGCTTGCCTTTTGTCCTGCGATCACCGGAATGTCGCCCTGACCCCGGCCCCGCCCATCGGTGCCGTGACAACCCGTGCACACCGCCAGCACGGCAGGCCGTATTCCAGGCAGGGGCCGCGTATCCTCTTCCTGCGTCAGCGCCCGATATTGCGCCGGTGTCATCGTCGGCAGGCGGCGCACGAAGGCGACCATTCGACGCACCTCATCGGGCCGCGTGTCGGTCGGCCAGGCGGGCATCCCGGTGAATTTTACGCCGTGCTGGAGAATCCAGAACAGTTCGCGGTCCCGCCATTTCGCCGCGTTAACGGCCAGGTCGGGCGCGGGCGGCGTCGCATGCTGCATGACGGGGGATGGGCGCACGCCGGGCGCGCCGTGGCAGACCGCGCAGGCCTGCCGGAAATGGCCTGCCGCGCTGACGAGACCGCTGTCGTCGCGCACGCTGTCCGGTTCGGATGCCCAGGCATAGGTGCGCACAGAATTGCGCATGGTCCAGTGGAGGAACCAGTCGGTGATGCGCCAATGGCCCGACGACGCGGAAATCTGCATCGCGCCCGACCAGGCGAACAGCAGGCCCGCTCCCCCGATGACGAGCAGGGCGACCATCGCCCGCTTCCAGCTGATCCTGATCGTCATCGCGTCGCGCGCTCCCGGATAAGAGTGAGGAGCAGCGCAAGGCCGCCGAGGAAATAGCTTGCCGCGCCGACCATCAGCATGACGACGCCGCCCAGTTGCTGGTCGATCATGGGGTCCATCCCGTGCATCGCATGGCCGCCGTAAAGCGGACGCGGGGCCAGGCCGATCAGAACGCCCAGCAACGTCATGTGCATCGATGTGAGCAACAGCGCGCCGATCCCCGAAGCGCGCTGCGGCGCGTGAAAGACAGACGCCCATAACAGCAGCCCTGCCGCAGCGAAGCTCAATTGCTCGATCGTCAGGACGAAAAGCGACCCGTCCGCCGCGGCTCGCAGGGCGGGGAGATGCCAGGCCCATACCGTGACCAGTTCGACCAGCATCATCGCCATCGGCGTGACGATCCGGGGCCAGCGGCGTACGGGATCGTAGCGCCCGCCCGACAGGCCGTAAGCGAGCGCGGGTGCGGCCACCGCGACGGCGATCATATGCCCGGCCATATGCCCCACCATGCCCCCATGCGCCCCGGCCAGCAGCCAGCCTACCGGCAGCAGGGCCGCGCCGATCAGGGTCGCGGCCCGCTTCACAGGCAATCCCGCAGGAACACGACAGGCATTGCGGTGAACAACACACCGACGAAACTCAGGCCCGCCAGCAATAGCGTAGAATGCGCAAGGAAGCGCAGCCGGTCCACATCGGTCGATTCCTCGTGCGGGGGCGGATCGCCCGGTGCCCGCGCCTGCCGCCACGCGATCCAGCCGGACAGCAGGATCAGCGCCAGCGCCACCAGCGTTCCGACCGCGAACAGCGTGGGAAAGGTCGCGAACTCCCCTGCCTTCGCGCAGGAAATCGCCGCCCAGATATAGGAAAAAAGGAAATGCGCGGCCCAGATGGTGGGTGGGACGATCAGCGTCCACAGCGTGACCTTCAGCCGCTCGTGCCATTTGCGTTGCTCGTTCATGCGACCTCCGGGAACAGGCCGATGGTGGCATAGGTGACGAGCACCGTCAGAGCGAAGAAATGCATATAGACGGTGACGTTGCGCAGGTCCGCGTCATGCGCCGGATCCATCCGCCCGCCCAGGCTTCGGGCGAGCGCATAGCTTTGCATGATCGCCGCGACCCCCGAATGCGCCACCGTCCAGATGGCGAGCGTCCATACGATGGCGGGATAGCTGTGGGCTTGCGGGTCGAGCCCGCTGCTCCACGGTCCCGCCAGCCCGGCGGCGATGCCTGAAAGGCTCAGGACCACGCCGGCCAGCAGCATCGCGCGCGCAAGGGCGACGCCGCCGCGCGCGTGGATTTCCCGTGCGGCGAGTGTCGCGACCCAGCTGGCGAGGCCGATCGCCATCGCCACCATCGGCCAAAGGACACCGGGGCCGTCCGCCAGCGCCATCGGCGGAAATTCGGCGTGGCGGGTCCAGAAGAAGAAATAGCCGAAGACGAGCCCGGAAAAGGCGGTGGCGTCCGCCATCATCGTGATGAACATCGCCCACCATCCCGGTGCCGACGGCCCGGACAGATACAGGGGCAGCTTCATGCCATGGCCGATGGGCTTGCATGGCTTTTCCGGTATCTCCGCCGTTCCGCTCCACAGCCACCACAACACCATGCCCAGCGTCACGACAGCGCTGACCAGCGATGCCCAGTAAAGGTGGAAGGTCGTGAGGATGAACACGCCGCCGAGCGCAATGGCGGTCAGCATCGGCTTGATGCTCGGACCGCCGAGCCGCACCACGGCGAGCGGGCGTGCGTCGAGCACCGTCGTGATGATGGTTTCCCGCCGCCCTTCCTCCGCATCGGGGAGGAAGAAACGGCCTTCGTCCACTTTCTTCACAAAATCCTTCTGGTCCCAGATCGGATAGCGGCTCTGGATGATGGGGATGGATCGGATACCCCAATTCTCGTCGTCGGGATGCGCCAGCCATTCCAGCGTTCCCGCGTTCCATGGGTTGCGCGCCGATTTGGCCCGGCGCGGCGAGAGGCAAAGGTCGACGCAGATGACCGCCACGCCTGCCGCAAACAGCCATGCCCCCAGCGTCGACGCCATGTTGAGCGCGCCCAGGCCCAGTTCTGCGGGGTAGGTGAACACCCGCCGCGGCATTCCCATGAGGCCGGAGAAATGCATCGGAAAGAAAGTCAGGTTCGCCCCTGCGAACAGCATCCAGAAGGCGATGCGGCCCAGCCGGTCGGACAGCTTCTTGCCGGTGATGAGCGGCCAGTAATAATAAAGCCCCGCAAACAGCGGCATCAGCGTTCCGCCGATCAGAACGTAATGCAGGTGCGCGACGATGAAATAGGTGTCGTGCGCCTGCCAGTCGAAAGGCGCGACCGCGACCATCACGCCCGTCAGCCCGCCAATCACGAAGATGGCGAGGCTGCCCGTCGCATAAAGCAGTGGCGTCGACCATGTTACCCGTCCGGCCCAGAGCGTTGCGATGAACACGAAGATCTGGACGCCCGTGGGAATGGCGACCGCTTCGGAAGCGGCGGAGAAGAAGGCGAGGCTGATCTTGGGAAGACCGGTCGTGAACATGTGGTGGACCCACAGTCCGAACGAGAGGAAGGCCGTGCCCACCGCCGCCAGAACGATCCAGGGATATCCCAGCAGATGCCGCCGCGCGAAGGTCGGCACCAGCATCGCGAACAGAGCGATCGACGGCAGGAAGATGATGTAGACTTCCGGATGCCCGAAAATCCAGAACAGATGCTGCCACAGCAGCGGATCGCCGCCCCGCGCCGCGTCGAAGAAGGGCCAGTTCAGCAGCCGCTCCATCTCGAACAGAACATCGCCCGCGATCAGCGGCGGAAAGGCGAACAGGATCATCACCGCCACCACCAGAATATACCAGGCATAGAGCGGCATGAGGTTGAGGCGCATCCCCGGCGGGCGGCATTTGAGCACGCCCACGATCAGTTCCACCGCCGCTGCCACCGACGACACTTCGATGAAGGACAGCCCCAACATCCAGATATCGGCGCCCAGCCCCGAAAGGTCGGTCCGGGTCGTCAGCGGTGGATACATGAACCAGCCGCCGTCCGGGGCGGCATTGAAGAAGATCGATCCCCCGACGAACACGCCGCCGATCAGAAACGACCAATAACCGAAGGCCGACAGGCGCGGGAAGGGTAGGTCGCGCGCACCCAGCAACTGGGGCAGCAGGATGATCGACACCGCCTCGAACATCGGCACGGCGAAAAGGAACATCATCATCGAGCCGTGCAGCGTGAACAGCTGGTTGAACATGCCCGCCCCGACAAGGTCGTTGTCAGGCACCGCCAGTTGCGTGCGCATGATGAGCGCCAGGACGCCAGCGAACAGCATGAAGCAGAAGGCGGTCAGCGTATACCAGACCCCGACCTGATTATTGTTGGTGTCGGTCCAGCGTAGGAACAGCCCCCTGGGCGGTTCCCATACTGCGCGAAGCCGCTCTTCCTGCGCGGCGCGAAGAGCCGGATCGTCCTGCGCGTGGAGGCTCATTTCAGCCCTTTCAGATAGAGGGCGATGGCGCGGGCGTCCGTGTCGCTCATATGCGAATAGGCAGGCATGCGCACGCCGGGCTTGGCTTTTTGCGGGGCGCGGATGAAGGCTGCGACATGATCGAGCGTGGGCGGCAGGATGCCTGCGCCCAGCGTTCCCCGCTCGCCGAACCGGCTGAGATCGGGGCCGATCGCCGCGTCATGGGGCGTGCCCCGGACGGCATGGCAGCCGCCGCAGCCTTCCGCTGAGAACAACGCCGCCCCGCGGCTGTCGGCGGTCGGCATGGGCACGCGGCTCGCCGACAGCCATGCGTCGAAAGCGGCTGGCTCCATCGCGATCACGTCGAACGCCATCAGTGCGTGCGAAAGGCCGCAAAATTCCGCGCATACGCCGCGATAACGCCCAGGCTTCTCCGCCTTCACCACCAGCCGGTTGATGCGGCCCGGAATCATGTCCATCTTGCCCGCAAGGCCGGGTATCCAGAAGCTGTGGATCACGTCGCGCGCCGTCAGGTCGAACGCGACGGTGCGCCCGACGGGCACCCTTACCTCATTGGCGGATAGCAAAGGCTCCCCGCCGCCGGGCGGCCGATAGGCGACGCGCCACCAGAATTGTTCGCCGTCGACACGGATGAGGAGGTCGCTCGCGTCGGTGGGCCGGGGCCGCATCGCCGGCAGCGCGAAAATCAGCAGTGTCGCCAGGATCGCCGCTGGGCCGACCGCGCCGACCCACAGCACCATCCGCATCCCCGCATTGTGGCTGAGTTGGCCCTCGGGCGCACGAACCGCGCGAACGTAGAGCGCCGCGACGACCGCCGCGATAACGACCGCGCCGATCACGAGCAGGATGGTCATCTGCCGGATTTCACGCGCTTCCGCGCCAAAGACGTGCAGCGCCGACTGTTCGGCATTGCAGCCCGATAAAGCCAGCACCGGCACGATGCTCCAAAGGCCGATACTGCGCACTATCCCCGTCGTCCCCCGTCCAGTTCCCCCGCCTGAACGCGCAACGAAGCCAAAGAGTTCAATGATTGCTGGAACGTAACAAGCCGCCCGTTCCCGCGGCTGAGGAACCCGGGCCTTCGTCAGGCATTGGCCCTGCACGACCCCTGCGCCCTCCCGTTTCGGAGACTGTCCTTGCAAAGTCCGTCGCCCATCCGCCGCACTGCGCTACATCCTCTCCACGCCCTCTTATTGGCATGGCCGGTCGCGCTTTTTCCGGCGGCGCTGCTGTCCGACATCGCCTACCTTAACACTGCGGAGATGCAGTGGAGCAATTTCGCTGCCTGGCTCATCACCGGTGCGCTTCTGTTCGGGGGCATGGCATTTGTTTTTTGCGTCGTTTCAGCGGTGCGGGAACGGTCTGCAGGTGCGCGTTCCGCCCGCTTTCTCAACCTCCTGCTGCTCGCACTGGCGTGGATCGCGGGTCTGGTGAACGCCTTTCATCACAGTCGCGACGCATGGAGTTCGGTGGGGACTGCGGGCCTTCTGCTTTCCATCGCCAGCTCGACGTTGGCGCTCGCCGCCGGATGGATCGCTTATGCCGGTATCCGGGAGAAAAACCTGTGAGACATATCCTTTTCCCCGCCGCCGCCCTGGCACTTGCCGCGTGCGGTAGCAGCGACCCGAGCCTGGACCAGACCGGCGCGCGTCCTGACCTGCCCGATCAGCGCGAAACGCTGGTGCCGGCCATGAAGATCGCAACGCCCAAGGGGTGGGGCACCGAACGTCCGGTCGCGCCTGCGGGCTTTACCGTGACCGCGCTTGCGACCGGCCTTGCCATCCCTCGCCAGACGCTGGTCCTGCCCAATGGCGACATCCTCGTGGCCGAAGGATCTGGCGGATCGGCCCCGATGTTGCGACCCAAGGACGTGATCGCAGGCTATATCAAAAGCCTGGGTAAAAGCCGCGTAAAGGGCGGCAATCGCATCACCCTGTTGCGCGACGCGGACGGGGACGGTGTCGCGGACATGCGCACGCCCTTTATCACCGGGCTCAACGCACCCTATGGCCTCGCCTATGTCGACGGCAACGTCTACGTCGCGGCGCAGGATGCGCTGTTGCGCTTCCCTTATCGCGACGGAGACACGCGTATCACCGCGCGCGGTCAGGAAGTGACGAAGCTGCCCGCCCGCGTCAATCACCACTGGACCAAGGCGCTCGCTGCCGGACCGGACGGGTCGAAACTCTATGTCGGCATCGGTTCCAACAGCAATGTGGGCGAGCGCGGGATGGAGGTGGAGGAGGACCGCGCCGTCGTCTGGGAAGTCGATCGCCGGAGCGGCGCGCATCGCACCTATGTTTCGGGCATCCGCAATCCGACCGCGCTGGCGGTCGAACCGCAGACGAAGCGGCTTTGGGCAGTCGTTAACGAACGCGACGAACTGGGACCGCAACTGGTCCCCGATTACATGACTGCACTGCGTCCCGGTGCCTTCTACGGTTGGCCTTACAGCTATTGGGGGCAGAATGTGGACCCGCGGGTCCACCCGCAAAACCCTGGCATGGTGCGCCGGGCGGCGCGGCCGGATTATGCGCTGGGATCGCATGTCGCCGCGCTCGGCATCGGCTTCGTGAGCGGCGGGGGCATGCCCGGCCATACGCAGGGGGCGTTCGTCGGCGAACATGGCAGTTGGAACCGGCAGGATCTGTCCGGATACAAGGTGGTTTGGATACCCTTCGCCAACGGTCGTCCGGCGGGGAAGCCGCAGGATTTCCTTACCGGTTTCCTGAAGGACGGCCATGCGCGCGGGCGACCGGTCGGGGTCACATACGATGCGTCCAGCGGGGCATTGCTGGTGGCGGACGACGTATCCAACACCGTATGGCGTGTCGCGCCCGCGCGGCGATGACGAAAAGCGGCCCCGCATTGTGACGGGGCCGCTTCGCCTGATTGTCAGGCCGCGTCGACCAGAACGATCTCGCTATCTTCGATTGCGGTGATGCGGACCACCTCCACGTCGCTGATCGCTGCGCCGTCGCGAGCGTTGACCTGCACATCGTCGATGCGGATCGCGCCGGTCGCTGGAACCAGATAGGCCCTGCGGTCGCGCCCGATGGGGTAGTCCGCGCTTTCCCCGGCCTTGAGTGTGGCCGCCACCACCTTTGCATCGGTGCGGATGGGCAGCGCATCGTCGTCGTGGGCATAGCCCGATGCGAGCGTCACGAACTGCCCGGCCCTTTCGCCCTTGGGGAAGGGGCGCGCGCCCCAGCTGGGCGCATCGCCCTGACGGGTGGGAACGATCCAGATCTGGAAAATCTTCGTCGTCACATCTTCCAGATTATATTCGGAGTGGCGAATGCCCGTGCCCGCGCTCATCACCTGTACGTCGCCTGCTTCGGTTCGGCCCTTGTTGCCCAGGCTGTCCTCATGCGTGATCGCACCTTCGCGGACATAGGTAATGATTTCCATGTCGCGGTGCGGGTGTGGCGGAAAGCCGGTCTTGGGCTGGATCGCGTCATCGTTCCACACACGCAGATTGCCCCAGTGCATCCGGGCCGGATCGTGATAGCCGGCGAAGGAAAAATGATGCTTGGCGTCGAGCCAGCCATGGTTGTCGCCGCCCAGGCTGTCGAAGGGACGAAGGTCGATCATGTCGGGTCTCCTTTGGCGGAAGGCACGATGCCTTCCCTTGTTGACCTCCTTATAGCGCTTGCCCTCTTTCTCGATCAGATGGATAAATCCGGCTATCTTGTTCGAGGAAATGGAACAGTGAACAATCCTGGCATGCCGACGTTCGATCAGTTGCGCATCTTTCTCGCCATCGTCGATACCGGCAGCTTCGCCGCAGCGGGGCGGCGGCTCAACCGCGCGGTTTCGGTCATCAGCTACGGGATCGCCAATCTGGAAGCGCAGCTTGGCCTGTCCCTGTTTGACCGGGAAGGCACCAAGAAGCCGCAACTGACCGTGGCGGGCCGCGCGCTGCTGGCGGAGGTACGGAGCATCTCCGACGGCATCGACGGCCTGAGAGCCAAGGTGAAGGGGCTGCTCGACGGACTGGAGGCGGAGGTGAACCTCGCCGTCGACGTGATGCTTCCCGCCGACCGGCTGGGCAAGGTGCTGCGTGCCTTCGCCAAGCAATTTCCCACGGTGCAACTGCGCCTTCATGCCGAAGCGCTGGGTTCGATCGTCGCCATGGTGCTCGACCGGACGGCGGTGATCGGCATTTCCGGCCCGCTGTCGGCCGGTGTCCCCGGGATCGAGAGCATCGCTGTGGGATCGGTGCCGATGGTGCCGGTCGCCGCCCCCGATCACCCGCTCGGTCGGATGGCTCGCATCGCGCCCGGTGCGGGGCGAGAGCATGTGCAACTGGTGTTGAGCGACCGGTCGCGTTTCACCGACGGACGGCGGGCACGCTGGTGCGGCTCGCCATGCCCGACCATAGCGCTGGCACCTACCGCTTTTCGGGCATCTGGCGCCGCGACACCCCGCCGGGGCCGGCGGCCGGATGGCTGCTCGACCAGTTCGTCGGGCTGGGCGCGGACGACAGGGAGCTGGATGGGATGGGGGACATATAGGGACGGGGCGGACCTTGAGGCCCACCCCGCTTGTGCGTCACTTCTGAATGAAGGCCAGGATATCGGCGTTCAGTACGTCGGCATTCACCGTCAGCATCCCGTGCGAGAAGCCTTCGTAGATTTTGAGTTCGGCGTCGGGCAGGATTTCTGCCTGAAGCACCCCGGCATTCTTGTAGGGTACGACCTGATCGTCATCGCCATGCAGCACCAGCGTCGGGACGGACATGCCGGTGAGGTCGTCGGTCTGATCCGTCTCGGAAAACGCCTTGATCCCTTCATAATGCGCCAGCGCGCTGCCCATCATCCCCTGCCGCCACCAATTGTCGACGATCGCAGGCTTTATGTCCGCGCCCTTGCGGTTGAACCCGTAGAAGGGGCCAGCCGCCACGTCGTGGAAGAACGAGGCGCGGTTGGCGGCCAGCGCGCTGCGAAACCCGTCGAACACATCCATCGGCAGTCCGCCGGGATAGCGATCGGTCTTCAGCATGATGGGCGGGACCGCGCTGACCAGTACCGCTTTGGCGACGCGCCCGGCGGGAATGCCGTGCCGCGCGACATAGGCCGCAACTTCGCCGCCGCCGGTCGAATGGCCGATATGAACCGCGTTGCGCAGGTCAAGATGCTCGGCGACCGCCGCAGCATCGGCGGCATAATGATCCATGTCATGGCCGAAATCGACCTGAGCCGAACGACCGTGCCCGCGCCGGTCGTGGGCGACGACGCGATAGCCCTTCGACAGGAAGAACAGCATTTGTGCGTCCCAGTCGTCCGAAGACAGCGGCCAGCCATGATGGAACATGATGGGCTGCGCATCCTTCGCACCCCAGTCCTTGTAGAAAATGTCGACGCCGTCCTTGGTGGTCACGAAATTCGTCATGGCTTGGTCCTTTCGAACGATCGTTACCGGCTTCCTCCGGCGTGCCATCTTCCTAACGCAACCTGGTGACAGTGCGGCATCCGTATAAATTCGCGCCCGACGTTCGATAAAATGGAAAAGCCCGCAGCGTGTAAAAACGCTGCGGGCTGTCCACTTCGCTGTCGCTTTATCGGGCGGCCAGGTCGAACCGGTCGGCGTTCATGACCTTGACCCAGGCAGCGACGAAGTCTTTTACGAACTTCCCGCCCGCATCGGCGGAAGCATAGACTTCTGACAGCGCCCGCAACTGCGAGTTGGAGCCGAAGGCAAGGTCGGTACGCGTCGCGGTCCAGCGCTGCGCCCCGCTGGCCCGGTCGGACCCGACGAAGGTTTCGTCGCCCTCGTCGTCCACCTGGCGCCACGCCGTTCCCATATCGAGCAGGTTGACGAAGAAGTCGTTGGTAAGCTGCCCGACACGGTCGGTCAGCACGCCATGCTTCGAAGGCCCGTGGTTCGCGCCCAGCACCCGCATCCCGCCGACCAGCACTGCCATCTCCGGCGCGGACAGCCCCAGCAGCTGCGCCCGGTCGACGAGCAACTCCTCGGTCGGCACGTTGAACCGCACCTGGAGGTAGTTGCGGAAACCGTCCGCCCGCGGCTCCAGCACATCGAAGCCCTCGGCATCGGTCTGCTCGGCAGTCGCATCGACCCGGCCCGGCGCGAAGGGGACGGCGACGTCATGTCCCGCCGCCTTCGCCGCCTGTTCGATGCCGAGGCTACCGCCCAGCACGATGAGGTCGGCGACCGATACATTGCCCGCATCCTGCGCGATCGCTTCATAGGCAGCCAGCACGCGTGCCAACTCCGCCGGTTCGTTCACGTCCCAGTCCTTCTGCGGCGCCAGGCGGATGCGCGCACCGTTCGCGCCGCCGCGATGGTCCGACCGGCGATAGGTTGCGGCACTGGCCCAGGCCGTCTTCACCAGGTCCTGCACCGACAGGCCCGACGCCGCAATTCTGTCCTTGAGCGCCGCTATGTCCGCTTCACTCAGGCTCGGGTGGGTAGCCGCGGGCAGCGGATCCTGCCAGATCAGGTCTTCTGCCGGAACGTCCGGACCCAGATAGCGCGCCTTCGGCCCCATGTCGCGGTGGCACAGCTTGAACCAGGCCCGAGCGAAAGCGTCGGCGAAATAGGCCGGGTCCGCCCGAAACTTCTCCATGACTGCGCGATATTTCGGGTCCACCTTCATCGCCATGTCGGCGGTGGTCATCATCGTGGGCACCTTGACGCCGGGCGTGTGCGCCTTGGGAGCGAGGGTTTCCTCCGGATTGCCGACAGGCTGCCACTGCTTGGCCCCGGCGGGGCTGCGCACCAGTTCATAGTCATGGTCGAGCAGCATGTCGAAATAGGTCATGTCCCAGGTCGTGGGCGTCGGCGTCCACGCGCCTTCGATGCCGCTGGTGATCGTGTGATCGCCCATGCCGCTTTCGTGCCCGCTCTGCCAGCCGAGGCCCTGCTGCGCGATGTCCGCGCCTTCGGGCTCTGCGCCCACCAGCGACGCGTCGCCCGCCCCGTGCGCTTTGCCGAAGGTATGCCCCCCCGCCGTCAGCGCCACCGTTTCCTCATCGTTCATGCCCATGCGCGCGAAGGTTTCCCTTATGTCGCGCGCGGACTGAAGCGCATCGGGATGGCCGCCCGGTCCTTCGGGATTGACGTAGATGAGGCCCATCTGGATCGCGGCGAGCGGGCTTTCGAGCGCACGCCCTTCCGCCTCGTCGATGCGTGTCAGGTTGCCTTCCTGCCCGACCCATTGTTCCTCGGTGCCCCAGTAAATGTCCTTTTCCGGCTCGAACACGTCGGCGCGTCCGCCACCGAAGCCGAACACGGGCCCGCCCATGGATTCGATGGCGACATTGCCTGCCAGAATCATAAGGTCGGCCCAGCTGAGCTTGCGGCCATATTTCTGCTTGATCGGCCACAACAGGCGGCGCGCCTTGTCGAGATTGCCATTATCGGGCCAGCTGTTCAGTGGGGCAAAGCGCTGCGAACCCGAAGACGCGCCGCCGCGCCCGTCGCCGGTGCGGTAGGTGCCTGCCGAATGCCACGCCATGCGGATGAAGAAGGGGCCGTAATGCCCATAGTCCGCCGGCCACCAAGGCTGGCTGTCGGTCATCAGCGCGGTGAGATCCGCCTTGACCGCCGCCAGATCGAGCGTCTTGAACTCGGCGGCGTAATCGAAATCGTCGCCCATCGGATCGCCCGAAAGGCCGTTCTGCTGCAAGATGTCGAGCGAAAGCTGGTTGGGCCACCAGTCGCGGTTTGTGCGGCCCAGAAGGCTGCGCATCGCGCCGGGTTCCTTCATCGGGCAGCGCAAGGGGTCAGTAGTCTTGGCGTCCATGGCACTCTCTCCTCTAGGGGGTCCGTCGCGCCGTTCTAGGCCGCGCGCGGCAGGACCGTAAAACCGAGAATATCGCTCTCTATGATCGATGCAATCGACGAGTCCCGTGTCAATCGCATGACGGCTGCGACCGAAGTGCAAGGGCCATGTCGATAACCTGCATCAGGATCGCTCCGTGCATCCGACTTGAATCGGTGCCGTAACGGAACTTCCGCAGCGGCGGCGCGCTGAACCGTGGCTGGAGGGTCGGTATATATCATGGCAGCACGCGCATATTGGCAGGGGCAGATCAGGCTGGCGCTGGTTTCGATTCCGGTGGAAATCTATCCCGCGACCCGGTCCGGTGCGGCGATCGCCTTTCACCAGATTCACGAACCCACCGGCAAGCGTATCCGCTACGAAAAGGTCGCGCCCGGTGTCGGGCCGGTCGACCGCGACGAAATTCTGCGCGGGTTCGAGGTGTCGAAGGGCAATTATGTCCTGTTGGAGGACGAGGAGATAGAGGCGGTCAAGATCGAAAGCCGCAAGACGCTCGACCTCGTTCAGTTCGTCGACGCGGATGCAATCGACGTGCTCTTCTATGAGAAGCCCTATTTCGTTTTGCCCGCCGACGACCTGGCGGAGGAAGCTTATGCGGTCCTGCGCGACGCGCTGCGCACCACGAAGAAAGTCGGTCTGGGGCAATTGTCGGTACGCGGCCGCGAACAGCTCGTGTCGCTCAAACCGTGCGGCAAGGGCCTCATCCTCGAAGTGTTGCGCTATGCCGACGAAGTGACGAAGGCACAAAAATATTTCAGCGCCATCCCCGACCAGAAGGCCGACCCCGATCTGCTCGAGCTTGCCACCGCGATCATCGACAAGAAGACCGCGCCTTTCCACCCGGAGGAATTTCACGACCGTTATGTCGATGCGCTTCAGCGCCTTATCGAGAAAAAGAAGAAGGCGAAGGGCAAGCGCATCATTGAGGATGTGGACGAGCCTGCGGCGAAGGGCGGCAATGTGATCGACCTGATGGCCGCGCTTAAGAAATCGGTGGGCGAGGGCGGCAAGGCCGCGCCGGCCAAAAAAACGCCCGCCCGCAAGGCGCCCGCCAAGACTGCGGCAAAACCCCGCGCGGCCCGCCGCAAGAGCGCTTGAGCCGCAACCGTGGCCGCCAAAAGCCCGCTTTCCGCCTACAACGCCAAACGCGATTTCGCGCGCACCCGTGAACCCAAAGGAGAGGTGGCGCAGCGAACTGGCAACAGCTTCGTCGTTCAAAAGCACGATGCGACCCGGCTTCACTGGGATTTCCGGCTGGAGATCGATGGCGTGCTCAAAAGCTGGGCCGTGACCAAGGGGCCGAGCATCGACCCCACCGACAAACGCCTTGCCGTGCAGACAGAGGATCACCCCTTGAGCTACGGCGATTTCGAAGGGACGATCCCCAAGGGCGAATATGGCGGGGGCACGGTAATGCTATGGGATCGCGGCACCTGGGCGCCGATCGAAGGCAAGAGCGCGGACGATCTTAAGGATGGGCATCTGCACTTCACGCTCGATGGGGAGCGAATGAAGGGCGAATGGCTCTTGGTCCGCATGAAGCGCAGGCCCGGCGACAAACGCGACAACTGGCTGCTGCGCAAGATCGAGGACGGCGAAGCGGGGGAGGGCGACACGCTGGTGGAGCGCGCTCTCACCAGTGTGCTCACCGGTAGGTCGATGGCGGAAATCGCGGCAGACAGGGACGCGATCCAGTCGCTCGAGGGTGCGAAGGGCAAGAGCTTCTCCAAAAAAATGCAGGCTGCGCGCGACCATAATGCAAAGATTGCGACAAAGCCCGGTCGCACGTCGGGGAAGCTGCCCGCCTTTTCCGCCCTGCAACTCGCGACACTGGTCGACGCGGTTCCAACCGGCAACGAGTGGATGCACGAAATCAAGTTCGACGGCTATCGCGCGCTCGTCGCTGTGGCTGGGGGCAAGGTGCGCGTGTCCACCCGCAACGGCCTCGACTGGACCGACAGGTTCACGCCACTGGTCCGTGCCGTCGCTGCTCTCGACCTGCCGCCCGCGCTGATCGATGGGGAGATCGTGGCGTTCGGAGCCGACGGAAATCCCAGCTTTTCGGCTCTGCAAACGGTGTTGAAGCGCGGTCACGGGTCGCAGCGGGAGGATACGCCTTTTCAATTCTTTGCGTTCGACCTGCTCTCCCTCGATAAGGAGGACTTGAAGCCGCTCCCTCAAATTGAGCGGAAAGAACGGCTCGAAGCATTGTTGCGCAATGCTGCGCCTCCGATCCAGGTCGCCGACCATGTCATTGGCGCGGGCGAGGCGCTTTACCAATCGCTTTGCGCTGCGGGGCAGGAAGGCATCATCGCCAAGCGTATCGACGCGCCCTATCGCGCCGGGCGCACGCGGAACTGGGTGAAGGTCAAATGCACCCGGCGGCAGGAATTCGTCATCGTCGGTCGCTCGGCCAGCAGGGCGCGGGGCCGTCCCTTCGCCTCGCTGCTGCTCGCGCAGCATGAGGGCAAGGCGCTCGTCTACAAGGGAAAGGTCGGGACGGGTTTCGACGCGGACACGATGGCAGAACTCGACAAGGCGATGAAGCCGCTGGCGCTCGCCAAAGCGCCGCTCGACGTTCCCGGCACCGAAGCGCGGGCTGCCGTCTGGCTCAAGCCCCGCCTCGTCGCCGAAATCGCCTTTGCCGAATTCACCACCGATGGGCGCGTCCGTCATGCGAGCTTCCTTGGGTTGCGAGGCGATAAAAAGCCAGCGCAAGTCAGACCCGAAAAACCCGCCGCCGCCCCGCGCGCGGACAAGGCGGTCGCAATCAGCAATCGAGACCGCGTCATCTTTCCCGACAGCGGACAGACCAAGGGCGAGCTGGCGGATTATTATGCCGCCGTCGCGCCGCTCATGTTGCCCTTCGCTGCGAACCGCCCGCTCAGCCTCGTTCGCTGCCCGCAAGGGCGTGCCCGAAAATGCTTCTTCCAAAAGCATGACAGCGGCTCCTTCGGTAAGGCCGTGCATCAGGTTCCGATCCGTGAGAAGGACGGTGGAGCGGAAGATTATATCTATGTGGAGGATGCGCAGGGCCTGCTGGCCTGCGTACAGATGGGCACGATCGAATTCCACGGCTGGGGCAGTCGGGCGGACGCAGTGGAGCATCCCGACCGCATGGTGTTCGATCTCGACCCTGACGAAGGTATGGATTTCACGCGGGTGAAGGCCGCTGCACAGGACATCCGCGCCCGTCTTTCCGACATCGGGCTCGTATCGTTCGCCATGCTGTCCGGGGGCAAGGGCGTGCATGTTGTCGTTCCGCTGACGCCGGGGCATGACTGGGACACGCACAAGGATTTCGCTGCTCGCTTCGCGCAGGCGCTCAGCAATGCCGAGCCGGACCGCTTCGTTGCGACGATGAGCAAGGCGAAGCGCAAGGACCGCATCTTCGTTGACTGGTTGCGCAACCAGCGCGGTAGCACTGCGGTCTTGCCTTATGCCACTCGTGCCCGCCCCGGCGCGCCGGTCGCCGTGCCGGTCGATTGGGACGAACTTGACGGCATGAAGGATGCGCATCCCTTCTCGATCGAGGATGCCGCGACCTTGGTCGAGCGGGCCGCGTCATTGAAGGGTTGGGGCTTTGCTTCCCAGACCCTGCCTGACGTCTGACAAGAGCTGTGGGGCGTGCGACACAGATCATAACGGTCGTTCTTGCGAGAAATCCGCAGGTTCATGGGCCTGGGCAATCAGAGATCGGCTGGTTTTGTCTCCTGCGCCAGTCGCCGACCGTTTCACCGCCAACGCTATAGCGTTTCGCCGCGCTCCTGGCAGGCTCGATCGAACGGTTCATTTTTGCCCATACGACCGGCCTGGTTCAAGCCTATGCTACCTGCAGCGTCGTCATACATTATCAGCAAGAGCGGCAAAGCGCAGGACATGATTTACAAAATAATACTCGTCATATCCTGATGTCGCGTCGTAACTATATGGATAGCTCCCGGCCATATTGGCTGACACAGAAGTCGAGCGGCGAAAAGCCCATAGGATCGAAAACTCGACGCTATTCGGGATATCCGCCCACTCGCAAAGGTCGCCTTAATTGAGCGAATATCGTACCCCGAACATAAAAGTCCGACCGTTGACTTCATATCCTCGCCCAAAGCCATATTTATTGACTCGCTCGATCGGTTCGTCGGTAATATTGGTCGCATCGACCGTCAAAGCCACGGCCTTATTGAGGGTCAGGCGAAACGAAGCGTCGAGCTGGCCGATCGGCTTGACATATACGCCGTCGAGCCGAGAGGACAAAGCGTCTTCGACATATTTGCTGCGGTAATTATAGGCTATCCGCGTGCTGACTGGCCCTTTTTCATAATATCCAACCAGGTTGAAGCTATGCTTCGAAACCGAGGTCAACGGATAGGCGTTCCCTCCCTGCGTGAACTGGATCTTCCCTGCATCGGTGAAGGTGTAGTTTGCGTTGAAACCCAAGCCGTCGAACGGTGCCGGCAGCATCGTTAACGGCTGCTGATACGCAATTTCGACGCCCTTGACGCTAGTGCTGGATCCGTTGACCGGGAAAGTACGCTGGAAGTCGAGATTCAGGATTTGACCGGTTCCCGTATCGCGCACGGCATAGGACACCGACGAAGACGAATTGACGAGATAGCCTTCGATCTTTTTGTAGAAAAGCGCCATCGATACCAGCGCTTCCGAACTGGGATACCATTCCAGCGAAAGATCTGCGTTCCATGCCCGATAAGGGTCAAGGGCGGGGTTCGAGGCCGACTGCGTGCGGGCGACGAACGACGGCGTCGATACCGCTGGTGCGATCTGGCCGAAGTCGGGCCGGGTCAGCGTGCGGCTGACGCTGAAACGGGCGACCTTGTTGTCGTCCAGCGCATATTTTGCGTTGAAGCTGGGAAGCCAGTCAGTGTAGCTCCGCTCCGCACCGATCGGCAGCCCGCCCGACGCCTGTAAATTCGTACCGGCAAGCGTCAAAGTTGTAGGATCGAACGAGAAGCCTGAACTCACCTGTTTGGTGCGCACCGCGCGCACCCCGACATTCCCGGTCAACGCCCCGTCGAAAAGAGAATAGTCGGCCCGCACATAACCGGCCAGTGTTTCTTCACGTATCCGATAGGTGCTCGACAGGTTGGTCGTTACCGCGCCTGGCAACGAAAGGATGGCGTCCAATCCGTAACGGTCGATAAATGCCCGGGTGTCCGGCGCGAGATAGGTTGTCGGGAAAGTGGAGTCGCCGTCGTAGCGCGACAGGAAATCGTCCCCTCCGAATGTCTTCAGATAGGGGGCAGCCAGGATTCCTGCACCGCCGTTGAATGCATTGGGTATGGCGCGGGTGCCGATCAGGGCGGCCAGTTGAGGTGCCAAGGCCGCGACCCGCCTGTCACCTTGGAACAGCGAGTTTCTGGCCCATTTCACGCCAAACCGTATGGCGGTCAACCACTCTGCCGACGGTTCGTATTTGACGTCACCGGACAGGATGCGTTGCTTGGCCTTTACCGGCGTATCGACAGCGGTCCCGACGAAGGCAGCATTGGGAATATACCATTTCGAGGCATCCAGCGGATCGGTCCCGCGGACATAAGCGAAGGTCGGAATGCCGCCGACATCGGTCCGGTAATCCTGTATGACATTGCCCCAACGCTGCGCATCGATCCCATAGTTGGAGCTGAACTTGCGAGAGGTGCTGCGCGTGCCTTGCAGTGAGACGAGCCATGGCCCTGACTCATAGTCGGCGCTTGCCGTGAATGTCTGCAGTCGGCTGCGTTCCGCTGCCAGTTTGTTGGTGTTGCTCAGGAACACGCCGTCGCGGTCGATATAATCGATCAAACCGGCAATCGGGGTCGCTGCGGGATCGTTGGAAACATCATCGCTGGTTGGGACGATGCTGCTGAAGTGCGTTGCCCTGACCGGATTGCCGGGTATCGACGGATCGCCGTTCAAATGGAACTGGGCGGATTCAAAGTCGCCCGAAAGATCGCTGTTGAACGTCGACCGCAATCCATCCAATCGCAGTGTGAGGCCATCGACGGGTCGGGCCTGAAGGGTTGCGATGATCGTTTCGCGATCACGCGTGCCCCGGTCGTTCTGCAACTGCAGCACATGGTTGAGACGAAAAGCGTCCCTGGTGTCACCGTCAAAATTGAAATCGACGCGGCCGGCAGGGTTGTAGCCAGACTCAAGTTTCCGCTCCATGCCGGAACTTTGGTAACTTTGGGTGACGAGAAACCGACGTGACCGATCGTATCCGATCATGACACCGACCGTGTCGTCCAAAAACTGATCGGCGTAGATGGCCGTGGCTTTATAGCCTAGCTGGTCGGCATAACTGTTTTTGGAACCCTGAATATTGACGTTCAGCCGTCGACTTTTCAGATCGAGCGGGCGGATGGTCTTGATATTGACGGTGCCAGCCATGCCGCCTTCATCGAGGTCCGCCGTTGGAGATTTGTAAACCTCAAGCGCACTGATAAAATCAGGCGCCAGAATGGTGAAATCGAACGTGCGCGACTGTCCGGCGGTGCCGACGGTATTAATGCCGCTGGGCGATAGTGACGTGACGCCATCTCCATTCAACAACACGCGCGCAAATTTCGGTTCCAGGCCCCTAATGGAGATGGACTGACCTTCGCCCCGATTGCGAGCGATCTGAATGCCCGTTACCCGCTGGAGCGATTCGGCGATATTTGTGTCGGGAAATGCGCCGATGTCCTCGGCTGCAATTGTGTCCACAATTGAGTCGGCTTGGCGCTTTTGATTGATGGCACTAGCGAGACTGGCGCGGATGCCGGTGACGACGATATCTGCCGATGTCGCGTCACCCTGCCCGGCAGGCAGGGTGCGCGGATCGCTTTGCGGAACCTGGGCCTGCAAGGCCATTGGATAAAACAACCCGCCAGCCAAGGCCGTAGTCGCCCAAAGTTTCAAAGCTGTATGACGCCGTTCCAAAAGCCCCTCCTATTATCATCCGGTGAATTCACTGTAGAACTCAGGGTTCATATGTCAATTATGAAATTACATATGAATTTCCATGGTGGCGGGGCTGTGTTCCATAGGCCAATTCTAAAGGGGGCTATGCCCCGTTATAAAAACGTCTGAAAATGCTGTGTTGGGAGGCAACCGGCTTCCGCATGGGCTGCCGCTATATCGACCTGCATGTCATTGATTATGAGGGGTAATGTCTGGAGCAGCCGCTATGGTACGCTGGTTCCACCCAAAACATACCACTGCGATAAAACAGACAGTCGGCACGATCAAGGCGCCGTTGATGCCCGTCAGATCGGATGCGTATCCCATCAACGCGGTCAACGCCGCTCCGCCAATGATGGCCATGACGAGCAACGAAGAGCCTAATCGCCGGAGTACGCCCAATCCGCCTACGCCGAGTGCAAAGATGGTGGGAAATTGGATGGACATGAAAAAGCTTGCAGACACGAGCATAAACAGACCGGGTCGCCCGCCGACCAAGGCGGCAAGTGCCGTCAGCACAAGACTGGCGCCCGCAAATATCGACAGAATATATCCAGCCCCGATCCGCGCCATAAGTGCGGTTCCGATCACGCGACCCAGTCCGAACAGGACCAGGCTTGCGAACAGATAATCTGCTGCGCTTCTTTCGCCGATGCCCGGCACGTTCGCCTGCGCGTATCGTATCGTATAGCTCCAGATTCCGACTTGCGCGCCGACGTAGAAAAATTGCGCGACGGTCGCGAACAACAACGTCTTATGTTTGAATAACATTCTGAAGCGTGGACGATCGACGATTTGTCCTTGTGCCAGGCTTCCCTTCGGGAAATCAATTAGGCTGGCGGCGGCGGCGAATGTCAAAACCAGCAAGCCGATCAAAAGGTAGGGGGTCTGCACTGCAAGAATTTCATCGCGTAATAATGCCTGGCGCGCCGCCGTCGGCATTTTTTCAAGGGCGGCTTCATGCGCGACAATATCGGAGAGTATGAAAAACTTGCCGATCAGAACGCCGGTAAGGGTGCCCGCAGGATTAGCGGCCTGCGCCCAGTTGAGACGTCGAGTGGCGCCGGACGGATCGCCCAGCTCCGTCATCAACGGGTTTGCGGCCGTTTCGAGAAAGGCGAGACCGCATGCGATGATGAACAGCGCCGCCAGGAAAAACGCATATTGACCATAATGTGCAGCTGGATAGAAAAGAAGCGCACCGAGGCTATAGAGCAGCAAGCCTGTCACTATGGATGCTTTATAGCCTTTGGCTCTCGTTAAAAACGCCGCGGGAATGGCGAGCAAAAAATATCCCATGTAAAAGGATTGTTGCACTAAGCTGGTTTCGAAATCAGAGAGGGTGAAAGCCTTCTTGAACTGGGCGATAAGGATATCGTTGAGATTATTGGCCATGCCCCATAGAAAAAATAAGGATACCGTCAATATTATGGCGGGCGTATAAGACCTTATTCCGTCTTTCGACATATTATAATATCCCTCGTCCGCCGCAATTCGGATAGGCATCGTTTTTAAGCGGAATTTCCAAGAAGCTAAACTAGCCTTTGAATTCGAAATCTCGCAACGTATCCGGTTTCATCTCTATCGAATATCCCGGCATGCGAGGCGGCATATAGGCTGCGTCTCGGATCACACAGGGTTCCAAAAAGTGCTCGTGAAGATGATCGACATATTCGATGACGCGCCCCTCGGTGGTGCCCGAAAAGCACAGATAATCGATCATCGAAAGATGCTGCACATATTCACATAGGCCAACGCCGCCTGCGTGAGGGCAGACAGGCAGCCCATATTTGGCGGCAAGCAGCAGGATCGCGAGCGCTTCGTTTACACCGCCTATCCTGCACGCGTCCAACTGCACGATATCGATCGCACCCGATGTGATAAACTGTTTGAAGATGATACGGTTCTGACACATCTCGCCTGTGGCGACACGTAACGGCTTAATGGCGTTGCGAATTACCTTGTGACCCAATATGTCATCGGGACTGGTCGGTTCCTCGATGAACCATGGGTTGGCGAAGGCAAGTGCATTTACCCAGTCGATCGCTTCGCCTACTTCCCAGACCTGATTGGCGTCGATCATAAGATGGCGATCGGGACCGATAACATCCCGCGCGATCTTCACCCGACGAATGTCATCTTCCAGACTGCGGCCGACCTTTAGTTTTACATGGTTAAAACCTGCATCGATTGCCTCTTGAGCCAAACGGCGCAACTTATCGTCGGAATATCCCAACCATCCGGCCGACGTCGTATAACAAGGATATCCCTGTGCTTCGAGGGTTGCGATCCTCTCCTCCTTGCCCCGTGCCTTTTCGGTGAGAAGGGCGAGTGCCTCGTCTTGCGTTACGGCGTCGCTGAGGTACCGAAAATCGATCGCCTTGACGAGTTGTTGAGGGCTCAAGTCCGCAACCAACCGCCAGATCGGCTTGCCTTCCGCCTTGGCCCATAAATCCCAGATGGCATTGACGACTGCGCCTGTCGCGAGATGCATCGCGCCTTTGTCCGGGCCGATCCAGCGCAATTGGCTGTCTCCTGTGAGTTCACGCCACCCAAGGCCCGGATCGGCGGCGAACGCGTCGAGGCTTCTGCCGACTACGAGGTGTCGCATCGCTTCGATGGCGGCGATGCAAATTTCATTGCCCCGCCCGATCGTGAAGGTCAGCCCATGGCCCTCCAACCCGTCCACATCGGTTTCAAGAATGACATAGGCAGCCGAATAATCGGGATCGAGGTTCATGGCGTCCGATCCGTCCAGCGCGTGGCTGGTCGGAAAGCGCAGGTCGATCGTCCGAAGACCAACGATATGTGTCACTGTGCCGCCACCATCACCTGATCCTGAATGCCCAGTCCGTCGATACCCAGACGAACATTTTGCCCAGGCTTGAGATAGAGTTGGGGCTTCTGACCCATGCCGACGCCCGCTGGGGTGCCGGTGGAAATGATATCTCCTGGATTGAGCGTGCAAAACTGGCTGACATAAGAGATCAGCCATGCAACCGGGAATATCATATTGGCGGTCGTGCCGTCCTGATAGCGATGGCCATCGACTTCCAGCCAAAGGCGGAGCGTTTGAGGGTCGGGAACTTCGTCGGGCGTCACAAGATATGGGCCGATGGGGCCGAACGTGTCGCACCCCTTGCCCTTGTCCCAGGTGCCGCCGCGTTCGAACTGAAAATCCCGCTCGGAAACATCATGGACGACGCAATATCCCGCCACATGGCTCAGCGCGTCAGCTTCCTCGATATGCCGACCGGTCTTGCCGATGACGATCCCCAATTCGACCTCCCAATCGGTCTTCGTCGATCCGCGCGGAATTTCGACCGGATCGAACGGCCCCTGAATGGCACTCGTCCATTTACCGAAAATCACGGGCTCGTCGGGGATTTGTGCCCCCGTTTCTGCGGCGTGATCGGAATAATTCAGGCCTATACAGATGAATTTGCCGACAGAGCCTACGCACGCCCCGATCCGTACATCGGGTTGAACGACCGGTAGTAAGAGCGGTTCCAGCGCGGCAATCTCGGCCAGTCCTGCGCGCGACAAACGTTGCCCTGCCAGATCGCCCAAATGGTTTGGAAGGGCGCGAATGACGCCATTGGTCAATATGCCGGCCTTTTCCTGACCCACGGGTCCATATCGCAACAATTTCATGTTTTTACCCCTAGTTGACCCAACCGCCGTCGATGACGTGAACGGCGCCTGTAGTGAACGCGGCTTCGTCGCTCGCCAGATAGGCGAACAGTGCTGCGATCTCGTCTGCCCTGCCGAGCCGGCCCATGGGCTGTCGAGCCACGAAGGCGGCATTGGCTTCCTCTATCCTCACGCCCTGTCCATCTGCCTGCTGTTCGATCCGCGCACGCAGGGAAGGCGTTTCTACCGTACCTGGGCAGATGCAGTTGCATCGGACGCCTCGCCCGGCAAAGTCGGCTGCGATCGCCTTCGTCAAACCGACAACGGCGCCTTTCGAAGCGCCATAGGCAAAGCGGTTGGGAATACCCTTCACGCTGGAAGCTATCGACGACATGTTGATAATGCTTCCTCCACCGCGTTCGACCATCGCAGGCAGAAAGGCGCGAATAAGATGGAACATGGCGTCGACATTCAGATCAAACGACAAGCGCCAGTCGCGCTGCGTGCAGTGAAGAATATCGCCCGCCGCAACGTATCCGGCGACGTTTGCCAATATATCCACAGGTCCGATCAGACCGTGCAAGGCTTCGATCGCCGCAGGGTCGGTCAGGTCTATCTCGACCTGCTCCATGCCGGTCAGTGACGCTAGGGCGGTGGCATCTCGATCCACGGCCCACACCTTGGCCCCCTCGGCCTTCAATCTTTCTGCTGTCGCCCGGCCTATTCCTTGACCGGCCGCGGTCACGACCGCGGATTTTCCTTCCAAGCGCATCGAGGCACCTCCCTGTGCTTCATTAGTAAATCATAAGTCTATATGTCAACGTTTAAGCGAGCATCGGTTCGAACGTCCGGTTTCTTTGCCAAATGCCCACTGTGTCCATGATGTCATGGGTCGGGCAGGCGTTATCGAAGTAGAGGGTGTTGATTGCCGCTGAGAAGTGACCCGGGGAGGCCAGTAATTTCCACTGAGAAGTGACCCATGTTTGAACACGTCCCTTAGCTTTGAGCGGGGGAC
>NZ_QFOA01000018.1 GCF_003248505.1 Sphingobium sp.
GGGCGGAAAGCGGCTGGGACTTTTCCGCGCGTTGGCTCGCCGACCCCCGGCGACTCGCGACGGTCCGCACGACGCAGATCGTGCCCGTCGACCTCAACAGCCTGCTCTGGCGGCTGGAGCGCAGCATCGCGGACCGGTGCCGGGCGGCGGGGGACGGGCCATGCGCCTGGCGCTTTGCCGGGCTGGCGGACGCGCGCAAGGCGGCGATCGACCGGTGGCTGTGGATGCCGGGGGAGGGGCGCTATGCCGACTGGGACCGCACCCGGCGCAGGCCCACCGGCATCCTGTCGGCGGCGACGCTCTTTCCGCTGTTCGTCGGCCTTTCGGACGCGCGGCAGGCCGACGCCGTGGCGCGGCTGACGCGCGCGCGCCTGCTGGGCGAGGGCGGGCTGCGCACCACCGGCATCGCGAGCGGGCAGCAATGGGACAGCCCCAACGGCTGGGCGCCGCTGCAATGGGCTGCGGTCGAGGGGCTGGCGCGGAACGGGCATGCCGCGCTGGCGAAGGAGGTCGCCCGCCGATGGATCGGCACGGTGGACGCGGCCTTCCGCGAGACGGGCAAGATGCTGGAGAAATATGATGTGGAGCAGCGCAAGCCGGGCGGCGGCGGGGAATATCCGTTGCAGGACGGGTTCGGCTGGACCAACGGCGTCACCGCCGCGCTGATCGACCGCTGGCCCGACCTCGATCCCGACGCCCCTGTTCGTGCGCTCCGCTGACGCCTACATGGGGCATCATGCCTGAGCTTCCCGAAGTCGAAACCACCGTCGCCGGCCTGCGCGCCGTGCTGGAGGGCGAGGTGCTGACGCGCGTCGAGCCGCGCCGCGCGGACCTGCGCTTTCCCATTCCCGTCGATCTGCGCCAGCGGTTGACGGGCGCGCGGGTCACGGGGCTGTCGCGGCGCGCCAAATATGGCCTCATCGAAACCGACCGGGGCGACATATTGATCTTTCACCTCGGTATGTCGGGGCGATGGCGCATCGACCCGGCGCAGATCGGCACGCACGACCATCTACTGATCGAAACGGGGAAGGGGCGCGTGCTGAGCCTCAACGATCCGCGCCGGTTCGGATCGCTGGACCTCGTGCGGACGGACGGGTGGGGCAGCTATCCGCCCTTTATGCGCATGGGGCCCGAGCCGCTGGGCGCGCAGTTCGACGCCGACCGGCTGGCCGCCGCGCTGGCGGGCAAGGCCACCTCGATCAAGGCCGCGCTGCTCGATCAGCGGGTCGTCGCCGGACTGGGCAATATCTATGTGTGCGAGGCGCTCAACATGGCGGGCATCGCGCCGACAAGGGCGGCAGGCAAGATCGGTCGCGCGCGGCTGGCCCTGCTGGTCGAATCGATTCGCACCGTGCTGACCGCCGCGATCACGGCGGGAGGATCGACCCTGCGCGATTATGCGCGGCCCGATGGCGAGCTGGGCTATTTTTCCAAACAGTGGCGCGTCTATGGCCGCGAGGGCGAACCATGCCCATGCGGCGGCGTGGTGCGGCGGCGAGTCGATGGCGGGCGGTCCACCTTTTACTGCCCCCGATGCCAGAAATAGCGCGGACCGGCCCCGTTGACGGGTGCCTTATTCCCCTGTAAGGGGCGCACCTTCACGAGGCTGGTCGGCGAATCTGATCGGGCCTCTTGCCCAAGATTTGAAGAGAACCGAGGAAAAGAATGGCCAATACGCCGCAAGCCAAGAAGCGCATCCGTCGCAACGAGCGTCGCGCCGCGATCAATGGCGCCCGCATCAGCCGGATCCGCACCCTGGTGAAGAAGGTGGAAGCCGCCATCACCGCCGGCGACAAGGATGCCGCCGCCACCGCGCTCGCCAGCGTGCAGCCTGAAATGGCGCGCGGCGTCGCACGCGGCGTGCTCCACAAGAATACCGCCGCGCGCAAGTTCGGCCGCCTGACCAAGGCTGTCAGCGCACTCGCCTGACCCCATTCGACCACGGTCGAATTTCAAAGGCCCGCTCCGCATCGCCGGAGCGGGCCTTTTGGCGTTGGACGCAATCCGGTCATCAAGCGGTAATGACGGATTCCCCGCGATTCGATGCACCGCATCTCAAAATGACTAATATAAGACTATGAAATTACAGGATAATTTCATAGCTTTCGGGAATCCGCGGGTTTCCACTGTCAAACCCTTTATTTCAGTTTTTTGAACCGGGACGGCCTTGATCCGGCGGAGCGCGGCTGTCTATTTTCGAAATCCGGCCGCTGTCGAATCACCGATGGCGCGCCGTCAGGAACATTGGTCTGGCAAGGGAGCCGGAAAGGCGGGGGCTTTTCCGTTCGGTATCCTTTTGCCTGACGACTTCGCCCTTGCGGATGACGCAGCGGCACGGGGGGTAAGACAGAATGAAGGATGGCGTGCGCGTGGTGGCTTGGCAGGATGGGCAGACGGTACAGGCAGACGATAGCCTGGAATCCGCCTGGGCCGGAATCCGGGCAGGCCTGCGCCGCGACGTGGGCGCCCGGATGTTCGACCAGTGGCTGAAGCCGGTGCGCCTGGGCGATTATTGCCCCGAATCGCAAACGCTCGACCTGCTGGTGGCCAGCGACTTCAGCGCCAATTTCGTGTCGGGTCAGTTCGGCGACCGGCTGCGCATGGCGTGGCGCGTGGCGGGCGTGGGCGTGCGCGACGTGCGCCTTCGCCGCGCGCCGGACATGATGGGGCCGCGCCTGCTGGAAGTGGTGCATGTGGAAAAGCCTTCCGCTGTGCCCGCCGCCGTTGCGCCTGTCGCCGCCTCCAATTTCCACCCGCGCCACGGCTTTGCCGACTTCGTGGTGGGCGACACCAATCGCCTTGCCTTTTCCGCCGCGCAGGCGATGGCGGCGAAAGCACAGCCGCGCTTCACCCCGCTCTTCATCCATGGCGGTACCGGGCAGGGCAAGACGCACCTGCTGCATGCCATCGCCGCCGATTTCAGCGCGCATTCGCCGGAAGCCCCGGTGCTCTACATGTCGGCCGAGCGTTTCATGATGGAATTCGTGAATGCGATGCGCGCGAATGAGACGATGGCGTTCAAGGCCCGGTTGCGCGCGGCGCGGCTGTTGCTGATCGACGACATCCAGTTCATCGCGGGCAAGGGGTCGACGCAGGAGGAGTTTCTCCACACCGTCAACGACCTGATCGACGCCGGTGCGCGTATCGTCGTGACCGCCGACCGCGCGCCGCAGCAGCTCGACGGTATCGACCCGCGCATCCTTTCGCGACTCGCGGGGGGACTTGTCGCCGATATCCAGCCCGCAGCGCTCGACCTGCGGCTCGCGATCCTCGATGCCAAGCGCCTGGTGGCGGGCGACCCGCCGGTGCCCGACGCGGTGATCGACTTCCTTGCCCGGTCGATCCGGTCGAACGTGCGCGAACTGGAAGGCGCGTTCAACAAGCTGGTGGCCTATGGCCAGCTGACCGGGCGCGCGATCGACCTCGATTTCGCGCAGCAGATGCTTGCCGATGCGGTGCGCGCCAATGCCCGGCGCATCACCGTCGACGAAATCCAGAAGGCGTGCGCCGCCCATTTCAAGATCGACCCGGCGGAAATGCGTTCCAAGCGCCGCGCCCGCGCCGTCGCTCGCCCGCGGCAGGTGGCGATGTATCTGGCCAAGAAGATGACGCCGCGTTCGCTGCCCGAAATCGGGCGCATCTTCGGCGGGCGCGATCACAGCACAGTGATCCACGCGGTCCGCACCATCGAGGCGCTGCGCGAGAGCAATCCCGAGATCGACGCCGACGTGCGCGCATTGCTGCGGCAGCTGGAGGGCTGACGCGGGCGCGGGCGCGCGTTACGCTGGCCCCATGATTCGCTCCATCCTGCTGCTGCTCGCCTTCCTCTCCCTCGCGCCCGCCGTGGCGCAGACGACCGCGCCCGGCGACGTGCGCGTGGCGGTCGAAACGGACAAGGGCCGCATCGTCATTGCCGTGCATGGCGACAAGGCGCCGGTGACGGCAGCCAATTTCCTCAAATATGTCGACCAGAAGCGGTTCGACGGCACTGCTTTCTATCGCGGGGTGGGGGCCAGCGATTATGGCTTCGTGCAGGCGGGGACGCAGAACGATCCCAAGCGCATCCTGCCGCCCATCCGGCATGAGCCGACGACCCAAACCGGCCTCACCCATGACGATGGCGCGCTGTCGATGGCGCGTTATGCGCCGGGGAGCGCGACGGGGGACTTCTTCATCGTGCTGGGAAAGATGCCGGCAATGGATGCGCAGCCGCAGGCGGCGGGCGACAATCAGGGCTTTGCCGTCTTTGCCCATGTGGTCGAGGGCATGGACGTGGTGAAGGCGATTCTCGCCGAACCCAAGTCGCCGACGAAGGGCGAAGGGGTGATGAAGGGGCAGATGCTGGAAACGCCCGTCAGGATATTGAGCGCCCGCCGACTTCCCTGATGTCGAGGATGCGAGTCACGCCAAGGTCGGCGGTGACATTGCCCACCGTGCGGAAGATGTCCGGCACGGTTTCCACCGCCAGCAGCAGCGGCAGTGCTTCGACCGGCACGCCCATCGCAAGGCAGATGGGGCCGGTGGTGGTGAAGAATGTGATCTGGCTGGGAAGGCCCACCGCCGCCAGGCTGACGATAGCGGCGACGACGACGCCGAGCATCAGTTGCGTGGGCCCCAGGGCGACGCCATTCATCGCCGCGACATAGATGGCGACGCCGAGATTGGCGGGTGGGCTGGTGACGCGGAAGAGCGAGATGGCGAGCGGCAGGACGATGCTGCGGCTCGTCGGACGCACGCCGAGCGGGCCGTCGCTCGCCTCGATCATGGCGGGAAGAGAGGCGATCGAGCTTTGCGTCGAAAAGGCGATGGCCTGCGCGGGAAGGGCGGCGCGGGCGAAACGGGCAAGGCCAATGCGCCCCGCCCCCGCCACCAGCGGGTAGAGCAGCAGCGTCACGATCAGGCAGATCGCGACGATGAAGCCGATATAGTGGAGCAGCGCGCCCGCCGTCGCCAGGCCCGATCGCGCGCCCGCCACAAGCGCCAGCGCGAACACGCCCACCGGCGCAAGCCACAGCACCCATCGGACCACGACCAGCAGGGCGTCGGACAGCGCTTCGAAAAAGCCGGTGAGGAGCGTGCGGCGCTCCGTCGCGATGCGGGTGACCGCAAAACCGAAGACCATCGCGAAGAGGACCACCGCGACCACCTGGCCCTCGCTCGCGGCCTTGAGCGGGTTGACCGGGATGAAGCCCAGAAGCCATTCGGCGGACGGTCGCACGTCGGGCACTTCGGTGACCGGCGCTGCGCCCGCCAGCGCGCCGACCGCGCCGGAGGGCACGGGGAAGAGACGCAGCATCAGCGGCCCCAGGAGGGCGGCGACGCTGGCGGAAGCGACCAGCATCGCCGCGAAAAGGCCGATGGCCCGACCGGCCATGCCGTTGCTGCGCGCGGTCGCCGCCGCCTGCGCAATGCCGGTGACCAGCAGGGCAAAGATGAGGGGGATGAGCGGCATCTGGAGCCCGCCGAGCCATGCCTTGCCCAGGGGCTGCGCGACGGCAAGCACCTGTCCCTCCCAACCGCTGCCCCATTCCGCAAGGCCGATGCCGCAGGCAAGCCCCGACGCCAGCGCCAGGAGGATGCGAACGGTGAGGGACATAAGCGGGCTTTCGGGCAGGAGGCGGATGCCCGACGCTATCGACGCCGCAGGAGAGTGAACAGGGCAAAAGTCGCGCCAGAGCCCAAGCGCGCCTTCACGATGCGCAGATGCGTGCCCGTTCGCCTGTCCAGCACGGCCCTTCGCGCCTCAGCCGCCCGAGTGGGTCGTAGGCGCGATCGTCGTCGGGATCGGCGTTCCAGGTGGCATCCGCCGTGCCGTCCCCGCGCGGCTCGACAATCGCGAAATGCGATGCGGCAGGCTTGCCACCGTCCCAGGTGTTGAGCGTATAGCCGCCATCGCCCATGGGGAAGACCCGGCAGCGTCCGTCGACATGCACCGTGCCGTCCACCGCAAGATAGCAATTTTTCACGGCAGACTGCGAGGGGGCGGGGGGTGGCGGCGTGGCGCTCTTAGCGACGGCAATCGATGGCGACGGCGCGGACGGAGGGGCGGCGTTATCGACATTCTGACGGTCTTCGCAGGCCGCGGCGAACAGTATTGGGAGGGACAGAAGCAGGAAGCGCATGGAGCGAAATCGTCAGGCTAAATGGCCCCGGCTCAACGCGCATGCTGTCGCGCCGATCCTTTCTTCCGGCGCGGATCGGCGCGCTGGTTATGAAAAACCCGGCGAGCGGAACTCGCCGGGTTTTGGGTTTGCCAGCCGTAAGCCTGGCCTCAGCCGCGCTTTTCGGGCGGCAAGGTGATCTTGATGCTTTCGCCGTTGCGACCGGGGAAATCGGTGAACATAGCGTCGATCAGGTTCGGGACCAGATAGGTGAGCTTGTTCGACAACGACTGGGCCTGCGCCTTGCCTTCGAACAGGCGGCGATTGTCGGCGGCGCGGTCGATCTTGACGCTGAGGTCGCCAGTGTAGACGGTATAGCTCGACACGTCGTTGAACCCGCTACCGCCGAACAGCCAGGGATCGTAGAACCCATAGCCCCACGGGCGGCCCCAATAGCCGCCATAGCCGAAGCGACCGCCCCAGCCGGGGCCCCAGCCCGGACCCCATCCGCCGCCGGCAAATCCGGTCGAGCGCACCTTTTCACGACCGTTGTCGACATCGTAGGCGACACGCACGATCAGGTCGGCGCGGGCGGGATCGCTGGCGGGCACATAGCCGGTCTGCGACAGGCGCGCGCCGACGATGTCGGCATAATGCGCGAATTCGAGACCGCCCGCGAGGCGCGGATCGTCCGCGACTACGGTGAAGGTCTGGCCCTGCGGTGCGGGCAGTTGCTGGAACCGGGCAACGTCGGCCTTGAATCCTGTGGCGCAGCCCGACAGCGCCGTCAGCGCCAGGATGGGCGCTGCGATCAGACCGAAAGTCTTCTTACGGGTCATTATGGTCACGTCCTGTATCAGGCGAAGTGCCTGTTGATCTTCCTGCGCCCTGCCCTAGCAAAACGCAACTGAACATCGTTTGAACGCGCGAAGCCGTCATATGGGCGCAAAACCATGTTCCGTCGTCCCAATGACGGCACGGCTGACCGGTTCCCGTGCGTCGCGCCGCCCCTTCCCAAAGGGACAGGGCGACACGCCGCTATCGCATCAGCCCCATTGCGTCGTAGGCGGCGCGCAGCGTCGGTTCGGCTGCCGCCGCCGCCTTGCCGGCACCCTTGTCCAGAATGGCGTCGAGCGCGGCGTCGTCGGTGCGCAGTTCCATGAAGCGTTCGCGGATGGGACGCAGCGTTTCGACCAGCAGCTCGCCCAGCGCCGGTTTGAACGCGCCAAAGCCTTTACCCGCGAAATCGGCACATACAGCGTCGGTTGTCGTGCCCGACAGCGTGGCGAAAATGCCGACGAGGTTGCTCGCTTCGGGCCGTCCGGCAAGGGCCTGCGCGCTTTCGGGCAGGGGTTCGGGGTCGGTCTTCGCCTTGCGCACCTTGGCCATGATGGCGTCGTCATCGTCGGTGAGGTTGATGCGACTCATATCGCTGGGGTCGGATTTCGACATCTTGGCCGTGCCGTCGCGCAGCGACATGATCCGCGCCGATTCCTTGGGGATGATCGGATCGGGCAGGGTGAAGAGGTCGACGCCGAAGTCGGTGTTGAATTTCGCGGCGATGTCGCGCGCCAGTTCCAGATGCTGTTTCTGGTCCTCGCCCACTGGCACATGCGTCGCGTTGTAGACCAGAATGTCGGCGGCTTGAAGCACGGGGTAGACGAACAGGCCGACCGAGGCCCCTTCTCGGTCCTTGCCCGCCTTGTCCTTGAACTGGGTCATGCGGTTGAGCCAGCCGATGCGCGCGGTGCCGTTCAGCAACCAGCATAGTTCCGCATGGGCGGGCACCCGTGCCTGGTTGAAGAGGACCGAACGATCGGGATCGATCCCGGCGGCGACCAGGGCTGCGGCCATGTCGCGCACGTTGCGAATGCGCTGCTCACGCCCTTCGTGCACGGTGATGCTGTGCATGTCGGCTAAGAAGAAGAAGCATTGCGCGTCGCCCGTCATCTCATCCTGCATCCGCACCCAGTTGCGAATCGCACCCAGATAATTGCCAAGGTGCAGGTTGCCGGTCGGCTGGATGCCGGAAAGGACGCGCATGGGTATGATCCGTTGGTTCAGGGGGTTGCGGACTTGGCGCGGACGAGCGCCTTGATGTCGGACAGGCGATAGGCACCCACCGCGACGCAGGCCAGTCCGTATAGTGCAACGCCTGCCCCCACAAGGAGAGAGAGCGCCACATAGCGCTGGAGCATCGCGCCGGTCAGCCATGGATCGAGCAGGTGATTGCCCGCCAGCAGCGCCGCGCCCATGATGAGCGCGGCGATCGCCAGGCGGGGCAGGCGACGGCGCAGGCGGGCGTCGGCGGCGAAATGGCCGCGCTTCACCAGCGTGCGATAGAGCATTGCGACATTGATCGTGGAAGACAGCGCGGTCGCGAGCGGCGGACCGACATGACCCAGCCCGATGCTGCCCAGCGACGGGATCATCGTCATGTTGCCCGCGATGTTGATGAGGATCGACAGCATGGCGTAGCGCACCGGCGTCTTCGTGTCGCCGCGTGCATAATAGCCCGGCGTCAGCACCTTTACGAGCACATAGCTCGGCAGCCCGATGGAGAAAGCCGAGAGCGCCCAGCCGCACCGCATCGCATCCTCGGCGGTGAACCGGCCATATTGGAAGAGGCCGCGCACGATGGGTTCGGCGACCGTCAGGAAGGCGACGGTCGCAGGCAGCGTCAGGAACAGGGCGAGTTCGATGCCCCGGTTCTGCGTTTCCATCGCTTCGACCTCCTGCCCTTTCGACAGCATGCGCGAGATGGTGGGGAGGAGGATGGTGCCGAGGCCGATGCCGATGAGGCCGAGCGGCAGCTGATTGAGGCGATCGGCATAATAGATGTAGGTGATCGATCCCGACGCGAGCAGCCATCCCGACAGGGCGGTGGAGACGAGGAGGTTGATCTGCGACGCGCCAGCGCCCGCGGCGGCGGGCACGATGAGGCGCAGCAATTCCCTGACGTCGGCGTCCAGCCTTGGCCGCCGCAGCTTCAGCGACACACCCGCGCGGCGGCATGCCCATGTCAGCCACGCCAGTTGCAACGCGCCGCCCACCGTCACCGAAATTGCCTGCACCCGCGCCGTCTCATATTCGTCCGCGCCGTGGAACAGCCACAGGCCCGCGATCATGCTGATGTTGAGCAGGATGGGGGCTGCGGCGTTGACCCAGAATTTGTCGAGGGAATTCAGGATGCCGCCCAGCAGCGAGGCGAGCGAAATGAGCGCCAGATAGGGAATGGTGATGCGTGAGAGCATGACCGCGAAGGCGAACTGGTCCGCCGTGGGGTTCTGGCGCGAAAATCCGCCTGACAATGCCCAGGTGATCGGCCATGCGGCGGCGATGAGGATCGCGGTGAAGAGGATCAGGACCGGGAACAGCACGGCGAGCGCACGCTGGGCGAAATCGTAGCCAGAAGGCAGGCCGCCTTCTCCCGCCGCCTTGCGGTTGAAGAGCGGGATGAAGGCGGCGGAGAAGGCCCCTTCTGCGAACAGCGCGCGGAACATGTTGGGCAGACGGAAGGCGACGCCGTTGAACGCGTCCGACGCGAAGCCAGCGCCGACATAACGCGCCGCCAGCGAATCGCGCACGAGCGCCAGGATGCGGCTGGCGAGCGTCAGCCCGCCGACCGAGCCGAGGGCGCGGACGAGTTTCACGCTTTACGCCCCCGGTCGACGGTCATGGAAGTCAGGCGTGACCGGCAGGTTCGCCCGTGGTCGCTTCCATCTGTTGCGCCTGCTGAAGGTAGAGCGCGCCGAAATCGATGGGGTCGAGCAACAGCGGCGGGAAGCCGCCGTCGCGGATCGCGTCGGCCAGCACGCGACGGGCGAAGGGGAAGATGAGGCGGGGCGCTTCGGCCAGCATGAAGGGTTGGATCTGGTCGTCGGGCACGTTGCGCATCCCGAAGATCGCGGCATAGACCAGTTCGACCGCAAAGGCGGTGCCCTGCGGCGCGATCGCCTTCACTTCGATCTTGAGCGAGACTTCCAGCACTTCGTCGCCGACCTTGTCGGCGCCGATGTTGAACTGCACGTCGATCTGCGGCTGGTCCTGCCACTGGTAGACGGCGGGCGCGTTCGGATTTTCGAAGGACAGGTCCTTCACATACTGGCTGATGAGCGCGATCTGGGGGGCGGTGTCCGCGCCATTGCCGATGCTGGTGATGATGTGGTCCGTTTGGTCGGCCATGCTCGTCCTTGACTTTCCCTGCTGCCGGGAACCCGTCGCCCCCGGAAAATACGATGACCCGCGCGCTTAGCAGGGGGGGCGGGGCGGAGCAATGCCCGTGGCTGGGCCACGGCTATTTGAAGTATCGCGCAAACATGCCTATGTTGCGTGGAACATCGTCCCGAACAAAGGGTATAGCCTTCCGTGTACGTGATCGTCATCCTCGCTCTGATCGCCGGTTTCCTGGCGCTGCGGCTCTACTCCGTACTCGGCAAACGCACGGGGCATGAGCAGGAGCCGGTCATGCGCCCGGCGGAAGACCGCGCGAAGGTCACTGTGCTGCAACCCGGCCCCATGAATCAGGGCAGCGGCGAATCGGTGAGGCTGGCCGATGGGTTCATCGCGGCGGGCGCCGAAAACGGTGTTCGTGCGCTGATTGCTGCCGACCGCAGTTTCGACGTTCCGCAATTCGTCGAGGGCGCCAAAAGCGCCTATAAGATGGTGCTCGAAGCCTTCTGGCGCGGGGATCGCGAAGAGCTGGCATGGTTGTGCGACCCCGAGGTACAGGCGTCGTTCGAAGAATCGATCGTCGCGCGCGAAGCGGAAGGCCATGTGCTCGACAATCGTCTCGTCCGTATCGAGAAGGCACAGATCGTCGAAGCTTCCGTTCGTGATCGCATTGCCGAAGTGGTCCTGAGCTTCGAAGCCGATATCGCCGCCGTGACCCGCGACAGGGAGGGCAATGTCGTTGCAGGATCGCTGACCGATGCGGTCGGAACTCGCGACATCTGGACCTTTACCCGCGATATCCGCAGTGCGGATCCCAACTGGAAGCTCAGCGAAACCGACGAGGCCTGAGCGCGCCATGGCGTTGCGTCAGTCGGGGGGTGCGCTGATCGCAGCGCTGATGCTTTCGGCCTGCGCCGGGGGTGTCATTCCGCCATCGGCGGGCGGTCCTACGCCTAGCCGCCCAGCGGGTCGTTCAGAACAGGCGGCGCAGCCCGTTCCTTCCACGCCTCGCCCCGCTTTGCCGGTACAGATTCCGGCGGAACCGGGCGTCGATACCAGCACGGCGGCGGGGCTGGGTGTCACGCGGGGGCCGGATATCGCCAGCCTTATCCCTTCGGGCGAGCGATCCCGGCTGGCGCTTGCCGCCTTTCGCGTGTCTTGTCCCTCCCTCATGCGGCGCACCGACCGGAGCGGCCTGACACGCGGGTCCGACTGGAACAATGCCTGCGCCGCCGCGTCGAGCTGGCCGGAGGCATCGGCGAGCGAATTCTTTTCCCGCTATTTCGAGGCGGTGCAGATCGGCGACGGCAAGGCGTTCGTTACCGGCTATTACGAGCCGGAGATTGCGGGATCGCGCACGCGCCAGCCGGGTTACGACGTTCCCATCTACAAGCGCCCGCCTGACCTGGTCGACGTCGATCTCGGCCAGTTCAGCGACAGCCTTCAGGGCAAATCGATTCGGGGCAAGGTGCAGGGCACGAAATTCGTTCCCTATGACGACCGCGGACAGATCGTCGCGGGATCGCTCGCCGGGCGCGGGCTTGAACTGGCCTGGGCGGCGGACCCGGTCGAATTCTTCTTCCTTCAGGTGCAGGGGTCGGGGCGGCTGCGGCTGCCCGATGGCGGCGTCATGCGCATCGGTTACGACTCCCAGAATGGGCGCGACTATACCGGCATCGGCAAGCTGATGAAGGATCGCGGCCTTATCCAGGCCGGGTCGATGCAGGATATCATGCAATATCTGCGCGCCAACCCTGCGCAGGGCGCGGCCATCATGAACGAGAACAAGAGCTTCGTGTTCTTTCGCGAACTGACCGGCGCAGGCCCCATCGGCGCCATGGGCGTTCCGGTGACGGGCGAGGCGACGGTGGCTGCCGATCCGCAATATGTGCCGCTCGGCGCGCCGGTGCTGCTCAGCCTCGACCGCGCCGAACCTAACGGCATCTGGATCGCGCAGGACACCGGCGGCGCGATCAAGGGCGCGAACCGGTTCGACAGCTTCTGGGGCGCGGGGGATCGCGCGCGGGCGATTGCAGGCGGCATGTCCGGTCGCGGTAGCGCGCTGCTGCTGGTGCCGATCGGCACCGCTGCCCGCTTGTCGGCCACGGCGCGGCCCTGATCGATGGCGCGGCGGCGCCTCTCTGCCGATGAGGAGGCGCTGTGGCACGCGCTGGCGCGCACCGTTCGGCCCATCCACCGTGTCCGCCGCACGCCATCGGCACCCGCCGAAACGCTTGCCCCCGCGCCCTCGGCGCCCGCGACATGGTTAACGCAGGCGGCGGCTCCGGTCGCTATACCGCCTCCGCCGCGCACGCCGGCTGCGGTGCTGGACGGCGGATGGGAGCGGCGGATACGCAGCGGCAGCATAAGCCCGGACATGAGCATCGATCTGCATGGCCACACCTTGGCATCGGCGCATGGGCGGCTCAACCAGGCGCTGGCGCAGGCTGTGGCAAGGGACGTGCGCGTGCTGCTCGTGGTCACGGGAAAGCCGCCCAAAGGTGCGGTTTCCGGCGCGTTTTCCAAGCGAGGCGCGATTCGCAGAGAGATCGGCCACTGGCTGGAAACCAGCGCATGGGCCGACCGTATCGCCAGCGTGCGGATCGCTCACCCCAGGCATGGCGGCGACGGCGCGCTCTATCTGATTTTGCGCCGCAACAAATAATTTGTCGTACGCCCCGTTCCGATGATCCTTTCTTAACCACTCGCCGTCATACCCCTGCGATCGAACGCTCCGCATCGGAGCGATGAGCCGGCAGGAGGCTTGATGCAGGGGGTGACTTTGACAAGCCGCACCACCGCCTTTGCCTGCGCGGCGGGCGCCGTGGTGTTCATCCTTTCGTTGATCCTGACCCATGCGCATGGGCGGAGCGATGCTGCCGCCCATATCGGGCAGTCGCTGGCGATCGCGATCCTGTGCGGGACGATGAGCTGGGCGTCGGCGCGGCGCACCGTGGCGATGACCGCCAACGCCATCGCCGCCGCGACCGAAAGGCTGCTATCCGCCGCCCATGGCGATCTCCATACGCCGCTGACGCCCGCCATCGGAAAGGAACTGCCCGACCTGTCGGTCGCCATGGACAGCCTGTTCAGTCAGGTGCGCACCAACCTCGACCATGTGCAGGCGCTGGCGCTGTTCGACCAGATCACGGGTCTTGCCAACCGTACGAGCTTTTGCCGACAGGTGGAGCGCGCGCTGGCAGAGCATGAGGGGAACGGTCAGCCGACCCTGTTCTTCATCGACCTCGACGGTTTCAAGGGCGTCAACGATACGCTGGGCCATGCGGCCGGAGACCAGTTGCTGGCGCGCGTGGCCGGACGGCTGCGCGAGGTCGTGATGGCGCAGGTCAGCGTCGGGGGCGGCGACGCGATCATCGGGCGGTTGGCAGGCGATGAGTTCACCATGTTCTTTCCCGCGCTGACTGGACCGGCTGCGGCGCAACGCATCGCCCGCGCGGTTCAATATGCGCTGGGCGAGCGGTTCGACCTCGGCAGCCAGCATGTGGAGCTGGGCGCGTCGATCGGGATCGCCTGCTATCCTGCCCATGGCGACACGCTGGGCAGCCTGCTGCGCGCCGCTGACATCGCCATGTATCACGCCAAGCGCGAGGGGCGCGGTCGGGCGGAAATCTATACCGACCGGCTCGCGCTGGAAGCGCAGGACCGCGCGGAGTTGGAGCGTGACCTGCTGATGGGGCTGCAACGCGACGAATTCCTGCTGGAGTTCCAGCCGCAGGTCGATGCCCTGACCGGGCGCGCCGTCACTGCGGAGGCGCTGGTGCGCTGGGCGCATCCTGAGCGCGATCTGGTGATGCCGCCCGCCTTCGTGCCGATGGCGGAGGAAAATGGGGCGATCGTGGCGCTGGGCGATTGGGTCGTGAGCCGGGTGTGCGAGATTGCCGCGCGCTGGGCGAGGGAAGGCATCGACCAGCGCATCGCCGTTAACATCAGCGCGCGGGAGTTGGGTCAGCCCGATTTCTTCCTGCGGCTGCGTCACGCGATGGCGGTGCATGAAACGCCGCCCGCGATGCTGGAACTGGAGGTCACCGAATCGCTGGCGATGGAGGCGGAGCCGCGCGTGCTGGATCAACTGGCGGCCTTGCGCGCCGACGGCGTTGCGATTGCGATCGACGATTTCGGCACTGGCTATTCCAACCTCGCCCGGCTGAAGGAATTGCCGGTCGACCGGGTCAAGATCGACCACAGCCTGGTGCGCGACATCGCGACATCGGCGCAGGCGCGCACGATCTGTTCGGTCGTCGTGAACCTGATCCAGGGGCTGGGATTGCAGGTGGTGGTCGAAGGGGTGGAGAGCCAGGCGCAGATGGACATGCTGCGGGTCATGGGCTGCACGTTGTTCCAGGGCTATCATCTGGCTCGCCCGATGGGGGAGGACGCCTATCTGGCGCGTCATGCCATGCCCGATCCGACGATGGCGCGCGACGCGGGCTGACGCCACCGGGCGGCTATCCCCGCAAAGCCCGTTCCACCACCAGCGCATAAATGCGCGCAAGGTCGCGCAGATCCTGCACCGCCACCGCTTCGTCGAGCTTGTGCATCGTCGCGTTGCACAGGCCGAATTCGACGACCGGGCACAACCGCGACAGGAAACGCGCGTCCGACGTGCCGCCGGTGGTCGACAGTTCGGTGTCGACGCCCGCGATGTCGCGGATCGCACCGCGAACGATGTCGCTGAGCGCGCCGGGCTGGGTAAGGAACGCTTCTCCGCTGATCTTCGCGCTGACCGTACCGCCGAGCGGTTCGGCGATGGCGCGGATGCGATCGATCAGGGATGCGCCGCTGTGCCGGTCGTTGAAGCGGATCGATATGCGCGCTGTCGCCCGTGCGGGAATGACGTTATGCGCGGGATTGCCGACTTCGATGTCGGTGATTTCGATGTTGCTGGGCTGGAACCAGTCCGTGCCCTCGTCCAGCACTTCGTCTTCGATGGCGGACAGGATGCGCACGAGCCGGGGAATCGGATTGTCGGCGAGGTGGGGGTAGGCGACATGGCCTTGCGCTCCCTCGACGCCGATCCACATGTTCACCGATCCGCGCCGCCCGATCTTTACCACGTCGCCCAGCCGCGCCGAGGAGGTCGGCTCCCCGACGAGGCAGAGGTCGGGGCGCATTCCGTGCGCCGCCATGCGATCCATGAGCGCGAGCGTGCCGTAGGTCGCCGGTCCTTCCTCGTCGCCCGTGACGATGAGGCTGATCGTGCCGGGCAGGTCGTCGGGCAGTTGCGCAAGGGCCGCCACGAACGCGGCGATCGCACCCTTCATGTCCACCGCGCCGCGCCCGTAGAGCAGGTCGCCGCGCAACGCCGGCGCGAAGGGGTCGCTGGTCCAGCCCAACCCTGGCGGAACCACGTCCAGATGACCGGCAAAGGCGAAATGCGGCCCCGCACCGGTCGTGCGCCAAGCGAGCAGATTTTCCACCGGCCCATCGGGCGCGTCCCCGGCGAGGAAGCGATCGACCGTGAAACCCAGCGGCGCCAGCATCGCTTCGAGCGCTTCGAATACCTCGCCGGTCGCGGGCGTGACGGAAGGGCAAGCCATCAGCGACTGGGCGAGGGCCACGGCATCGTCATTGGTGCTGGTCATGGTCATGATCGCGGGTTAGCGAAAGGGACGGGTCTTGACCAGCGCCAGGAGGAGAAGACCGCCATGCCGCGGATAGATGTCGACAATGTCGAGCAGACGAACCGCACCGGCTATCCGGCGGAGCATGCCGCCAGCGTCGCGGGGCGGTGGGTCCGGCGGCTTGGACCGGTGAGCGGCCTTGTCGATTTCGGGGTGAGCCATGTGGTGCTGAAGCCCGGCGCGGCGTCGTCTCACCGGCATTGGCACAAGGATGAGGACGAACTGGTCGTCATGCTGGCGGGCGAAGCCGTGCTGGTGGAGAATGCGGGGCGCACCCTTCTGCGCGCGGGCGACAGCGCCGCCTTTCCCAAGGGGGAAGCGGACGGGCATCATCTTCTCAATGAAAGCGGGGAAGACTGCGTCTTCATCGCGGTCGGCCGCCCGCCGCTTGCGGATTGCCATTATAGCGATATCGACCTGCTCTGGTCGGGCGGGCGGTATCGGCGCAGGGACGGGAGCCTTTATTGATGCAGGTGGATCGGCGCGGATGGTTGGCGGGCGCAGGCGCGCTGGCGGTGACGGCAGGCGTTCCGGTGCGCGCTGCGGGTCCGGTAAAGCCGCCCCGGTTGCGGGCGGGCGACACGGTCGGGCTTATCGCACCGGCGGGTTTCGTCGACGATGCGTTCGACCTCGATCTGGTGCGCGAAACGATCGTCGCGATGGGCCTTACGCCCAAGGCCGCACCGCATCTGGGCAGTCGCTACGGCTATCTGGCCGGGACCGATGCGGATCGCGCGGCGGACGTGAACGCTGTCTACGCCGACCCGGACGTGCGGGCCGTCTTTGCGGTGCGGGGCGGGTGGGGGTGCGCGCGTATTCTGCCGTTGCTCGATTTTCCGACGATCCGTCCCAATCCCAAGCTGCTGGTCGGTTTTTCGGACATCACCGCGCTCCACCTCGCCTTCGCGGCGAAGGCGGGGTTCACTACCATCCACGGCCCCAACGCGTCGGCAAGCTGGGGCCGCTATAGCTGGGACGCGTTTCGTGCGGTCGCCTTCGACGGCGGAACGCCGACGCTGAGCAATCCGGTGGGGCATGAGGATAGGTTGGTGCAGCGCGGGGGCCGCATCCGCACTTTTCGCCCCGGAACGGCGCGCGGGCGGTTGCTGGGCGGCAATCTTACCGTACTGGCGGCGCTGGTCGGCACGACCTATCTGCCCGATTTCACCGGCGCGATCCTGTTTATCGAGGATGTGGGCGAACAGCCTTACCGGATCGACCGGATGCTGACGCAACTGACGCTCGCCGGGATATTGGGCAGGGTGAAGGGCGTGGTGTTCGGCCAGTGCACCGATTGCGGGCCGGGTGGGCCGAGCTATGGCGGCTTCACCCTGTCCGAGGTGCTGCAACAGCATCTGGCACCGCTGAACATTCCGGCGTTTCAGGGCGGGCAGTTCGGCCATGTCGCCAACCAGTATAGCCTGCCGCTGGGGATAGAGGCGGAGATGGACGCAAGCGCAGGAACGATCCGCCTGCTCGAATCGGCGGTGGCCTGATCCGTCCGGTGCGGGCGGATCGGCGGGGGCCGGGGCGCCGATGACCGCAAGCCCAAGCAAAAAGATGCGCGGGGGCTTCCCCTGCGCGCCCATCCGCCTATCCTGCGGGGGAATGATGATCGACCCGCTCGTCCTGTTGCAGGCCTATTCCATCGGTGTCTTCCCCATGTCCGACGATCGCGATGCGGACGAGGTCTATTGGGTCGAACCCAAAAGGCGTGCGATCCTGCCGCTGCACGGATTTCACCTGTCCCGGTCGCTGGCGAAGGTCGTTCGCCGGGATCGTTTCCGCGTAACCGCCAACCGCGCTTTTCCCGAAGTGCTGGCGCTTTGTGCGCAAAGCGCTTCGGATCGCCCGTCGACCTGGATCAACCATGCGATCGAGCAGGCTTACGGCCATCTCCACACGCATGGCTATGCCCATTCGGTGGAGGTGTGGGAGGGGGAGGAACTGGTCGGCGGCCTTTATGGCGTGGCGCTGGGCCGTGCCTTCTTCGGCGAATCGATGGTGTCGCGCCGAACCGACGCATCGAAGGTGGCGCTGGCCTGGCTGGTGGCGCGGATGCGCTTTGGCGGGTTCACGCTGCTCGACTGCCAGTTCATGACCGACCATCTGCATTCAATGGGCGCGGTGGAGATCAGCCAGCGCGCCTATCTTCAGTTGCTGGGCGACGCAGTGGGCGGCGTGGCGCTGGGCGCAGGCACCGTGCTTTCGGGATCGGGGGCCGAGGCTTCGCTGGCGTTCGATGCGCTGGCGCGGGGCGAGGACGCCGCCGGCTTCCCCTCGCCGCCCAGCTTGACCGTGTCCGGCCCGGTTTCGGGCCATTCCATCGCGCAGCTTCTGACCCAGACGTCATAGACGGGATGCTGCACGACATTGCGGTCTGGCCGGTCGCGGAACAGCCAGCCGGAAAAGGCGCGCCGCCATTTGCCGTCAGCGCTCGACCGCACGTCCAGCTGTACGAAAGCGCCGGTGTCCTGAATATTTTCCCAAGGAGCGGTCGTTTCGCAGGCCTGCACGCGGACGATGGCGTCACCCACGCGCAGCGCTTCCCCCGGCTTCATGGTCAGGTCGCGGGTCAGACCGTTGCGTTTGTTGAGCAGGCCGACGACGGCGGTCCGCTGCGCCATCGGCGTGCCGGGCGCGGCACCCGCGCCGACGGTGCGGATCGGGCTGCCCTGCACCTTCACGGGCCCGGATCGGTTGGCGGTCGGCATGTCGTCGCCGCCGCAGGACGCAAGGCCCAGCGCAAGCGGCAAGACGGCAAGGCAAGGCAGGATCGGCAGGGCTTTGCCCGCCGCGAGCCGGGTCATGCCGCGTCGGGGCTCCACGCCTCATAGTCGCCGGTCGCCTTCTGGCGGACGCCGCCCTTTTCCAGCGCTCCCGAGGGGCGATAGGCGTTGGCGGTGCCCGTGGCGTTGGGCGTATATTCCCGTTCCCAGATGCGCGGCGGCGGCAGGAAGCTCTCGGGTGCGCCCTCGATCGTGTGGTGCAGCCAGCCATGCCATTCGGCGGGCACGCGGCTCGCGTCGTTGGCGCCGTTGTAGATCACCCAGCGGCGCGGATGGCCGTTGGTGTCCACGCCGCCTTCATAATAGACATTGCCCTGATGGTCCTCGCCCACCTTCCTGCCGTTGCGAGAGGTGAAGAGCGAGGTGCCGATGGTCGCGCCATCCCACCAGGTGAAGATCTTGGCCAGGATTCCCATGGGCCAAGCGCTTAGCGGCTGGCGCGGGCATGGGCAAGAGGATGCGCGCGTCAGCGGGACGCAGCGGGGCAGAAATTGAGGTCGGTGGCACGTTTTGCGTTCGGGACCGCGCAGCCGCCCCAGCTGACCCGGTCCCCCTGCGCGATGCCGAGGTCCGCCGCGCGGCCGCCGCGCAGTTCCAGCACCGCCGCCACCGGCACTCCGGCCGATACGGGCGTGCGGTCATAGGGTTGGGCCTGCGCCTTGAGAAAGGCGATGCTGCCGTCGGTATGGATGAACAGCATGTCGAGCGGGATCAGCGTGTCCTTCATCCAGAAGCTCGCGGTGCGCGGCGGATCCATGGGAAAAAGCATTCCGCCATCGTCCGGCAGCGACTTGCGAAACATGAGGCCTTGCGCCTGCTGATCGGGCGTGCGGGCGACCTCGACATCGAAGCGGTGCGCGCCGCTTGCGGAGCGGATGACGAGGGGAAGCGTGACGGGCGCGGTTTCATCCGACCGGTTGGCGGGCGTGGCGGACTGACGGGCGGGCGAGCAGGCGGCGAGCAGCGCGAGGGCGAGCAGGAGCGGGGGCGAGGGCAGCGGGCGGATCATGGCAGGGGCTTAGCCTGATTCGCACGGGCGGGGGAGGGCGTTAACCTTCCTCTTCCACCATCGCCTCTCCCGGCGCGGCGTCGACCCAGCGGCGCGCGATGGCATAGCCGTGCCCGGCGCGCAGGAAAGCGGCGATGGCCTTTTCCCGCTGCCTGGGGTCGAGCGGCGCTGCCGCATAGGGGCCGAGCCGCTTGCGCCGGGCGAAGCGGTCGGCGGCGGCCCATGCGTCCGACCCGGTCTGCGCGTCGGCCTGCGCCCGATCCTCCTCCGCGATGCCGGCGGCGCGCAGCGTTTCGTCCACCCGCCGCGCGCCGTAGCCGCGCCGCCCGAGCGCCGCGCTTTTCATGACGGCGAAGGCGGCGTCGTCGATATAGCCGAGGTCGACGAAGCGGGCGACGAGCGCTTCGGGGTCCGCTGGGCGCTCCCCGCCCCAGCCCCGCTCACGCAGCTTGCGCTGAAGATAGGCGAGGAGCTTGCCCCGGCTGGTGGCGAAGCGCGCGACATGTCGCAGGCCGAGGTCGCGCAGCGTCGCTTCGTCGAGCGGCGGTGGGGTGCGTTTGGGGGCCATGCGGGCGCGATCATGACCCATGCGCCATGTTTATGCCACAGTCGGGCCGGAATTTTACCGCGCCTCTTGCGCTAAAGAGTAAATTCGGAGCGCATTGGCTGTGCAAGCTGGCCGGAAAGCTGCTAGCGGCGGCGCTTTGACAAGATTGACGACTATTGGGTCCACTTCATGACGGGTTCGCAAGAGATGATGGCACCGACGCCGACCACCGACGATCTGCCGCGCCGATTCTCCGATTTCGAGACGCTGGGCGAAGCGCTGGATTATGCGGCCAGCGGCCAGCGGGGCCTGAACTTCCACGACGCGCGCGGTAACCTGGCGCGGCCCTATCCGTTCCGCGAACTGCGTGACGACGCGACGGCCTGCGCCCATCGCCTGATCGCCCACGGCGTGAAGCCCCAGGATCGCGTGGCGCTGGTGGCGGAAACCGGCGCGGATTTCGCGCAGCTCTTTTTCGGCATCGTCTATGCGGGCGCCTGGCCGGTGCCGCTGCCGCTGCCCACCAGCTTCGGCGGCAAGGAAAGCTATATCGACCAGTTGAACGTCCAGCTGACGAGTTGCGACCCGATGCTGTTCCTCTTCCCCCGGGAGCTGGAGGAGATGGCGGGCGAGGCCGGGCGGCAGAAAAGCGTCGAGAGCATCGCGTTCGAGGATTTCATCGCACGCGACGCCACGCCCTGCGCCCTGCCCACGGCGCGCGGGGACGAGATCGCCTATCTTCAATATTCGAGCGGTTCGACCCGCTTCCCCCACGGTGTCGCAGTGACGCACCATGCACTGCTCAGCAACCTTTCCGCGCACAGCCACGGCATGCAGTTGCAGGACAGCGACCGCTGCATCAGCTGGCTGCCCTGGTATCATGACATGGGCCTTGTCGGATGCTTCCTGTCGGTCGTCGCCAACCAGGTGTCGACCGATTACATGAAGACCGAGGATTTCGCGCGCCGCCCGCTGGCGTGGCTCGACCTTATCAGCAGGAACGAGGGCACGTCGATCAGCTATTCGCCGACCTTCGGCTACGACATCTGCGCGCGGCGCATGTCGAGCCAGACGAAGGCGCAGGACCGGTTCGACCTGTCGCGCTGGCGACTGGCGGGCAACGGTGCGGACATGATCCGCCCCGACGTGATGCAAAGCTTCGTCGACGCTTTCGCCGACGCCGGGTTCAGCCCCAAGGCGTTCCTGCCCAGCTATGGCCTTGCCGAAGCGACGCTGGCGGTCACGATCATGCCGCCGGGCGAAGGGATCATCGTCGAACTGGTCGAGGAAACCGACCTGTCCGGCGCCGACGCGCCCGAAGGACGCCCGCAGCGCTTCCGCTCCATCGTCAACTGCGGCAGGCCGGCCAAGGACATGGTCGTCGAAATCCGCGACGAGGACGGCGCGCCCATCGGCGAACGCCAGATCGGCAAGGTATGGACCACGGGGCCGAGCCTGATGGTCGGCTATTTCCGCGATCCGGAAGCGACGGACGCCTGCATGGTCGACGGCTGGCTCGACACCGGCGACATGGGGTATCTGAGCGACGGTTATCTCTACATCGTGGGTCGTGCCAAGGACATGATCATCATCAACGGCAAGAACCACTGGCCCCAGGATATCGAATGGGCGGTGGAACAGCTTCCCGGCTTCAAGCAGGGGGACATCGCCGCCTTCGCGATCACGACGCCGGGCGGGGAAGAAGCGCCGGCCGTGCTGGTCCATTGCCGCACGTCGGACAATGAGGAACGGTCGCGCCTGCGCGACCAGATCCGCGAGCGGGTGCGGGCGATCACCGGCATGAACTGCGTCGTCGAACTGGTCCCGCCGCGCACGTTGCCGCGCACCAGTTCGGGCAAGCTCAGCCGGTCGAAGGCGCGCAACCTTTATCTGACCGGGGAAATCCGACCCTACGATATCGCGGCCTGAACGGTGGGCGTGAAACGGGTGTCCGTTACGGAATGCTAACCCCTTGCCTGTTATCGGCGGGGCGTGAACAAGGCGAAGATTCTCTCGACTGAACAAACGGTTCGCCCGATATCGTCGCTGCGCGCGATGATGGGCATGGCGCGGGAACGCGACCGATGGGCCAGCGTCATGATGGCCGCGCAGTTGCGATCGGCGGACAGCGTCGCGCCCCTGCGCCATGCGATGACGCTGCTGGGCATTGTGTTCCTGTCCCGGATATTCGCGCGTTGCTGCCCCGGGGCGGTGCTGGGCGGCGTGCTGGCGGCGCTGGTCCTCACCGTCCTTGTCGGCCTCTTCATCGATCGTCGGCGCAGGCGGAGCGACGATGCGACCTGCGCCGGCGACCTGCGCGCCCATGCGGCGGGCGCCTTGCTGAGCGGTCTGGTATGGGCCGTCTGCATGATGCTGATCGCGCAGTCGGGCGAGGCGGTCGATCTGGTCGCGCTATGGACTCTGGTCAGCTGCGTCATGGTGTGCGGGGCGATCGGCTACGCGCCGGTGCCGCTGTCGGCGACGGCATTTCTACTGCCCTGCATGCTGGGGCTTGGCAGCCTGTTCCGGGACGCCCCCCATGTGCCGCCGCTGGCGAGCGCCTACGCGCTGTGCCTGTTGATCGGCTGCTTCATCTATGCGCGCGCCTTTGCCCGGCAACATGCCGCGCGAGCCGAGTTGCAGGAGAAGAGCGAGGTCGTCAGCCTGCTGCTGCGCGAATATGAGGAGGGCGGGTCCGATTGGCTGTGGCAGACCGACGCGATGCGGCGGATCAGCGGCGCGTCCCGCCGGTTCGCCGACACGCTGGACCTGCCGCCCGAGGCGTTGGAAGGCGTGCCGTTGGTGCAGATCCTGTCCGGCAGCGCATGGGAAAGCGGTCGCGTCGCCGCCGGGGTGCACAGCCTTGCCGATTACCTTAGACGCCGGGAGAGTTTCAGCAATCTGGTGCTGCCGGTCGAGGTCGACGGGCAATGGCGCTGGTGGGCGTTGTCGGCGTCCCCGCGCCATGACGACAATGGCACGTTCATCGGCTTTCGCGGGGTCGGATCGGATGTGACGGAGCAGCGCGAGTCGGCGGACAAGATCGCGCAGCTGGCGCGGTTCGATCCGCTGACGGGCCTGCCCAACCGATCGCACCTGCGCGAAGCGCTGGACACGGCGCTGGCGGAGACGATGGGGCGCAGTCCGGGCTGCGCCTTCCTGATGATCGACCTCGACCGGTTCAAGGCGATTAACGATACGCTGGGCCACCAGACCGGCGACAGTCTGCTGAGCCAGGTGGCGCGGCGGTTGCGGCAGATTTGCGGCAAGGGGGAGTTTTGCGGGCGGATCGGCGGCGACGAGTTCGCGGTGGTGATCGGCCATGCCGTCGATGCGGAGGGGATCGCGCGGCTGGCGGAGCGGATCATCGACGCCCTGTCGCAACCCTATCAGGTGGAGCAGCATGTGCTGCATATCGGCGCGTCGGTCGGGTCGGCGCAATCGCCCGCCGACGGGATCGGGGCCGAAGCGCTGACGCGCAGCGCCGACCTGGCCCTCTATCGCGCGAAGGCGGAAGGGGGTGGGGGGCATTGCGCCTATGAGCCGCAACTCCATGCCGAGGCGGAGGAGCGCCGCATGCTGGAACTGGCGCTGCGCGAGGCGTTGGAGCGCGACCAGCTCCATGTGCTCTACCAGCCGGTGGTCGACGCCGATGCGGGCGCGATCCTGGGATTCGAGGCGCTGGTGCGGTGGACGCACCCGCAGATGGGCCAGGTGCCGCCGGCCAAGTTCATCCCGGTGGCCGAAGAAGCCCGGCTGATCGCCCCCATCGGCGAATGGGTGTTGCGCACCGCCTGCCATCAGGCGGTACGCTGGCCGGGCGCGGTGCGCGTCGCGGTCAATGTGTCGGCGGAACAGTTGGCGCATCCCAGCTTCGTCGCGGCGGTCGTTTCCGCGCTGGCGCAAAGCGGCCTGCCCGCGCAACGGCTGGAGTTGGAGGTGACGGAAAGCGTCTTCATGCGCGACGACACCGGGGCGCTGGCCGTGCTGGACCAGTTGCTGGCACTGGGCGTCCACCTGTCGCTCGACGATTTCGGGACCGGCTATTCCTCGCTCGGCTATTTGAGCCGCACCCGGTTCGACACGATCAAGATCGACCGCAGCTTCGTGGTGGGCGCGTCGCGCGACGTGCCCGAAAGCAAGGCGATCATCCGCGCGGTCGTGACGCTGGCCGACAGCCTGGGCATGACCACCACGGCGGAGGGGGTGGAAACGCAGGCGGAGCTGGATCTGGTCCGCGCGCTCGGCTGTCGCAAGGTGCAGGGCTATCATTTCGGGCGGCCGATGGCGGCGGAGGATACCGCCGCCCTCTTCATGGCGCCACGACGCGCCGCGGGCTGATCAGGCGCGCAGCTGCTTTTCGACGCGGGTCCACAGCGTGGCGAAGGACTGGGCAGGCAGCGAGGCGGGGGCGTAGGCGCCCAGCGGCTTGCGGCGGACCGTCATCTGCTCGATCGTGCTGGCCATGGGGATGACGTGCCAGTCGGGCTGTGCTTCCATCGCCGCGCGATGCAGGCTGCGGCGGCGATCGACCATCGAGTAGACCGGCAGGATGGGCGCGTGCGCCCCGCCCCGTTGGACGAGATAGCGCGCAACTTCGCCCATCGCGCGCTGCGACAGGGGGGACGGTATCACGGGAATGACGATGAGGTCGGCGGCGCGCAGCACCTGCTCGCTGGTTTCGGTAAGGCCCGGCGGGCAATCGAGGATGATGCGGTCATAATCCCTGCCGAGGCTGTCGATCAGCTTGGCGAGCCGCTTTTTCTTGTCCATTTCGCGGAACAGATGGTCGAGCCCGCGCAGCGAGGTGTCGGCGGCGATAAGGTCGAGGCCCGGCACGGTGGACGGCTGGATCAGCTTGCGGACTTCGACATCCTTGCTGAAGATCGCCTGTGCGGCGTCGCGGCTGGCGGGATCGGTGGAGAGGAGCCAGCTCGACGCCGCCTGCGGATCGAGATCCCAGAGCAGGGTCCGCCGCTTCGACACGGTGGCGGACGCCCAGGCGAGATTCACCGAGACGGTGGTTTTGCCCACCCCGCCCTTGAGGCTGTAGACGGCGACGGTCGCCAATGCCGGTTCCTTTGCCATGAAGCGGAGGCTAGGGCCTGCGCCGATCAAAGCAAGGCTGAAATCACGGCTTCGTGACAGGAGCGTGACGGTCGGAACGCGACAGCGAAGTAGACAGCTGAAATACCGTTGCGCGCCAAACCCTTAGTTAGCTAACTAAGGGATTCACAAAATCTCGTGCACCTTGTCCTGCGGGCGGCAGAAGCGGACGCCCTTGTCGGTTTCCACGAAGGGCCGGTTCACATAGGCGGGGTTGGCGGCCATGGCGTCGAGGATGGCGTCCGCGTCCATGGCGGGCAGACCCTTTTCCTCCGCATCGGTGCCCATCGTGCGGATCGCTTCGACGGGCGTCAGCCCTGCGTCAGCGATCAGCTGCGCCAGCTTGTCGCGGCGATAGGGGGTTTTCAGATATTCGATCACCTCGACATCGACGCCCGGCGTCTCTTCCAGGATGGCCAGCGTCTTGCGCGAGGTGCCGCAGGCAGGATTGTGCCAGATGGTCGCTTTCATGCCGGGTCCTGCCGCGCCAGCCAGTCTTCCAGCCACTTGATCGTGTAGTTGCCGTCGAGGAAATCGGGGTCCTGCAACAGTGCCTGATGGAGGGGGATGGTGGTCTTCATCCCTTCGATCACATATTCCTCCAGCGCGCGGCGCAGGCGCATGATCGCGCCTTCGCGGGTGCGCCCGTAGACGATCAGCTTGCCGATCATGGAATCGTAATAGGGCGGCACCTTGTAGCCTTGATACAGGCCGCTATCGACGCGGACATGCATCCCGCCGGGCACGTGATAGCTGGTGACGGTGCCGGGCGACGGCGCGAAGGTGCGCGGGTCTTCGGCATTGATGCGGCATTCGATGGCGTGACCGGTGAAGCGGATGTCTTCCTGCGCCACTGAAAGCGGACGCCCTTCGGCGACGCGGATCTGTTCGCGCACAAGGTCGAGGCCGGTGATCATTTCCGTCACCGGATGTTCGACCTGAAGCCGGGTGTTCATTTCGATGAAGTAGAATTCGCCGTTTTCCCACAGGAATTCGATGGTGCCCGCCCCGCGATAGCCCATGTCGGCCATCGCCTTGGCGCAAACGCCGCCGATCCGTTCGCGCTCGGCCTGGCTGAGCACGGGGGAGGGCGCTTCCTCCAGCACCTTCTGGTGACGGCGTTGGAGCGAGCAGTCGCGTTCGCCCAGATGGATGGCGTTGCCGTTGCCGTCGCCGAACACCTGGATTTCGATATGGCGCGGGTTGCCGAGATATTTTTCGATATAGACGGTGGCGTCGCCGAAGGCGGCCTTCGCTTCGGACCCGGCCTGCTGCATCAGGGTTTCGAGAGTGTCGGGCGAGGTGCAGACCTTCATGCCGCGTCCGCCGCCGCCCGATGCCGCCTTGATGATGACGGGATAGCCCGCCTTTTCCGCGATCGCGCGCGCTTCCTCGATATCGCTGACCGCGCCGTCCGATCCGGGGACGAGCGGCAGGCCGAGCGCGCCTGCGGTGCGCTTGGCCTCGATCTTGTCGCCCATCGTGCGGATATGTTCGGGCTTGGGGCCGACGAACTTGATGCCATGGGCTTCGACGATCTCGGCGAACTTGGCGTTTTCGCTGAGGAAGCCGTAGCCCGGATGGATGGCGTCCGCGCCGGAAATTTCAGCCGCGGAGATGATCGCCGCGACGTTCAGATAGCTGTCCCTGGCGGCGGGCGGCCCGATGCAGATCGCTTCGTCGGCGAGGCGCACATGCATCGCGTCGGCGTCGGCGGTGGAATGCACCGCGACCGTCTTGATCCCCATTTCGTGACAGGCGCGGTGGATGCGGAGCGCGATCTCGCCGCGGTTGGCGATCAGCAGCTTTTCGATGGCCATGGGTCCGGGCGGCCTTATTCGATCACGATCAGCGGCTGGTCATATTCGACCGGCTGGCCGTTATCGACCAGGATCGCCTTGACCGTTCCCGATGTGGGAGCGGGGATGGCGTTCATGACCTTCATCGCCTCGACGATCAGGATGGTGTCGCCGGCTTTCACCTGCGATCCGACGCGCGAGAACGGCGCGGCGCCCGGTTCGGCGGCGAGGTAGGCTGTGCCCACGATCGGCGATTTGACGACCGTGCCGGAGGGTAGCGCGGCTTCGGCGCTGGCGGGGACCGGAGCGGCGACGGCGGCGGCGACAGGCGCGGCAGCCGGGGCGGGCGCATAGACGGCGGCGGGCGCGGCGGCGGCGGCCTTGCGCGCGACGCGGATCTTGCGGTCGCCGTCCTCCACCTCGATCTCGGTCAGGTTGGTGTCGTCGAGGAGGGCAGCGAGGTCGCGCACCAGCTGGACGTCAACCTGCATCGCGCCCTTGTCATGCTTGTCGTTCATGAGTGACCCTTGTTCGATAAATCGCTTCGTTGCGGCCAGCGCCTAGGCAGTTTTACGCCAAAGCGCAACTTTCGCGCGTCAGGGCGACCCGCCTCACAGCTCCAGCGCGGCTTCGAGCGCGAGCATGTAGGACAGCGGCCCGAAACCCGCGACGGTGCCCTTCGCTGCCATGCCGACATAGGATTTGTGGCGGAATTCCTCGCGCTTGTGGGGATTGGACAGGTGGATTTCGATGACCGGCACGGCAATCGACTTGATGGCGTCGTGCAGCGCGACCGAGGTGTGGGTGAGGCCGCCTGGATTGAGGAGGACAGCGTGCGCGCCCTCCGCATGGGCTTCGTGCAGCCAGTCGATGAGGTGGCCTTCATGGTTGGACTGGCGAAAGTCGATCTCCACATGGGCGCGGCCCGCCGCATCGTCCATCCGCCCGGCGATGTCGTCGAGCGTGTCGTAGCCGTAGATGTCCGGCTCCCGCGTGCCCAGCAGGTTGAGGTTGGGGCCGTTCAGGACATAGATTTTGCGCATGTCGGTCAAGGCGGACCCCCTTATACGGTTGCGATGGGGACCGGGCGACCCCTATATGCCCACGATCCTTAGCCCTTCGTGTCCGGCCAAGTCGAGACACCTTCTTCGTCCGGGACCTGCAATCGTGAGCATAGACGGCACCATCTCCATCCGCATCAACGGCGAGCATCGCCGCGTCCGCGACGGCCTGACACTGGCTGAACTGGCGAGCGAACTGGGCTTCAAGCCCGAAAAGGTCGCGGTGGAGCGCAATCTGGCGGTGGTGCCGCGTTCCACGCTGGCGGTCGTGCGGGTCGAGGATGGCGACGAGCTGGAAATCGTGCATTTTGTGGGCGGCGGCGACCACCCGGTCGCGGGAGACGACAGCTGGACCGTGGCGGGCCGCACGTTCCGCTCGCGCCTGATCGTGGGCACGGGAAAATACAAGAGCTTCGAGCAGAATGCGGCGGCGCTCGCGGCGTCGGGCGCGGAAATCGTCACGGTGGCGGTGCGGCGCGTGAATGTGAGCGATCCTCATGCGCCGATGTTGACCGACTATATCGACCCTAAGAAGGTCACCTACCTTCCCAACACGGCGGGATGTTTCACAGGCGAGGACGCGATCCGCACGCTGCGCCTGGCGCGCGAGGCGGGGGGATGGGATCTGGTGAAGCTGGAAGTGCTGGGCGAAGCGCGTACTCTATATCCCGACATGGTGGAAACGCTGCGCGCGACCGAGATTCTGGCCAAGGAAGGCTTCAAGCCCATGGTCTATTGCGTCGACGATCCCATTGCGGCGAAGCGGCTGGAGGATGCGGGCGCGGTGGCGATCATGCCCCTGGGCGCGCCGATCGGATCGGGGCTGGGCATCCAGAACCGCGTGACCATCCGCCTGATCGTGGAAGGGACGAGCCTGCCCGTGCTGGTCGATGCGGGCGTGGGCACGGCGTCGGAAGCGGCGCAGGCAATGGAGCTGGGCTGCACCGGCGTCCTTATGAATACCGCCATCGCCGAAGCGAAGGACCCGGTGCTGATGGCCGCGGCGATGAAGGCGGGCGTGGAAGCGGGTCGCATGGCCTATCGCGCCGGGCGGATGGGCAAGCGGCTCTATGCCGATCCCTCCAGCCCGCTTGCAGGACTCATCTGACGGCGATCGTTCGATTTTTCGCGTCGCAGCAAATTGACCGACCCATCGTGCCTGCTTATGGCGGTCGGCGAAACGGACGAGGAGGCAGGCGATGGTGAACAAGCTCTATCCTAATGCGGCGGCGGCGCTGGAGGGCCTTCTGTTCGACGGAATGCACCTGTGCGCGGGCGGTTTTGGCCTGTGCGGCATTCCCGAACGCCTGATCGACGCGATCCGCGATTCGGGCGTCAAGGACCTCGTCATCGCGTCCAACAACGCCGGCATCGACGGCGAGGGGCTGGGCAAGCTGCTGCGGACGCGGCAGGTCAGGAAGATGATTTCCTCCTATGTCGGCGAGAACAAGGAGTTCGAGCGGCAGTATCTGGCAGGCGAACTGGAGGTCGAGTTCTGCCCGCAGGGGACGCTCGCCGAACGGTGCCGCGCGGGCGGCGCGGGGATTCCCGGATTCTACACCAAGACCGGCGTCGGCACGCAGGTGGCCGAGGGCAAGGAAGTGAAGACGTTCGACGGGCAGGATTACATCCTGGAACGCGGCATCTTCGCCGATGTCGCGATCGTCAAGGGGTGGAAGGCCGACGAGAGCGGCAACCTCATCTTCCGCAAGACCGCGCGCAATTTCAATCAGCCGATGGCGACCGCCGCGAAAATCTGCGTCGCGGAGGTCGAGGAAGTGGTGCCGACCGGCAGCCTCGACCCCGACGCCATCCACCTGCCCGGCATTTACGTGAAGCGCATGATCGTGGGCGCGCCCTACGACAAGAAGATCGAATTCCGCACGACCCGCCCGCGCGAGGCGGCGTGATGCGGCGTGCCGCCGTTGCGGCCGTCGCTCTCGCCGGACTGTCCGCCTGCGCGCAGACGCCGCCGGTCGCTACGCGCGCGGCTGTGCCCGCCGATCCGCCGGCGGGGATGCAATATCTTTACGGATCGGGTGAAGCCTCCGCCCTGTCGGTGCAGGCGTGGCAGGCGCTCACCGCCTATGTCGGCGACCGGATCAAGGCGCGGCCCGCCCAGTCGGTGGTGCTGGCCGAGGGCGCATCGCTCGTCACGCCGTCTTTCGTGCCGTGCGGGGCGAAGCCCTATGCCGCCGTCTTCGATGTGGACGAGACGGTGATGCTCAACATCGGCTTCGAATATCATGACGCGCGCACCGGCAAGGGCTGGAACGCCGCCGACTGGGACCGGTGGGAAAAGACCGGCGAAGGCGCGGTCGCGGCGGTTCCGGGTGCGGCGGAGGGCGTGGCGCGGCTGCGGGGGATGGGCGTCGAGGTCATCTTCAACACCAACCGCGCCGCCGCCAACGCCGATGCCACGGCACGCGCGATCAAGGCCGCGGGGCTGGGCGAGGCGGTGCACGGGCAGACGCTCTACCTTGCGGGCGACGACGGGCAGGGCAGCCGCAAGGATGGCCGCCGCGCGGCTATCGCCGCCAAATATTGCGTGCTGGCGCTGGGCGGCGACCAGCTGGGCGATTTTTCCGACCTGTTCAACCTGGGCGGCCAGCCGGTGCCCGCGCGCCGCGCGCTGACGGTCGGAACGCCGGTATCGACACTGTGGGGGCGCGGCTGGTTCGTGCTGCCCAACCCCGTTTACGGCACCGCTCTCAAGGGCGGATATGACGATGTGTTTCCGATGGACAAGAGGTGGGACATGCCCGCCGGTGGAGGGAAGAACTGATGCCCTGGACTCGTGACGAAATGGCCGCGCGCGCGGCGAAGGAATTGCAGGACGGCTTCTATGTGAACCTGGGCATCGGCATCCCGACGCTGGTGGCGAACCATATCCCGGCGGGGGTCGAGGTGACGCTCCAGTCCGAAAACGGGATGCTGGGCATCGGCCCCTTCCCCTTCGAGGGCGAAGAGGACGCCGACCTGATCAATGCGGGCAAGCAGACGATCAGCGAACTGCCGCAGTCGGCCTATTTCTCGTCCGCCGACAGCTTCGCCATGATCCGGGGCGGGCATATCGACCTGACCGTGCTGGGCGCGATGGAAGTCGCGGAAAACGGCGATATCGCCAACTGGATGATCCCCGGCAAGATGATCAAGGGCATGGGCGGCGCGATGGACCTCGTCGCGGGCGTCAAGAAGATCATCGTCGTGATGGAGCACACCGCCAAGGACGGCAGCCCCAAATTCATTCCGGCCTGCACGCTGCCGCTGACCGGCAAGAATGTCGTGGACATGATCGTCACCGACCTGTGCGTGTTCCAGCGGGCGGACCATGACAGTCCGTTCCGCCTCGTAGAATGCGCGCCCGGCGTGACGGCGGAGGAAGTCGCTGCTAAGACGAGCGCCCATTATATCAGCTAGGGCGCGTGCATGAGCCTCGACGGCATTTACGATGAGGGCAATGTCTTTGCCCTCATCCTTCAGGGAAAGATCCCTTCGACCACCTTGTACGAGGATGCGCACACGCTGTCCTTCCTTGACATCATGCCGCAGACGAAGGGCCATGCACTGGTCATTTCCAAATGGTCGAAGGCGCGCAACCTGCTGGAGATGGAGGATGACGCCATCGCGCAGGTGATGGCGAGCGCCAAGACGGTGGCGACCGCGATCCGGCAGGCTTTGCGGCCCGACGGTATCCAGATCGCGCAGTTCAACGGCGCCCCCGCCGGGCAGACCATCTTCCACATGCATGTCCATATCCTGCCCCGCTGGTCGGGCGACCCCACCGGCTTCATGCCCCACGGGCAGGGCGGGCAGGGCGGGCAGGCGGACCCGGCACAGCTTGCCGCGCTGGCGCAAGAGATACGCGCATACCTCTGATGCGGGATTTCGTTGCGGCTGCCCCGTGCCACGGGGCCTGACATGGCATTGCGTCCCTTCAACGCGCCCGGCGCGCGGCTGGCTCTGCGCACCAAGCGGCGCGCCGACAGCCTGACCGCGAGCGCGGGGGAGAGCGAGGTCATCCTCGACATGTCGCGGCTGCTTTCGCGCGCCTTCCATCCCTCGCCCACAGGGATCGACCGGGTCGAGTATGTCTATGCCCGCGAACTGCTGGACCGGATGCCCGACCGTCTGGCCTTTGCCGCCGTGCACCCGGCGGGCGGCTATTACGGGCGGCTGAGCAGCGCGGCGGTGCGCCAGTTCCTGGCGTTCACCGCCGCCAAATGGCGCAACGCGGACCAGGCGGACTTGCGCGAGGGCAAGTCGGTGATCCGGCACATGTTCGCCACTCGCCCGCGCCCGGTGCCGCGCCCTACCCGCCCGCGCATCTACCTGCAGGTGTCGCCCCATCATCTGGACGACCATGCACAGGTCGGCGCGATATTGCGGGCGGAGGGGGCGAAGTTCGTGACGCTGGTGCACGATGTCATTCCGCTGAGCCATCCCGAATATGCCCGCCCGCAGGGCGCGACCGACCATGCCAGGCGGGTGCGCACCATCGACCGTTATGCCGCGGGGATCATCGGCAACAGCCAGGCGACGCTCGACGCGCTCGCGCCGCACCTGTCGCGCGGTCTGGACGACCGGATGGTGCGGGTCGCGCATTTCGGGGCCGACGCCCCCGACATTTTCGGCACCGTCGGCGAGACGCTGCCCGAACGGCCCTATTTCGTCTATATTTCGACCATCGAGCCGCGCAAGAATCACCTGCTGCTGCTCAATGTCTGGCGGCGGTTGGTCGAGACGCTGGGCGATGCCGCGCCGGTGCTGGTGCTGATCGGGCGGCGCGGCTGGGAGAATGAGAATGTCGTTGACATCCTCGAACGCGGCGAAATCCTGCGCGGTCATGTGATCGAGGCGGGCGAGGTGTCGGACGCGCGGATGCAGGCGCTGACGGCGGGCGCGCGGGCGATGCTGATGCCCTCCTTCGTCGAAGGGTTCGGAATGCCGGTGGTCGAGGCGCTGGCGGCGGGCGTGCCGGTGATCTGTAGCGACATCACCGCCCATCGCGAGGTCGGCGGAGATGCGCCCGACTATATCGATCCGCTCGACGGTCTCGGATGGATGCGCGCCGTCGAAGCCTATGTCCCTGCCGATTCGCCGCAGCGCGCGGCGCAGGTCGCGCGGATGGCGGGATGGCGCGCGCCGACCTGGCGCGGCTATTTCGATATCGTGACGGATTTGCTGGACGAGATGCAGGCGAGCTTCGCGTGACGCCCGCGCTGCCTTTCCTCCGATCCCCGCCCTTTCCCGGCGTGTCCGCCGATATTGCGGCGATCAGCGTTGCGGGTGAGGAGAGCGTGCCGGTATCCGACGCGCTGCTCGACCGCATCGCGTGGGAACGGGTGGGGGGATGCTTCTGGGGCGCGCCGCCCAAGGGCATACGGGTTGTCGTCGGCAGCGACGTCCCTGTCCCGGTCACAGGGGATTGGGGAGAGGCGATGGAGCATATCGGCATCCTGCCGGGCGCCAAGGCACTGCCGCGCAAGGGGCGCAGCCTGCCGCGCGATTGCGACCTGTGGGCGCTGGTCGGCGGGGCGCAAAGCGTCCATGCGGGCCCCGATGAAGAGGTTGCGCTGATCGCCGGACTGCTTGGCGTGCCCGTGACCGGTCCCGACGGCGCGCCGATCCCGGCGACAGAATTGCGTGTCGAGGCGGCGCGGCGGATCGGTGCGGCCCGCTATCGCGATTGCTTTACCGGCGAACCGATCGGGGCGGAAGCGGCCGTCGACATCCTGTCCGATTGGCGGCGGCACATGGACGACAATCGCGGTCTGTCCGCCGCGAGCGGCATGGCATTCTGGAAACGGGATGCGATGACGCGCCTGTTGTGGGACGGCCATCGCGCACCGCCCTTCCTGTCGGCGCGGCGCGGGCTGCGCCGGGCGGGGCGGGAGCGGGGCACGCTGGCGATCTGGCCCAGCCGTGTGCCTGCGACGCTGCGCGCCGATGCGGCGCGAGCGGGCATTCCGGTCGCGCGGGTCGAGGACGGGTTTCTGCGGTCCAAGGGGCTGGGCGCGGCGCTCCATCCGCCCGGGTCGGTCGTGGTGGACCGCAGCGGCATCTATTATGACGCGCAGGGGCCGAGCGACCTTGAAACGCTGCTGGCGACGCGGGATTTCACGCCGGACGTGAGAGCGCGCGCCAAGGCGCTGCGCGAGCGACTGTGCGCGTCGGGCGTCACCAAATATGGGCGCGGAGCGGGGCATATGATCGACCTGCCCAAGGGACGGCGCACGGTGCTGGCGGTGGGGCAGGTGGACGACGACCTGTCGGTGCGGCTGGGCGGGGCGGGTGTTGCCGGCAACCTCGACTTTCTGACCCGCGTGCGCGCCGCCGAACCGGACGCCTGGATCGTCTACCGCCCGCATCCCGACGTGCAGGCGGGATTGCGCAAGGGGCATGTGGCTGATGCGGCGGTCCTGTCTCACGCCGACGCCATCGACATGGGGTCTCCTCTCATGGATCTGGTGCAGGCGGTGGACGACGTGCATGTGCTATCTTCGCTCACCGGGTTCGAGGCGCTGATGCGCGGGTGCAGTGTCACGGTGCACGGGATGCCCTTCTACGCCGGGTGGGGGCTGACACGCGACCTTGCACCGCCCTGCCCGCGCCGGGGGCGGATCCTGGATATAGATGCGCTTGTCGCGGGGGCCTTGATTCTCTATCCACGCTATGTCGATCCGGTGACAGGGCTCGCATGTGGTCCCGAGTTGATGGCGGAACGAATTGCGCATGGTCCGGCGCCGACGGCAAACTGGCTGATCCGGCTGCGGACCTTGCAGGGTAGAGTGCGAAGATTTATGACCTTGTCGGCCGAGCGAGCCCATGGCTGAGATGCGTTGCAAGACCTTCCTGTTTTTGCAGGGGCCGCACGGGCCGTTCTTTTCGATGCTGGCCGAAGCGTTGCGGGCGCAGGGCCACGCCGCGCTGCGCATCAACATCAACGGCGGCGACAAGGTCGACTGGCCCGGCGAGGGGGCGGTCGACTATCGCGGGACGTTGAGCGACTGGCCGCTCTATTTCGACGATTTCGTGGTCAACCATGGCGTCACCGACCTGATCCTCTACGGCGATTGCCGCCCTTATCACGCATCGGCGCACGGCATGGCGCGGCTGCGCGGCCTGCGCGTCCATGTGATGGAGGAAGGCTATATCCGGCCCGACTTCATGACGTTGCAAGATGACGGCGTGAACGGCAATTCCACCCTGCCGCTCGACCCGCAATGGTATCGCGATCAGGCCAGGGGCCTGCCGCCGTTCCGCATCGATACGACGCCCATCCCGTCGACCTTTCGCCAGCGTGCGCGCAATACGATGCGCAACGGCCTGGCTGCCATCGCGATGGGTCTTTATTTCCCGCACTATCGCACGCATCGCCCGCACAGCATGGTGGCCGAATCGGTCGGTTGGTTCCGCAAGCTGTCTGGCCGTCATGCCGAGCGGCGGCGGTCTGCGGACACATGGGCGGCGGTGCGGGACGAAGCGTTCTTCGCCTTGCCGCTGCAACTCAATTCCGATTATCAGATCCGCGTCCATTCCCCCTTCGGCGACATGCGCGCGGCGCTGCGTTTCGTGATCAAGAGCTTTGCCCATCACGCACCGGCGCACACGCATCTGGTGGTGAAGCGCCACCCGCTCGACGCGGGGCTCGTGGGCTGGCGGCGGCTGACCGAGAAGCTCGCGCGTCGGTACGGCGTGGCGGACCGGGTCGCTTATCTCGCGGACTGGGATATCGCCGATGTTGTCGACCGCTCGCTGGGCGTGGTGACGGTGAACAGCACGGTGGGCACGCTGGCGCTCAATTGCGGCAAGCCGGTCGCGGTCATGGGCCATGCCGTCTACAAGGTGCCCGGCGTCGTGCACGGTGGGCCGCTCGACGATTTCTGGTCGAAGCCGCAGGCACCCGACCGCGAGCTTTACGAATGTTTCCGGCAGGTACTGGCGGATCGCTGCCTGATCCGGGGCGGCCTTTTGAGCGAAGTCGGCCTCAGCATGCTGATCGACAATGCGCTGCCGCGCCTGACCGCCGACAAGGGCGGCGCGTCGGGATCGGGCGAGGGCGGGCCGCTATCGCAGAAGGCGTGGAAAGTCGTCGCTGCGGCGGAATAGCGCCATGCGACTGTCATGACCATCGTCCGCGCGCAATGCGGCCAATGCGCCGTGGGCTGCGGCATTCGCGCGGTGGTGCGCGAAGGGCGTGGGCTTTCCATCGAGGGCGACCGGCAGCATCCGGCGAACATGGGCGCGCTGTGCGACCGGGTGGCAGCGCTCGATGCGCAGGCGGGGACGCTGGAGGGCCGGTTGGTCGCTCCCCATGTCGCGGGACGGCCGCAGCGCTGGGACCGGGCCGTCGCGCTCACCGTCAAACGCCTGACGCAGATTGCGGCACGGCATGGGCCGGGATCGGTGGCGCTGCATGTCGGGGCGGGCGTGGTGACGGAGGATCTTTACGTCGCGAACAAGCTCATGAAGGGCTTTTTCGGGTCCGCTCATATCCATGCGCCCGGCGCTGGCGCTGGCGGAGGCGCAGCGGCGCAGCGCATCGGCTTTGGCGAGGATGTGACGCCCGCGACCGGCGAGCATATCGACCGGGCGGACATCGTTCTGATCGTCGGTTTCGATCCGGCGCAAAGCCACCCCGTCCTTATGGAGCGGATCGCCGCAGCGAGGCATGACCGGGATGCGCGGGTGATCGCGCTGACACCCGCTTTCGGGGGCGAGGGCGCGTGCGACCTCCATGTCGCGGCATCGGCGCAGGATGCGGCGCTGCTGATCGAGGGATTGCTGCTGCATTGCCGGTACGCGGGGCTGATCGACGAGGGGTGGCTGCGCGATCATGTCACGGTGCCCGACGATTTCTGGACGAAGCTGCGCCCGGGACGGGATCTGTGGTCGCTGGCGCGGCGGTGCGGGATGGCGGTCGCCGACCTGCGCGCGCTGTTCGACCGGTGGGGGCGCACCCCCGCCGCCGTGACGCTTTATCCGCAGGAGGATGCGGCGCTGGCGGCGGCGGTCGGCAATTTGCATATCGCAACCGGGCGGATCGGCGGGCACGATGCCGCACCCTTTCCGGTGCCTGCGAGCGCGCACGCCATGGCATTGCGCGAAGTCGGATGCGTGGCGCAGGACCTGGCGGCGCATCGCGGCTTCGATGCGCCGTCCCGTACGCAGGTGGCGCGATTCTGGGGCGCGCGGACCATGGCGCAGGAGCCGGGGCTGGAGGGCGACGCCCTGCTCGACGCAATGGCGGACGGGCGGGTCAAGGCACTGTGGAGCATCGGCGAGGCGGGCGGCGACGCCGACTGGCTGGCGGAAGCGCGTGCGCGGGTGCCCTTCAGCATCCGGTCGACGTCCCATGCGGGCGAGGACGGATGGAGCGTCGCCTTTCCATCCCCCCTGTGGGTGGAAAAGGACGGGACATTGACGGGTCTCGACCGCCTTATCAGCCGCCATCGCCGCCTGCTCGACCTGCCCGGCGAAGCGAGGCCGGACTGGTGGGCGATGACGAAGGTCGCGCAGGCGGCAGGCTGGGGCGATGCCTTTCATTATGAGCGCCCGGCGGAAATCTATCGCGAGCATGGGCGGTTGACCGCCTATGGCAATGACGGGACGCGGGTGCTGAACCTCAAGCGGCACGCGCCGATCTCGAACCCCGCCTATGACGAGTTGACGCCGTGGCGCTGGGGCGAGGTACCGTTTGCCGGGGGACGGTTCGCGAGCGAGGACGGACGCGCGCGGCTGATCCCGCCTCAGGAGGTGGCGGCGATCGCCTGAAGATGCGCAAGCAGCGTGTCGCCGTTCGCCTCCCAGGTGAAACGCAGCGCGGCGGCGCGCACCGCCTGCGGCGACGGCGGATCGTCGAGCGTCGCGCGAATGGCGTCGGCGATGGCCTGCGGGTCGCGATCCACGATGCGGCCCGCCTCCGGGCGGTCGATCAGCTCGCGCGCGCCGCCCACATCGCTGATGACGATCGGCGTGCCGCAGGCCAGCGCTTCGACCCAGGCGTTCGCCAGCCCCTCCGATTCGGAGGGTAGTGCCATCACGTCGGCGGCGGCGAAGATGCGCGGCAGCTTGTGATGGGGGACGGAACCGAGGAAGCCGATGCGGCGCTCCACCCCCAGGTCCTGCGCCAGATTTTCCAGCGTGCGGCGATAGGCGCCCTGCCCGGCGAGCAGCAACGTCACGTCCGGCAGCATCGGCAGCGCGCGCACCAGCAGATCCTGCCCCTTGCGCGGGATCAGCGCGCCGACGCACAGTACGACCGGGCCGCTGAACCCCAGCGCGGCCTTGGCCGCTTCGCGATCGCTCAGTTCGAAGGTGTCGAGATCGACGCCGGTATAATGGACGCGGATCTTGCCGCCATCGATGCCCATGCGCTCCATCGACCGCTTCATCGCGCCCGATACGGCGAGCAGGCCGGCCGCCCCGTCCGCCGCGCGGCGGACGAGTTTCCTCGTGCCCGGCTGCACCCCCCAATAATGGATGTCCGCGCCGCGCGCCTTTACCGAATAAGGGATGCCGAGCGCCTTGGAGAGCCGCTGCGCCACCGGGCCGTCGGGAAAGAAGAAGCTGGCGTCGATCGCGTCGAAGGGTCGCTCCGCGTGAAGCCGCTTGACCAGCGGCAGGATCGCGCGGGTCATCGCCCCCACATTGCGGGCGCGGCCGAATTTGGGGATGAGCGTGAAGATGGGGCGGTAGACGGTCAGTTCGCGCCAGCGCTCCTTGCGCGGCAGCGCGCGCAACGGGGCATAGCGTCCGGCGCGCGACAGGGGCCATGGCGGAAGGCCGACCGGCGCGATGACGGTTACGTCGGCCTGCTCCCGGCTCGCCAGTTCGCGCGCCTGCCTTTCCACGAACACGCCGAAATTGGGTCGGCTGATGTCGGGGAACAGCGTCGATAGCATCAGGATGTTGAGCGCCATGGTCCCTCTCCTCTACCCGCGCGGGCTTTAGCAAAACGTTACGGCGGCGACACGCTCGTGGCTAGAGCCGTCGGACGAGTTGCACCGCGACGGCGGCCCAGGGCGGGTCGGTCAGCACCAGCTGGCGCGCGCCCGATCCCAGCGGCAGGATTTGAAGCCGGTCGCCTTCGCGCCCGATGAGGCGACCGAAGAGGAAACGGCCTGCGGGCCGGGGAAAGAGGATGTCGCGGTTGAGCATCGCGCCGAAATCGGCAGGCGCGATGCGGCGGCACCAGATGGCGTCGCCGCTGCGATAGTCGCCGATGCTGGCGCTGACGTGGATGCCAACCATGCCGTCCGATCCGACCGGTGCGGGGAAGGACAGCGGGCGGGTGGGCGCGCGCACGCCATCGGGGCCGAGCAGGGCGGCGACCGGCACGTCGGCCTGCCCCGGCAATGCGACCAGTTCGGCGCTGGTGACGCCGAGCGCGCTGGCGATGCGATTGAGCCATTTCACCGATACGGTGCGCGTCCCTGTCTCCAGCCGCCCGATCGTCTGCGCCGTGGTCGGCGGATCGCAAAGCGCACCCACTTGTTCGAGCGTCAAACCCTTGGCCTTGCGCACTTCGCGGATGCGAGTGATCATCGCTTCATCCTGAATAACCTATCTGGTTCATCCTTTCCTACAAAGCGGCGCGCGTGGCAAGCGCTTCGCTCAGAAGGAGCGAGGAACGGCATGGGTCACGCACAGCATATCGAACAGCAGATCGAAGGGCCGGACGGACGGATGCAGCGTGTCGCCGTCCATATCGGAGAATCGCCGCTCGCCTGGCTCCATGCGCGCGGCAAGCTCAGCGCGCGGCGCTATGCGGCGGGGGAAGCGCTGCGCCGCGACTGGGAACGGGCGCGACTGCGCGCGAAGGTGACGATGCACTGGGACGCGGCGCCTCGGCAGGGCGGGCGTAGTGCGGCGGCGGGGCGGCCGGACCCGACGCTGGCGCAAATGGCCGCGCGGGAAAGGTTCGACGGTGCGATCGCGGCGGCGGGGCCGGGGCTGTCCGATATCCTGTGGCGGGTCGCCTGCGCGGGCGAGGGGCTGAGCGCGGCGGAAAAGGCACTGGGCTGGCCGACCCGCGCGGCGAAACTGGTGCTCACGCTGGCGCTCGACCGGGTGGCGGACTGGTATCGGGTGCCGTGACCGGCGATCAGGCGATCATGCCGCCGCCGAGCAGCAACAACAGCTTCACGTCCATGGCGTAGCCATCCGCGCGCCACGCGGCGATCCGGTCGGAAAGAGTGGCGAGGGGGACGCGGTGGACGACGATATCCTCGTCCGCGACGCCGCCGCCTGCGCCGGTCTTGCTGAGGCCGTGGGCGCGGAAGAGCGTGAAGCTTTCCGACACCATGCCCGGCGAACTCCAGAAGGACCCGAGCGATTCGAGGCGGGCGGGGCGGTAGCCGGTTTCCTCCTCCAGCTCGCGCGCGGCGGCGACCTGCGCGTCCTCGCCCGCGTCCTCGTCACCGACGAGCCCTGCTGGCAGTTCGATGCAGCGACGGCCCAGCGGCACCCGATATTGATCGACCAGCAGGACGTGGCGGCCATCGTCCGCTTCGTCGATGGCGAGGATGACGGCGGCGTGGATGCCGCGCGCGCGACCCACAAATTCCCATGGGCCGCGCCGCTTCGCGGTGATGAAGCGGCCCTCCCACATCACTTCTTCCGGCGCGTCGCGCTGGTCATCGGTCATAGCTCGATCAACCTGTCGGGCAGTTCGTTGATGTCGTCCGCCTCGCGCGGGAAATGGTCGGCAAGGACGGTGCCGATTTGCGCGACGGCCTGCGCCATGCCCTCGCCCGGGCGCCCGTCGCGAATGGCGGTGACCAGCGCCGCCATGGCCTCGCCCCACACTTCGGGCGCGACCTTTGCATTGATCGCGCTGTCGGCGACGAGTTCGGCGCGATGTTCGTCGAGGCTGAGATACAGGAGGACGCCGGTGCGTCCGCGCGTGCGCGCCTCCGCTGCGGTACGGAACAGCAGGATGGCGCGGCGGCGTACGCGACGCGCCTTGGTCGCGCGCGGGGTCATCAGCATCCGCAACGGCATGATGGCGAGCAGGTAGCGCACGAACAGGAACTTGACGATGAGGAGGGCGAGCAAGCCCATCAGCAGCTTCCAGTCCGCCAGCTCATGCTCCCAATCGAGCAGCAGCATCGACAGGATCGCGCGCAGCTGCGCGGGGAAGGCGGCCATGAGTGCCAGCGCGACGAATACCGCCGCCGCCGCCCAGCTCAACCCCACATCATGATAGTTGTCGGACCGTCGCGCGACGATCGTGACGATCTCCCCCGAAGTGCGAGATTCCGCTGCGGTGACGGCGGTCGTCACCAGATCGCGGTCGGCAGGCGTCAGGCGCATCGCCATCACCAGTCCCCCGACGCGCCGCCGCCGCCGAAGCTGCCGCCGCCCGAAAAGCCGCCCCCGCCAAGGCCGCCACCGTCGCCGCCGCCCCAACCGCCGCCGGACCCCCATCCCGACCCGAGGCCGGGGCCCCAGATGACGATGGGTCCGGCCCCGCCGCTGCCATAGCGTCGTCCGCCACGGGCACGGGACAGGAGCGGGAGCGCCACGAAGAAGACGACGAAGAGAATGATCCAGAAGGCGACGATGCCGCCGCCGCCGCTGTCCCTGCTTCGTTCTTCCCGTTCGGCCTTGGCCGCCTGTTGCCGGGCCTGGTCGGGAGGAAGGGCCAGGAGCGTCGTGATGGCGTCCACTCCCGCATCGATGCCGCCCGCCATGTCGCCAGCCTTGAAGCGGGGAGCGATGGCGTTGCGCACGATCTGAGAGGACAGGGCGTCGGTCAGGATGCCTTCGAGGCCATAGCCGACCTCGATCCGCACCTTGCGCTCCGACGGGGCCACGATCAGCAGCGCGCCGTTGCTGTCCTTGTCGCCGATACCCCAGGCGCGCCCCAGCCGATAGCCATAGTCGGCGATGTCATAGCCCTGAAGGTCGGGGATGGTGGCGACCACCAGCGACCGCCCGCTCGCCCGCTTTTGCGCGATGAGCTTTTGGCTGAGCGCTTGTTCCTGCTGCGGGGTGAGCAGGTTGGCCGCATCGACCACCCCTGCATCGTCGAACTTGGGAAAGCTCTGCGCCCACGCCGCCGGAATGAACAGCAGCAGCGCGAGGGCAAGGAGCAGACGGCGTAGCACGGGCGGGGTCAGTTGCCGAAGTCGACCTTCGGCGCCTCCTCCGCGCCCGGCGTCGTCGCCTGGAACGGGGTCATGGGCTTGGCCCCGTGGATCAGCTTCGCGCCGATGGCGTCGGGGAAGGTGCGGATACGGGTGTTATAGGCCTGCACGGCTTCGTTATAATCGCGGATCGACACGGCGATGCGGTTTTCCGTCCCTTCCAGCTGCGACTGGAGTTGGAGGAAATTCTCGTTCGTCTTGAGGTCGGGATAGGCTTCGGCAGTGGCGAGCAAGCGGCCCAGGCCCTGGCTCAGTTGCGCCTGCGCCTGCTGATATTGCGCGACCTTTGCAGGATCGTTCAGGTCGGCTGCGTTGATCTGGACGGAGGACGCCTTCGCGCGCGCTTCGGTCACGCGGGTCAGCGTTTCCTGCTCCTGCTTGCCCGCCGCCTTCACCGTGGCGACGAGATTGCCGATGAGGTTGGACCGGCGCTGATATTGCGCCTGCACGTCCGCCCACTTGGCCTTGGCGGCTTCCTCGGCGGTGGGCACGCTGTTGATGCCGCAGGCGGAAAGCGCCAAGGCTCCCATCAGCGGCAGGAAAATGGACGAGAGGCGGCGCAAGAGCATGGAAGGATCCCCGGCTTTGTTTCGCGCATGAAATAGGGCGTTGCCCCGAACCGCGCAACGGGCCATCCTGACATTATTGAACGGCTTCAGGGGATAGCACGCAGATGGGACTGATTTCCGAATTCAAGACCTTCATCAATCGCGGCAACGTGATGGACCTGGCGGTCGGTGTCATCATCGGCGGCGCCTTCGCCACGATCACCAAGTCGCTGACCGACGACGTCATCATGCCGGCGATCGGCTTCCTGTTCGGCGGCGTCGATTTTTCGCGCTACTTCATCCGGCTGGGCAGCATTCCTGCCGGGTTCAAGGGCAACCCGGAAAGCTATGCCGACCTGAAATCCGCAGGGGTCGCCATGCTGGGATGGGGGCAGTTCCTGACGGTACTGGTGAATTTCGTCATCCTAGCCTTCATCATTTTCTTGCTGGTGAAAGGCGTCAATCGCCTGACCCGCAAGCAGGAAGCCGACGCGACCGCCGCCCCCGCGCCGACGCCGGAAGACATCGTCCTGTTGCGGGAGATCCGGGACTCGCTTAAAAAATAATCGTTTTTGCGACGAAACGAGTGTGCGCCGGGAACCATCTTTGATACGACCGGTTGATGGGCGTCAGGGTTCGGGACAGCGTCATTGCCGGTCGAGCCCGGTGCCGATACGTCAGCCCCAGGGGGCGCAAACAGGAGAATACGCCGTGAAAACTTTCGTCACTGTCCTTGGCCTTGCCAGCATGGTCGCACTCGCAGCTTGCGATTCCAAGCAGGAAAACAAGGTCGAGAACGCTTACGAGAACAAGGCGGACGCCCTCGAAAACCAGGCCGACAACATGGAATCGATGGCTGACAACCTGAGCGGCAACGCCGCCGCCGCCGCCGAGAACACCGCCGACAAGCTCGAGAACAAGGCCGACGCCACGCGCGAAGCCGGCGAAAAGGCCGAAGACGCCGTCGAAAAGGCCGAAAAGAAGTAAGCCAGTCCCTTACCGGACCGGAGAAGGCGCTGCGAGCGATCGCGGCGCCTTTTTTCATGGCAGGCCGCGGCGACATCAGTTCGGCTCCGACGCCTTTAACGGGGCTTTAACCACAGCCCGCCCATGGTGCCCCCGCGCGCATCCATGGGACCGGCTAAATGGACGAACTGCTTCAGGAATTCATATCGGAAACGCAGGAGACGCTGGAGGCCCTGGCCGGGGAAGTCGTCGCCTGGGAAGCCGATCCGGATGACCGAGACCGGCTGGATGCGATCTTTCGATTCTTCCATACGGTGAAGGGCAGTTGCGGCTTCCTCAACCTCCCGCGTTTCGAGCGGTTGAGCCATGCGGCCGAGGATGTGCTGTCGGAAATCCGCGCGGGCAATCGCGAGGCGGATGCCGCGACGGTGAGCGCGGTCCTGGGCGTCATGGACCGGATCGGCGAACTGGCCGAGGCGGTGTCGGCGGGCGCGGCGCTACCCAACGAGAATGACGACTTCCTGATCGGCGCGCTAAGCGCGCAGGCCGCGTCTGGCGACGCGGCGCATCCCACCGCGCCCGCCCCGGTCGCGGTCGCGCGCAGCGGCGGCGCGCAGAGCGGGCCGCGCACGATCCGCCTGCCGCTCAGCCTGATCGACCAGCTCATGAACGGCGTGTCCGACATGGTGCTGGCCCGCAACGAGATGTCGCGCAAATTGCGGGAGCGCACCGCTGACCCCGAACTCGACAATGTATTCGAGCGGCTGTCCACCTGCGTCGCGGACATGCGCGACGTGATTTCCAAGACGCGGATGCAGCGCGTCGACCGCCTGTTCGCCGCAATCCCGCGCATGGTGCGCGACCTTGGCCGCGACCTTGGCAAGCGGATCGACCTGACGCTGGAGGGCGGCGACGTCGAAATGGACCGCGAGATGGTGGAGATGGTCGTCGACCCGCTCACCCACATCGTGCGCAACAGCATCGACCACGGCATCGAAACGCCCGAGCGCCGCCGCGCCGTCGGCAAGCCGGAGGCGGGAAGCCTGCGCGTCGAAGCGCGCCAGTCGGGCAACCAGATCGTGATCGCCATCGCCGACGACGGCGCGGGTATCGATACGGCGCGGCTGGTGGAAAAGGCGGTCGCTGCCGGGCGGCTGACGCCCGACGCCGCTGCGCGCATGAGCGAGCCGGACAAGCTCGACCTTATTTTCCAGGCGGGGCTTTCGACCGCGTCGCAGGTGACGGCGGTGTCCGGCCGCGGCGTCGGCATGGACGTGGTGCGCGCCAATGTCGAACGCATCGGCGGCGTCATCGCGCTCGACAATCATCCGGGGCGGGGCCTCACCATCACGCTGCGCGTGCCGCTGACGCTGACGATCATTCCAGGACTCATCGTCAGGGCAGGCGGGCAGCATTTCGCGATTCCCCGCGCCGCCGTGGTCGAAATCCTGCACGACACCAACGAGACGCTGGACATCAGCACGGTCGGCGGCGCGAAGGTCGCGACCATCCGGTCAGTGCGCCATTCGATGATCGACCTGGAGGATGTGCTGGGCCTTGCGAAGTCCGATCAGGTCACGCCGCGCGCCATCATGGTGGTACGGTCGGCATCCGGCGTGCCGTTCGCCATGGGGGTTTGCGCGGTCGACAATCATGAGGAACTGGTGATCCGGCCCGCATCGCCGCTGGTGATGGCGAGCGGCGTCTATGCGGGCATGACGCTGCCCGACAATGGCAAGCCGATGCTGCTGCTCGACGCGGCGGGCCTTGCCAACGCGGCGCGGTTGCCCAACATCGCCGACGACCGCGCGGCGCGCCAGCAGGAGGAGCGCGAGGGCGCGACGAGCGGCGTCGAGATGGTCGCCGCGCTGCGGTTCGAGGAAGTGACAGGCGAACGGCGATTGCTGAAACTGTCGACGATCGAGCGGGTCGAGGATATCGACGCCGCCCTGTTCGGCCAGTCCGCCGGGCGCGCCTTCGTTCGGCTGGACGGGCGGCTGGTGCCGGTGGTGAACGGCCTGTCGCGCTTCGACCGGCCCAAGATATCGGCGCTGCGCCTGCGCGACGACCGGCGGGAGGCCTGCTACCCCGTGGCCGCGGTGCTCGACATCGTGCAGATGCCCGCCGTGCCCGACATGGTCGCGATGCACGGCATGTTGAGCGGCGTTTCGGTGATCGAGGGCGAGCATCTGGAGGTGCTCAATCCCTTTGCGCTGTTCGCCGCTTTGCCCGAGGAAATATCGGACGAACAGCCGCGCGGGCGCTGCCTGCTGGCCGATGGCGAAGATGGATGGACACGTGAGATCCTGGCCCCGCTGCTGCGGCAGGCGGGGCAGGAGGTTCTACTGGGCCTGCCCGCCGATGGCGAGGTCGGGCCGCAGGACGTGGTATTGTGCATGGACCCGGACGCTGCGCAGGCGGCCGAGGTCATGGGATGCCGCGTCGTCCAGTTGCGCGCGTCCCCGCGCCCGGCGGGACCGCAGGAGCGGGGCAGCATCTATCGCTACGACCAGGACGCGCTGATGGCGGCGATCGCGGGACGATGAGGGGCAGGCCATGATGAACAATCTCTATCTTCTCGCGACGCTGGCCGGAACGCGGATCGCCGTGGAAGCATGCGAGGTCGAGGCGGTGGTGCGGCTGGCCGAGATATCGCCGGTGCCGGGCATGGGGCCGCATGTGGCGGGGCTTTCCGCGCTGCGCAGCCGGGTGCTGACGATCATCGACGTGGCCGCGCTGATCCATGGCCGGGCGACTCCGGCGCAGGATCGCCACCTTGCCATCATCGCCAACATCAGCGGTCATAGTTATGGCCTGATGGTCGATGCGGTGTCCGACATCAGCCATGTGCCGGGCGGGGAAGTGCCGCTGCGTGGGCAATTGTCGCAGGCGTGGACGCCCCATGCGCGCGGGATCGTCGAACATGACGGCCATCCCTGGCTGCGCGTGTCGCTGGCCGCGTTCATCGAAGGAAACGGTCTGCCGCAAGCCGCGTGAACGCTGACCGTTCATTTACCAATTCCTCGGTATTGGGTCCTAAACCGGCTGAACAGCAAAGATAAATTCAAGGGACGCACCATGAAAAACTGCCTCGTCGTCGACGACTCGAAGGTGATCCGCAAAGTCGCGCGACACATATTGGAATCGCTGGACCTGACAGTCAGCGAGGCAGTGGACGGTCAGGACGCGTTGACCCAGTGCGAAGCGTCCGCGCCCGACGTGGTCCTGCTCGACTGGAACATGCCGGTGATGAGCGGGATGGAGTTCTTGGAGGCACTGGGCACGGCAAAAGTGACGGCGCGTCCCAAGATCATCTTCTGCACCACCGAAAACGGCATCAGCCATATCAAGGCCGCGGTCGAGGCCGGGGCCGACGAATATGTGATGAAGCCGTTCGACCGGGAGACGCTGGAAAGCAAGCTGGCCATCGTCGGTGTGATCTGACGGCCCGCGCCTGCCTGCCTTCGCATTGCTGGACCTGCCATGACCGTGAGCGCCCATCCCGTCCCCACCCTCCGCGACAGCCAGCCGCTCGTGCGCGCGCTGGTCGTGGACGATTCGGTGGTCGTGCGCACGGTGATGGAGCGCATCCTGAACGAGACGCCGGGTTTCGCCGCCGTGCACAAGGCGAGCAACGCCGAAACGGCGCTGGACTATCTGGTGCACCAGGATGTCGACCTCGTCCTGCTGGATATCGAGCTTCCCGGCCAGAGCGGGATGGTCGCGCTGCCGCAGATTCTCTCGATGCGTCCCGAAGCCAAGGTGGTCGTGCTGTCAGGCAGGTGCGAGGAAGGCAGCGCCGCCGCCGTCGAGGCGCTGGCGCTGGGCGCGAGCGACATTCTTTCGAAGCCTGGGAGCGGCAGTTTCGGCGAGCAGTTCCCCGACGAGCTGATAGGGCGGCTGGCGCGGCTGTTCGGCGACCGGCCCCTGCCGCCGGTGCCGGCAAAGCCGTCCAGGCCCATCGTGGCAACGCCTGCCGCCGAACCGATCGCCTGCCTTGGCATCGGCGCATCGACCGGCGGCATACATGCGCTGGGCCGGTTGCTGGGCGGGCTGACCGCGCCGCTGGGCGTTCCGGTGCTGCTGACGCAGCATCTGCCCGCCAGCTTCACCGTCTATTTCGCGCAGCAACTGGCCCGCATGACGCAGATGCGGGTCCAGGTGGCGCAGACCGGCGATCTGCTGGCGGCGGACACGCTCTATGTCGCGCCCGGCAACGCCAATCTTCAACTGCGGCGCGGGCTGCACGGGCGGGTGCATGTGGCGCTCAACGCCCAGCGGACGGCTTTTGGCAATCTGCCGGGAGTCGATCCCATGTTCTCCGCCATGGCCGACGCCTATGGCCCCGGCGCGGCGGGGATCGTGCTGACCGGCATGGGGCGGGACGGGACGGCGGGCGCGCGCGACATCGTGACGGCCGGCGGCTGGATCGTCGCGCAGGATGAAGCAAGCAGCGTGGTGTGGGGTATGCCGGGCTCGGTGGCGGGTGCCGGCCTTACCTGCGCGATCATGGAGCCGGGAGCGATGATGAATTACGTAGCGCAACGCGGGCGGGTGGCGGCCTGATGCCCGGCACGCAGGCCCCGTCCGACGCCTTTCGCGGCACCGCGCAGATCTTCACGCGCCTGCTGGAGGCGCGAACCGGGCAGACTTTGTCGGAAAGCCGCGCCTGGCGGATGGAAACCGCGCTGCGCCCGGTGCTGCGCACGAACGGTCTGCGCGATGTCGAGGAACTGGCATCGAAGATATTGAGCCGCCGCAACCCCGCGCTGGAGGATGCGGTCATCGACGCACTGCTCAACAACGAAAGCAGCTTTTTCCGCGACATCCAGATTTTCGACATGATCCATCACCATGTCCTGCCCCGCATTCGCGAGCAGCGGCAGGACCGCACGCTGCGCATATGGAGCGCGGGCTGTTCGACCGGGCAGGAAGCCTTTTCGCTGGCGATCCGCCTGCGTAACGAAGCGGCGCGCTGGGAAGGATGGCGGATCGAAATCCTGGCCACCGACATTTCCAACGCTGCGATCGAACAGGCGCAGAAAGGCCTGTTTTCGCAGATCGACGTGCAGCGCGGCCTTGCTGTCGGCGACCTCATCAAATGGTTCGCGCCCCAGGGCGACGACTGGCGCGCGAGTGACGAACTGCGCCGGATGATCGATTTCCGGCGGGACAATCTCTTCGATCCCAAAGCCCCCACGGGAGCTTACGACCTGCTGTTGTGCCGCAACGTGCTGCTTTATTTTTCGCCGGAGCGGCGCAGGGCGGTGCTGGACCTGCTGGCGCGGCACAGCCACGAACGCTCCGTCCTGCTGCTGGGCGCGGGCGAGACGGTGATCGGACAGGGCGACCGGTTCGCGCCCCACAGCGATCATCGCGGCGCCTATGCGGTCAAATCCCCTTTGCCCGATCGCGCGGAGGGCGCGGCGCTGCGCTTCGGCTAGGCCCTCGTGCCGCTTGATTGCGGCCTCTGTCTCCGCCATGGTCGGTTCATGCTCCGGCATGGGAGTGCTATCGATCGGGACACGGAAAGTGATTGGCCTATCGCGATGACCGACATTCCGATGATCGAGACGCCGTCTCCCAATTACGATGACCGCAGCCTGCCGATCACCATGCTGGTGCTGCACTATACCGGGATGCCGGATGCCGCGAGCGCGATCAACTGGCTCGCTAACTCCGAATCGAAGGTGTCGGCCCATTATGTCGTCACCGAGGATGGGCAGGTCATCCGCATGGTCGACGAGGCCCGGCGCGCGTGGCACGCGGGCCGGTCGCACTGGCGCGGCATCGATGACATCAACTCCGCCAGCATCGGCATAGAGATCGTCAATCCGGGTCACGAATGGGGCTATCGTCCCTTTCCCGAACCGCAGATGGGATCGCTGATCCCGCTGGTCCACGATATCGTCACGCGCCACCGCATCACGCGCGGCAACATCGTGGGGCACAGCGACGTCGCGCCCGCGCGCAAGCAGGACCCCGGCGAACTGTTTCCCTGGGGGCAGCTGGCGCGCCTGCGGCTGGCGTTGCCGCGTCCGACCCGGAATCTCATGGACCCGCACTGGACCGACAGCGGCTTCATGCTGGCGCTCGAACGGTTCGGATACGATATCGCCGATCCGCGCGCGGCGGTGGTCGCGTTCCAGCGGCGGTTCCGTCCCGAAAGCATCGACGGCGTGATCGACGGCGAATGCCGGGCGATCCTGCTCGCGCTGCTGCTGCCAAAGCCGCAGGGCGACGATTAAGCGGGATGACGCGGCGACCGAAGCACGCTATGGCCCCGTTCGCCAGAGGGCCGGGCGGCCGCGGCGTGGCGGGTAACTTCCACGGCGAGGAAAGTCCGGGCTCCACGAAATGACGGTGCCGGCTAACGGCCGGCTGGAGT
>NZ_QFOA01000115.1 GCF_003248505.1 Sphingobium sp.
ACGAATATGTGCATTATTCAGGGGCACCGCAGCGGCTCGCGCGCGAGTTCGGCAAACGCTTCGGCGACAACGCCTATGCGTTCGAGGAACTGGTCGCCTTATCTGGACAGTCTGCACCGTGCCTGACGCACCATTGAACGGTATGTTCTTGGCACAACGCAGGGGGTCATCAGGCCGGATGAAGCGCTATCCATAAGCTGGCGTAGTCCGGCCTGATGGCCACCGTCCCGCAGGCGCGCAAGGTGTGCGATCTGGATTCGGGAGGGGGTCCGGGGGAGGGACTGGCAAGCTGTGGATACTTCAGACACGTCGATCGTCATTCAGGAACGCCGGGCGGCGGATGGCCTGGACTCCTACATCCCAATGATCCTGCAAGGTGGAGAGATCTACGATCCAGACCTCGACCGCTACTTCCTCGATCTGCCGTTGAACGGGGCGCGTTCGCGCCATTCGCTGCGCGCTCACGGCTATGATGTTCTGGTCTGGGTTCGCTTCCTCGCCTCCGCGCGCGGCAAGTCTGTCTGGCAAGCCGATACCGATGATGTCAGTGCCTATCATCGTGCCCGGCGGCGCAGCGATGCTGAGTTTCGGGTTTCGGCGTCGACGTGGAACCGGGCGATTGCCTCGCTCGACAAGCTTTACCGATGGGCCGAGCGGGAGGGCCTGATCGAGCGCACACCATTTACCCACCGTCAGGTCTGGCGAAGTTCGCACGGAGGGCGTCGAGCGGCCGTCACGGGCCGCAACGACGCCTATGAACGCGCGGCCCGTCGGTCCGATGTCCGCTTCATCGATCTCACCGATTACCGCGCCTTCCGAGAGGTCGGATTGCGCGGCCTGACCATAGAAGGGACCGAGCGTCCTGGAGCACGTGACCGGAATGGCGCGCGCAACGCGCTGTTCGCCGATCTGCTGGTCACCACCGGCCTGCGCCTCGAAGAGGCATCCCACCTGCTCACTGCCCAGATTCCGGTTGGCGATGCCCGCGCGGAACGGCAGCGGCGGGTAGAGCTTCCGGCGGCACTCACCAAGGGGGACAGGGGGCGTAGCATGTTGCTGCCGCGCCGTTTGTTGCCGGTGTTTGACGCCTATATCGCCGTTGAGCGAGCCGAAGCCGTCGCCAAGTTCGCAAGACGCCGTGGCTGGGAAGCCATCGACCGCCCGATCTTCATCCACTGCCCCTCATTCGGGCCGAGCGCATTGCATCTCGTTGGCGGTGGCACGATGGACATGGAGGTCGTCACACCGGATGAACGCGCCAGGCTCGTCATTTGCGATGACGACGGAACGCCCTGCGAAGCAGCGGTGCTCTGGCTGACCGAGGTCGGGCAACCGGTGCTCCCCAACTCGTGGGAAGCGATCTTCGCGCGGGCGAGCCGCCGCTGCACGGATGCCGGCATCCCGGTCCGGGTCAGCCCCCATCAACTCCGGCATTCCTTTGCGGTCCACATGCTGGCGATGCTGATCCAGCGCCGCCTTGCCGAGGCGGCGGCACCGGTGGGCACCATGGATGGTTATCGCCAGTTGGTCGGCGATCCGCTTCAGCAGGTTCAGCGATTGCTCGGTCATTCAAGCCTCGCCACGACCTCGATCTATCTCGATCACCTCGCCACGCGTGCCGATACCGTTGATGCGGCGGTCGAAGAGCTGTTGGCACTCGTACCGGGCTATCTTCCATCATGACCGCTGCTCCACGCAAAGGACGCAAGGTCAGTTTCGAGGCCTCGGCGACTGCGCCCGAGGCCGATCCATGGTCGCAGATCAGCACGCTGCGCTTCATGATCGATCCGCCATACGGCGGTGAGTTGCTCGTGGATTTCACCAGCTTCCGGCCCCGTGGCCTGGCTCTCGCCTTTGCACGGGGCCTGTTCATGCTGGTCGCCCCGCGCGGCCCCATCATGGTGCGTTCGTCGATCAAGACATACGTCACGCAGTTGCCGAGCTTCTTTGCCTATCTTGCCGGGACAGGCGATCGGATCAACGGCCCGGCAGACCTTCGTACCCACCATATCGATGGATTCGAGAGATGGCTCGCCGCACAAGGCAAGTCGCGAGTGCACGCGCCGACCTATGTCGCCAAGATCGTTTCCATCCTGCGCCGGGTCGCCGTCGATCAACCGGATCTCTTTGACCCGGGGCTCCGCGATCGGCTTCGCTACGTGAGTTCGCATCCCTATGCCCGGTCTCGCCCTCGTGACGCGTACAGTCCGTTCGTTGCCCGCCAGCTACGCGAAGCGGCGCGCACCGATCTTGTCGGCATCGAGGCGCGCTTGCGGGCCGGCCCACGCTATGACGACGTGCCGGATCTTGAGGTGGCCGCCCACAAGGCGCACCTAGCGATAGAGGCTCGCGGTACCCTGAAGCATCGCGATGCCGAGTGGATGGCGCTTTACGCCAGACGCTGGAACCGGAGCATCGTCAGCCCGGATTTCGCCATCGCGCTGCATGGTGCCCATTACCTCACATCCGCCGATGTCGTGCCGCTACTGGTCCTTTTTTCGCTCGAGACCGGCCTCGAACTCGAGTGCTGCAAGACTCTCACCATCGATTGCCTGCGCAACGCTTCGGGCGGGACGGTGGAGATCGCATACACCAAGCTTCGCGCGCATGGTGCCGAACACAAGACCATCCGGGTCAGGGACGGCGCCTCGACAACACCGGGCGGCCTGATCCGGCGCATTATCGCGCTTACGGCCAAGGCGCGGGTACATCATGCCAGCGATTGCCTGTGGGTCTATTATCAGCACGGCGAGATCACCGCTGGTATTCGCCATCCGCGCATGACGATCGACGCCTGGACGCAGCGTCACGGCATTGTCGATGACGCCGGCCGACCGCTCTATCTGCGCCTTTCGCACCTGCGCAAGACGCACAAGGCCTTGTGGTACCTGAAGACCGAAGGGCACATGGCCCGCTTCGCCGTCGGCCATACCGCCGAGATCGCGGCACGGCACTACGCCGATATTCCGGCGCTCAGACCGCTGCACGAGCAGGCCGTGGCGGACGCCCTCGAAGCGGCGCTGCCCGGTCCCAGGGCACTTCCTCCTCCCGACGAGGAGCGACTGCGCGGCGAGTTGGCGAGCCCTACTCCGGATGATGAAGGCGTCTCGCGCGCACTTCTCGACGGCGAACAGGACGTCTGGCTTGCCAGCTGCGGCAACTTCTATTCCAGTCCCTTTGCATCTGCCGGTACCGCGTGCCCAACGCCGTTCTGGGGTTGCCTCGATTGTCGCAACGCGGTCATCACCGCGCGCAAGCTACCCGCCATCCTCGCGTTCCTCTCCTTTGTCGATGATCAGCGAGCCGGCCTGAGCGCAGCCGATTGGGCAGCCAAGTTCGGCCATGCCCGTGACCGCATTGTTCAGCAGATCCTGCCCGCCTTCGGCGACGATGTCGTGGCAAGGGCCCGGGCGCAGGTCGCGGCCGAACCTCCCATGGTTTACCTGCCACCCGAGGCCCGCGCATGACCGCTCTCCAGCTTCTGGCCGACAGCTGCAATGAACGTGACGCCCTCCCGGTGCTCATCTCCGCACCGCTCCGCCCTGGGGTCGATCGCGCGCATATCTCGCGATATGGCGATCCGGTCTGGGATCTGGCTCCCGGCGTGTTTCGCGAGAATGCCCGGCGGTGCCATGTCACGGTACATTTCGCCGTTATCCAAGACCCTTCCATCGCCGATGCCCTGCGCCAGATTCTTCATGCGCGTCTCAATGTCGATCTACCCGGCCACCGTTCACGGCTTGAGCCGGCGGGGGTGCGCGGCGAGGCCAACCGGATCTTGCGTTTTTTCGACTTCGTGAAGGCTCAGCTGGGTCATTTCGATCTTGGCCGGGTCGATCAGTCGTTGGCTGATCGCTACGCCCGCTCTTTGCGCCTTGCCGGACTGCGTCCGGTTGCGGCGGCAGCGCTGCTGCGGATAGTCTTCGACCTGCATGAGTTGCGGCACCATCTGCCGACTGCGCGCCTCTCCTTTGAACCGTGGCCGGGGCGCAGCCCTTTCTCGGTGGCGGGAGCAAAGTACGTCGCCGGAGAGAACCGGACGCCGCGCATTCCGGAAGCGATCATAACGCCGCTGCTCGCCTGGTCGCTGCGCTATGTGAACTACTACGCAGGAGATATCCTCGCCTCACGGGCGGAACTCGATCGCCTTGAAGCAAAGCGCAACCGTCTGGTTGCCGCTGAGGCGGGTCTTGATCATACGGATCGACGGTCGCGGCAACGCCAACGCCTCAACACCTATATTGCCGCCTTGCGGCGACAAGGGCGCGGGATCCCGATCTGGACCACCGCACACAACGGCACAACGCGGACAGATCCGCAAAGCGGCAAAGTCACGCCGCCGATCAACTATCATCTGATCCACCTTCACGCCGGCATCGACGCGCAGGTCGAACCTGCCATGCACCTTGGCCTGACCACCGGGGCGCCGGACCTCATCGCCGCCGCCATCGCAGAACTCGGCACCGAGATCGGCGGGATGGATACGCCCATTTCCGCCGATCTCGATACTGGCCTGCCTTGGCGCACCCGCTTCGATGCCAAGGTACTGGCTCTCGAAGAGGTCATGCTGCAGTCGGCGGCCTACGTCGTTTGTGCCTATCTCTCAGGCATGCGGGACAGCGAGATCCAGGCGATGAAGCGGGGATGCCTGTCCATCACCAGAGCAGAAGACGGTGCGATCTTGCGGCATCGCATCAAGTCCACCGCCTACAAGGGCAAGCGCGGCTGCGGCGAGGAGACCGAGTGGGTCACTATCGCACCGGTCGCCGAAGCCATTGCCGTCCTCGAACGGCTTTCCGCGCGGGCGGGGCAAGCGCGCGGGACAACGACCTTGTGGCCGGTCCTCACGCTTCGGGCTAACACCAAGACGCACGTTTCTGCCGAGATCGTCCGGCAACTCAACCGGTTTCGCGATCATCTCAACGACCGGTTCGGAACGGCGCAGGCACCGATCATTCCTGCCGGCCCCAATGGCGCGCCCTGGCGTCTGACCACACGCCAGTTTCGCCGGACCATTGCCTGGCACATCGCCAACCGGCCCTTTGGGACGATTGCCGGCATGATCCAGTACAAGCACGCCAGCGTTGCGGCGTTCGAAGGCTATGCCGGCAGCAGCCGGTCCGGATTTCGGGGAGAGATCGAAGCCCAGCGCGCGCTTGGCCAGATCGACGATATCCTCGTCTACTTCGACGATCGGCAAGGTGGTGCGCGCCTTGGCGGACCTGCCGCGAACAGGATCGGAGCCGCACTCGATACTGCCGCCCACGAGTTGGCGCCGCTACCCGCCATGATTGCCGACCGGCCACGCCTACGGACGATGCTCGGCAGTCTCGCGCGGACATTGCATGTCGGCCCGCTGGCCGATTGCTTCTTTGATCCGGCAACTGCCCTGTGCCTCAACCGCATTTCGGAACCGGGTGCGACCGGACCAATGATCGCCATGTGCGAGCCGGTCCGCTGCCCCAATGCCTGCATTGCCGAACGGCATCGCCCGGCCTGGCAGCGCGGAGCTGACGAGGCGCGGCTGTTGCTGCGCGAGAAGCGGCTTCCAGAACCGCAGCGGGTAACGCTTCAGGCCGAGGTGGCAAGGATTGAGCGTGTCCTCGAACAGATCGCGCCCGGTGCCGCCACACCTCGGACCGGTGTGGCGGGAGAGGGAGAGGAGGCCGGTTTTCGGGTGACGGGCTGAAGGAGCGGAAGAGAGTTTCCCTCCGCTCGTCGTGGAGACCCGCCATGTCCCGATCCCACCCTGCGACGCCGCGAGCCGACGTCTATTCGCGCATCACCACCGAGATTGTCTCTGCCATCGAAGCCGGTGCCGGCAATTGGCGCATGCCCTGGCACCATGATGGCGCTGCCACGACGAGGCCGCAGAACGTCACCTCCCGCCGTCGCTATCGCGGTGTCAATGTGCTGGCGCTCTGGATTGCCGCCGAAGCCAGCAGCTATTCCAGTGGTCTTTGGGGGACCTATCGCCAGTGGGCAGCTCTTGGCGGACAGGTCCGCAAGGGTGAGCGCGGAACCACCGTCGTGTTCTGGAAGCAGGCCGCATCGCGCGCCGATGATGATCATGACGACGGCGAAGCCGACCCCGGCCGCATGTTCGCCCGGGCCTTCACCGTGTTCAACCTCGCACAGGTCGAGGGCTATGAGCCCGCTCCTGTCGCAGTTCTACCCGAGGGCGAGCGGTTCGGGCACGCCGAAGCTTTCGTCGCGGCCCTCAAGATCCCGATCACCGAGGGCGCCTACGATGCGCACTACCGGATCGACCTCGATCACATCTTCATGCCGACCTTTGCCTCGTTTCGGGATGCATCAGCACAGATGGGCACGCTTTTGCATGAGGCGGCCCACGCCACAGGGGCAAAGCACCGGCTCGATCGCAACTTTGCCGAACGTTTCAAGCGGGACAGTCTGGCGATCGAGGAGATCTGCGCCGAACTGACAGCTTCGTTCGTGCTCGCCGACCTCGGGATCGCCCACCATCCGCGCGCCGATCATGCCGCATACGTCGCATCGTGGTTGCGCGTGCTGAAGGACGACCCTCGCGCCATCTTCACCGCCGCCAGCAAGGCACAGGCCGCAGCCGACTGGATGCACGCCCAGCAACCCCAGCCCGAGGAGTTGGCGGCATGATGCGCGTCCTAAAAATTGGCGTCGGAAGTCAGATTGGGGCTGGACTGTCAGGATATGTCGCCTGCATCGGGCAATGTCTGGTGTGCGCCGATCTCGATCTTCCCGGTGAGCTCCACGACAATCACGCCAGCTACATCGACAACTGGCTGCGCATTCTGAAAGGCGATGCGAGCGCGATCATCAAGGCCGCGGCGAAAGCCGAGCAGGCCGTGGCCTGGCTCAGGGAGGCAGCCGCA
>NZ_QFOA01000116.1 GCF_003248505.1 Sphingobium sp.
CTGGCGAAAGACGTACTCGTCTGCTTCCCTGAACAGGGACAGATCAGCTACAGCGCGTTCGGTGCCATCGCCCGCGCAAATCTGCCGCAACCCCAGCGCGACCATTCAGTCGTGGCGGACGAGTTCCGCGCGTTCCTAAAGTCCCGCGACATCGCATTCGATGCGAAAAATATCACAACGATATTTGCTACCTTCTGCGCGAAACAGCGTCCCGCGAACTGATCGAGCGCCGATTGACATGGACGCTGGTGGCGCTCCGATGTCTATGTTGTGCGTTCTCGAAATACCGTCGTTGGCTGATATAGCTCGGACATTTTCAAGCCAGGGCATCATCGCGATGAATGCGCGATGGGACCATCCCGTTTGAGATACACCGACGGTTGATCGGATGGCAAAGAACTCCCCTCACCTGCCGGTTCATGCCCCCATGCAATCCTGGTATCGTGTAACGCGGTATTTCGGGAACGCGTCGCGCGACATGCAAAAGGGCTGAACCACGGCTTATGGTGAGCGATAATTCCTTCGCGAGAATACGCACATGATTTACCCTGTGCCTGCCTTCATTCGCCAGCATATCAACGATTTATCCATAACAATGGCGATATTTCGGCGTGAATACCGAACGCTCGTGGAATAACGGCAGCCGGCACTGGGCATATGAGCGAGCCAGTCGAAATTGCCGTTCCTGATATACCGATGATGCCAGCGCAGCGTTCCCGATATCCCGTGCTACAATCGCCCGAAGAACAAGTCATCGCACCAAGAAATAGATGAAAGGTGTTAGCCGCCCTCGGAAAAGGCGGTTTTTGCGATAGAATAGTCCGTCATATAATCAGATCGCGTCGATATGACGCTTCCAAGATTCCCCGTATGCCGGACCGCCTCTTAGCCACCTTGAAAGCGATTTCCAAACCGGAGAACCGGCCAACCCGGAAAAGCCCAATACCCCTTAACCCATTGATAAGAAACAGAGATAATCGAGTAAAACAGGTTTTACCTTACGGTCGAACGCGATACGCCCATCGACCCGTGTCGGTATTTCGGGAACGCGGATCGGGATTTCGGGAACAGAAACGCGGGAGAACGGGAACGCTTCGTCCGGGACTTCAGGAACGAACAGTCGGGACAACGGGAACGCATCGTGAGAGCGACTCGCGCTGAAACCACGATTCGCTTGGATCAGTACGATCGCTAACTGTTTATGGATTCTATAAGACTCTAAAACGCACCTTACGGTGCCTTCCGCTGAATACTTTAGAAAGGCCGGATGCGACCGATTCCAGTACCAATCTCGCAACCACACAGCAGAAGGGACGTTCACCCCCTCCCGCTCGCGCTCGGCTCCCAGTGGCGCAGGATTTGCCGAAATCGACTTCAGACTATCAGGACATCCCTATCATTCGTCAAAACGGGTCTTGCTGGGATCGCCTTCGAAACCGTCTGTCCAGAAAAGGGGCCGGAAAATATCGCTCGATCCCTCAGACGGTGCGTCGGGGTACAATGGTAGATTCGCAATGGGGATGACATAGCTCCGATAGCTGGCCTGCCCAGTTCTCTCGAGGAGGAGTCCTTCGTCCTGAGCGATAGACAGGAGCTTGATCGCACCGGCGGAGGTCAGGTCGAACCGACGAGCAACCATGGAACTGGTGATCGCAGGCTGCTCCATCGCGAGCAGCAACACGTCCTTCAGGCGACCGATGCGGCGGCGGCGTCCCAAGGCTTCTCTGGCCCGGTCAGCGAAAAGCCGGAGGCGGCTTTCCAGGTCGAGATGCGCACGAGCACCCGAAGCGATAGCTTGAAGCCACAGATAATCTAAAGAGGGACCCGATGCCGTCTTCCAGGGACCGCCACTCTGCTTGAGGCCCAGCGCCACCAAACCACCATGCGAACCGTTAAACCGGCCTGCGCTCCAGCGATCTCCGATCAGCAGGCTTGCTACGATATCACCGCGGCCCAGCGGCGCATGTCTCCTCCAAACCGCCGCAATCTGCGCGGCTGCCATAAGGGGAGGGGAGGGGAGCAGGTTGCGACAGGCCAGCGCCCATCGCTCGATCCGAGCGATCATGTCCCGGCGATCGCAGTCGTTCGGCATCAGCGTCCCCTCGCGGTAACCGAACCAGTCGAGCAGCGCGTCGGCATCGTCGAGGATGGTTTTGAGACTGACAGGTGTCCCGATCGCGGCTTTCCAATGAGTGAGATCGTAATCGCTCGTGCGAACCCGACCGCGACCATCGAGCATAACCGCGTCTTCGGGAAGATCGAAATCGTCGACCCATGCCAGTGCACGCCGCTCTATCATCGCGACCCGTCGTGACCATGGGTGTCGGACGGGGCTGGTGCGCATCCGGTCGTCCAGCCTCTCCAACGTTCCCTGCGCATGCGCATAGGCTAGCAAAAGCGTGTCGGCGGGATGCATGAACGCAACTTTATTCTATTTTGGGCTAATACGCAAAAAACTTGGAAAATAAGCTTTTCGCAGCCTATAATTAAACTGAAAATAGCTTCCGGAAAGTCTGAGCTAGCTTGCCACGAACAAGGGATTTTCAGCCACCTTCTGGCGTCGATCGCGCACAATCCGCCCGTAATTGAGCGGGGCAGGGGGAAGGGAGCAGGCGGTGTCGGTGCCCGGCGTCGTCATCTCAGTCGGTCAGCAGGGGATGGGTCATCCGCAGATCGTCCAGCAGAGCTTCGACCAGCGCAATATCGCGGGGGCTTCCGACCGGAGTCGCGTTCCAGTTACAATGGGGATGCGTTTCGCGGCTGTAGAGGCGCAACGCACCGATGACCTTGCGCCAGTGATGCTTGCTTTGGCCATGATCGCGCAACAACCGGGCGACGAGCAGGTCGACGATCCCGTCACGCGTCATCATCGCTCCTCGCCGACCATCGGCCCGGCAAATCGAGATAGGCTTCGAGTTCGCGCCAGTGCCGGTCCCACCCCGGCCCGCGTCGTTCAGGCGGGACTTCGCGTTCCACCATGCGGCGGGCGCGAGTTATGATATTATCTTCCGGCGGATGGAGACGGTTCAGGATGCGGCGGATGGGCGGGTCCTCGTTCATAACGCGATTTTGTCGCGGGCGGGGCAGGGCGACGAATCGGCAGCATCGACAGCTCCCGCAGCGTCGGCGATCTCGGTGGCCGAACATTCTGAACAAAGTATGGCATGAGCCATACTTGCGGTCGGGCGCGCATGTCCGACCCAATTTTCGGCAAGCACAAACTGAGGGGCGGGCTGGTGCTGCGGTTCGCGGTAGAAATAGGAGGGAGGCGCTGATGTTGCGAGCATGAGGACGCCCCTGTCTATGCACCCGTACTGTAACCCAGGCAAGTGAGGGGAGTGGCTGCTCTGACGAAGGGAGCGCATTTGCGCGGCGGTATTCAGGCAAGGCGATCCGGCCAATGGATGATTGCTCACAATGATGAGGGTGAGTGGCGCCCCAGGCCGAACTGTGGACAAACGGCGTGCGCCAGAGTTCGCCTATCGCTCTCTGCAGGGCGACAGGACATCCCAGCGGACTCATGTCGGGAATGCCTAGGTCTCTCGGCGCCTGAAGCATCGGCTATCGCAACACACTGGAGATGCTGTTTAAGGAGTGCCGGGGCGCCGATCCTCTTGCAATCGCTCACAGAGCCGTCTCATTGCCGATCAATCTGCCCCCGGTTCCGGACATCGGCGATATAGGTGCAGCGCGGCGCAGGGGCGGCGGGGCCGCCATAGAGCGCTCATGCCTTGGAATTGCGACGCGAATGTGGGAGAGGAGCGGGTGGCCATGCCTTGGACGACGCATGACAGGAGCCTGCTTTGCCGACCCGCTGGATGACCCGCCTGAGCCACCTGGCATTTGGGCTTGCCCTTGCGGCGCTAGATGTTCCTCTGCACGCGGCGGACCCGGGGCCGTTCGAGCTTTCAGGACCCAACCTTCGAATCCTGGTGACGCGAGGTGGGCGGACGTTGCCAATTGGGGCGGTGCCCAGCCTCGCAGAGGGTGATCGGTTAAGCGTTGCGGCGCAATTGCCGCCCGATCAGGGAGCGCGCTTGCTTCTGGTTTCCGCATTTCTGCGCGGGGCGACCAATCCGCCGCCCAAGGATTGGATTGCCTTTGCCGAAACCTGGGCTCGAAAGGACAATAATCGCACGCTCGACTTGACGGTCCCCAAGGGCGCACGGCAGATGGTCCTGTTCCTCGTGCCCGACACGGGTGGCGCAGAAGGCGCGTTGCGCGATGCCGTGCGCGGCAAGCCGGGCGAATTCGTGCGCGCGACACAGGATTTGAACCAGGCTTCGCTCGACCGATCGCGGCTGGACGCGTTCATGGGAGCGATCAAGGCGCAGGAAAACAGCCACCCCGAATTCCTGCGCACGCTCGCCCCGCCGTTGGCGCATAGCCTGTCGATCAAGCTCAACGAAGAATGCCTCTCGAAAGTGATCGAGATGCAGGCGGCGTGCCTGCTCGACAACCGGGATTCCTTGGTGCTGGCCGACGTCCACACCAGTTCGATGGCCGAAACGTTGACGGGTGCGCCAACCGATCTGGCCTTGCAATTGAGTGCGACGCGGGAAGCCGGTTACGGCTATTACAGCCCTTATATTGCAGTGGTGCGTGACGTGGCGAAAATCTTCGGCGCGTTCAGCAACCCGTCTTTCGACTATTTGCCGACGCTGAGCGTGCGCAAAGGCGCGGACATGGGCCTGCTTCTCAACAGTGCGCCCTCCTTTGCCAAGCCCAAGTCGGTTATGGTGGTTGCGATGCCGTCGATCGAGGCGCATTCGCCGCCGCGACTGCGTAGCGGGACGAGCGGCCCGATCTGCCTTGCGCGGGCTGGTGCGGTGTTGCCGGTGGAGGGCGCCCCGCTTATTTATTCGACTGGCTATGCGCGCGACATGATGCTGACGGTCCGGGCGCAGTCCGGCGAAAGCGTAGAGTTGCCCATGACTGCGCGGGCGGATCGGGGCGGCTATGTCCCCGGCGCCGCAACAAGCTGGTCTGCGGCTTTTCAAGGTACGATGAAGGGGCATCTTCACGGACAATGGGGTTTCGACCGGTTCGAGGGGCCGGACTTTACCGTGCAACTGCCCGATGGGCAGGGCTGGCGAACCGACGGCGATGGCCCGGCGCTTGTTGTCGGGCGCGACAATCTGCTGACCCTGAAGGGCAGCGCGCCCGCGTGCGTGGAAAGCGTGACGACGCGGCAGGGCAGGGACGCGCCGATGTCGGTGGCGTACAAACTCGTCGGCAGCGACAGGCTGACACTCACGCTTCCGCTCGCCGACCGGAAGCCAGGCACCCTGAGCGTCGAGATCAAATATCTTGGGGTGGCCCAGCCTACCGTGCTGACGCTGCGGAGCTATGCGCAGGCGAGCAGACTCGACGCCTTGCAGATCCACGCGGGCGATCGGACGGGTGTGTTGAGCGGACAGCGGCTGGACGAAGTGCAAAGCGTGGAAGCCGCAGGTCTGACGCTGAAGCCTGATGGTCTGACACGCGACGGAACTGTCGACCGACTGTCGCTGGTGGCCGACGGGGCGGGGGGCGTGCCGGCAGAGGGACAGGAAGGGGTGGCCCGGGTTAACCTGCACGACGGGCGGTTTGTCAGCCTGCCATTCGAAGTGGGCGCGCCACGGCCGCAAGTCAGCATCTTATCGATGACCGTCACGCCACCTCCCGCCATCGGTATCGTGCCCGCCATCGATGGAGACGACCTCCTGCCCGATCAGGGACGCCTGACCTTTTCCGTAAAGGCGCAAGGCATGACGCTCTTCGCTCCGGGTGACAGCCTCGAAGTGACGGGCGCGGACGAAGGCGCGCCGACAGTCCGCCTGACGGTGGGCGGCGCGGCTCGCCTCGAAGGGCGGCAGGTCATGGTGGCGTCCTTCGATACCAAAGGGGCAGGGGGGGCGCTGTACGGACCGCTGCGGTTTCGCCTGAAGCAAGGGGGTGGGACGAGCGACTGGCTCCCATTGATTACGCTGGTACGTTTTCCCCGCATCGAGAACGTAGCCTGCGACCGCACCCAGGGGTGTGCGCTGCGCGGGCATGACCTGTTCCTGATCGACGCGGTCGGATCGACTCCGACGCTGGAAGGGGCGACGCAGGTCGCTCACGGCTTTACCGGCGAGACTCTTACGACACCGCTGCCGCGAGAGGGCAAACTGTATCTGCGGTTGCGAGATGCGCCCGACCGGGTCCTGAGCATAACGGTCGGTTCATCGGGGATTCGCTCATAAGAGCGGGATTGTTTCGGCCGTGGGGCGTTAGCGGTGTCTGAAGACTGTTACGGCAAATGCCCGTGTCGATCCGAAGCAGAAAATGGCCGCAGCCACTGACCTTTGCAAACTGCCAGGGAACAAAAACGACATTCGGTCACGAAAGTTTCAAAAAGGCTGTTGACCGACTCGATTGGTGTCCGTAGAGGGCTTTTCACCGGACGGGACGCTGCCTTGAACGAGGCGCTGATCGCACGGTCGCCACCATTTATGGGACACTCTCCCTCGGAAGCATTTTCGAGGAAGAATGACTGTCCTCCAAAAGGTGTCGGTTCTTTGACATTGTTGATTGATGAAGGGACATGTGGGCGGCGGCTCGGTTTGTCTGGCGACATAGGCGCTGGATGGATCGTAAAA
>NZ_QFOA01000117.1 GCF_003248505.1 Sphingobium sp.
GCACGCAGCGCAAGGCCATCTTCAACAAACCAACATCATATCCGAAAAGGGGTCCCTCTTCGACGCCGATCGGGGGTCCCTTTTGAACGCCGTTTGACACCAACTCCTGAGAAGGTGGAGCCTGTATGAGCAAGACGACGAACAAGTTTGCGCCGGAGGTCCGCGAGCGCGCGGTGCGGATGGTATTCGACCACGAGCGGGATCACCCGTCCCGATGGGCGGCGGTGGTTTCGATCTCGGAGAAGGTCGGCTGCTCGGCCTACACGCTGCATGAGTGGGTGAAGAAGGCCGAGGTCGACAGTGGCAAGCGCGCCGGCGTCCCGACCGAAGTCGCCGATAAGGTGAAGGCGCTGGAGCGCGAGGTCCGTGAGTTGCGGCAGGCCAACGAGATTCTGCGCAAGGCGTCGGCATATTTTGCCCAGGCGGAGCTCGACCGCCCGTTCCGGCGATGATCGCCTTCATTGATGATCACCGCGATGCCTATGGGGTCGAGCCGATCTGCCGCGTTCTGCCGATCGCCCCATCCACCTATCACGAGCGCGTCGCGCAGCGACAGGATCCGACACGCCTGTCGGCGCGGGCGCAGCGGGATGTCGCCCTGAAGCCGGAGATCGCACGCGTGTTCGCCGAGAACTTCGCGGTCTACGGCGTGCGCAAGGTCTGGCGGCAGATGATGCGGGAAGGCTTTCCGGTCGCCCGCTGTACGGTCGCGCGGTTGATGCGCGAGATGGGCTTGGCAGGCGTGATCCGGGGCAGGCCGGTGCGCACGACCGTCAGCGACAAGGCGGCGCCATGCCCGCTCGATCACGTCAATCGCAGGTTCTACGCGCCAGCGCCTAACATGCTGTGGGTGTCGGACTTCACCTACGTCGCGACCTGGGCGGGGTTCGTCTACGTGGCCTTCGTCATCGATACCTACGCAAGGCGGATCGTCGGCTGGCGGGCGAGCAGGACGGCGCATGCCAGCTTCGTCCTCGATGCCCTGGAACAAGCGCTTCATGAGCGCCGGCCGGCCCATCGGGGCGGCCTCATCCACCATAGCGACCGCGGGTCGCAATACGTGTCCATCAAGTACACCGAGCGCCTCGCCGAAGCTGGGATCGAGCCGTCGGTCGGTAGCGTCGGAGACAGCTACGACAACGCTTTGGCCGAGACGATCAACGGCCTCTACAAGGCCGAGGTGATCCACAGGCGTGGACCGTGGCGCAGCTTCGAAGCCGTCGAATATGCCACGCTCGAATGGGTCGACTGGTTCAACCATCGTCGGCTGCTGGAGCCCATCGGCAACATCCCGCCTGCCGAAGCCGAACAGCAATATTATGCTGCCGCGAACAACATCGATATGGCAGCGTGACTCACAACCCAACGCCTCCGGTAGACCCGGCGCGGTTCAAGTGATCCAAGAGAGCTCGAAAGGTTGACGATCCGGCCCGCGGGAGCCTGCTTGACCAGAGGGAGCATCGCCTTCGTCACAGCATGCGTGCCGATGAAGTTCGTTTCCATGATCCTTCGCAGTGCGCTGGTGCTGGCGACGCTGGGCACTCCATCTTCCGGATCGGTGATGCCCGCATTGTTGACGAGGATGTCGAGCTTCCCAAAGTCCCGCTCGATCGTCCGGGCGGCTTCCAGGATGCTTTGCTCGTCGTTCAGATCCAATGGGATGTCCCGAGCGTCGATCCCCAATTGGCGAAGCTCAATTGCGGCCGCTTCGCCACGATCCGCATTTCGCGCCCCGACTAGCACTGTGATCCCTGCCTGGCCAAGCTGTCGTGCAATCTCGTGACCTATGCCCTTGTTGGCTCCGGTTACGAGGGCAACGCGTCCATCTGTAGTCATCTTGCTTTCCTGTCGTTTTGAAAGTCCAACTGCGAACAATGTATGGACCCCCCAGCCGATTTTGGATTCGCTTATGAATGCCGAGACGCCCCGTCATTTGATCCCCCGGAAAACGCCGCGTCAGGCGCGTTCGGAAGTGACCAGGGATGCCATTCTCGAGGCGGCGGTTCACATTCTGCTTGACGGTGGGATGCAGCGGCTGACGACGAAGCGCGTCGCCGACAGGGCAGGCGTCTCGGTTGGATCCCTCTACCAGTATTTCCAGAACAAGCGTGCGCTGGTCTACGCGGTGAACGGGCATTACCTGGACTGTGTGGCGGTCGCCGTCGAGGCGGCGTGCGATCGGCACCAGGGTGCATCGCTGGAGCAGATGGTCGACGGGCTCGTCGATGCTTACTCGTGTGCGAAGCTCGAAAATCCCGAGATCACGCGGGCGCTGTATCGTTCAGTGGCTGAGCTGGACATCCAGAGCCAGGTCGATGCTTTCAGCAAGCGGGTCGATACAGCGTCTCGAAGCATGTTGGAAAGTGCGCCTGGCGCCAGCTTCGACGACATCGAACTGATCAACACCACACTACTATCAGCGATATTCGGGACGATCCGGAATGCATTCGACCGGGGTCTGGGCCCTGAGGACGCTGCCGCCGTCCATCGCCAACTCTCAAAGATGTGTCTTGCCTACTTGAAGTCGGTGATGCGGCAGCAAAATGGCGCCGGCGCCTAGCGCCGGCGCCGTCAGCATCACGGATCGATGGTGATCTTGTTCTCGACACTGGTCACGCCGGGGGCCGCCCAAGCGGAACGTTCCGCCTCCTGACGTTCGGCCCACGTCCGCACCGTGCCCTTGAGGATGACCTTGCCACCTTCGGTGGAAACGGAGATCTTCTGGGCGTCGATCTGGGCGCTTCGGACGAGCGCCGTCTCGATCTTGTGCTTCACCTCCGTTGCGTCGGCCTTCGGCTTGATGCGAATGAGGTTGATGACGCCCTTGACCCCAGGGAGCGACCGGACGGCGCGTGCCGCCCATTCCTTCTGGTAGTTCCACTCGACCTCGCCTTCGAGTGTGATGTTGCCATTCTTCACAGTCGCTTTGATCGCCTCGGCCGACGAGGGGAGTTCGCGCTTGATCGCCTTGACGGCATCTTCGGCGATCTCCGGATCGAGGCGGTTGTTACCGGGCCGGACGTCGATATCGTTGGCGACGGCTCGGACACCGGCGACGCGCTTCGCGGCACGCTCGGCATAGTATGCGTCCATATAGCTGTTCGTGATGCCAGTAAGGGTGACGACCCCATCCTTCACCTTCACGGAGATCTTGTCGTCATGGACGATCGTCGGGTCGAACTTGATTTCGTCCTCGACGTCATCCTGGATCTTGTCGTCGGTGCGCGACTTCGAATCGAACTTGAAGATAGACATGCTTCCGGTCCTTCCGTGCTTGCCGAGCCGAGCTCGGTGTTGAGCCTCCCGCACGGGGGACAATCATCAAGGACCAGCTGCATCTCGCTGATCCAGATCAGCCTTGTCGAACTCTGCTGATGATCGTCAGTAAAGTTCCAGCCAGGACATCGAAAAGAATATCTGGCAGGGTTAGAAAACTAGCGAAACGAAGCGGCAAAACGCGAGTTGTCGGTGAATGAACACTTCTACCTCGCCTTACGCTCTCGTCGTCGACGATGATCCGATGATCCTGATGCATGCCTGCGACATCTTGGAGGAGGCTGGCTTTCGCTTCTACGAGGCCGGGACAGGTGCTGAGGCAATCGAAGTCCTCGAGCGTCACGGCGATAGTGTCACTCTCCTCTTCTCGGATGTCGAGATGCCTGGCGAGATGAACGGCTTCGCATTGGCGCGCCATGTCGACGCCCACTGGCCGCACATCGAAATCGTCATTTCGAGCGGCCGGATCAACCCATCGCCGGAGGACATGCCCGAGAAGGCGACGTTTATTGGGAAGCCTTTCGACAGCCAGACTGTGCATTCCCATCTTGCGATGAAGCTACCCGATGGAAAGAAGCCCGAGCAGTTGAGGCAAGCGGTTTAGCTGCGGGCCGCCGGTTCGAGTAAAAATAAACGAATAAATGGGGAGAGGTCTGTTGAGCGCGTTTAACGCCGAGGACGAGAAGTGGATGAGGGTGGCGCTCAAGGTCGCCCGTTCGAAGGGTGCGCACCCGTCGGACTCCCCCCTCGGCAGCGTCATCGTTCTTGACGGTCGTGTCGTGGGGGAGGAGCCCAACCAGACCGAGGAGCTACCGGACGCAACTGCTCATGCTGAGATGATGGCCATCCGCCGGGCCTGCGAAAGCGAAGGGTCCATGGAGCTGCGAGGGGCCACACTCTATTCGACCCTCCAGCCTTGCGGCATGTGCACGATGGCTTCGATATGGTCGAAGGTCGGTCGTGTCGTCTACGGTGCCGGTCGAGAAGATGTGCATCAGATGTATTTCGAGGACCGGCACGTCGACACACTGACCTTCATTGCCGACGCCTACCGTGACGACATCGTGATCGAGGGCGGCTGTCTGCGTGAGGAATGTGCCAAGCTCTATTACGGGCCAGACGATGATGTGCCGTTGGAGGAGCAGGGCAATCTCTAGCGACCGAGAAACCAGACGCGGGTCGAACGACAGTCCCTCGGCGATTGCGGAGGACGAGAATTCGGAGTCTGACGCCGATCTAACGCCCGAAGAGGCCCGAGGGGTTGAGGTTCGTAGCGCGGGGTCGACGCGGGTAGTCCACGAGGTCGTCCGGCTGCAGGGCGAGGAGGAATTGGACCGGCCGGCGCTTGCCCTGTTGCTATCCGCCTTCGCGGCGGGACTAGCCATCAATCTCTCTTTAATGTCCGAACTCTTCCTGCGAAGCCACCTGCCTGACGCTCGATGGGCGCCGCTTGTCTACCTTCTGGGATATCCGGTCGGCTATCTGATCGTAATCCTTGGACGACTCCAGTTGTTCACCGAGAGCACGATTACCGCTGTGCTGCCCGTAGCGGCGAAACCCCGGATGACGAACCTCGCGAAACTGGGTCGCCTGTGGGTTTGCGTGCTTGCTGCCAATCTTGCTGGTGTATTCCTAGTGAGTAGCCTCATGGCGGGGGAGGTCATTCTTTCTGAGGCGCAGCGCACCTTCGCAGTCGACATACTCGGGAAGCTAGAAGTTCAGACCGCCGCAAAGACCCTGACGCTTGGTATCCCGGCCGGCTTCATCATGGCTGCGATCGCGTGGATCCTTCCAAACTCGCGCGGAAGCGAGTTCTGGATCATCTGCACGCTCACATACATCATCGGGCTGGGCAACTTCAGTCATGTGGTGACCGGCTCCTCGCAGGTGAGCTTTCTTTGGATGAGTGGGCGGATGACGTTCCTCGAGATGGTGCTCAAGTTCATCCTCCCCGCACTCGCCGGCAACATCATAGGTGGCACCGGGCTATTTGCGGTTCTGGCTCATGGCCAGCTGCGGGTGGACGATCTCGGCGAGGCGAGTGACGAGGCGAGCCAATGATCCGAGCCCTGTTTGTTCCCGATCCTTGGCCTGCCTTAGAAAGGAAGCCGACAAAGTCTCGCTTTGGAAGAGGTGCCCACGATGGCGCTGAGCGCTGAAGGTCGCCGTAGGGCCGGGAGGATCAGCCTTATCGTGCTGGCTATGGTCACTGCCCTGGTCCTTGCGATTGGAGCGTTCCCGATCGGCATTCTCAGGGGCGCAATCGAGGATCGTCTATCGGCTAGACTTGGAACGAGCGTGAGGATCGGCAAGGTAAAGCGGGACGGCTTCTTCTCCTTCACACCGGTCATCACACTGGAGAACCTGCGGATCGCGCAGCCAAGCTGGGCCGGTGAGGGCTACATGGTGCACGCCAAGTCGATCCAGGCGCGCGTGGCGGTGCTGCCAGTGGTGCTCGGCCGAGCCCCTCAGTTGGAGGACGTTACTGCCACAGGGCTGAATCTGTCGCTCCTGCGTGACCGCAATGGACGAGCCAACTGGGAGAGTAGGGAGAAGAGGCCTTCAAGCAATGATGGCAAAGGGCAGGGCCTTGCTGGTTTCTCCATACGGGACGGACATGTCACGCTCCAGGACGAAAAGCGATCTCTGACCATCTCCGGTCCGTTAAAGGCAGATGTGTCGGGGGTCCGGGCCGAAACAAAGGGCTACTTTCACGGCACTCCGGCGAGCCTGACGTTCTCAGGTCCGAAGATCGTGGGATTGAAAGCCGACGCCAGCTATCCCTTCCAGCTGCAGCTAACCTCACCGTTACTTGAGCTGCATGCCAGCGGCGCGTCTGTCGGCGCTTTGAACTTCAGAACCATGTCCCTGGACATACGAGCGAAAGCCTCGAACCTGAAGTATCTCGACGATGTCATCGAAGCGGGACTGTTCGGCACTGCGCCTATCGATCTGACGGCTCAGGTGAGACATTCCGGGCGAGACTGGTTTGTCGATAGATTGACTGGCAGGATCGGATCGTCCCGATTGACGGCCAAGGCCACCGTGCTGAAGCGGGATGAACGAACGAAGATCGAAGCCGACGTTCACTTCGCTGAGTTCGGCTTCGACGACCTCGCCGACGCGGAAGGTAGAGCGAAGGCTGCCGCGATCGAGGCAAGGATCGGTCCACGTGTGCTGCCAGGGACCCGGATAAACCTTTCAAAGGTGGGCCCGACCGATGGTCGCATCCGCTTCAAGGCGGACAGGTTGCTGCTTAAGGATTCAGCTTTCAGGACGCTTGCCGGGACGATCGTCCTCGAAGGCAAGTTGCTGCGGATCGAGAACATCGTTGCAGG
>NZ_QFOA01000118.1 GCF_003248505.1 Sphingobium sp.
CGATCCTCGTCCGCGCGCAGCATCAGACCCGCGAATTCGAGGACCGCTTCATCCAGATCGGCCTGCCCTATCGCATCGTCGGCGGATTTCGTTTCTACGAACGAGCCGAAATCCGGGATGCGCTGGCTTATCTCCGGCTGGTCAATCAGCCTGCCGACGATCTGGCCTTCGAACGCATCGTCAATGTGCCTAAGCGAGGGCTTGGCGACAAGGCGGTGGAGAAACTGCATCGCCTTGCCCGTGCGCAGGGCATTCCGCTGACGCTGGCCGCCGCGCGCATACTCGACACCGACGAATTGACGCCGCAGGCCCGTCGCTCGCTCGGTGCCTTCGTCGGCGACCTTGCACGGTGGCGCGACCGGGCGGCGCAATTGCCCCATGCGGAGCTGGCGCGGCAGATACTGGACGAAAGCGGCTATACCGCGATGCTGCAGGCGGAACGCTCGACCGAAAGCGCGGGGCGGCTGGAAAACCTCACCGAATTGACCCGCGCCATGGAGGAGTATGAGACGCTGGGCGCGTTTTTGGAGCATGTCAGCCTCGTCATGGACAATGAGGCGCAGGCGGACGAGCGCAAGATCACGATCATGACCATCCATGCCGCCAAAGGGCTGGAGTTCGACCATGTGTTCCTGGCCGGGTGGGAAGAAGGTCTGTTTCCATCGCAACGGGCGCTGGACGAAGGCGGGCTGAACAGCCTGGAGGAGGAACGGCGGCTCGCTTATGTGGCGATCACGCGAGCGCGGCGACGCTGCACCATTCTCCATGCCGCCAACCGGCGCATCTACGGGCAATGGACCAGTTCCATCCCCTCCCGTTTCGTTGGCGAACTGCCACCCGAGCATGTCGAGGAGGAAAGCAGCATGACCGGCGGCGCGTCCCTTTGGCGCGCCAACTGGTCGGAGCGCGACGACCCTTTTGCCGACGTAGCGCGCGGCACCGGGCGCGGGCCGGGCTGGCAGAGAGCGCAATCGACAGGGCAGTTCAGCCGGGAGCCTGTGCGGATCGTCGAAGCGCGGGCATCGGCGGTGTCGCTCGGCAACAAGGGGCGCGACGACATGACCGTGGGGCTTCGCGTGTTTCACCAGAAATTCGGATATGGCACCGTTGCGGAAATCGAAGGCAACAAGCTGGAGATCGATTTCGAAACTGCGGGCCGCAAGCGGGTGATGGACAGTTTCGTGAGCGTCGCCTGAGCCCCGCCGCCATTCGATAGCCGCAATGCCTCTTCCCTTTTTCGAGCCGATCATGGCGGGCGCGCACTGGCCGGGGCGTGCGGTCGCGTGCCTGGGGGCAGCGCTGTGCCTTGCGCTGACGGTCCTGCTTTGCGCGCAATTGCCGCTTCTGCCCAGCGATCTGCCCGTCATCGTCGCGCCCCTCGGCGCTTCGGCAGTGCTGGTGTTCGCCGTACCCGCCAGTCCGCTCGCACAGCCTTGGCCGGTGATCGGGGGCAACATCATCTCCACGCTGGTGGGTGTAGCCATCTTTCGCCTGGTGCCTGATCTCGCGCTGGCGAGCGGGCTGGCAGTGGGCGGCGCGATCCTCGTCATGTCCCTGCTGCGCTGCCTGCATCCGCCGGGCGGCGCCGCTGCGCTGACGGCGGTGATCGGCAGCCAGGGCATTCATGCCGCGGGATTCGGATTTGCCATGGTGCCGGTGGGTATCAACTCCATCGCGCTGGTGGGGCTGGCGATGTTGTTCCATAGGCTAAGCGGTCGCAGCTACCCGCACAAACCGGCCTTGCCTGTGCAAGCGGCTCAAGCCGAACGGGCTGCGGCAGGTTTTATCGCAGAGGATATCGATCGTGCGCTGGAGGATATGCACGCAGATTTCGACATTGCGCGCGAAGACCTGGACATGCTTCTGTCGCGTGCGGAACTGCATGCGAAGCGACGGTCGGGCGAATAGCTGAAGAGATATGGTGGAGCCTAGCGGGATCGAACCGCTGACCTCCTGCATGCCATGCAGGCGCTCTCCCAGCTGAGCTAAGGCCCCATAAAGGTCGGCCATGCCGAACCATATGGTCAAGGCCATGTCCGGCATATGCCGTCGGCCCGATGTCCATGTCCTGCCGCAACAGGTATCGGCGGAGAATATTTCCCGATCCGAAAAACTGGTGGAGCCTAGCGGGATCGAACCGCTGACCTCCTGCATGCCATGCAGGCGCTCTCCCAGCTGAGCTAAGGCCCCGTCACCAGACCGAAGCGCCGTTTGGGTCCGGCGCTTCGGAGGTCGCTGCCTCTAGGATCACGCGATCCCGTTGGCAAGCGGAAATTTTACGTCAATGATCGTCGTCGTCACCGTCGGTGCCCGCTTCGACGCCCAGGTCGTCGTCGCCGCCCAGATCGACGTCATTGTCCGGGGAATCGCCGTCGTCATCGACGTCGATGTCCAGATCCAGATCGTCGTCCGCCGTCTCCAACTCGCCATCGGCGGTTTCGATGACCTTCTTGGGCGCGGCCTCTTCATACGGAAGCGGCTGCTTCGACTTGAGCACCGGCTCGGGCATCCAGGCGGTGTTGCAATTGATGCAGGTTACCGGATCATCCTTGCCAAGGTCATAGAAGCGCGTCGCGCATTTCGGGCAGGTCCGCTTCGTGCCCCATTCAGCCTTCACCATGTCCGGCCTGTTCCTTTTCCGATACCAAAAACGTCAAATCACGCGGCCCAACACGGGGTTGGCCACGAAACGTCGCGCGCCTTGCCATAGCGGGACCGCGCTGTCAAAAGCCGGGCGCATTTTTTCGGTTCCAGCGCATCGGACAATCCGTGACATCACAAGTCGATCAGCCCACGCCCCGCAGCTTCACCGCCGCCCCGCCCCTGCACGGCAGCGTGACCGTGCCGGGGGATAAGAGCATATCCCACCGCTCGCTGATGCTTTCGGCCCTTGCCGTGGGGGAAAGCCGTGTCGAAGGGCTGCTGGAAGGTGAGGACGTGCTGGCGACCGCCGCCGCGATGCGGGCGATGGGCGCGGCGATCGAACGCGACGCGGACGGCGTGTGGCACATTCACGGCGTAGGCGTGGGCGGCCTGCTCCAGCCGCAGACCGCGCTCGACATGGGCAACAGCGGCACGTCGACACGCCTGCTGATGGGCCTGCTCGCCAGTCACGACTTGACCGCGACGTTCGTGGGTGACGCGTCTCTCAGCAAACGTCCCATGGCGCGCGTCACCGAACCGCTCGGCCGGATGGGCGCCACCTTCACGACCAGTCCGGGCGAGCGGCTACCGCTCACGATGAAAGGAGCCTGCCCCGCCGTCGCGCTGGATTACCGCCTGCCGGTCGCTTCGGCACAGGTTAAATCGGCGATCCTGCTGGCGGGGCTCAACGCACCGGGCATCACCCGCGTGGTCGAGCCCGTTCCGACGCGCGACCATAGCGAACGGATGCTGAAGGGCTTTGGCGCGGACATCAAGGTAGACAGCGACGTGGACGGCTCGCGCGTCATCACACTGGTAGGCGAAGCGGAATTGCGCCCGCAGAATATCGTCGTTCCGGGCGACCCCTCCTCCGCCGCTTTCCCCATGGTCGCGGCGTTGCTGGTTCCTGGATCGCAAGTGACCATCGCCAATGTGGGCCTCAACGCGACGCGCGCGGGCCTGATCGACCTGCTGCGAGAGATGGGCGGCTCCATCGAGGTCGTGAATGCCCGCGAAGTCGGCGGCGAGCCGGTCGGCGACCTTGTCGTCACCGCATCCGCCCTGAGGTGCGTCGAGCCCGATCCGGCTCGCGCACCCAGCATGATCGACGAATATCCCATCGCTTTCATCGCCGCCGCCGTTGCCGCGGGGCGCAGCGTCTTTCGCGGACTGGAGGAACTGCGCGTCAAGGAATCCGATCGGATCGCCGCCATGGCGGAAGGATTGCGCGCCATCGGCGTTGAGGTCGAGGAACTGGAGGACGGCATCATGATAGAAGGCAGCGGCGGCACCCCGCTTCGCGGCGGCGGGCCGGTTGCGACGAAACTGGACCATCGCATCGCCATGAGTTTTGCAGTCGCGGGACTGGTGTCGCGCGACGGCGTTATCGTCGACGACATGCGCCCGGTCGCGACCAGCTTCCCCACCTTCGTCCCGCTGCTCCGGCAACTGGGGGCCCTCGCATGACATTCGACCTTGCCAATGTCATCGGGTTGCTCGGCAGCGCGATCATGGTCGTCGCCTATGCTTACAGCAACATGGCGAAAACGCTTAACTTCCTGATCTTCAACCTGTTGAACCTTGTCGGATCGTTGTTGCTGATCTGGTCGCTGACCGTCCATTTCAACCTGGCGTCGATGGCACTGGAAATCGTCTGGGCCGCCATCGCTCTACTCGGCCTTGGCAATTCGCTGAGGAAAAAGCGCTCATGATCGTCGCCGTCGACGGACCCGCCGCATCGGGCAAGGGCACCATCGCCAAGGCGCTGGGCCGCCATTACGGGTTGCCGGTGCTGGACACGGGCCTGCTCTATCGCGCGGTCGGGCTGGCTGTGCTGAAGGCTGGGCACGATCCCGACATCGAAGCCGACGCACTGGCCGCCTGCGGCTTCGACGACGAGACGCTTGCCGACCCGGCGTTGCGTACCGAAGCGGTCGGCAGCCTCGCCTCGCGCGTTTCGGTGCACCAGAGCGTGCGCGACGCGCTGGTCCAGCGGCAGCGCGATTTTGCAACTCAGCCGGGCGGTGCGATCCTGGACGGACGGGATATCGGCACCGTGATCGCACCGGATGCAGACGCCAAGATCTTCGTAACGGCCAGCGTCCATGTGCGCGCGGAACGGCGCTTTCAGGATGCTCTGTCGCACGGCGGGCATCCGGACATGGACAGCCTGATCGCCGACATCCAGGCGCGCGACACCCGCGACATGAGCCGCGACCACGCTCCGTTGAAGCAGGCGGACGGCGCGGACTTGCTAGATACCAGCGATTTGACTATAGACGCTGCCGTCCAGCGGGCGATCGCGCTTGTGGACGCTCAGCTTGAAGGTCGCGCCTCTGGCCCGATCCGATAAGGCGCGCGGAGTTTCCGGGCGCCCTTTTCGCTTATCACAGCCTGCGCGTTCCTTCGCTCAACCCTTTGGATACGTTGGCGATATTCGGTCGCGAACGTAGTTTGGCCTAAAGACCACCGGAGACAACCGGTAGGCCAGCAATGACGAGTGAAGGAATAACTTAATGGCCTCTGTGGCATTCCCCTCGCGCGACGATTTCGCCGCGCTTCTTAATGATTCCCTCGGTGGCGAGGACGGCGGCTTCGAAGGCCGCGTCGTCAAGGGCACCGTTACCGCCATCGAAAACGACCTTGCCGTCATCGACGTCGGCCTGAAGTCGGAAGGCCGCGTGCCGCTGCGCGAATTCGCAGCGCCGGGCCAGAAGGCCGATCTGAAGGTCGGCGACGAAGTCGAAGTCTATGTCGATCGCGTCGAAAACGCCCATGGCGAAGCCATGCTGTCGCGCGACCGCGCCCGCCGCGAAGCCGCGTGGGACAAGCTGGAAAGCGAATTCACCGAAAGCGCTCGCGTCGAAGGCGTGATCTTCGGTCGCGTCAAGGGCGGCTTCACCGTCGACCTCGACGGCGCTGTTGCGTTCCTCCCCGGCAGCCAGGTCGACATCCGCCCCGTGCGCGACGTCACTCCGCTGATGGACATTCCGCAGCCTTTCCAGATCCTCAAGATGGATCGCCGCCGCGGCAACATCGTCGTGTCGCGCCGCGCCATTCTGGAAGAAACCCGCGCCGAACAGCGCAGCGGCCTCATCCAGACGCTGGCCGAGGGTCAGATCATCGAAGGCGTCGTCAAGAACATCACCGATTACGGTGCGTTCGTCGATCTGGGCGGCATCGACGGTCTGCTGCACGTCACCGACCTGTCGTACAAGCGGATCAACCACCCCAACGAGATGATCAACATCGGCGACACCGTCCGTGTCCAGATCATCCGCATCAACCGCGACACCCAGCGCATCAGCCTCGGCATGAAGCAGCTGGAAAGCGATCCGTGGGAAGGCGCCAGCGCCAAGTATCCCGTCGGCGCGAAGCTGTCGGGCCGCGTCACGAACATCACCGAATATGGTGCGTTCGTCGAACTGGAGCCGGGTATCGAAGGCCTGGTCCACGTCAGCGAAATGTCCTGGACCAAGAAGAACGTCCACCCCGGCAAGATCGTTTCGACCAGCCAGGAAGTCGAAGTCCTGGTTCTGGAAGTCGATCCCGAAAAGCGCCGCATCTCGCTTGGCCTCAAGCAGGCCCAGTCGAACCCCTGGGACAGCTTCGCCGAACGTCACCCGGTCGGCTCGGTCGTCGAGGGCGAAGTCAAGAATGCGACCGAATTCGGCCTGTTCATCGGGCTCGACGGCGACGTGGACGGCATGGTTCACATGTCGGACATCGCATGGGGCATTTCGGGCGAGGACGCGCTGGCGCTGCACCGCAAGGGCGAGAGCGTTCAGGCCGTGGTTCTGGACATCGACGTCGAGAAGGAGCGCATCAGCCTCGGCATGAAGCAGCTTGAGCGTGGCGGACCGGCTGCCGGCGGCACGGCTGCTGCGGCTGCGGGTCTCAACAAGAACGCGATCGTCACCGTGACCGTTCTGGAAGTCCGCGACG
>NZ_QFOA01000019.1 GCF_003248505.1 Sphingobium sp.
GGGAGCGACATCATCTCGGAATCAGGGGGCGAGTAATTCTCGGAACAGGGGGGCGGCATCATTTCGGAATGAGGGGGCGGCTTCCCTCGGAATCAGCAAGCGAGAGCCAGTTCGCGGATTTGCCGGACGCCTTGCGGGCAATGCCCGATCGCTGTTTGAGACGCTCGATCGTCACCTGCAGACGATTGCGGAGAATCGGCAAGCCCATGCGCCCAAGGCGGAGGACCGTGCCACAGACCGGAACATTGAGGAGCGATCCTATGGTCACGATCGGTAAGAGGATAGCCGTCCTGATGGTGCTGATCATCTGGCAATCGGATGGTCTTGCAGCAACGTCCGGTCATGATGCGGCCGATGAACGGAGGGTAGCCCATTGCATCAGGCAAGCAGCCGGTGGACAGAAGTGGCTCGAAGTGACCTTGTGGGGACTGCGCGACCAGGAAGGAGGGTGGATCGGCGCGGCGGTGCCGAATCGCAACGGTAGCCACGACCTGGGACCTCTCCAGATCAACAGCTGGTGGGTGCCAAAAATCGCTGAGATGTTGAAACGTCCGCCGCAAGACGTTCGCCACTGGCTGCGCTATGATCCATGTTTCAACGCCAACGCGGCTCGATGGATTTTTGTCGCCGGCCTTGCGTCCACTGGCAGCTTTTGGAAAGCCGTTGGTGTCTATCACAGTCCGAGCTCTGATCGACAGAAGCGATATGCGCACAGTGTTGCGGAGCATCTGAAGCGCCGGTTCGGCGAGGCGATTTTCTCTCCTGTCCAGAGCGACCAGCAGCGATCGCAGAATCATTCCTGAAATATGGGATTACTCAAATGGCCCGTTCCAATGGGCAGACTGATGATTTCCAGTCAGGCCTTCTGCGCCGCGACGCCTGGACGCAAACATTGCCGGAGGTCGCACAAGCCACGGGATGCCGAGAGCGCTCAGCTTTTCAGCCTCCCAAGCGCGAAACTCCGAAAGCCGTCGAAACTCTCGCCCGCTCGCCCGAATGCATCACATAACATGCGATAAAACTGCCACATCTCCTCAATAGTGTCCTCGTCAGATCCTGTATGAAATTGACGAGTGACGGTTTCTTCCGCTGAGATCGGGCTTCGCCCCCTCCGTTCATCGAGCCGCCATTTCACATTTGTCAGAGGTCCAAAGCCCAGCTGGACAAGATATGGACCTCTGCTTCCCCATGACCGGAGGTGGTCCTGGTTTGCCTTGAGAAATCGGAACCAGCGATCCAGCAAATCCTCCGGCACAATATATTTCGCGTCTCCCTCGCCATGCGAAGCAGAGGAGTCAAACCCCCATATCTCGCCATCGGATGGAAACCATGCAGTGCCGGTGCGAATGCGCTTCTCGACATGGCTGCCTGACCAGGTGAAGGCGGCGCCTGTGATGCGTCCGTCACTCCTGGTTGTTGGTCTTCCGAGCGTCATTGTCTCTGGCAAATCACTGGCGGTTACGTGCTTCGGCCAGGTTGCAGGGAGTATCCGCATCCAGGATTTTGGAGCGGCATCGACCCGCCAATCCTGCGTTTCGCCCTCGACGATGATCGGCAACAACTTCGTTCGATCGAACCACAGCCCAGGCATCCCTATGCTCTGGCGGCTCCAACTCAATGCAGGCAATTCTGGGCGTTTCAGGTTAAGAGATATTGCAGCGCGAAGATCGGTTGCGAGACCCTTTCGTGCCGCATCAAGCTCTTGCCTAGAGCAGCCTTCTGCTGCCCGGTAGGCAATCGGGGCCCGGCGATGCGCAACATCAAAGGGAAGATCTGTCGGCTGCGTCCCCCTATGTGCAGCGTTCCAAACCAAGATCAATGGATCGTAACCCAGGACGTGTTTCGCATAGCCCAATTCGATCAGGACGTTCGGATTCGCCACCCACTTGCGCTTCCCTCCCTTTTCCTTGGGTGGGCGACTTGCAATCGGTGTCAGATCGGCAATGAACATGGAGCAGCGATCGATTTTCTTGAAAATCGTTTCGGCGATCGCAGCCAGACCGGGTACGTCCTTTGTGTCGTGGTCAATTTGCGGCCGCTCATCGAAACTGGCATCCGTTGCCAGTTGCTTAAGCGCCTCCTCGATCGCGCTCTTGATAAGGTGGCGACCCGTGCGGGGGTCATGGTCAGATTGCCAGGCCCAGAATATCGTCGTCGCCATCGCTGTGGCGCCTCCCTTAACGTCTTCATTTCATTGCGTCTGCGTTCCCTTTTGCTGTCCCGCGGCAAGGCATTGCAACAGGAATGTTCTTTGCTCGGTGCGCATTGGGAGTTTGGCGAGGTTAGTCGCGTTCTCGGCTGAAAAAAGGCGCGCCTCTATGCTTGGGGCGCCTCTGGCCATGTGCGCTTATGAACCCTATCGAGGCGACCAGGAGGCGCTTGATGACTGGAGAATGGATCGTACCCTTTGCCGGCAGAAACAGGACGGGGGTCTATCGGCAAAATTTCCTTTGGCGGTCGGGTAACCTCTTCGTCATGGACAATCACCGGGCAGCGGCCTGGTGCTGGAGCCAATGCGTCGATGCGCGAGAGGACCATGGACTGATCCATATCGATCGTCACAATGACACACTCCAGTCGCAGCTGGAAACCTGGCTGTCTCTGCTTCCTGCCGGTATCCCGCAGACAATTGAGGAGTATCTCTCGATGTCGCAGGATCTCGATATAGCTGGCAAGGCACCGGTATTCCGATGGGACAATTATCTCTCGATTTACCTCGCCCTTGCTGGGCAGCGGGTTACGGACTGCTATTTTGCAACCCATGGCGAAGGGGACCGGCCAAATCACCCGGCTGTCATCGATCTGACGCCCGCTGAACTCCCTGAACGGCTGTCCGGCGATATTTCGAGGCAAGGTTGCCCCTTCATCCTCAACCTCGATCTCGATTATTTTTTTGGTCCAGATGCGGCCACGCATGGGGACCGGGCACTGCGCATTCTCGATGACAGCTATTTCGACCGGGTGGGCGAAGGCATCGCTGCCCTTGATAGGGCCGGCAAATTGCGGGTGATCACGATCGCACTCACCGCTACTGACGATCTCACTGACGGTTGGGGGCCGGCCGAGGCTCTGGCAACCCGTATCTGCGCCAGCCTCGGCCACCAATTCGCGCTTTCGCCCGTCTCCGATTGAGAGCCAGTTGCGCTAGATAGCTTAACGTCGATTTGCCGGCCGTTGGCCCATTTTCGATCTGCGTGGCGCCTGCGGATCTGCTGGCGAAACGATGGGAGATTAGCTGTTGGAGTGACGGCCAGAATTACGAGGTGCGACCGCATCGGCAGACGCATCGAGGTCCGCAGCCAATTGCTCCAATGCACGACGGGCCCCTAGTCGCATGAGGCCATCGCCTTGTGTTCCAGAGGCGCCTCGCTGCGCGCGCTGACGCGCGAGATTGGCGACTGTCCGAAGAGTCTGCGGGTCCATCGTCCCAGCCTAATCTCAAGGCGCGGTTAAAGCCAGCGGTCGCTTGATGTCTGGGGTTTCCTGAACATCAGAGCCAGAACTTAGCATGTGCCGTGGGCATAGAAGCGGACTTTCGCATAATGCGAGCTTGGGTCGAAAACCGGTCTGATGGATGATAGGGTGGTCAGGCGCTGCGCGAAGCATCACGGTCGCAACACCCCGGCCTCGATGGTTGAACCGCTCGGCCTGCTGTTCGTTGACAGCCTCATGCGATAGGCGCATTGACGATATGGTCAATAGGATCGAACGCAGATGCAACTTGGTGATCGCAATGTTGTGATACTTGGCCTGCTCAAGCAGCGGACCGAGCGCAATACCGTTTCTCGCAAGAAGGCACGAGAGGCGTTAATTTCCGACGGGATCTACACCGCCAAGGGCAAGCTCCGCAAAGAATATGGCGGCAAGGGCAAAAAGGCCAAGTCCGTCGCTTGAGCCGCCTGCGGCCGTCCTTCGTCCTGGGATATCATGGCTGCGACGCGGCCATTGCCGATGAGCTGCTTAAAGGTAAGACCAGCCTCATTCACAGCGAGAAAGAATATGACTGGCTCGGGCCTGGTGCATATTTCTGGGAGGCTGATCCCCAGCGGGCACGAGAATGGGCAGACGAGAGAGCGGCCCGCAAGAAGGGAATGAAGGCTGCTGTCATTGGGGCGGTCATCGATCTTCGAAATTGTCTCGACCTTACCGTGCGCGAGAATATTGCGCTGGTTCAGGGCGCCCATGAGAGCTTCGTCAAGGAGCAGGAGGCGGCCGGACTCGAACTTCCTGAAAATCTGAGCCCCAAGGGTACCCGTAAGAAAGATCGTCTTCTGCGCTACCTGGACTGCGCCGTCATCAAGCATCTTCACAGCACAATGGACAGCGCGCCTGCGGGCATGGGAGTGGAGCCCTTCGACACAGTTCGGGGTATGTTTGTCGAGGGTGAACCAATTTACGAGGGGTGTGGCTTCAACATCAACACCCACACGCAGATTGCGGTTCGCAACGACGCCTGCATCATTGGGATATTCCTGCCCAGAGACGTCTGAATGTCCAGGGTTCACCTGGGGAAGGTTCGGTGCGGATTCATAGGCTGGTTGAGCCTACTGCTTCACGGCTGCCGACTGAAGGAAGGCCCCTTCAATCCGGCAAACTGTTGCTGCCAAGCCAGTTGTCGAGGCGCTCGCTCTCTGACCTGATGCCGTCAATCAGGATGCGAACCGATCGCCCTCCATCTATGTAGATGGGCTGGGTCTCCAATGCCCGAACCGAGAGGGCGATCTCGCGGAGAGCCTGAACCCTGTCCTGGGCGCCAAGGCCTACACCCAGCGATGCGCAGCGGAGAAGTTCCATGCCCCGCCTTCCTGCCTCACGTTTCACATCCTCGAAGGACATGTCGAGATCGCTCGTGGCCAGCCGCAGAGCAAGCCCGGCAAGTTGCTTGGCTGACGATTGAACCAGGGCCTGCACCTGCGCGATCGTGTCGTCACCAAAAGTCTCTGGCGGCGCCCATTTTGACCTGATGTACGACACGAGCCGGTCGATCTCGTCCATGGCGCCATAGATCTCAGCGCCGGGCCCGCTGAGGACCGGCCTTTCCCGCGCGAGAGTTTCGAGCGCCTGCGCCATCTTTTCGAGCGGCGGTTCGGTCTCGGCGAGGCTGGCCGGCGCGGTTGCGCTGATTGATCGTGCCCTGTCAGCAAGATCGCCCGCGTCGTGACGCAGGCTTTGCGCCCATGGATTGATGCGACGTGCTCGTTTGTCGGCCATCATGACATCGACATCGATAAGAAAGGTGGCGAGGTCGCCCCGATAGCGCGACTCGGCGCTAGGCCTGCTCTGCTTGTCCCACTCTCGCACATGAGCAATCACCTCATCCGGCGTCATCGGCCGCGTTGCCGTCATCTGGCGGAGGTAAGGAATATCCTTTGAATAATAGATCGGCTGCTTGCCCTTGGGTACGTCGAGTATGGCAACGATTCGCTCTCCTGCAGCGGCAAAGGAAAGGCGGACATGGACCAGTGGTAGGACCGTCTTGACGATACCTTCGATGCGGCTTCTGATCCGGTTGCGCCCGTCATGGGTGTCGCAATCCTCGATCCCGACAATCGCGCCATCATCCTCGACGCCCAGAAAGATGCGCCCGGCGCGACTCGTCGCAAACCCTGCGATTTCCTTGGCAAGTGAGGATGCCTGTTCCGGCAGGCCGCGCTTGAACTCGGCTGTATCGCTCTCGCCACGATCGGCCAACTCTGCAAGCTGGGCCGAAAGCTCAGCATCGATCCATCGAAGATTCTCCGGAACATCGTCGAACGGCGCGGGATCGGTGGCTGTCATGTTCTTGAGATTGACTGTAATCTGATGATAATTGCAAGGGCTGCATCGCCTGGTAAATCGCAGCGCGCGCGTTGCTGCCAAGTAAAATGACGGGCCCCACGAAAAGCCTCTTCTGCGCCTTTTGCGATTTGTGCATGTAAGTGCAGAGAGCCGGGTAGGGGGAATTGATGGTTCGATCGGAATTGATCACGCGTATTTCAGAAGAGTATCCAGATTTGTCTGCGGCGGACGCCGAAACGATCGTGGAGACATTCTTCGGTTCGATTGCCGAGCAACTTCGGTCGGGCGGCAGAGTCGAACTGCGTGGGTTCGGCGCTTTTTCGGTCAGAGCCTATGAGGCCCGCAACGGCCGTAACCCGCGTACCGGCGCGGCGGTCCCCGTTGAACCCAAATCGAGAGTGCATTTCAAGCCAGGCAAGGCCATGCTCGAAAGACTGAACCCCAGGGCGCCGCTCGAAAGCTAGGCGAGAGGGGACAGCAATGCGTCAGCCGTCAAACGAGCCGGGGAATTTGATGCGGCCCTGGCTGATCGCAACGCTGCTGAAAAACCCGTTACGCGCGGCAAGCTCGTCACGCGTCACTTTGCCGCTCCGCAGGTCAGCCTCGTCTTTGTCGCGTGCTCGCTGCTTCTCGCGAGCCCGTTCCGCAGGGTCATAGAATTGCGGCTCCTTCATTTGTACAGGATATGGGTGCCTGAACCCTCGGTCAAGAAAGCCGCCTCAGTTATGCCGACCATGTTGGCCGCTCGATGCTCATGCGTTAATGTCCAGGGGCTTCCAGAGCGGCTTTCCAGTCAGGGGAAGCGGGCATGAACGGGGGCGAATGGCCAACCAAACTCGCAACCTAGCTGATGTCTACCGATCAGGAGGGGTTGAAGGGGGGAGGAATTTGATATAGAAGGCTGATAAATAAGGAGAAAATTCTGTGCTGCGGAGTGGATTTTGGCTGCGGGCATAATTGCGGGTATATTCGCAGGTGCCGCAGAAAAAATCCTTTGTTTTCAATCGGATAGTCAATAATTTCGGTTGCTGCCGGGCCCACCATAATACTTTGCCATTCCGATAATCTCTCCGCAGGACATATTTGCGTTCAGCCGGATGACTGCCGTGCGGTTCGGCTGCTAGAGAGGTGCGCCATCAGATTGAGGACCAGGACATGAAGACCCGTGCCGCCGTAGCTTTCGAAGCGAAGAAGCCGCTAGAAATCGTGGAACTGGACCTGGAAGGACCAAAGGCGGGCGAAGTGCTGGTCGAGATCATGGCGACGGGTATCTGCCACACCGACGCCTACACGCTCGACGGTTTCGACAGCGAGGGCATCTTTCCGTCCGTTCTGGGGCATGAAGGTGCGGGCATCGTGCGAGAGGTCGGCGCGGGCGTGACGAGCGTTCAGACTGGCGATCACGTGATCCCGCTCTACACCCCCGAATGCCGCCAGTGCAAAAGCTGCCTTTCGGGCAAGACCAACCTGTGCACGGCAATCCGTGCGACGCAGGGCAAGGGGGTAATGCCCGACGGCACGACCCGCTTCAGTTACAAGGGCCAGCCAATCTATCATTATATGGGCTGCTCGACTTTTTCGAACTTCACTGTTCTTCCTGAAATTGCCGTTGCGAGGATTCGGAACGACGCGCCGTTTCAGTCCAGCTGTTACATCGGGTGCGGTGTGACCACGGGTGTTGGCGCCGTCATCAACACCGCCAAGGTGCAGGTCGGCGACAATGTCGTCATATTCGGTCTGGGCGGTATCGGCCTAAACGTCATTCAGGGCGCGCGGCTTGCGGGCGCGGCGAAGATCATCGGCGTCGACATCAACTCCGATCGTGAGGAATGGGGCCGCCGTTTTGGCATGACGGAATTTCTCAACTCCAAGGGCATGAGCCGCGAGGATGTGGTAGCGAAGATCGTCACGATGACGGATGGCGGGGCGGACTATACGTTCGACGCCACCGGCAACACCGAAGTGATGCGCACCGCACTTGAAGCCTGTCATCGCGGCTGGGGCACATCCATCATCATCGGGGTGGCAGAAGCGGGCAAGGAGATCGCTACGCGCCCGTTCCAGCTGGTTACTGGGCGTAACTGGCGCGGCACCGCGTTCGGCGGTGCAAAGGGCCGGACGGACGTGCCCAAGATCGTCGACATGTACATGACCGGTAAGATCGAGATCGATCCCATGATCACGCACGTGATGGGTCTGGAGGAAATCAACGAAGCCTTCGACCTGATGCACGCGGGCAAGAGCATCCGCTCTGTCGTGGTATTCTGAAGGGATGACTATGGAGCAGGTCAGCAGCAACAAAGCCTTTGGCGGGCTCCAAGGCGTATACAAGCATGCGTCGTCCGCCACGGGAACGGAAATGACCTTTTCGGTCTTCGTCCCTCCGCATGATCCGGCGGCGAAACTTCCGGTTGTCTGGTATCTCTCGGGGTTGACCTGCACCCATTCCAATGTGACGGAAAAGGGCGAGTACCGCCGTCTCTGCGCGGAACTGGGCCTGATCTTTGTTGCACCGGACACGTCGCCGCGCGGAGAAGGGGTGCCGGACGATCCGGCGGGTGCATATGATTTCGGCCTGGGGGCTGGCTTTTATGTCGATGCGACGCGCAGCCCCTATGACCGTCATTACAAAATGTGGTCCTATGTCACCGAGGAATTGCCCGCTTTGGTTGCGGACCGATTTCCTGCCGACATGGAAAGGCAATCGATCATGGGACATTCCATGGGCGGGCACGGAGCGTTGACGGTGGCGTTGCGGCATCCGCAAAGATTTGCCGCCGTATCGGCCTTCGCCCCTATCGTCGCGCCCGGTCGCGTGCCTTGGGGGCAAAAGGCGCTGGGCGGCTATTTGGGGGATGACCCGGCATCCTGGCGTCGCCACGATGCCGTTGCGCTTATCGAGGACGGGGCACGAGTTCCGGCAATACTGGTCGATCAGGGGATCGACGATCCTTTTCTGGCGCAGGAACTACGGCCCGAACTTCTTGAAAATGCATGTGAGGCGGCAGGTATCGACCTGACGCTCAACCTGCGCGACGGGTACGACCACAGTTATTATTTCATTTCCACCTTCATGGAAAATCATCTGCGCTGGCATGCGAATCGGTTAGGCCGTTCGCTTTGACAGAAGGGAATGCTGTCCGCCAAGGCAAGGGGTAGCAGCGGCACGGCAGCGCACGCCTCGCATGTCGATGCGTATCGTTTTACCGTTTCGGGATAGACGTGCGTCCACAATGGGAACATAAAGTGAACATTGTGAGCGATTCGAGATATGAAAGCTGTCCTTTCCTTCCCCGACCGTGGCCTTTCGACACGATATACAACACGGATGTTACATGCTTCCGGTTCACTGGAACGCGGACGCTTGCACGAAATCCATTGCGTGGGGCAGGATCGTGCGGCGGCGCTTGCCTTCGCTCTGGCAACGATGGATCGCAAGGCCGGGGAAGCGATCTTTCTGTTTTTAGCCGAGAAGCGATCATATCGAGCCTTCATTCCTTCAGGGGAAGCACTGGCTTTTCTGGGGATCGATCCGCAGCATGTGACCATCGTTCGGACAAGGTGCGAAATCGACATGCTGCGGGCCGGACTGGACGCCGCGCGCTGCCCCGGTGTCGGAACGGTCGTTATCGAAAGCCGGGGAAGCTTTGCAGATTATGACCTGACCGCCAGTCGACGACTGGTTCTGGCCGCTGAAGCTTCGCGAACGGGGATCGTGGTCCTGCGCTGCGATGCCGAACCACGGTCGAGCGGCGCGCATACGCGCTGGTCTGTCGCCAGCGCTCCTTCCGTCCCGCTGGAGGCGGACGCACCGGGCTTGCCGTCGCTCGATGCAAGGCTGTTGCGCCGTCGGGGCGGCGCTGCTGGTGGCCAGTGGCGTTTGATGTGGGACTTAGAACATGGGCAGTTTCGAGATACAGCTCAGCCAGAGACGGTGTCTGGCGCTGTGGTTTCCTTTCCTCCCCTGCGAAAGAGTGCAACGGGCGGAAGCGGGTAAGGCGCGGGCGAGCGAGGCGCTGCCTTTTGCACTGGTCGGACGGGTCGGCAACGCCCTGCGCCTGATGTCCCTTAATCGCTCGGCATTCCGGCACGGGCTTGTCGCGGGCATGACGCTGGCGGATGCACGCTCGCGCTGCCCCGATCTCTTGACGCGGCCCGCCGACCCTCAAGGCGATGAGAGTGAACTGCAAACATTGCTGGAAAGGATGCGCCGCTTCACGCCGATGGTGAGCCTGGATCCGCCCGATGGCCTTATCCTCGACATCAGCGGCTGCGCGCATCTGTTCGGGGGAGAGGCGGGGCTGGTCGCTCAGGCGAAGCTGCGGGCGGGCTACAGTTGTCGCCATGGACTTTCGCCTACGGCAATGGCGGCGCGGGCTCTTGCGCGACATGGAGGGAAGGGGGAAGATGTCGGGCCGCTGTCCGTGGCCGCGCTGGACCTGGATGATCATGCCCTGGCGGCGCTGCGGCGGGCGGGATTACGGACCATCGGCGATCTGACCCGGCGTCCGATGAGCATGATCGCCGCGCGCTTTGGCGAGCAGACCGTTTTGCGCCTGCGGCAGATGATGGGAGAGGCAGGCAGTCCCATTACACCTGCTCGCGCCATCGACCCGATCCGATGCGAGGCGCGATTTGCCGAACCGATCGCGCGCACCGAGGATGTGATGGATGTGATCGAGGGCCTGTTGCTCGATGCGGCCCGACAGATGGAGGCGCGGCACGAGGGTGGGCGTCGCTTTCATGTCCTCCTGCTGCGCAGCGATGGTGCACGGCAGGAACTGGGTATCGAAACCGGACACCCCGTGCGCGATCCGGATTCCGTCATGCGCCTTCTGCGGGAACGGATCGACACGCTGGCCGATCCGCTTGATCCCGGTTTCGGTTTCGATGCCGTGCGGTTGGCGGTGCCATGGACGGAAGCGTTGATCGAACGCCAGCGATCCTGGGAAGGAGGAGCGGAGGAGGCGAAGCGGGAAGAGGTTGCAGCGCTGATCGACCGTCTCGGCGTCCGGCTCGGGCCCGACCGGGTGTTGCGTCTGGTCCCGTGCGATCGCCATCTCCCGGAAAGAGCGCAGAGCATGGTTCCGGCTGCGCAGGCCCTGCCTTTGGCGTGGCCAATAGCGCAAACGGATTTGCCACGACCGCTGCTTTTCTTCGACCCGCCTCAAGGCGTCGATGTCATAGCGGGCGTACCCGACGGCCCACCGCAGCGCTTCCGCTGGGGCGGGGTACTGCATGAGGTGAAGCTGGCCGAAGGACCGGAACGGATCGCTGCGGAATGGTGGCGCAGGCGCGAGGGGCACCAGCCCGGCGGAGCGGGGCGCGTTCGTGACTATTACCGGATCGAAGATAGCGAGGGGCGGCGCTACTGGATGTTCCGCTACGGCCTTTATGGCGACGAGGCGCGGATCGACTGGTATCTGCACGGTCTGTTTCCATGATCGCGCCCCCCTTCGCGGAAGTCGTTGCAGCCACGAATTTCAGCTTTCTACGCGGCGCCTCTCATCCGCATGAGATGGTGAGGCAGGCGGAATGTCTGGGCATGACCGGCCTTGGCATCGCTGATCGCAACAGTGTAGCGGGCGTGGTGCGTGCGCATCAGGCGCTCAAGGATATTAGCCCGCTGGGCGCGTCCATGCGGCTGATCGTCGGCGCGCGGCTGGTGTTCACCGACGGCACGCCCGATATGATCGCCTATCCCACGACACGCCATGGCTGGGGCAGGCTGACGCGGCTGCTGACCTTGGGCAATCGGCGGGCGTTGAAGGGCGAATGCGAAATCGCCCTGGATGACCTTCTCGACCATGTGCAGGACATGGCGCTGATCGCGATGGACGGCGACGAGTTATTGCTGGCACGATTGCGGGAGACGACGCCGCATCTCTGGCTGGCGACGACGATGCATCGTTCCGGGCGGGACGCGCGCATGCTGGCGGAGCGCAAGGCGCTTGCAGCACGATGCGGCGTAGCGCTGATCGCGACCAACGATCCGCTTTATGCCTGCCCGGACGACAGGCCCATGCAGGATGTGCTGACATGTATCCGCGAAGGGGTGACCGTCCAGACGGCAGGCCGGCGTCTGGCCGCCAATGCCGAACGGCACCTCAAGCCCCCGGAGGAAATGGCCCGACTGTTCGCAGCCTGTCCCGAAGCGATTGCCGCGACGCAGGACCTTCTGAGCCGCATCCATTTCACGCTGGATCATCTTCGCTATGAGTATCCGCACGAACCGGTACCGGATGGATGGGAGCCGCAGGACTGGCTTGAGGAACTGGTGCGCCGGAAAGCGGCGGAGAAGTTTCCCGACGGACTACTCGCTGATTATCGCAGGGTGCTCACCGAGGAATTCCGGCTGATCCGCCTCAAGAAATACGCCTATTATTTTCTGACCGTCCACGACATCGTCGCATATGCTCGCGGACTTGAGCCGCCGATCCTGTGTCAGGGGCGCGGGTCGGCAGCCAATTCCCTCGTCTGCTATCTGCTGGGCATCACCCCTATCGACCCTGTGAAGGAAAAGCTCCTCTTCTCCCGCTTCCTGACCGAGCAGCGCAGCGAGCCGCCCGACATCGACGTCGATTTCGAACATGAACGGCGCGAGGAGGTGATGCAATATATCTACCGCCGCTATTCGCGCGACCGCGCAGGCATTGCCGCCACGGTGATCCGCTATCGCCAGCGCAGCGCCGTGCGGGAAGTGGGCAAGGCGCTTGGCCTTACGGAGGATGTCACGGCCCGCCTGTCGGGCACGGTCTGGGGCTGGGGCGGGGAGGGACTGCCCGAAAGCCGCGTGGCGGAGGCGGGTTTCGATCCAGCCAATCCCGAACTGGCGCGACTGCGCGATATCGCGGATCGGCTCTACGACACGCCGCGCCATCTGTCCCAGCATGTCGGCGGCTTCGTATTGAGTCAGGGGCGGCTGGATGAACTGGTGCCGATCCATAACGCGGCGATGCCCGACCGCACCTTCATCGAATGGGACAAGGACGACCTGGAATCGCTGAAACTGATGAAGGTGGATGTGCTGGCACTCGGCATGTTGACCGCGATCCGCAAAAGCTTCGACCTGATGCGCCGACATGGCCTTGGCGAGATGGACCTCGACAGAATTCCCGCAGGGGACAGCGCCACCTACGCCATGCTCCAGAAGGGAGACAGCATCGGCACCTTTCAGGTCGAAAGCCGCGCCCAGATCGCCATGTTGCCGCGCATGAAGCCCAAGGAACTCTACGACCTCGTCATCCAGGTCGCGATTGTGCGACCGGGGCCGATCCAGGGCGGCATGGTACATCCCTATCTGAGGCGACGAAACGGGGAGGAAGCGGCGGAGCTTCCCGGACCGCCGGACAATCCGAATGAGTTGAAGGACGTACTTGGCAAGACATTGGGCGTGCCGCTGTTTCAGGAACAAGCGATGAAGCTCGCCATCGTGGCGGCCGATTTCACCCCCGAGCAGGCAGACGGGCTACGCCGCGCCATGGCGACCTTTCGCCGGACGGGGCAGGTGAGCAAATATCAGACCGACCTGATCGAAGGCATGGTGAAACGGGGATATGAACGCAATTTCGCCGAACGCTGCTTCAAGCAGATCGAGGGGTTCGGCGAATATGGCTTCCCCGAAAGCCATGCGCAGGCATTTGGGTGGCTTGCCTATGTATCGTCATGGATCAAGTGCCATTATCCCGCGGTCTTTACCTGCGCGCTGCTCAACAGCCAGCCCATGGGTTTCTACGCCCCCGCGCAACTGGTCCGCGACGCGCAGGAGCATGGCGTGGAAGTCCGGCCAGTCGATGTGCAGGCAAGCGAATGGAACAGCGGTCTGGAGGGGGAACGCATCCTGCGGCTGGGCCTCAACCGGATAGACGGTTTCCGCGAGGAGTGGGCAGGCGCACTGGCCGTCGCCCGGACGCAGGCACCGATCCGCGATATGGAGGATCTGGCGCGGCGGGCGGGATTGCCTTCGCGCGCGCTCCACCTCCTCGCCGATACCGATGCGCTGCAGTCGATCGGCCAGACCCGGCGACAGGCAGGTTGGGAGGTGCGGCGGGTGCCGCCTGCGCAACTGCCGCTTTTCGCTGCGCAGGATCTGCCCGAACTGGGAAGGGAGCCGGAAGCCGACTTACCGACCATGCCTTTGTCGGAGGAAGTGGCCATCGATTACCAGACGCATCGCCTCTCGCTCAAAGGACATCCGATGCAGTTCCTGCGCGACCGTTTCGCCCGCCATGGCGTCATCGATTGTGCCGCCGTCAATCGCGCGCGAGACGGGACGAAGATACGCGTGGCTGGCGTCGTGCTGATCCGTCAGCGGCCCGGCAAAGGGAATGCGATCTTCATCACGATCGAGGATGAAAGCGGGATCGTCAACGCGCTGCTATGGGCGCGGGAGATGGAAAAGCAGCGGCGCGCGGTGATGGCTTCGCGGCTCATGCTGATCGATGGCGTGGTTCAGCGTAGCAAGGAGGATGTTGTGCATCTGATGGTAGACCGGGTTACCGATGCGAGCGTGATGCTGGACTGGCTGCACGAACAGCCGATGATGCGCAGCGACGAGGTTGCGCATCCCGTGCATCCGCGCGCCCTGCCTTCCCCACGCCGTCATCCGCGCGATGTGCGCATCCTGCCCCGTTCACGAGACTTTCATTGAGCGTTACCGTTTCGTCGCGAACCAGATGACATGGCGCGGCCCCTTGCCATTGTCGCGCGCCTTGACCGCCACTTCATCGACGAGATAGCCGCTTTGGCGCAGGCGGCGGGTAAAGGCATCGTCCGACCCCGCCGACCAGATCGCGAGAATGCCCCCGGGCCTGAGCGCTGCCTTGGCCGCTTCCAGCCCGGCGGCGGAATAGAGGCGATCGTTCGCCGCCGCCGTCAGCCCGTCCGGCCCATTGTCCACATCGAGCAGGATCGCATCGTAGCGGTTGTGCGCACGCCCGATCACCGGGACGACGTCCTCGATCAGCAGTTCGACGCGCGGGTCGTCCAGGCATCCGTCCATCAGATCGACCATGGGGCCGCGCGCCCATTCGATGATTTCGGGCACCAGTTCGGCCATCGTCACCCGGGCCGATCCGTCCAGCACGCCCAGCGCCGCGCGCAGGGTGAAGCCCATGGCATATCCACCGACCAGAAGATGCGGCGCCCTCCGGTCCTTCAGCCGTTCGATCGTCATCAGCGCCAACTGCTTTTCCGATCCGCTCATCCGGCTGCTCATCAACTCGTTGCGGTCGAGGACGATCATATGATCCTTGCCACGCCGGTAGAGCTTCAGTTCCTGCCCGCCCGGCACATGCGCCGAACCCAGATATTCCCGCGGGATCATGGTCGCGTCCTTCTTTCCCATGTACGTCGCTGCGCATGGCAGCTTGGCTTCCGCCGCGCAAATGCTACAGGCTGGGGCACCCCGTCCCATCCGTTTTGCAGGCAGATTTTTCGACGATGCGCTATTTCCTCGACACTGAATTCAACGGCTTTGGCGGCGCGCTGATCAGCGTCGCGCTGGTGCCGGAGGATGGCGACCAGGAACTTTACATCTCCCTGCCCCTGCCCGATGCGGTCGAACCCTGGGTTGCGCAGCATGTCATCCCCTATCTGCGGCTGGTGCCTGCGGGGGTCGACCATGAGCTCGATCGCGTGGAGGCCGCGGATATGATCGCCGCCTATCTGGCGGGGGATGCCGATCCCGTCATTATCGCGGACTGGCCCGAGGATCTCGCCCATTTCTGCGCGCTGCTGGTGACGGGGCCGGGCCAGATGACGGGCGTGGATTTCGGGTTGCGGCTCGAACTCATCAACGCAGCGGGTTTCAGCGCGGCGGCAAACAGCCGGGTGCCGCATAACGCCCTTCACGATGCGAGGGCGCTGCGCGATTTCTACATGGTCGACCGGGTATCCTGACTTCTACCCCTGCGGCTGCGTTCCAGCCACCAAAGCAGAGCACTCGCCCCAAACCAGCCGAGCCACCAGAGCCATGCCGGAACATACGCTGAAGCGTGAGTCTCGACAGGACTGGCGGTCGTGGGGGTCGCAAGCAGCGCTGTTGCCTGTCGGTCTCTGGCAAGCCGCATAGTCGCAAGGGCGTCGCGGTCACGGACATAAACAGCTCGCCATATCTTACCGTCTGCGACCTTATACCAGCCAGGCTCCTCCGGCCAGAAAGCCGCGCAACCATTTACCGGGATCAGCCGCAAGCGCCTTCCCCCCGGCGCTTCCAATTGCGTAGCCTTTTGGACGCCGCATAGCGTTGCGCGCTCCCCCACCCAATAGGCGGCTGTGTCGATGACGCTGGTCGTTACGGGCCGGGCTACGGCGGACAGCAAAGCGCTCCACCAGTCGCCATGCAGGTCGCGTCGTCCCGTCAATGTCAGGCCATAGCTGTCGGTTGGGGTGAAGATAGCCACCCGTCCGGCGCCCATCGTGCGCCAGCCTGCCAGCACGGTACCGCCAGCGTCGCGAAGGAGGGGAACGACGCCCGTGCCACCGGGCACTAAATCGACCCTGCTGACATCGGGCAGCGGATCATCGGGCGAGGCCAAGTCTGGCGGTGTATCGTCGTTGCCGATGCCCTGGCGGGTGGCAGCGACAGTGGTAGACTGCGGCTTCGGGAGCGCGAGGGGAGCCAGGCGGTTCGTACCGTCGAGCGTGAAGCCAAGGCCCCGCCATTGTCCTCGCGTCGTCACGTCCAAGGGGCCCGCGCTGTGCAGGATGAGGCCAAGGCCATTTTTGGCCGCTGCGGTCAGGGCGTTGCGAGCGGCCGGCCAGCTGCGGTCGTCGACAATGGCGGCGTCGAACCGCTTGAGGCTGCCAGCATCGAGCGAAACGGGCGCGTCGCCCAAAGACACCCCGCCGCCTGCCGCACTTTGCGCCACCACGTCGAAACCTGAATCTTCGGCCCAGCGCCGCAGATATTTGGCTTCGGGGCCAGGTCCGCCCGAAAGGATCAGAAGTCGGGTGCGGGGGGCTTCCTCCACCCATATCGGCACTGCCGCCTGTTCGATCGCCCGCTTGCCCTGCATGATGCGCAGCGTGAAAAGCGCCGTTCCCGCAGCCCGCGCCGTTCCAGCCACCAGAAATTTACCGCCTTCACCGACAGGTTGCGCATCGGTGACGCGTCCGGCGGGGTCGAGCAGTACCACGCGTGCATCCGCCAGACCGGCAACCGTCCCGCCGACCTCGAAGCGCGATCCGGGCGCGATTGCGCGCGGGGAAGCAAGATGGAGGAGGCCGGTAGGGGAAGCGCCTCGATCGAACCGCACGGAAAGGCCGTGTGCATGGTCCACGTCCCGTGGCTTGAGGCCGTTACCCAGCACAGTGACAGTTTGGGCATCGGGATATCGGCGCAATGCGGTAGCGAGATCGGGCATCCGCTCTCCCCCTGCGACCGAAGGCGCTTCGGGCAGGAGGATGAGCGGATCGCCGCTGCCGGCCGGCAGGACAGGCGCACCCGCCGTTGCAATGCGAAGCGACGGAGCGCTCCCCATCCGGCTCGGCGGGTAAAGCGCGCCATAAAGAAGGATCGCGGTGATCGGTTGAAGAATGATAAGTAGGGCAAGTCGAAGCGGCTCCGCGCGGAGTGCTGCCGCTTTTTGCCAGAGGGTGAGGCGAACTGTGGCGCCCAGCGTCCCTAGCGCCAGCAGAGCGGCCACGATGGTCTGGGGCGTCATCGGCTGGCTCCGATCATGCCGAGATAGCGTTTGCCCCGCGCATCGGGCGTGCTGCGACGGGTAGCTTGGCCCATCGGTCGCTCCATGGCGCGCCAAACTTGGGCGCGCAGCGCGTCACGGCATCGCTTGCAACCGGGATCGCGCCGAACCGCGTCGATCGCGCCCGACAGCGCCAGCGCGTCGGGAAGACGCGAGGCATTCGCGCGGCTCCAGCTTTCCAGCGGCGCAAGGTCGATAGCGCCCGCGATCGCGTCAGGCCCGTCACCCAGCGCCCGCCACGCCGCCGCGGCGGGACCGTCGCCACGCTCCACCGGGGGCGTCGCCAATATGCGGCTGGCGATCCCCTCGCGCTTGCCCGTCATCCGTCGCGATGGATCGAACGGCGGCAGTTCGGGACCGACGCGGGAGAGGAATATGCGCGTTGCCTGCTGGACATCCTTGATGAAGCGCAGAGCCTTGTAAGCGAAGGGAAGGGCGAGGTCGGGATGCCCTTGTTTCAGTTCCCGTTCCGACAGCCACATCTGGTCGACCGCCTGTTTCAGAACCGCGCGTGTTTCGGGCGGAAGGCTGGACGCCTGCGCATCGTCATGCGGGTGGCCGAATTCGGCGAGCACGTCCTCAGGCGCGCCGAAACCGGCCCGGGGCTGGTTGGGCGGGCCACCATGATCGTGGCCGTCGCCCTCCGAATGGCCATCCTCGTCCGCCCCCGGAAGCTCCGGCTCACCTTCGTGCTCCCCGCCCAGAAACTGGCTGTAGCGACCGCGCAGGATTTGCTGATCGTTCCCGATCTGGCCGGAGCGACCGAGATAGCGATCGGCGGTCAGCGACCGTTTTTGCTTTAGCAAAGCCTCCGCGTCGATGATGATCTGCCGCTGGCTGCGGAAATAGGCGGGGAGCGTCGTGTTCACCATGCCGGTCAGGCCGCCGCTTTCAGGCTGTTTCGCGGACGGCCAGCGCAGGATGAGGCTGGGGCCGCGCGTTTCCTGGGGGTTGGGGCTATGGTTGTCCCGGACGATGAGCTGTACCACCATGTCGCCGCCTGCGGAGAAGCCCAAGCGCGTAAAGTCCAAGGTCGGCGAGAAGCGCTTTTCGCGCACGCCGCCGCTGCCGTTCACCGCCATTTCCCGTTCGCTGAACGTGACATTCTCGCCTTCGCCCAGCGCCAGCGTAATGCGCAGCCGGGCGGTGCCGTTGACGCCATAATCGTCGGTAGCGCCGAAAACCGGGGTCCAACTGCGCTGGCCCGCAGACACCATCGTAAGCCCGCTGGCGGGGGATACGGCCTTCACCTGCGGCGGCATGTCGGGGATGGCGTCGATCCGGTGGAGCGGCGGGGTCGCACCGCGCCCCTCAGCGGGATCGACGCGGTAAAGGAATGCGCCCTCCGCCACGCGGCTGGCAATCCAATCCCGCCCGTCGCGTTGCAGCGTCAGCGGCTGACCGCCGAGCAGGAGAAGGCGAGGCACGCGAGCGTCTGGCGAAAAGCGCAGTCGCCATTCCAGCCGCGAACCCGTTGCCACCCGCGCGTCGAGGGAGGCGGAATCGCGGATCGGCAAACCGGTGTAGGCGGGAGGAAGAATGCGGAGATTTTGTCCCACCAGTGCCGGGATGCCGGGTGTTGTGACCAATCCCTCGCTGCTGAGGCTGAGTATCGGCGCGTCATGGGGATAACGGGGCCATAGCAGGGCAAGCGCCGTAAGCAATGCGGCAACGCCGATGACCAAGGCCAGCGGTCGCACATTCCACGTGGGTGCCAGTTCCTCGGCATTGACGGTGGCAAGACGCGGGGCGATCCGCGAGCGCTGCAAATGTTGCAGCGGGCCGAGTGCGTCCTCGCCGAACAGCAGCGCGCTGCTATCCTCCAGTTCGGGATGACGGGTGTCGAGCGCCCGGATCAGCCAACCGGTCGTGAAGCGGTTTGCGCGGCGAAACGCGACAGCGAAAGAGACAGCTGAAACGATTATCGCAACGCCCGTCGCGGCGAACGGACCTGCCATGCGGAGGACGATGGCGCACAATGTGACGACAATGGGAAGTGCGAATGCGCCTGTTTCCATCAGCACACGGCGGCGGGCCGGAGCGATCCATTCGGTTGCGGAGACAAAAGCCGTCATGGCGTCGGTCCCCGTTGGCGTCGCGTGGCAATCCAGCGTTCGGCGCACAGGAGCGCCGCGATCAGCACCGCAAGCCAAGGGCGCAGGTCGTCGGGACGGGGCAGGGGCGCAGGGCCGCCGGGGAGCGGGGCGTAGTCGCTCGCGACAGCGCGCATGGGCGGAGACACCGGAGCGATCAGGTCACGCAACCGGTCCGGGAAGTCGCTTTCGAGCAGGACGGGCATGTGAGAAGGCGACAACGAACGAGACAGCCGAATCACATATCCTTCGCCGATCTTTCCCTTTTTTGCCAAAAGGTTACCTCGATAATCGAACCAGATCGGGAAAGTGGCGGCATCTTCGGGCCAACGCGTGTCGGCCGCGACGATCGCCTGCCCGCCACGCTCCACCCACCTTGTCAGCGCGTCCGGCACCGTGCCGCCCGCCATCCAGAACAACGTCGTGCCGATCGGCGGGAGCGGGGCAGAGGGCGAGGCCGTATCAAGGGGGCGCGGGTTACCCGGAGCGGCCCAGGCTGAAGCGGAAGCGCGCAGATAGAGAATGTCCGGGCGATGCGCTGCGTCGGCGCGGATGGCAATGCGTGGCAGCGAGGCCGGAGGGGGAAGCGGCACGGGGGTTGCCCCGCGCGTGACTTGCCAACGGATCTGTCGCGATAGGCGGGGACGCTCGGCATCCGCACCGTCGATTACCGATGGTGCGACAATGGTGAGGGGCGTGCCCGGCGGCAAGGCGGCATCGAGTTCGCGGATCAAACTCGCGGTCGGCAGGGCGGCGGAGGGGCGGGGCGCGTCGATTGGCGGGAAACCGGGGGCAAGCCAATGCGCGCGCCGCCCCCGGTCATTTTCGGCGTCGTATCGCGCACCGGGAATGACAGCGACATAGGGTGCTTTATCCGACGCGCCGATCAGCACGGGCTGCGCCAGCCAGAGCGCGACGAGCGCCAGCAGCAGCATTCGCAGAAGCAGCAGCAATCGCTCGTCGAAGCGCAGGCGGGATCGTGGCTTTGGCCTTTCGCTCAGCCAGCGCAGCGCCGCGAAATCGGTAAGGCGCTGCTCGCTGCGCCGCGCGATGTGAATGGCGAGCGGCACGATGAGGCTCGCGAGTGCGGCAAGGCCGAGCGGAAAGAGAAGAGTGACGCTCAACCCCGGGCCTCACCTTTGCCGAACAGGCGGCGGAGCGGAAGGTCGACCGGTTCGTCCAGGACATGCGTGACATGGCCTATCCCCACGCCGTCGAGCCGCCGGTGCAGCCGGTCGCGCGCCTGCGCGAAGCGGGCAAGGAAGTCGGCGCGCAAGGCTGCGCCGTCCGCCTGCAATTCCTCACCCGTTTCGGGATCGCGGAACCGATGCCCGCCATCGAAGGGGAAGTCGCGTTCCGCGACCGTCAGCATTTCGACCACCAGCGTTTCTCGTCCGGCCGCTGCCAGCTTTTCGGCAAGGGCGGCGGCGGCCTCATCGAAACAGTCGCTCAGCAACAGGACGATGTCGTGCTTGCCGATCCGGTCCCAAAGCGGCGCAAGCTGCCCCGCATCGGCGAACCGGCGTGCAGGCGAAAGCGCCGTGAGTGCGATCCGCATCCGGTCGCGCTGGCGAAGGCCGGTCGCGGCGGGCACCATCGTCAGGCCTTCGTCGCTAAGCGCGATGAGGCCGAAGCGATCTCCCTGGCCCATCGCGACTTCGGCGACGGCGCTGGCCAATGCTTTCGCCGCGTCGAGGCGGGCGTAGTCGGGCCGGTCGCCATCCGCCTGCGCCATCGAGGCACTGGCGTCGATCAATATCCAGATGGCGACCGGGCTTTCCCGTTCCGCCTCGCGGACGAAGAATTTGTCGGACCGGGCGTAGAGCTTCCAGTCGATCTGCCGCAGTTCGTCGCCGGGTTCATAGGCGCGATATTGCGCGAATTCGAGGCCTGCGCCCCTGCTGTGGCTTCGATGCAGCCCTATGCCCCGCGCGCCGATGGCCCGGCGCGTGACGATGCGCAAACCGCGCAGGCGGCTGCGGACGTCGGGAGGCAGCATGTCCGTCACGGTGGGGCTTTCAGCCGAGCGGAACGGCGCGGATCAGGGCGGCGACGACATCGTCCGCGCTGCGTCCCTCGGCCTCGGCCGCGAAGGAAAGAAGCAGGCGGTGGCGCATCACCGGCGCTGCAAGCGCGGCGATATCGTCCCGTGTCGCGGCGAGGCGACCGTGGAGCAGCGCACGCGCCTTGGCGCAAAGGATGAGCGCCTGCCCGGCACGCGGCCCGGCACCCCATTTCACATATTTGCGAATTTCCTCTGGCGTCGCTTCGCCGGGACGGCTCGCGCGGATAAGGCGCGTGACCCAGGCGAGCAGGTCGTCGCTCAGATGCACGTCGCGCACCAGTGCCTGAAGCGCCAGCACTTCTTCCCCCTGCATGACGGCGGGGACCGCGGCGCCGCCCGCGCCGGTCGTTTGGGCCAGGATGGCACGTTCCTCCTCCTCGCTGGGATAATCGACGCGGATATGGAGGAGGAAGCGGTCGAGCTGTGCTTCGGGCAAGGGATAGGTGCCGGCTTGCTCCAGCGGGTTCTGCGTCGCCAGCACGAAGAAGGGGTTGGGCAGGCGGTGCGTGACGCCTGCATAGCTGACCGTCTTTTCCTGCATCGCTTCGAGCAGGGCGGCCTGCGTCTTGGGAGGAGTGCGGTTGAGTTCGTCGGCGAGCAGCAGATTGGTAAAGACCGGCCCCTGCTGGAACCGGAAGCTGCGATGCCCGGTGCCGTGATCCTCCTCCAGCAATTCGGTGCCCAGAATGTCGCTGGGCATGAGGTCGGGGGTGAACTGAACCCGCCGGAATTCAAGCTTCAGCGCTTCGCCCAGCGAGCGCACCAGCAGCGTCTTGCCAAGGCCCGGAACCCCCTCCAGCAGGCAATGCCCGCCCGCGAGCAGGCCGATCAACAGTTGTTCGACCACTTCTGCCTGCCCGACGATCGCCTGCCCGATCGCGGCGCGCAAGTCGCCCAGACGCGCGAGGCGGCTTTCGATTTCGGCTTCGGTGATATCGTTCATTTGCAGTCCCTTGCTGGGCATAGTTACAGAGGGGCGGGAAGCATCACACCGTCAGCGCATACATCACGATGTTTACTGCGAACCGGGTGTTATCTTCGGCCAGGAAGCGCTTGTTGCGCCAATCATAATCCCACTCGCACCCATAATCCTTGTTGCTGTAGAGAATGCCGAGCCGCCCGTTCACCTCGATCCCCTTGAGATAATCGTGGACGAGGTCGTCGCCCCAGCCGTTGAGTTCGAACGCCGTGTTGGGCGGGCCGTCGAACTGGAAAAAGCTGCGATAGATGCCATGGGTCTTGGGCAAGGGTTTCAGGGCCTTGGGCCCGAAGATTTTCGCCATTTGCGCTTCGAAGGATCGGGCGAACAGGCCGTCTATGTCGTGGTTGCAATCGTCCACCATCACAAAGCCGCCGTTGCGGACATAGCGTTCGAAATTGCGGCGTTCGGCGGGGGAGAATTCGACGAGCTTGTGCCCCGCCATGTAGCAGAAGGGCGCGGTCAGCATCCGGGGGTCGGACAGCGGGATCACATGTTCCTTGGGATCGACCCGCAGTGTCGTATAGTCGATGAGCGAGGTGATGATGTTCGACGGGGCGCGCTGATCCACGTCCCAGTCGCCCGAATCGTAGCGCAGGCGGGTGAACCAGAAGTCGTAGCCACCCGCTGCGGCGAGCGGCCGGGCGAGCAGCGTGCTCGCCAGACCGCCAGCCATCAGCCGAAGAAATTCGCCGCGCGTCATCCTCCGACCGACATGTTCAGACCGCGTCCGACAGCGAGGTGAAGGTGAAATCGCGCAGCTTCATGGGCGGAATCACCATGACCATGTCGCTTTCGTCGCTCTTTACACGGACTGGCTTGCCGAATTCCTCCACATTGTTGAGCATGATCACGGGGCTTTCGTTGAAACGGAAATTCTTGATCGGATATTTGAGCTGCCCGTTCTCGATATAGAAAGTGCCGTCCCGGGTCAGGCCCGTGAGCAGCACCGTCTGCGGATCGACCATGCGGATATACCAGGTGCGGGAGACGAGGATGCCGCGTTCGGTCGAGCGGATAAGGTCGGCCGTGGACTTGGTGCCGCCCTGCATGATGACGTTTCCGAAACCGGCCTGTTCGGGCTTCCCCTGTTTTTGCGCCCAGTAGCGGCTGTAGTTCATGTTCATGAGCTTGCCGTTCTGGATGATCGGCATCTTCTTGCGGGGCAGGCCCTCGTCATCCCAGGGGTAGACCGCCGCGCCGGGATAGGCGGGATCGGCGAACATGTTGACCTGAGGCCCGTAGACCTGTTCGCCGATCTTGTTGCCGCCGCCCTTTTTCGACAGGAAGCTGCGGCCTTCGTCGGCGGAGCGGGCGTCGAAGAAGAACATCATGAAGGCGATCAGACCGGCGGCGGCGGCAGGTTCGAGGATGACGGTATATTTGCCCGGCTCCAGCGCCTGCGCGCCCGCCGATGCGCTCGCCTTGCGCATGGCGACGCGGATGTCCTCGCCCGCGTTGAACTGCGCCACGTCCTGCACATTATGGCCGACCCAGCCCGAACCGCGCCCGTCCTCGGTGCGGACGGTGCAGGTATAGTCGCTGCTGGAGCCGGTCTGGTAACCGTAATTGCCTTTGTTGTTCATGAAGGCGACGAAGCCCGCCTGATCTTCCAGATAGCCAGCCGCAACGAGCTTTTCCGCGCGGCAGGGGGCGATGGAGTCCGTCGCAACCTTGGCGCGATAGGCAGGCGTGATGCCTGCCGTCGACGCGCTGAACGTGTCGGTCTTCATATAGGCCTGCTTGGACACCGCAGGCATGAATTCCGGATTTTCAGGTGCCAGCTTCGCCAGTTCCTCCGCACGGCGAACGACGCGTTCCAGCGCGGCGTCATCGAACTGGTTGATGGTGGCGGTGCCCACGCGCTTGCCATAGGCGACCTGCACCTGAAGCTGGATATCGTCGGTCACACCGGCGGTGGACACGTCGTTGCGCGCGAAGCGGACATTGCCGCGCGTCATGCCGTTCAACTGGGCGGTGCATTCGTCCGCCTTGGAAAAGCCCACGACCTTGGTCAGGATAGCCTTGGCCTGCACTTCGGGAAGGATGCTCATTTTTTCTGTCTCCTAAAGCGGTCTGTCAGCCGAGCGTGCGGGCGGTATTGATGACGTTGATGCCGTTGAAGCGCGCGGTCGAGGATCCGTGCGACACGGCGGACACCTGTGCAGGCTGACCCTTGCCGTCGAAGAAGGAGCCGCCGAGGCGATAGTCGCTGGCGTCGCAGACCCCCGCACAGGCGTTCCAGAATTCCGGCGTGCGGATCTGGTAGGCGACATCCTCGATCTGCTGCGTGATCTTGCCGTTCTTGATCTCGTAGAAGAGCTGACCGCCGAACTGGGCGTTGTAGCGTTGCTGATCGATGGAAAAGCTGCCGTCGCCGATGATGTAGATGCCGTTTTCGACATTGGCGATCATGTCGCCGACGCTCATCTTCTGCTTGCCCGGTTCCAGGCTGACGTTCGGCATGCGCTGGAACTGCACATTGGACCAGCTGTCGGCATAGGCGCAGCCGTCCGATTCCTTCTTGCCCTCGATATGCGCCTGATCGCGAATGGCCTGATAGCCGACCAGCTTGCCGTCGCGGATCAGGTCCCACTTCTTCGCCCTGACGCCTTCGTCGTCATAGGCGACCGCGCCCAGGCTGCCCGGCTGCGTCTTGTCGGCAACGATGTTCACCTTGTCGCTGCCATATTGGAAATGGCTTTGCAGCTTGTCCATCGTGGCGAAGCTGGTGCCCGCGTAATTGGCTTCGTAGCCGAGCACACGGTCGAGTTCGAGCGGGTGGCCGATCGATTCATGGATGGTAAGCCAGGTATGCGACGGGTCGAGCACGAGGTCGTATTTGCCGGGTTTGACCGATGTCGCCTTGATCTTCGCCTGTGCCTGCTTGGCGGCGGCGACGGCGTCCTCCTTCATGTCGTAGCTTTTGCCGTAGACGGTGACGCCGTTGGGCAGCACGGTCTTGCCGCTGGCCGCGCCGTCCAGATATTCGAAGCCCATGCCCATCGGCGCGGAGAGTCCGTCGCGGGTGCGGAACTTGCCGCTTACCTTGTCGACGGCGGTGACTTCGATCGGCGCCCAGATGCGATGCACATCCTGGTCGATGTAGCTGCCGTCGGTGCTGGCGAAATATTTCTGTTCGTTGACGAGGAACAGGATGGAGCGGATGAAGCTCGCGCCAGCGTCGAGCGCGGCGGCGTTGACGCCCATCAGCAGGTCGACCTTGTCCTTGATCGGCACCGTCATGCTGTTCTTGACGATTGGCGTGCGCCAGGCGACTTCGCCCACGCCCGGCGTGGGCGCAAGCTGGACCGGGGCGCTCTGTCCCGGCGCGTTCGCCTTGGCGATGGCGACGGCCTGGGCCGCGGCCTTGGCCACCGCATCGGGGGTCAGATCGTTGGTCGCGGCAAAGCCCCATGCCCCGTTGGCGATGACGCGAATGCCGACGCCGGTCGATTCGGTGTTGACGATGTTTTCGACATTGCGTTCGCGCGTGATGACGAATTGACGCAGGTAACGGCCGACGCGCACGTCGCAATAAGTCGCGCCCGCGCTCTTCGCGCTGTTCATCGCGGTATCCGCTAGCTGCTTCTTGAACGATGCGGACAGAGTGCTGTTCAGTTCTTCCGCGGCGATCGCGCGCCCGAACATCGACGGCAGCGCAAGCCCGCCGATACCGGCAGCCCCGAGGGCCAGAAAATTGCGTCTGTGCAAGGCTTGTGTCTCCTGCCTGAATGCCCGCGCGATACGGGTCGGATTGTCGTTGGGATGCGGCAGGTGTGCCGTACCGGTTTGATAAGGCGGATCATTGCCGCCAGTCCGGACCGGGTCAAACAACTTTTACAAGCGCGCAAGAAGGGCGCGTGCCCTTTCGACAAATGTCATGTGTCGAAAAGGAGTGGCGACGACGAAACAAGGCGAACGCCGAAAGGCGGAGACGGTCAAGCCGCTCCGCCCATCAGGGTCGTGTCTGTTTTGGGACGTTACCGGTTCGGCGCGACGGTCGCGACAGCGCCGTTGTCGGCATTCACCTGATCGGCACCGGACCGGTCGGTGGACAGAAAGCCCGATCCAACGACCACAAGCATGACTATAATCACCAGCGCCAGGCTGACGATCAACACATTGCGGTTGAGCTTGGAGCGGGAGCCGCTGCGCGCGTCCACCTTGTCGATGTGGGCCGCGTCTTCCGGTTGAGTGTGTTGCATGGCATCCTCCGTTTATCTCTAAGCGCACGGGGGCACGTGGTGGTTCCGGCGGAGGAACAAGAAGAATGTGGTCGGGGAAAGAGGATTCGAACCTCCGGCCCCTGCCTCCCGAAGACAGTGCTCTACCAGGCTGAGCTATTCCCCGACCGATGCCAGAGCCGCTTTTAGGGCGGCCCCGCGAGGCAGGAGTGCGCCTATAGAGAGGGGTGGGCAGGCTGGCAAGCGGGGATCGCGCTTTTTTTGGGCGCGCCTTTTTACAGCAGCCCGGCGCTGCGGAAACTGAAGCGGTCATGCCCCGCTTCGATGATGTGATCGGCAAGGCCGATGCCGAGCGCGCGCAGACTGCGGAAGAGGGAACGGGTAAGGACAAGGTCGGCCGGGCCGGGGCTGGACGACAGAGTGGGCGCGCGGCGCTGGATGATCGCGACCCAGCTGCCCTCGTCCGCCAGCAGCCGCCGCAGCGCATCCTGCCAACAGGCGTCGAGCGGAACGGTTCGCCGCAGCCGCCATTCTTCATCCAGGATGGCGATGACAAGGTGGGGGGCGGGCACCTGCATCGGCACATCAGGCCAGCAAGCCGTTGAAAAAACGACCCTCAACTAAGTCCGATACGGCGCAATCGCGCGCGATTGCCTCCGCAATGACGCATTGCCTTTCGAAAAGGACGGGACATTGGCCACGCCCGCGCGCTCGGCTACATCGGTGGGAGGACTCGCCAGCGCAGGATGACGTTTTGACCGAAACACCCCATTATGAGCAGCAATATCTCGACCTGATGCGGCATATCTGGTGGCATGGCGACGAGCGGATCGACCGGACGGGCGTCGGCACCCGGTCGATACTGGGCGCGACGATGCGCTTTTCGCTGGCGAACGATGCGGTTCCTTTGCTGACGACCAAGCGTGTCTACTGGAAGGTCGCGGCGCGCGAGATGCTGTGGTTCCTGACCGGCGATACCAATATCCGCGAACTGGTGCGGCAGAATGTCCATATCTGGACGGACTGGCCGCTCGACGCCTATCGCCGGGCGACGGGCGAGGATATCGACCGCGATGCCTTCGAAGCGCGGATCGTGGAGGATGCGGATTTCGCTGCGCGCTGGGGCGATCTCGGTCCGGTCTATGGCGCGCAATGGGTGAACTGGCCGATCTACGAGCCAGTGAGCGACGGCCTTTATCGGCGGGCGGAGAAGGGGCGGAACCAGATCGCGGAACTGGTCGAGGCGATTCGCGCGACGCCGGGATCGCGGCGGTTGCTCTTTACCGGGTGGAACGTGGCGGAAGTCCCCAACATGGCGCTGCCGCCATGCCACATGACCTATCAGTTCCAGGTCGCCGACGGGCGGCTCAATGGGCTGCTGTTTCAGCGCAGTTGCGATCTGGGCCTCGGCTTTGCGTTCAATATCTTCGGCCTGGCGATGCTGACGCGGATGCTGGCGCAGCAGACCGATCTGGAGCCGGGGGAGATCGTCTGGCAGGGCGGTGACGTGCACCTCTACCTCAACCATGCGCCGTTGGTGGAGGAACAGCTGAGTCGCGCGCCCGCAGGCGCGCCGCGGTTGCGGATCGATCGACGGCCCTCAAGCATTTTCGACTATCGGATCGAAGATTTCGAAGTGACCGATTATGCGCCGCAAAGCGCCATTTCGGCGCCGGTTGCAGTGTGAACGAGACAGCGAAGTGGACAGCTGACACGATAAATTTGGGTCAGTAAGACTTGCCCTTTGCAAGGTTGTAATTTAATAACTGCAACAAGCAATATTATTGCATTGCATCATAGGAGCAAGGATGAGCGATCCTATCGGTTTTGGTGATGGCGAAGGGCAGGGCGGACGCAACCTGCCGCCGCTCAAGCTGCACGTTCCCGAGCCGCCCGCGCGGCCCGGCGAAGCGGCGGATTTCACCCGTTTCGACATTCCGCCCGCCGGTGCGCAGACGCGTCCGGACGAAGCCGCGCAGCCCGCCGACATGCGCGAAATGGCATATGGGCTGGTTCGCGTGCTGGACGATGACGGGCAGGCGGTCGGACCGTGGAATCCCAAGTTGCCGCCCGAAACGCTGCTGAAGATGCTGCGTTACATGGCGCTGACCCGCGCCTTCGACGGGCGGATGTTCCGTGCGCAGCGCCAGGGCAAGACCAGTTTCTATATGAAGTCCACCGGCGAGGAGGCGGTGTCGATCGGCGCGGCGTTGGCACTGTCGCGGGACGACATGTGCTTTCCCAGCTATCGCCAGCAGGGCATCCTGATCGCGCGCGACTGGCCCATCGTCGACATGATGAACCAGATTTACTCGAACAAGGGCGACCGGATGAAGGGCCGCCAGTTGCCGATCATGTATTCGGCACGCGATGCCGGGTTCTTTTCCATTTCCGGCAATCTGACGACGCAGTATCCGCAGGCCGTGGGCTGGGCGATGGCGAGCGCGGCGAAGGGCGACACCCGGATCGCCGCGACATGGTGCGGGGAAGGATCGACCGCAGAGGGCGACTTCCATTCGGCCTGCACCTTTGCCAGCGTCTATCGCGCGCCTGTTATCATGAATGTCGTTAACAATCAGTGGGCTATCAGTAGCTTTTCAGGTTTTGCGGGAGCCGAATCGACCACCTTCGCGGCACGCGCCATCGGCTATGGCATTGCGGGATTGCGGGTCGATGGCAACGATGTGCTGGCGGTCTATGCCGCGACACGCTGGGCCGCCGACCGGGCGCGTGCCAATGGCGGGCCGACTTTGATCGAGCACTTCACCTATCGCGTAGAGGGGCACAGCACCTCCGACGATCCGAGCGCCTATCGCTCCGCCGAGGAAAGCAGCCAATGGCCGCTGGGCGATCCGATCCATCGCCTGAAGCAGCATTGCATCGGCCTTGGCATATGGGACGAGGAGCGGCACGCGGCGATGGACAAGGAACTGGCCGAATATGTCCGCGACGCTGCACGCGAAGCGGAAAAGAACGGCATTCTGGGCCATGGCCTGCACCATCCGATGGAGAGCATGTTCGAGGATGTGTTCGAAGAGATGCCCTGGCATCTTGAGGAGCAGAAACAGCAGATGCTGGACGAATGGAAGGCGGCGGGCCTGTGAGCGAAGCGAACGAAAACGCGGCTGTGAGCGAAGCGAACGAAAACGCGGCTATGAGCGAAGCCCTTGTGCAGGGCGACGCCACCCAGATGAATATGATCCAGGCGATCAACAGCGCGCTGGACGTGATGATGGATCGCGACCCCGACGTGGTCGTGATGGGCGAGGATGTCGGCTATTTCGGCGGCGTGTTCCGTGCGACGGCGGGCTTGCAGCAGAAATATGGCAAGAACCGCGTGTTCGATACGCCGATTACCGAATGCGGAATCATCGGCGTGGCGGTCGGCATGGGTGCCTATGGCCTGCGCCCGGTGCCCGAAATCCAGTTCGCCGACTATATCTACCCCGCGCTCGACCAGCTGGTGAGCGAGGCGGCACGATTGCGATACCGGTCGGCGGGCGAGTTCATTTCGCCGATGACGGTGCGGTCGCCCTTTGGCGGTGGCATCTTCGGCGGTCAGACGCACAGCCAGTCGCCCGAAGGCATCTTCACCCATGTGTCGGGGGTCAAGACGGTGATCCCGTCCACGCCCTATGACGCCAAGGGGCTGCTGATCGCGGCGATCGAGGATAACGATCCCACGATCTTCTTCGAACCCAAGCGCATCTACAACGGCCCGTTCGACGGCCATTACGACACGCCTGCCAAGAGCTGGGCCGGTCACGCGGACGCGCAGGTGCCGACCGGATACTATAAGATACCATTGGGCAAGGCGCGGATCGTGCGGGCGGGAGAGGCGCTGACCGTCCTGTGTTACGGCACGATGGTGCATGTGGTGGAAAACACCGTCGCGGCGCTGGGGATCGATGCAGAGATCGTCGATCTGCGCACGCTCGTCCCGCTCGACATCGAGGCCATCGAGGCGTCGGTTCGCAAGACGGGCCGCTGCCTGATCGTGCACGAAGCGACCCGCACCAGCGGCTTTGGCGCGGAACTGCTCGCCCAGGTACAGGAGCGCTGCTTCTATCATCTCGAAGCGCCGATCGAGCGAGTCACCGGTTTCGACACGCCCTACCCGCACAGTCTGGAATGGGCCTATTTCCCCGGACCCGTGCGCATTCGCGAAGCCATCACCAAGATCATGAAGGACTAAGGCGTCATGGCGCTGTTCATATTCAAGCTGCCGGATATCGGCGAAGGCATTTCAGAGGCTGAGATCGTCGGCTGGCACGTCAATGTGGGCGACCGGGTCGAAGAGGACCAGCCCATTGCCGACATGATGACCGACAAGGCGACGGTCGAGATGGAAAGCCCCGTCGCGGGTACGGTCGTGCGGCTGGCGGGTGAACCGGGCGATCAGGTGCCTATCGGTTCGATGCTGGTCGAGATCGAGGTGGAGGGCGAAGCGTCCGTCGCCGCGCCGCCGCCGCCCAGTGCGGAGACCATCGACGCGGAAACGCCGGGCGAGGCGCTGATCGAGGAAGCGGCGGCCCCCATGGCTTCCCCCGCACCCGAGCCGGAACGTGCGGCGGAACCGGTGGCGGCGAAGGCCGAACCTGTCGTGCCTGTCGCACCCGCCGCGCCGCAGGAAGCTGTGCTTGCGTCGCCTGCCGTGCGTGCGCGGGCGAAGGAGCTGGGTATCGATCTGGCGCAGGTCAAGCCCACCGGGGACCGCATCCGCCACGCCGACCTCGACGCCTATCTGCTCTATGGGTCGGGGCAGGGCTATGCGCCCGCCGGTCGATCCGCGCGACGTGCCGACGAACAGGTCAAGGTGATCGGGATGCGGCGCCGCATTGCGGAGAATATGGCCGCGTCCAAACGGCATATCCCGCACTTCACCTATGTCGACGAGATTGACGTGACGGCGCTGGAAGAATTGCGTGAGCAGCTGAACGCCGGGCGAGGGGAGCGGCCCAAGCTGACCATGCTGCCGCTGCTGATCGTCGCGATCTGCCGGACGCTACCCGAATTTCCCATGCTGAACGCGCGCTATGATGACGAGGCGGGCGTGGTGACGCGGCATGGGTCGGTGCACCTCGGTCTGGCGACGCAAACCGACGCGGGGCTGATGGTGCCGGTGATCCGCGACGCGCAGGATCGCAACGTCTGGCAACTGGCGAGCGAAATTCGCCGCCTGGCCGACGCCGCGCGGACGGGCAAGGCCAAGTCGGAGGAACTGAGCGGCTCCACCCTGACGCTGACGTCGCTCGGGCCGCTCGGCGGGATCGCGACGACGCCGGTCATCAACCGCCCGGAAGTGGCGATCATCGGTCCCAACCGCGTGATCGAGCGTCCGGTGTTCCGGGGCAAGGAAGTGGTTGCGGCGAAGCTGATGAACCTGTCGATCAGTTGCGACCATCGCGTGGTCGACGGCTGGGACGCGGCAAGCTTCGTCCAGGCGGTCAAGAAGCGGCTGGAAGCGCCGGCTTTTCTCTTCGTCGATTGATGCGCTAGCGCAGCGTGGCGCGGTAGCTCATCCGCGCCGCGCCGCCCGGCGATATGGGGTCGGGCAAGGTCCAGCGGATGTGCGTCACGTCCTGCGCCACGGCGCGGCGCACGCCGCCGAGCGGCGTGGGCAGCCAGATGGTGTCGAATCGGCCCCATCGCGCGCCGCCATCGATCGATACGAGCAGTGCGGGATCGGTGAGGTCTGGTGTCGCTCCGCGCAGCGCGGAGCGGCTGAGCGTGAAAGCGCGCACGGGGCGGCTTCCGCCATTGCGCCAGTGCAGGATGACGATGACCGTATCGCCGGGCGCGGCCTGATCGGAGGGGATCAGCGTGCGGCGGGGGCGACCGTTGATGTCGGCGCCGACCCGCTCCACGAATATTTGCGTATCGAGCCGGACGGTCGATGGCTGCCCCCCGGCCGCCGTCGATGCCAGCGCGGCCGCGATGGCCGTTACTGCTCGCTTCATGTCCTTCCCCGCCCTGTTCGGATGACAATGTAGCGGGGGCTGACCAAGATTTGGTTAAGCGCGGTTTCGTCACCCGCTTCGCCCATCGCCCTATTGCAAATTGACGCTGCGGTTCAACCCGCGCACATCTGAATCCGTGAACAGGGAATCGCCCGACGGCAACCAACAGGATTTGCAGGAAATCAACCGCAGGCGCGACCGGCTGCTGGCGTCGATCGCACTTGCGTCCGGGATCGGCGTCATGCTCGCATTGCCGTTCGCGTTGCGGGCGGGGGCGGAATTCTTCCTGCCGCTGACCGCCGCGCTGGTGATCGCGATCGCGCTGGTGCCGTTGCTGGAATGGATGGAGCGGCGCGGTATCCCGTCCGGGATGGCGGCGCTGGCGGCGGTCGTGGGCTTCCTGCTGGTCGCCAACACCGCGCTGGTGCTCATCATCGTGCCTGCGACCGAATGGTTCCGCGTGCTGCCCCAGCGTCTGCCGCAGATCCAGGCGAACCTGGCGCCCGTCATCAACTTCTACGCCAACCTCCAGCGTTTCGTCGACGAAACCGTCCAGATGCTGGCGAGCGGCCCGGTGGCCGCGGCGCAGGCGTCGGCGGTGGAAGCGCCCCGGTCGCTGTTGCAATTCGCCGCGACCAGCGCGCCCGCCGCGATCATCCAGATGGTGTTCGCGCTCCTCATCATCTATTTCTTTCTGGCGGGCTGGACGCGCCTGCGTCGGCGCACGATCAACAGCCGGGGCAGCTTCGACGGGGCGATGGCGGTCGCGCGAGTGATCCAGAATGTGGTCGATGCGACATCGGCCTATGTCATCACCATCGCCCTCATCAACACCTGCCTCGGGCTGGCGGTCGCGGTCGCGTTGTCGCTGATCGGCATGCCTTCGCCGTTGATGTGGGGCGGAATCGTGGCGCTGCTGAACTTCGTGCCCTATTTCGGGCCGATGCTGGCGGCGGTGCTGCTGGGGCTGGGCGGCCTCATGGTGTTCGACGACGTCTGGGTGGCCTTGCTGCCCGCTGCGCTTCAGGTGGGTTTCCATCTGGTCGAGGCGAACGTCATTACCCCGATGCTGCTGGGGCGGCGGCTGACGATGAACCCCTTGCTGATTCTCGTGTCGCTGACCTTCTGGGGATGGGTGTGGGGGACGCCCGGCGCGCTGCTGGCGGTGCCGCTGCTCATCATCATCCAGACCGTCGTAGGGGCCGCCGGAACGCCCGACATCGCCGGTTTCCTTTTCGAGCAAGGCACGTTGACTGTGCCGCGCCGCAAAGAAAATGACGAGAAAGACGAAAGCAGGGTGACGGACGGTTGACAGCCCCGCCCGACGCTCATAGACGGCGCTTCCACACCGAACGCGGGTGTAGCTCAGTTGGTTAGAGTGCCGGCCTGTCACGCCGGAGGTCGCGGGTTCGAGCCCCGTCACTCGCGCCACTTTCCTTGAAGGAGAGTGGGTTTTGGTTGGATCAGGGAGACGTGTCCTCCCGTAGCCTGTCCGCAGGTTCGAAGCGATACCACCCATGCGCGGGTGTAGCTCAGTTGGTTAGAGTGCCGGCCTGTCACGCCGGAGGTCGCGGGTTCGAGCCCCGTCACTCGCGCCACTTCCTTTGTCCAGGGAAGTGTTCTTTTCAGTCGGTCCGTTACCGACAGCGGCCGGTTTCCATCCAGGTCAGGATGCGCCGCAGCGGCAGGACCCAGATCCAGACGATCCCCAGCACGACATAGACCGGAACCTGCGCCCATATAGGCAGGGCGCCGATCAGTCCCGACAGGCTGCCGACCAGCACGGCCCATAAAATGATGAGCGCGACGATGCCGATCATGCCGACAGGCTTGCGCCAACTGGGCTGATGATAATGGCGCGGGTCTATGCTCATGCCCCGACGCCTTCGATCAGTTCGACCTCGGTCAGGATCATGTCGAGCGGCAAATCCCAAGGATCGGCAGGCACCGCGTCGAGTTCCTGAGCGGACCAGGCAAGCCCGATGCGCAGCGCGTCGGACATGCGGGCGAAGGCACGGTCGTAATAGCCGCCGCCCTGCCCGAGGCGGTTCATCGCGCGGTCGAAGCCGACAAGCGGCGCGATGATGACATCGGGCACGACAGGGCCGTAGCCCGGCTCCGGGTGACTGGTGCCGAACGGACCGGGGCGCAGCGGCGCGTCCGGTTCCCAGCGCAGGAAGTCCATGCTGCCGAGCCGGTCGAGCACGCGGGGAAGGGCCAGGGTCTTTCCCATCGCCTGAAGCTGCGGCGCGAGGCGCTGCGCCGGGGCTTCGTCCTCCAGCCCCATATAGAGGGCGACCACCTGCACATCGGCCATGCGGCGGGCGAGGGGAGAGGGCACGGCCTTGAACGACAGCCGGTGCGCCAGCGGATCGAGCGTCGAAACGAAGGCGCGGCGGCGCTGGCGCGCGGTGGCGCGCAGGCTGCTCTTGTCGGGAGTGGATATGTCCTGGCTCATCATCGTCCGAAGGAAAAGCGGGCGGTGAGGGTGACGGGACCGCCTCGGTCGTTTGCTGGAATATCCTCTGACGCCTCAACGTCAGGTGGGGACCATGTAGATCGGGCCGGAACCCGCCCAGGGACAGCCCCCTTGGATGTGATTATCGCCTCAGGGATGTTCGCTAAAGCTCGTGCCGCGCAGTGCCCGTCGCGGTGCAATCTAGGCGTCCGGGAGGTGCGGGGCAAGCACCGTGCGCAGCTTTTCTATGCGGACGGCCAGCGTTTCGACGGCACGGGCTGCCGGCGCGTCCTCATCCTCCAGCGGAAGCTGCGCCTGATGCCCCGCGACTTCGGCGCGCAGATCGTTCAGTTCGTCGGCCAGAAACAGCGCGGCGAAGAGCAATGCGCGCACTTCGGTGAGGCCGGGCGTCGATTGCTGCGCCTGCCGGGCCTTTTCCTCGACCAGGGTTGCGAGGTGCACCAGATGGGCCTCCTCCCCGTCGCGGCAGCGGATCGGATAGGGGCGCCCGGCGATCTGAAGCATGATTTCAGCCATGGTCCCGATCCTTCAGCGAATCGATGAGTTCGTCGAGCGACCGGAGCGCTTCGCGCGCGGCGTCGTGGTCGATGGATGGGGAGGCCGCCGGGGTCGTGCCGAGACGGGCCACATCCTGTTCAAGCCGGGTCACAGCACGTTCCAGCGTGCCGATCGCCTGCATCATGCGGTCGCTTGCCATAGGGTCGGCATAGCCGATGCGGGGCGGTTGCAAAAGCGGCGATCCGCGTCATCCGTCCCGCTTTGTCGGCGCGAGAGGGCGGCCCGTGGTTGACGCATCGGGCCTGACCATACAAAGGGATCGCGAAACTCGACTCGCCCGCCGGCGCGCGGGCACAGATGACGCCTCCCGATCAGGAAAGACGCCTGCCCACGATGACCGTTTCCGAAAAGTCGCTCGCCAACGCCATCCGGGCGCTCTCCATGGATGCGGTGCAAGCCGCCAACAGTGGCCACCCCGGAATGCCGATGGGCATGGCGGACGTTGCAACCGTGGTGTTCGGGGATTATCTGAAATTCGATCCGACCGCGCCGAAATGGGCCGACCGCGACCGCTTCGTGCTGTCGGCGGGGCATGGGTCGATGCTGATCTATTCGCTGCTGCACCTGACCGGCTACGCGCGCCCGACGATGGACGATATCCGAAATTTCCGTCAGCTGCACAGCCCGTGCGCGGGACATCCGGAGAATTTCGAACTGGCGGGCGTCGAGGCGACGACCGGACCGCTGGGGTCGGGTCTGGCCACCGCGGTCGGCATGGCGATTGCCGAGCGGCACCTTAACGCGCAGTTCGGCGACGACCTGGTCGATCACCGCACCTGGGTGATCGCGGGCGACGGTTGCCTGATGGAAGGCATAAACCATGAAGCCATAGGGCTTGCCGGGCACCTGAAGCTGGGCCGCCTGATCGTGCTGTGGGACGACAACAAGATCACCATCGACGGCGCGGTCGACCTGTCGAGCAGCGAGGATGTGCGCGCGCGGTACGCAGCGACGGGATGGCATGTCGTGTCGTGCGACGGACATGACGCAGCGGACGTGCGCCGCGCCATCGACGAGGCGATCGCCGATCCGCGCCCGAGCCTGATCGCCTGCGCAACCAAGATCGGGTATGGCGCGCCCAACAAGGCAGGGACATCGGGCGTCCATGGCTCTGCGCTGGGCGATGCGGAAGTGGCGGCGGCCCGCGAATATCTGGGCTGGAGCGCCGAACCCTTCGTGATTCCCGCCGATGTCGCCGCCGCCTGGAAAGCGATTGGCGCGAAGGGCGGGGATGTGCGCTCGGCGTGGGAAGGACGGCTTGCAAATAGCGAGCAAGGAACGGAATTTTCGCGTCGGATGGCGGGCGATCTGCCGGCAGATTTCTCGCTCGAAGCCTATATCGACAGCCTGATCGCGGCTCCGCAAAAGGTCGCGACCCGCAAGGCGAGCGAGCTGGCGCTGGGAGCGATCAACGACCTGCTGCCCGAAACGCTGGGCGGTTCCGCCGACCTTACCGGGTCCAACAACACAAAGACCAAGTCCACCGGCCCGCTGACCGCCGCCGATTATAGCGGGCGTTACGTCTATTACGGCATCCGTGAATTCGGCATGGCCTGCGCGATGAACGGCATGGCCCTGCATGGCGGCGTCATTCCTTATGGCGGCACCTTCCTCGTCTTTTCCGACTATATGCGTGGCGGCATCCGCCTTGCCGCGCTCCAGCAGCAGCGGGTGATCCACGTGCTGACGCATGACAGCATCGGCCTTGGCGAGGATGGCCCCACGCACCAGCCGATCGAGCATGTCATGTCGCTGCGCATGATCCCCAACCTCGACGTCTATCGACCCGCCGACATCGTCGAGACCGCCGAATGCTGGGAACTGGCGCTCAAGGACGCGAACGGTCCTTCGGTGCTGGCGCTGACCCGGCAGAACCTGCCGCAACTGCGCACGGAAAAGAGCGAGAACCTGTCGGCGAAGGGCGCCTACCGCCTCGTCCCGGCGACCGCAGAGCGCAAGGTGGTGCTGATCGCCACCGGCTCCGAGGTCGAGATCGCGGTCGATACCGCCAAGCTACTGGAAGAGAAGGGCATCGGCGCCGATGTCGTCTCCATGCCGAGTTGGGCGCATTTCGAGGCGCAGGATCAAGCCTATAAGAACGATCTGTTGCCGCATCATGTGCTGCGCGTTTCCATCGAGGCGGGCACGACGTTCGGGTGGGAGCGGCACACCGGCATCGCGGGCCTGCGCTTTGGTATCGACAGCTTCGGCGCGTCGGCCCCGGCGGAAGCGCTCTACGACCATTTCGGCCTGACCGCCGTCAAGATCGCGCCGCAGATCGCGGCTGCGCTCGACAAGAATTGAACCGAAAAACACCATCAGGAGGCTAGTGCAGTGGCAACGAAGGTAGCAATCAACGGTTTCGGACGCATTGGCCGTCTGGTGGCGCGCGCCATTCTTTCGCGCACCGATCATGACCTGGAACTGGTCAGCATCAACGACCTGGGCGATGCCCAGTCCAATGCCCTGCTGTTCAAGCGCGATTCCGTGCACGGCAACTGGGCCGGTGAGGTGAGCGTGGATGGCGACGCGCTGGTGATCGACGGCAAGCGCATCGCCGTGACGGCGGAGCGCGACCCGGCCAACCTGCCGCACGCGGCGCAGGGCGTGGACATCGCGCTGGAATGCACCGGCATCTTCACCGACAAGGCGAAGGCAAGCGCGCACCTGACCGCCGGTGCAAAACGCGTCGTCATCTCCGCGCCCGGCACGAATGTCGACCGCACGGTGGTGTTCGGCGTCAACCATGACCAGCTGACCGCCGACGACATCGTCATTTCCAATGCGAGCTGCACCACCAACTGCCTCGCGCCGCTGGCGAAGGTCCTTCACGATGCGATCGGCATCGAAAAGGGCTTCATGACCACGATCCACAGCTATACCAACGACCAGAACACGCTGGACCAGCTGCACAAGGACATGCGTCGCGCCCGCGCTGCCGCTCTCTCGATGATCCCCACCACCACGGGTGCCGCCCGCGCGGTCGGCGAAGTGCTGCCCGAGCTCAAGGGCAAGCTGGACGGTTCTTCGGTGCGTGTGCCGACCCCCAACGTGTCGGTCGTGGACCTGAAGTTCATCGCCAAGAAGGCGACGACCAAGGACGAGGTGAACGGGCTGCTCAAGGCAGCGTCGGAAAGCGGCCCGCTCAAGGGCGTGCTCGGCTATTCGGACGAACCGCTGGTGTCGATCGACTATAATGGCGATCCGCGCAGTTCGACCGTCGACAGCCTCGAAACCGCCGTGATCGACGGCACGCTGGTTCGCGTGCTGAGCTGGTACGACAACGAATGGGGCTTTTCGAACCGCATGATCGACACCACCGGTGTCGTGGCGAAGTTCCTCTAAGGACACGTCATCCCCGCCGGGCGCACCGGCGGGGATTTTCATCTGACACAAGGCGACACAGGGGATGACGCATGGGTAAGCCGTTCAAGACGCTCGACGATATGGGCGACATCGCCGGCAAGGTGGTGCTGGTCCGCGAGGATTTGAACGTGCCGATGAACGACGGGGCGGTCAGCGACGACACCCGCCTTCGCGCGGCGATGCCGACCGTGCTGGAACTGTCCGATCGGGGGGCCAAGGTGCTGATCCTTGCGCATTTCGGACGGCCCAAGGGACAGAAGAACCCGGAATTTTCCCTGTCCAAGATCACGCGCCCGCTGACGGCGGTGCTGGGCCGGGATGTGCAGTTCATTCCCGATTGCCAGGGTCAGGCCGCCGCTGACGGCATTGCGGTCATGCGCAACGGCGATATCGCGATCCTGGAAAATACCCGCTTCCACCCCGGCGAGGAAAAGAACGATCCGGCGCTGGTGGATGCGATGGCCGCAATCGGCGACCTGTATGTCAACGACGCTTTTTCCGCCGCGCACCGCGCGCACGCGTCGACCGAAGGACTGGCCCACAAACTGCCCGCCTTTGCCGGGCGGTCGATGGAAAAGGAACTGGACGCGTTGCAGGCCGCATTGGGTGAGCCGGTGAAACCGGTCGCGGCTGTCGTGGGCGGCGCGAAAGTGTCGACGAAACTCGACGTGCTCAACAACCTTGTCGCGAAGGTCGATCACCTGATCATCGGCGGCGGGATGGCCAACACTTTCCTTTACGCACGCGGCGTCGATGTCGGCAAATCGCTATGCGAAAAGGATCTGGCCGATACGGCCGAGGCGATCTTCGACAAGGCGGAAGCGGCGGGGTGCACCATTCACCTGCCTTATGACGTGGTGGTGGCGAAGGAATTCGCCGCGAACCCTCCGTCCGTGCGCACGTGCAACGTGCATGAGGTAGCCGAGGACGAGATGATCCTGGATGTCGGACCTGCTGCCGTCGAGGCGTTGGGCGATGCGATCAAGAATTGCCGGACTCTGGTCTGGAACGGTCCGCTCGGCGCGTTCGAGATCGCGCCGTTCGACACCGCGACCGTGGCGTTGGCCAGGACGGCGGCGGCGCTGACCAAGGAAGGGCAGTTGACCTCCGTCGCCGGGGGCGGCGATACTGTCGCGGCGCTCAACCACGCCGGCGTTGCGGACGATTTCAGTTTCGTGTCGACTGCGGGCGGCGCCTTCCTCGAGTGGATGGAAGGCAAGGAACTGCCGGGGGTCAAGGCGCTTCACGCCTGACGCCCGAACACGGCTTTCCCGCCTTGGAGAGGGTGTGGGAGGCCATCTGGAACAGGTGTCGCTACAGGGGCGATATCCTTATCTTTCAAGAAGGTATGTGCAGATGCTGGATCAGGAAATGAAGGCCAAGATCGCCAAGGGCAACGGCTTTATCGCAGCGCTCGACCAGAGCGGCGGATCGACGCCCAAAGCCTTGAAGGGCTATGGCATTGAGGAAGATGCCTATGCCAACGAGGAAGAAATGTTCGCGCTCATCCACGCGATGCGCAGCCGCATCATCACCTCGCCCGTCTTCACAGGCGACAAGGTGCTGGGCGCGATCCTGTTCGAACGGACGATGGACGGCACCGTCGACGGGAAGCCCACCCCGCAGGCGCTGATCGAGCGCGGCGTCGTGCCCTTCATCAAGATCGACAAGGGTCTGGAGGACGAGGCCAACGGCGTGCAACTGATGAAGCCCAATCCCGGCCTCGACACCCTGCTCGCACGTGCCAAGGGCCTGGGCGTGTTCGGCACCAAGGAGCGGTCGGTCATCAACCTCGCCAATCGCGAGGGCATCGCTGCCGTCGTCGCCCAGCAGTTCGAAGTCGGACGTCAGGTGCTGGCCGGTGGGCTGATGCCGATCATCGAGCCGGAAGTGAACATCAAGTCGCCCGAGCGCGCCGAAGCCGACGCGATCCTGCTGGAGGAAATCCTCAAGAATCTCGACGCGCTGCCCGAAGGCGAGCAGGTGATGCTGAAGCTGTCGCTGCCGGCGAAGGCGGGGCTGTTCGACCCGCTGGTCGATCATCCCAAAGTTCTTCGCGTCGTCGCGCTTTCGGGCGGGTTCAGCCGCACCGAAGCCTGCGCGCAACTGGCCCAGAACCGGGGGATCATCGCAAGCTTCAGCCGCGCGCTGCTGAACGACCTGCGCCACCAGATGAGCGACGACGAATTCAACGGATCGCTGGGTGAAGCGATCGATGAAATCCACGGCGCATCGACCGCAAAGCAGCCGATCGCGGTCTGACTTCCATGACGAACGCCGGGCGCGACGAAGTTTCGCCCGGCGTTCGGCTTTTCCCTTATCATCGCGCCGTCGCGCCGATGATGTGGGTGCTCCTTTGCCTCGTCGGGATCGAGGCGGCCGTGACGCATGGCCTCATCGCGCTCTGGAACGGCAGAGTCGCCCTTGTTCTCTCAGCGATCAGCCTTGGCATCGCCCTGTGGCTGGTCCGCTTCATTCTGTCCTTCAAGACGCGTCCGGTTCGGTTGACGTCGCAGGAACTGATGTGGCCCGCCGGCCATCTGCGCGCGGTGGCGGTGCCCGTCACGCAAGTCCGGGCACGGTGCGAGGATTGGACACTGGCCGCGATCCGCAAAGAAGGTGCGTTCAACGCAGCGCTGATCGCGCATCCCAACATCGTCCTTGAACTCGACCCCGCGGTGCAACAAGGGCGGAGAACAATCCGATATCTGGCGCACCGGCTCGACGATCCGCAGGCTTTCAACGCCGCGCTGGATGCTCTACTGGGCAGGCATGACTGACTTCACCGACGAGGAACTGGCGCTCGACCCGCATTTCGCCGACCAGTTCGAACGGGGTTTTCGCCCCGCCTGCCAGCTCTACCTTATTTCGCCGCCCGCCATTGACGCGGCGTTCGCAGACCGGCTGCGCGCGGCGTTCGACGGCGGAGATGTGTCGGCATTCCAGTTGCGGCTCAAGGGGCTGGATGACGATGCAGTGGCGCGAGCGGCCGAACCGTTGCAGCGGCTTTGCGCCGAGCGGGAGGTGGCATTCATCGTCAACGACAGTGCCGCGGTGGCTCATCGCATCGGCGCGGACGGCGTGCATCTGGGGCAGGGCGATGGCGATCCCAGGGACGCGCGCAAGCTGTTGGGACCGAAAGTGCAGATCGGCGTCACCTGCCACGACAGCCGTCATCTGGCGATGGAGGCGGGGGAGGCTGGCGCGGACTATGTGGCGTTCGGCGCGTTCTTCCCGACGACCACGAAGGAAACGAGCCATCGGCCCGATCCGTCGATTTTGGGATGGTGGACGACGTTATTCGAACTGCCCTGCGTCGCGATCGGCGGGATTAGCGCGAGCAACGCCGCGCCGCTGGTGGCGGCGGGAGCCGATTTCCTGGCGGTGAGCAGCGCGGTCTGGGCGCATCCCGAAGGCCCGGCGGCGGGCGTTGCGGCCTTTGCTCCGCTGCTGGCAGCAGGGCGGCAGACGGGTTGAGGCGCATCAGTCGCCAGGCTGGCGGGCGCGGTTCGACAGGATCAGCGTTACGATCCAGCCGATGACGGCGCATCCGCCGAGCCAGATGAGGAACGCGGCGGCGTCGCCCGCAAGAGCGCAGGCGATGCCAGGCGCAAGGACGGCGAGGGTGAGCATCCGGCGCACGGCGGCGGAATGCCCCGCCCCCATCAGCCTTTCGGTGCGGCGCCGCTTGGGATCGCCAAGGCTGAGCCACAGGATGAAGGCGGTCGAAACAGCGAGTGCGACATAAGGGAGGCTGACCATCATTCGGCTGCCTGAAGCGTCACGGCGTCGCGGCGACCGTAGGATTTCGAAAGCAGCGGTTGCAACGCCCACGCTCCCGCGACGATGAAGGCGAGATCGAGCGCAGGGATCACCGGCTGCGCAGCGGCAAGCGCTTCGCCCCATCCCGGCCCGCCTTCCAGCAGTCTCAGGATCGGCAGGACGAGGAAAAGGACGCCGGTGCCGAGCCTAAGGGCAAGGATGAGCTGTTCGGCGGTGGGCAGGATGATCCCGGCGAGGATCGCTAATGCGCAGCCGATGAGGAATCCGGCAGGCGTCCACCAGACCGCCTCGCCCAGCCGCATCGTCATGAGGAAGGCAGCAGCGGAGGTCGCCAGTGCGAAGGGAAGGCCGATACCGACGACGATGTTGCTCCGCTCCAGCCAGCCGAGCGAGCGCGCTTCGCCTTGCCGCCGCGCCAGCCAGAGCGTCATGCCGGTATAGGTGACGTAACACATGGCGAAGCCGAGGCCGAACCAGACAGCCTTGGACAGGATCCCCGCAAAATTGCCGAAATGCAGAGGCGACATGATGGCAGCCAGCGTGCCCCCTGCGGACGGTTTCGTGCCCACGAGCGGCTTTTCCTGCTCGAAGGCGGCGGTTGCGCCGTTGTAGAGCAGCGACATGGGTGCGATCGCGGCTTCGCGCGGGGGGTGATAGGTCGTCACCTTGGCGTCGGCACGCCCGAAATTCTCGATGGTGACGAAGGTCGGGATCGCGCCCGCGCGGGTTATGGCATCGCTGGCGATGCGGTCGAAATTGCCGATGGCGGCGGGGCGGGGATCGGGCTTGCCGGGATTGCCGTAAACCGCTTCCTGAAGCGCCTGCACATTGCCGCTAAACGCCGCCATCGCCACCAGGGGCACGCCGACGGTGCCGAAGAAGGAGAAGAAGCTGCCGGTGAAGGCGAGGATGAAGGCGAAGGGCAGGCTCCATGTTCCGGCGACGCTATGCCGGTCGCGATGGACGAGGACAGGGTTGCCCTTGCGCCGGAGGGTGAAGATATCCTTGAAAAGATGGCGGTGGATGAGAAGGCCGGATATCGCCGCGACCAGCATCGACAGACCCAGAATGCCCGTCAGCAGCAGGCCCCATGGATTGGGGACGTGCAGGCGCACATGCGTGTCGACCAGGAAAGCGCTCAGTGCATTGTCGTTGCGCGCGCCGTAGACGTCCTCGCTGGTGCCTTCCTGCCGGTGGATGGCCCGTCCGTCCTTGCCGATGACGTAGAAAATGCCGCGCGCGACGAGTTCGCCATGATCCATCTCGTGACGGTGGAAAAAGAAACCCATGTCGTGGTCGCCGACTTCGAACAGGTCGACGCCCTCATGATATTTCGCCGGGGTCTGCTCGCCCAAACGGCGCAGGGCAGCGCCTATGGGGCGTTCGAACGCGGACTGGGTGGCGACATGCCCTGCCGACCATGCCCCGATCTCCTCAGCGAAAACTGCGGCGGTGCCGGTCAGGACCACGGCATAAAGCAGCAGGCCGAGCAGGACGCCCGACCAGCCGTGCACGGCGACCATCGCCTTGGTCTCATCCTTTTGCAGATGGATCATCGGTGCGTCTCCTGCGCGGCGTCATGATCGAGCAGCCGGTTGGCGATCAGACCTGCGTGGACGATGAAGAGCGCAAAGGCAATGAACGCGACGCGGCCCAGCCTCCGGTCGAGGCAGGCGTGAAAGAACAGCGCAGCCCAGATCAGCGGTGCGAGCACCAGCGGCAGGACCAGATTGTCGATCCCCGCAGCGCCGCCCGGAAGCCACAGCGCCATGCCCGCCATCATGACGAGCGCGACGATCACGGCACCCGGCCCGGCAAGCGCCACCCGCAACCATCTCTGTCCTGCGCCGGTCATCCCGATCCTTCCGTCAATATCGCAGGCTGATGGTGCCGAGCACCGTGCGCGGTGCGCCATAATAGCCCTGATCGAAATTCAGCGCGGTCAGATATTTGGCATTCGTCACGTTTTTGAGATTGACGCTCAGCTGCACCTGCTCCGTCAGCTTATAGCTGGCGAGAAGGTCGAGCAGCGCATATTTCGGCTGCGTGATGCGGATCGGGCGTTGCGTGGTGACCGACAACGCGCCCGGCTCCAGATAGATTTTCGTCTGATATTGGACCGCCGCGCCGAGCTTCAGCGCCGGGAGCGAGGGCGGCGAGTAAGTAAGGTTGAGGCGGCCGAGCTGGCGCGGAACGAAGGTGCGCACCGGGCGGTCGTCATCGCCGCGCACCCGCATGACGGTGTAGCCGCCCGTCGCCTGAAGCCCCGGCGCGATCATGCCCGCGAATTCGAATTCGACGCCCTGCGATTTGGCGTTGACGCCGCGATAGACGTTCTGGCCGATGCTGCTGTCGAACCCGGCGAGTTCCGCCGTATTCTTCTGTCGTGCCTGGAACAGGGCCATGCTGGCATTGAGGCGCCCGCCATACCATTCACCCTTGAGCCCTGCTTCCAGATTGTCGCCCTTGATCGGCGCGATCAGTTCGCGGGCCGCGGTGGTCTGCGTCTGCGGATTGAAGATGGTGGCGAAACTTGCATAGGCGCTGACGCTGTCGGTCAGGTCGTAGGTCGCGCCGACGAACGGCAGGAACCGCGTCCAGTCGTAATTCTGGAGCGCGCCGTAGGAGAAGCCCTTGCTGGTTGCGTGAGTGACGTTTCCACCCAGCATGATCTTGAGCGGATCGACCGGGTTGAGGCGGACCAGGCCATAAGCGGTTTCGCGGCGCGTGTTGTAATTGCTGCTTGAAGCAGGGTCGCTGCTGTAGGTGGTGGGGAAATCGGGCAATGGGAAGCTGCCATCGTAAATCCGGTCGAGCGGCAGGACCACATTGATGCTACCGAAGTCATAGCTCGATTGCTGAATATAGCGCTGGGCGCTGCGATTGACGCCGAACATGAGGTCGTGCTGGCGGCCGAACAGGCTGATCTTGCCCGCCACATAGCCGTCGATGGTCAGGTTGCGGGTCTGCGCCTTGAACGCGCCGGGATAGCTGCGGACATTTAACCCCTTGGGCGTTTCCGCCGGGTCGATCCCGTCGGGGAAGGCCGCGCTGGGGTTGTTATATACATAGAACAGCTTGTCATCTTCGCTGACGGCGCGGCGCACGACTGTCAGCTTGGCATGCCAGTCGTCGTTGAAATGATGGACGAGATCACCGAAAATCTGACGGTCGATGACGTTCCATCCTGCCCAGTCCGTCCCGGTATTGGCCGAGCGTGGGAGGTCGATGCGGGTGCCGTCCGTGTAATAGAGCGGCAGCGCCCCCCATGTCGCGCCGCGGCTCTGATGGTCCTGATGCCCGTAGCCGAAGGTCAGCGTCGTCTGCGGCGTCAGGTCGGCTTCGACGATGCCGTAGCCGGTCCAGCGGCGCAGGCCGTAACGGTCGAGATAGCTGTCCTCATCGAGATAGGCGCCGACCGCACGGGCGCGGACGCTCCCGTTGGAGGTCAGCGGCACGCTTACGTCCGCGTCGAGCCGCAGATGGTCGAACGAACCATATTGCGCGCTGCCGCTCGCCTGGAAGGTCTTGGTCGGACGCTTGCGGATGAAGTTCACCACCGCTGACGGATTGCCGGTGGAGGACAGCAGGCCCGGCGCACCGCGCACGACGTCGATATGGTCGTAGATCGCGGTATCGATGGACCCTGTCTGCACCTCGAATGCGAAAGGCAGGCCGATGCCGTCAATCTGAAATGTCTGGATGTCGAAACCGCGCGCCGAATAATAGATGCGGTCGGTTTCCTGCGCCTGCACCTGAACGCCCGGCACGGTCTTGAGCAGGTCGTTGATGTCGTTAAGCTTGAAATCCTCGATCTGCGCGCGGGTGACGACGCTCACCGACTGGGGTGTTTCACGCTGCGACAGGGGGAAGCGCATCGTGGTGGTCTGCTTCTTCACCGCATAGTCATCGTCGCCCTCCGTACGCTGACCGGTCACGATGATCTCGCTGGGCGCGCTGCCATCGGCGGCAGCGTCGGGCATCATGTTCGTGGCGGTGGCGGCAACGAGCATGGGCAGCAGAACAGGCATATCGATGAGTCCCTTTGATTTGGGCCGTCTCTAGCCATGCCGGAATCGATATGCAAGTCATTAGCAATAGCACCCTTTGGGGTCAGCATGCCATGCACTAAAAATCCGCGTCGGACATGCCGGCGCGGAGCGATTTCGATATTGGAAAGGGGGAATGGTGGACGCACTAGGGCTCGAACCTAGGACCCGCTGATTAAGAGCTGAAATCAGAGGGTCCTTACGCTTCCGTATGCGTCCAACAACGGCAGAAATCTGCGATTCATTGTCCGCATTGTTCTTGAAATGTTCGCCAGTATCCACTACAAAAAGCTACCTAAGGTAGCAGGATCATATGGCGAACAAAGTTGGTTTGACAGATGCTCGGATCGCAGGATTGAAAGCGCCTGCAAGCGGGCAAATTGAGGTCGCTGATGGCATCGTGACCGGCCTGAGGTGTTGATTGCCGCTGAGCAGTGACC
>NZ_QFOA01000119.1 GCF_003248505.1 Sphingobium sp.
CTATCCCCGATCTCGTCCGACACCCGCCACCCCGCTCAAAGAGCGGCAATCATCCCGGCGAATGCCCGGCATGCAAGGCGGCCGTCAGACCCCGCTTACTCAGCAAAACCCTCTACAAGGGTCGCAATGCCATCGAGCGCATGTTCTGCCGCCTCAAGGACTGCCGACGCCTCGCCACCCGCTACGACAAACTCGCCGCCAACTTCCTCGGTAACATCCACCTCGCCGCCGCCATCATGTGGTGGTTATGAGACTCGGCCCTAGTTGCCGCATCTCGCGCTTTAGCATGTGTCGGCATAATCAGCCGTTGATCAAACGTGCTCCCCTGATGGCTCCGGATCCATTGATAACCGGATTATCCGAAACGTGCTCTTTCGAGGCTGGACTAGGAATGGCGGGTAAGTCCCAGCCTTGGTCTCAAGCGGAATGCCCGCTCATGGGCGCGCCATTTTCCCAATAGAACGGCTTGGATGGGCGCAAACCGGGCGCTCTGTAGAGCGTCCGAATCGACCGCGACTGATGACCGACCGACCTAACCGTCCTCGTATCGCTAATGTTACCGTGAGTGTTCGAATAATGCACAGAGGCCATCTGGACCGCAGGCGCCTGGCAGCGCGCCGATAGCCGCTCTACGACAACGCGGCGACCAGCTCTGCGGCAAACTGATCGAGGCAACCGCCCCTTACATCCCGACGCCTTACGTCTCCCGTAGCATAGCCGCCGATTTCCGACGCCGATCTTGGGCGTGTGCGTGGGCCGGAGAGCAGGGAGCGGAGAGGGGAGGAGGGCTGGGGCGACGGACCCGGGGCGGTCGACTGCCTCTTCCGTGCCTCTGGAGATTATCCCATGGATGTGATCGTTTCCCGCACCCGCATCGCCGGGTGCGCGCCTCTCTATTCCTATCGTGCGCTGGTCCCGCTGGAAGGCGTCGATCCCGATCGGCGACACCGCGTTGCGGTCCTGCATGTCCAGACCGCGACCATCCGTGCGGCATGCACGCGCATTGCCGACACGATTGCGCCCCATCGTTGGTTCGAACGGGATATCGCCGTTTCCTTTGGCCTCGCCGCCCAGCTCGGCCTCGCCGCGCGGCGCATCGAAGCGCTTCTGCTGCAGTCGGTGTTTCCCGAGATGACCACCTGGTTGGCGCCGATCGCGCTTCGGCTCGACCATGACCCGGGAAGCGCGTCCCACCGCGTCGCGACCATCGATCTCAATGCCGCTTTCGATGCCGTCGTCCCGCGCATCGACACCCTGACAGCCGCCGAACTGGCGCCGCCTCGGTCCATCGATCGCCGCGCCGCCTGATCCAGGAAACTCGCACATGATACATTACACACTTTCCCATCTCGAAGCGGCCGCCTCCCTGTGGGAAGCGGTTCTCGACCTGCGCGACCATCCGGCCGCCGAACCCGACGCTCTCGTTCGTGCGCTGGCGATCCGCAAATCGTTCGAGGCGATCGGGACCTGCGCCATGCGCATCATTGTCGTGGGCTGGATCGATGCGGTCGATGCCGCCTGGTACAGGAACCAGGAGACCTGCCCCTTCTGTTTCGACTGGTCCTTTGTGAAACAGTGGGTCATCGACACCATCGACTGGTCGGATCCCGATAATCCGGCGATCCGGATAGATGCTTCGGGCACTGACATGACGGACAATGTGACTACGGCGGCCCAAGCGGGGGCGAAGTCGGCCGGGCCAGCGGGGCCGCAAATCACTCGGCACGATCATGTCGCCCTGCTCGCCCGCGTGCGCGCTGCCCTGGAGAGGCCGGACAGCCTCGATGCCGCCGCGCGCGCCGCATTGATCGGGGTGATCGGCGCCAGCGAAAGCGGGCTCAGGGTTTGTGCGCTGCCCTGGCCGATTGATGTCCATCTGGGCATCATCGAGCACCGTCATGGCATCAATTTCTACGCAGGCCTGAACCGTGACGTTCTCGTCGCGGAGATGGCGGAATATGCGCGCGAATGGTGGAAGGAGATCGGCGACAGGCGCGATCCGAATACGCTGCCAGATGACGAGGTCATGGCCGCCTATTTCGACGATCACCCTTCGGAAAGCTATTCGACCGAGATCCTGCGCCTGCTGCCTCTCCCGGCAGTCCGCTCAGTCTCTTCGATTGAAAGCGGCGCCTACTGCGTGCTCTCGACAGCCCATCTGACGGTGCAGACGGCCGGCCTTCTCGACAAATGGGCCTGCTGGCCTCCGAGCGACCGCCCCATCGACATCGCCGCCTCCGTCTATGGCTGGTTCGTGCCGACGCGGCCGCTACCCGATAACCGTCGGGCGCAGATTCCGGATGATCTTCAGGAGATCATCGCGTTCGGACGTGATCGGGGCTTCCAGTTCCTGCTGCTCGACTGCGACGCGGATCGTGCCGCCGATCTCCCCGTCCACGACTGGTGACCGTATCGAGGAACGGCTTACCAGCCGGGAAGAGTCTGGTTGGCATCCCGCCGGCGATGGGCTCCACTCGGAATACCATTGCCTTCAATCCATCATGGAGCGCCCGCGCCGGCCTCCAGCAGCGGCAGCAGCATCGCATGGAGGGCATCCTCCGCGCGCTCGCGCCGGGGTGCATCGCTTGAGGCCAAGTCCTTGCGCATCCAGTCGGGCAGTCGCCGCACGAGGTCCCGCAGTTTCACATCGTTTGAATCGCTCATCGCCTCCTCTTTGCAGGACGCTCACCGCGACGACAACTATCTTGGCGCTTTGCGTCGGCAGAGCGTCAAGCCGGGACGAAAGGGAAGGGGGCAGGGTAGGGGAGACGGCCGGTTGGTCCGTCGCCGAGACAGGAGATGATCATGCTTCTTCCCGCCACGATCGAGATCGCGGTCAGCCAGGATGCCATTCGCTGCGCGTCCCGCCTTGTCGCGAGTAGCGCGCTCGCTGCGATCCACGAAATCCTGCAGAATTGCCGCCGGGCCGGCGCGCAGCGCGTCATGATCAACCTTGTCGAGGAAGATGGCCGCGCCTTTCTCGATATCCACGATGACGGCTGCGGCATCGATAATCCCGCAGCGCTCCTGACCCTCGGTTTATCCGATTGGGGCGACGATATCATGCGGCGTGAGGATCCGGCCGGCATTGGCCTGTTCAGCCTTGCCGGCCATGCCATCGAGATCCACGCCTTCTCGCCCGCGATGGGACACGGCTGGAAGGTCCGGATTCCCGCTGAATCCTGGAATGGCGACAGGGCGCTCGAACCCGAACCGTGCGACCTCAGCTGGGAAACGATGGTCCGCATCGAGATATCCGGCGACTGGAAGATGGGCATTCGTTCGACCATTGCTGAGGCCGCCCGTTACTATCCCTTGCCGGTGACGCTGGACGGTGCGCTGCTGCCCCGTGAGGATTTTCTCGAGGATGCGCTGCTGATCGAAGAGGCCTGCGGTTGCCGTATCGGCGTCTATAAAGGCAATTTGGTCCAGCAGGATGGCCCCTGCATCAACTTCCATGGTTTGGCCGTCCCGTGCTCTCTTCCCAATATATTCGAGTTGAAGAGGCAGGACTGCCGCTGGTCCGTTCGCATCGATGTGATCGACGCGCCTGAAATTCGCCTCGCCCTGCCGGCCCGCCGCGCGGTGATCGCGAACGAGGCGATGAAAGCGCTGCGCATCGCCATGGAACGGGCCCTATACACGGCCATCGCCGCCCAGGAGGATCATCGCCTGCCCTTCGCCTTATGGCTGCGGGCTCGAGGACTCGGTGTGACGCTGCCCGCGGTACGGCCAGGGCTCTCGATCTGGGATCCATCGTCCGACGATGAACATCAAAAGCCCGCGGACGGGATGACTATCCTAGAAATTGCCTCTGCGGGCGCAATGATGATTGTCCCGTCGCTGCGCTCCGAGATCGCGCAGGCGCTGGCGCTCGCCCACCATCAGCCGCCGCTTCAGGATTTCGTGCTGGTGGAGGAGGAACGCTGGCTCGACGGCTATGACTGGTACGACGCTCTACCGATCATCCTCTACGTTTCCTTCCGGATTTACCGGGACGGCATCGAATATCCTTATGGTGAAGACGACCGCCTTCCATGCGGTTTCGCTTCAGGTTTCGTCGACAGGATCGTTGCCGACCTGGAGATCGCCGAGACCGGGCATGAGGATGCGCCGCGGCACGTCCATTCCATTGAAATCCCGGCCCTGGTCTGTCCCACTGGCAGTTGGGATATCGAGGAGGCCGTGATCCTTGTGACCCGCGGCGGCGGTATCGACCCGGATCGCCTGGGATGCGTGATCCACGCGACGCTGTTTTCTTCGCGCGACGATGCCGACACCGATAGCTGGGAGACCCAGTCCCGCGCCTTCGCGCGCGAAGCCCGGCAGGTGGCGACCGGCATTCTTCTGGGGGAGGACGCCGCCACCCTCGAGGCCATTGTCATGGAGGCGCGGCAGCATCTCGCCTGTCTGATCCCGAAGGATCGCCGGATTGTCATCCCCGCGGATCGCGGCGGCATCACTGCCGATTTCATGCCGGGCTGAGACGCTGCCGCCCGAACCCATCCCCTGAGCAGCAGATCCGGCGTCCGCACACGATGCCGACGGAAGGAGCACGCCCATGACCATCGCCACTCATGACTTCACCCGCAATGCGAAAGTTCCGCTCGGTCACTGTTCGGCCGGCACGCTGGAACTGGATCTCGGCAAACTGATGTCGGGCCGATGCCTGATCCAGGGATCGTCGGGCGCAGGCAAGAGCCAGACGCTGCGCCGGATCATCGAGGAGGCCTTCGATTATCTGACCACGATCATCGTCGATCCCGAAGGCGAGTTCGCCAATCTTGCCGCGCATATCGGCGCCACCACCGTCATCGCGCGCGACTATGCCAATGACGGTCTTACCGCGCTCGCGCTGCGCACCCGCCAGCACCGCATTGCCCTGCATCTCGATCTCACGGATCTGGAGCCCGACCACCGCATTGAGAAGGCCGCCGCCTTCTTCGCAGGGCTCCTCTCGGCGCCGCGCGAGCATTGGGCACACACGGTGCTGGTCTGCATCGATGAAGCGCATCTGCTCGCACCGCATATGGCGGCCTCGGCCCGCGACGCCGAAACACGCCGCCTAGGCGTCGCTACCCTCACTGACATGTGCGCGCGCGGGCGCAAACGCGGGATTGGCACGATCATCGCCACGCAGCGTCTCGCCAAGCTCGCCAGTTCAGTGGTCTCCGAACTGCATAATCACCTGATCGGTCTCAACGTCTTTGACCGTGACGTGGCGCGCGCCGCTGACCTGCTCGGCTTCGCCAGCGATCAGGCGGCGCTGCTCCGCCAGTTGCCGCCGGGAGAGTTCTTCGCCTTCGGACCCGCGCTCTCGCCCCTGCCGGTACTGGCGAAGATCGATCCCACGATCACACCGCATATCGGTCGAACACCCGATCTGGTCGCCGCCGCCGATCTCGACGCGGACGAGAGCCGCACGCTCCTCGATCTAGACACCTTGCGCGAGGTCGCACCAGCCAGGACCACCCATGCCGTCATGCGGGGGCAACGCGCGCTCGACGCTTTCCTGCTCGATCCCGCTGCATCCGCCGCCGCACGCATCGTCGGGGCGCTGGGCAGCATCGCGCCTAACGCGACCACCGCAGATGATCTTGCGCGCCATCTCGCGCTCCCCACCACTGACATCGACGCCGGTCTCGATCTGCTCGCCGCGATCGGCGCCTCGGACACCATGCCGCGCGGCGATACGCGTATCGCGCGCCTGTCGGCCCGGTTGCGCCTGCGCGTCGTCGACACTCCAGTCGTCGGCTTGGCCTGAAGGAAGCCCACCATGACCCAAACCAGCTTTGATCTCGACGCCGATATCGTCGAACTGACCCCGTTCGTCCCCGCGACGGAGACCGCGCCGACCATTCCGCTCTCTGAACTGGCTTTCCGCGCGGATGCGTGGCTTCCCGATGAGACGGCGCGCCTCCGCGCGGCATTTATCGACGATTGCACGATGGAGGAGATCGCCGCCCGGCTTAGGCGGTCCCGGGCCGCCGTCGCTACCCGGATCCATGACCTGGGCCTGCGCCGTAATTCGCGGCAAGCATGGAGCGACTGGGACGATGAGGAACTGGCGCGCTGCTACGCTCACGAGTCGACCGCGACATTGGCGGCGCGGCTGGGCCGCGGGGTGAGCGCGCTCTATGCCCGCGCCCGGCTGCTCGGCCTCTCCGAGCCCGGATCCCCGCCGTACAGTGGCTGGGAGGACGCGCAGCTGCGCGCCGGCTACGCGAAAGGCGTTCCTGTCGCGCAGATCGCGAGCCTGATCGGGCGACCCTTCGCCGGTGTCATCTCGCGCGCTTCGGCGCTGGGGCTGCGCCATGCCTGCCAGCCGGACGACTGGAGCGACGCGGAAATTAACCGCGCCCTAGAGCAGTTTTCGATCATTCTGGTTCATAGCCGCACGATCTGAAGTAGTTGGCGCATTCCTGAGGCTGGAAGATATCGACGAGTTTGCCGATCAAG
>NZ_QFOA01000020.1 GCF_003248505.1 Sphingobium sp.
GCGCGCGACATGGCCGCGCGCGCCAAGCGACTGTGGGAGTCCGAACCGCTACCCTTCATGGTCCAGGAGGAGAGCTATCTGCTGCCGGTGCTGCTCGCCGCCAGCCTGCCCTTCGGCCTCTATCCCGAAAAGCGCACGATGAAGCTGCTCGAGCGCGATTTCCGGATGCCGGTCAAGGCGGCGACGCTGATGGCGCCGGTGCAGACCGATTTTCGCGGGGGCGGGCGCCCGGCGCTGCTGTACGTGGGCCGCAAGGGTCAGCTTATCACCCTCGACCTCTTCGATCCCAGGATCAACAACTACAACTTCATCGTCTCGGCCGAGTCCGGCGCGGGCAAGAGCTTCCTGCTCAACAACTTGTGCCAGCAATATTACGCGCAAGGCGCGCTGATCCGGATCATCGATATCGGCGGCAGCTATCGCAAGCTCTGCACGCTGTGCTCGGGCCGCTACATCGACATCGGCGAGGAACGGCTCGTCCTCAACCCCTTCGACATGGGGCTCGCGCTCGACGGCGAGGACAAGCAGTCGGCGATCGCCATGGCGGTCGCGATCGTCGCGGAAATGGCCAACGCCGCCACCCGCAAGCCCGTTACCACCTCGCAGTGGAATCTCCTCAAGTCCGCTGTCCAGTGGACAGTCGATGGCGGGCGCGGCGAGGACGGCATCGATGCGGTGCGCGAGTGGCTCGGCCGCTATCCCGAGAACGCCGTCTCGGACCTCGACCGCGTCGAGCATCTCGTGCCCGTCGCGCGCGAGCTCGCCTTCAACCTGCGCGATTTCGGGTCCGGGGGCGCTTACGGCCATTTCTTCAACGGGCCTTCGACCTTCGATATCCGCAGCGACGAATTCGTCGTGCTCGAGCTCGAACGGCTCAAAGCGCTGCCGGACCTCTTTAATGTCATCGTCATGGTGGTGGTCAATGCCGTCACCCAGGAGCTCTATCTCTCCGACCGCGGCCGTCCCCGCTTCGTGCTGTGCGACGAGGCCGCCCAGTTCATGACGCGTAGCGACGGGCAGGATCTCTCGCGTCTCGCCGAAGCCTTCGGCCAGGGCTATCGCCGGGCGCGCAAATACCAGGGCAGCTTCGGGATCGTCCTTCAGAGCATGAACGATCTGACGCTCTTCGGCGGCACCGGCCAGGTGATCCTCGAGAATGCGGCGACGAAATTCCTGCTGCAGGGCTCGACTTACGACAAGGCAGTCGACAACAAGATCCTCGACTATTCGGGCTTCGTCCTCGACCTCCTCAAATCGGTGCGCAACGCCAAGCCGAACTATTCCGAAGTGTTCATAGATTCGCCGCTTGGCCTGGGGATCGCGCGGCTGGTCGTCGATCCCTTCAGCTACTGGATCAACACCTCGGCGCCAGGCGAGGTCGCCGCCTTCGAGGCTCTGCTGCGTGCCGGGCGCAGCCCGCTGGAAGCGGTGTGCGAACTGGCCGGCGTCGATCCTGTACAAATCCTGGGTGATGCCGGCGGCCGGGAGCGCTGTTGGGATGGCCAATCGGATGGGGCCTCGGCATGACACGCGCGCCCTCCCCGCATCCCGACCAGCTGCTGCTCGACTGGGAGCAGGACCCGGCCGTGCAGGCCGCCATCGAAGCGCGCGTGGCCCAGCGAGCAGAAGCAGCAGCTATCCGCTGGCGATTGCGGCTGGTCGCCATCGAAACCTTCATGATGGGCGCGCTGGTCACGATCGCCGGCCTCGCGCTTCACCAGCCGGTCCTGCCCGCGCTGCGCGCCGGGATCATCGTCGCGGCCGCCTGCTTTGCGAGCGGCATGCTGCTGATCGGTCTTTCCGGCGCCTGCGGCAAGCTGGTGTCGCACCTGCGGCCGTGGAGGGCACGATGAGCGCGAAGGGCGATCCGGCCCACGATCTTCGCGACCTTCTCGCCTGTGCGCGAAGCCTGGAGAACCAGGTGATCGGCATGGAAGCGGTGGCAAACGCTATCGTGACGGTGATCGCAGCGGAACGGCGCTATGCGCGGCTGAGCTACATCAATCTTCTGGGTGTTAGCATCGCGAACGCTTCGCTTCTGGCCTTTGCCCTCTCCGGAACCCTCGATGCTCCGTTCCAAAGCGCCGTCGCGATCGGCGTAACCGCCGGTCTTGGCGCAGCGAGTTCCGGTCTCACCCTCGTCCCCTGGCACGAGATAGGCGAGCGCCTCAAGGCGCAGGTGCGGCAGTGGAGGCAGCGGTGAACGGTATCTTCTCCTCGACACCGGCCCCGGGGCCTATCCGTCTGGTGCTCGGCAGCCAGGGCCTGCTGCTGGTGCAGTCCTGCATCGCTTGGCAGCTGCCCGCCGTGCCCGATCGGTTCCGCCTGCTCGTCGTCATTACCGCGATCATTGCGACTGCAGCGCTGATCAGCGCGGCGATCGGCGAGGATCGCGATGGCGGCCAGCCTGGATGGAGACGTCGTCATGGTCGCTAGGTCTACACATTGCCCCAACCAAGTCGTGTACGCGCTGGCGACGCTGACCCTTCCCTTCGCGACCTCGACAGCGGCCCTTGCGGAGACCAGCACCATCGGTCGGACCTGGCCGATCGCAGAACCCGACGCGCTGCGCGAGATCGAGGGCCAGGCGGCGCGCGTTCCCGAAATGACGAGGGCCTTCGGCCCGCGCGAGCGCTGGTCGGCGATGAAGGCGGCGTCGCTCGGAATTGCCCACGCGGATCGGACCCGCACGGTGGTCCCTTTCTATACGCTCGACCAGGATATCCGCCTGCCAGAGGGCAAGCTGCTCTATGCCAAGGGCTACAGCTTCAACCCGCTCGCCTACGTGTCGCTGCCCCAGCGGCTGATCGTCGTGCATCCGCGCGAGCTTGACTGGGCGCTACGCACCGCAAGACCGGCCGATTTCATCCTGCTTGCAGCAGGAGGCCCCGGTGATGCCGATGTGATCACCCTGGGCGAACGGCACGGCCGCGCGCTGTTCCTACTCGAAGAACGCGTCAAGGCGCGGCTCGGCCTGACCGTCGCGCCGGTGATCGTCGCGCAGGACGGCCAGAAGCTCGTGCTTACCGAAGTCGACAGGCGCAAAACCGACCGGAGCGCAGTGCGATGAAACTATTGTCGCTTCGCAGATTGCTCGCGCTGGGTTGCGGCTTTGCCGCACTGGCGGTCGCGGCTCCCGCCCATGCGTCCAAATGCGAAGCGGGCACGGCGTTCAACCCGATCACCAAGGTGCGCTGGAACTGCATCTTCCCGATCACCATCGGCGGCGTGAAGGTCGGCCCCAGTGAACCGCTCGGCAAGGCGCTCGACGCCCAGTCGGCCTCCAAGCCGCTCTGCGCCTGTCGCAAGGGCGTGACCTTCTGGTTCGGGGTGAAAGTCAGCTTCTGGTCGCCGAACAGGATGGTCGATGTGGTGACCGAACCGGGCTGCATGATGGCGCTCGGCGCGGACATCATGCCGACGGGCGGCAAGCTGCAGGGGAGCCAGAGCAGCCTCGCCGACGGCACCAACACGCGCAAGATGTTCGCGCAGATGCACTACTACATCTCGCCGGTCTGGAAGATGCTCGACATGTTCACCGACCTGCCGTGCATCGAGGACGACGGCTTCGACGTCGCCCTCATCACCGAAGTCCTGCCAACCTGGCAATCGGCAACGCTCGGCGCGATCATCCAGCCCGAGGCGATCCTGTTCGGCAATCCGGCCGCGGGACTTGCCTGCATGGCCGACAGCGCTGCGGCAGCCGCGGGCAAGGTCGTCGATCCGCTGTTCTGGTGCATGGGCTCGTGGGGCGCAACCTATCCGGTTGCGGGCGACATTCATTTCGGGGACAGCGTCGAGGCCTGGGCGGGACTTGCCGCGCGCGGCCTCTTCATGATGGGGAGGCTCGGCGCGCTCACAATCAGTTCGGCCGACGGCTGCTCCTTCATCCCCCAACCGGTGTGGACCAAGAGCCGCTACAAGTTCCAGTTGATGGAGCCGGTCAAGGGCGGCAGCTGCGTCAATGTCGGCCGGCCCGGTGCGCTCTGGACCAGCGCGAAGCACGCGCCAGGCAAGGACAACGCCCAGTTCATGCTCTTTGAAAAGACGATCTGCTGCGCGGGAGTATCGACGCCGTGAGCAGGTCGCCTTCCGACAACCGCGTGAAAACGCCCGGGATCAGCCGGTGGCCTGCCCGTCAGCCCCTCAGCCCGAGCGTTTCCATCGCGGTCAGACCGGCACCGTTTCCCCCCTGCGGTGTCGGTCGGACGGTCGGCGTGGCCTTCAACACAGACGATGGACAGGCGGTGCTCCCCTCCTCGCCGTCTGTCGTCGCGGCCACGCTGACCGTCTTCGAGGGGCAGGCCGTGTTCAGGGCCGAGAGGCCGGTCAGCGACGGCGGCGTCCTGCTGTTTCGTTTGCGTCGCGGCTCGCGCGGCGTGGTTCCAGGCGAGATCCAGCCATGAAGGCGCGCGCCCTGCTCCTTGTCACGGTACTCGGGCTTTGCGCGCCGCTGCACGCGCAGACGCCGGAGGACCGCGCCCGCGCCGCGGCCGCCGCCGCGCGCGCCAAAAGCGCTGAGAGCGATGCGCTGCTCGATAACTACGTGACGCCGGGGTTGGCAGGCCGGAGCATCACCACGGTGGACTCCTCCAAAGCGTTCACTCCCGATCTCGCCTGCCAGAAAACCGCGACTTATCTGGAACTGCTCGCGCAGCCGAATACCACCGGCGATATCGGGACGCTCAGCATTTCGCGGGACAGCGATCTCGACGGCAGCTTCGACGAGGCGCTGACGGTACCCGTCGTGACCTCGGGCATCTGCGCGAACGGGATCATCTCCTGCACCCCGGGGACGTGGGATGCCTGCCGGTTCTTCCGCTGGGATACCGCGACTTCGGGAGCGCTCAAGCTCAGCGAGGTCGATCTGACCGAGCTTGCCGGCTGTTACTGCGTCAACAACAGCTGCGGCAATAACCTGGTGTGGGGCAACATCGCCTCGGTGCTGAAGGACCTCGGCGGCGGCGTCGTCGGCGCGCTCACCACGTCGGACGCGCGCATCGCCGTTTCGCAAGCGTCGATCGAGGGGCCGGTCATCCGTTACACCGGCGCCCAGACGACCTCGTGCACAGCGCAGTCCGATGTCGGCGCCACCGCGTACAAGAGCAATCCGGGCGCCATCTCGAGCGACGCCTCCGCCGCCGCGCAGGCCAGCAGCGTATTCCAGGCACTCGCCGCCTCCTCGACCGGCACCGGCACGTCCGAAGTCAGCCGTAGCTGCACCATCACCCGGCAGATCACCCAGGAAGAAATCACCATCGAGAAGATCATCGACCGGGTCGCGGGTGGCTATGCGACCTCTGTCACGGGCTCCCAGAACGTCACCTTCCTCATGGGCTCGCCGTCCGACAACAGCCTCTCGGGCGGATCCTGCTCGATCTTCGATTTCCACATGACACTGCGGGTCAAGGACAGCGACCGCCTGCGCCAGGTCCTCCTCACCCGCTTCGGCGCGGATGACTGGGCGCAGATCCGCATCGACGGCGAACTGCTGGGTTCCGGGCCGCAGAGCTGGACCGGGACCGGATTGCCGCCGGGCAAATGCGAGAAGAAGGGCGCTTTCTACCTGAACCCCGCGCTCGATCTGACCTCGCGGATGACACAAGGCGATCATGACATCTGGCTGCGCGTTGCGGTGGCCGAAGGCGGCGAAGCCTATGCCGCGATCGATGCCAGCGTCGATACCGGATGCAAGACGAGCGAGCAGCTCGTCGACACCTGTTCCGGCTATGGGGCAAACGATGCCTGCCGGCTGCAGGATGAAGTGGTCGACGGGGTTACGACGTTTCGCAGCGGCGTCAACACCGGCCTATCCCCGCTGCCGCAGACGCGGGTGTTCGGGACCGGCGCCTGCACCGCGCAGGTCGCTCGCGATTTCTTCCTGCGCGAGCGAACCTACCGGTGCACCGTCGATCTGGGAACATCGGCCGAGCCCGATCTCTCGCGCGGCGCCTATATCATCGACCACTCGACCGAGACCCTGCTAGCCGACCGGGTGGCGAATACCGACGGCAGCTACAGCCTCACCACCCGCAGTTTCTCCATGCCCGATCGCGGCAGCGTCAGCGCCTGCGAGCCGATCTGCAAGACCCGCAAGGCGGAAGGGAACACGGCAGTCGCCCCCGATGGCGTAACCGGATCGAAGCAGACCGATCCGACAGGTTGGGACTATTACTACCGCACCTGCCAGGACAGCAACGTTTGCCCGGCCGGGGACGGCGAGGAGCTCGTCGAGGGCTGCGGCTGTCTCGATGATTTTCCCGAGGCGGCGGTGATGATGCAGACGGTGCGCCTTGGCGGGGCGGACATGGTCTGCACGAGCAGCGTGCGATGAGTGCCGTGCGGTCCCACCTTGCAGCGGCCATGCTGCTTATGACCGGCGTGCTGGTGTTTCCCGCAGGCGCGGCCGCGCAGCAGCTTTGCGCCGTTGATCTCGACGGCAACGGCGATGCGGCCGACGAAGGCGAAACGGCCGCCTGCCATCTGACCGCTTCGGGTGGATGGATGTGCCCGATCGGCCAGACGACGTGCGAGGCGGACACGGCAGGCGCGCTCCACTGCCCGCTCGGCGATCAATACGCATGCGAGGTTCCCGCGAGCGGCGGCGCGGCCGCCTGCTCGGCCAACACCTGCATCGACACCAGCGCCAATCCTGTCGTCGAGGACGCGGCGCTCGACGATCCCGGGGTCGAGGCCGACGGCGGCGTCGATGCGGGCGGCAATTGCCTGGGTACGATCGAGATCTTTTCGGGCCGCGCCGCGCGCTGTCGCCCCGCAGGTCTCAGCACCACGTTCCAGAACTGCTGCAAGGACAAGGGGAAGATCGTCAAGGACGGCATGGGCGGTTCGATCTCGTCGATCTCGACCAAGATCGCCGTCGCCAAGGGCGTCTTCACGGGGCTTAAAGCGGCTTACACCGCCTTCAAGGCGGGGGCGACCGCGAGCCAGGCGGCAAGCGCGGGCGCCAATGCGATCATCGTCGGCCTCGATCCCACCTCGATCGCGATCAGCCTTGCCGTCAATTTCATGATCGAGGTGCTGCTGCAGGGCTGCGACCAGGAGGACATGGAAGTGGGCATGCTGCGCGGCTCGGGGATGTGCCACGAGGTCGGCAGCTATTGCTCGTCGAAGATCCTGGGCATCTGCGTGCAGAAAGCGAAAGGCCACTGCTGCTTCAACACCAAGCTCGGCCGCATCATCCAGGAACAGGGACGCCCCCAGCTCAAGAGCTTCGCCGAGAAGGGCTGGGGCACGGCGAAGAAGCCTTACTGCCGCGGCTTCACGGCGGAAGAATTCCAGGCGCTCGATTTCAGCAGGATGGATCTCTCGGAATATTACGAGGAGATCGAAACGCGCGCCCAGAGCGAAATCCAGATCGACATGAAGGACAAGATCGATGCCTATATGCAGACGATCAGCAACTAGGCGTGGCCTGCTCGTGGCAGGCCCTGTCTACTTGGTCGGCCTCACCTGTTTCGCGACCGTCGCGGAGGCGAACGAGCCGCCGGTCGCGACTGAACAGGCACAGCACAAAAACGCCCGCACGCGGATCGAGGGCCAGGGCGCGCAAACGATGGAGCGCGTCAAACGCGCCGCCGGCAAAGCGAAGGCCACAAGGGTCCCCTCGCCCGTTCTGCCCGCGATGCCAGACACCGCCACGCAGCGCCGCGCTTTCGAGGGGCTTCGCCGCCGCAAGACGGATTCTGCCATGTCGGCACGCGCGGAAAAAGACGTCACGGCGGCGCGCGAAGCGCTCGCCGCCGAGCGGGAAGCTGCCAGTCGCCGGGTCGCGCAGGCGCTGGGACTGGAACAGCCCGAAGCCGCGGCGCTGGCCGGCGTGGTCTCCGCTGGTGCTGAGACGCGCTGGGTGCCGGTGCTGTTCGTGTCGTCCGCGATGCCGGTCGCGACACTGCGGACCTACGCGGGCCAACTCGAGCGGGCCGGCGGCGTCATGGCGTTTCGGGGAATGCCAGGCGGGATGCGGCAGGTCGCGCCGATGGCGAAGCTGTCGGCGGCGATCCTGCGCATCGATCCGGGCTGCGACGGTCCCGCCTGCGCCATGCGCGATGTGCAGCTGATCGTCGATCCGCTGGTCTTCCGCCAGCATGGCGTCACCCGGGTGCCCGCGCTGGCAATGGTCCCCGGCGATCCCACCCAGCCCTATTGCGAGCGCGACGAAACGGCCCCGCGCGCGCGGCATCTCGTGTTCGGCGACGCGGCGCTTACCGGGCTGCTCGAGGAATATGGCCGCCTCGGCGGCGGAGAGGAGGTGCGGGATGCTCTCGCTCGCCTGGCGCGCCGGTAAGCGGCTCTGGCGCGAGGCCATGGATCTGCCGCTGCGCGCCGCCGTGGCGCTCGGCGCCAGTGGCCTTGGCCAGCCGGCGCGCCCCGCGCAGCTGTTCAAGGCTTACGGTATCGTTCTCCCGATCGGTCTCTTCGCCTGGTGGGCGATGCCGCACATGACGCTGGTGATGACCCCGTCGATCGACGCCTGGGTGGTGCACCGCGCGCCCGGGCCGATCGGGCGCGGCGATCTCGTATCGTTCATGCTGTCTGACCCGGTGGCGGGTCCGAGGGCGGTCAACGTTACCAAATATGCGCTGTGCATGTCGGGTGAGCGGATCGTCATGATCGAGAAGGCCGGTCGCCTCGGGCAGCCCGGCAATGGATGGTACTATTGCAACGGCCGCCTGATGGGCGCCAGCAAGCCGGTCGGCCGCGGCGGCAAGGCGCTGACGCACTGGCGCCCGGGCGTCACCCACATTCCGGAGGGCATGATCTTCGTCGGCTCGAAGCATCCCGATGGATATGACAGCCGCTATTACGGGCCGGTCGCAATCGATCGTCTGACACGGATGGAGAAGCTGCTGTGAGACGGCAGTTTGCCTTCGCCGCGGCGCTGTTGCTCCCCACCCAGGCGGTGCTGGCCCAGGCAACCGGCCCTGCCGCCATGGAAAGCGGAGCACGTGGCTATTGGTGGTATCAGGCGCCGGCCACGGTGGAGGAGGAGAAGCCCGATCCCGACGCGCTGGTGAAGCCGGTGATCCCGCCGATGGCGGAACTGGCGACCTGGACGCCGCCGAAGATACGCACGCTGATCGAACAGCAGCGCGACTATGCCGCGACGGTGCTTACCGTCGAGGCCGTATCGGACTTCTGGCGGCTGCAGGACTTCGCGCGGCGCAAGGCCCGCGCCTTCGCAGGCGTCACCCAGCTCGCCATGCTCACGCATCCCGAGCTCAATGCGAGGGCGGCAAACCCGATGGTCGGCGAGGCGCGCGATGTGCTCGGCGCGCAGAAGGAACAGCTGCGCCGGCAGTATCTGCGCTCGAAAGCGGGAGAATTCGCGCTCGTCATGTTCGCGCGCGGGTCCTGCGGCTATTGCCGGGTGCAGTGGCCGATCGTTCAGCGCTTCCAGGACGAGATGGGCTGGCAGGTCAGCCTCATGGATCTCGACCGGAAACCCGAACTCGGGCAGCGCTTCGGGGTGGAGGTGACACCCACGACCATGGTCATCCGCCGGAACAGCCAGCAGCGCATGGTCATCGCCGCCGGGGTCGAGACCTATCCCAACATCGCGCAGATGGCCTACCAGGCGGTGCGGCTGCTCAGCGGCGATATCCGGCCCGAGCAGTGGCTGACCGGCGCGGGCGAGGAAGACGGCTTCTTCGATGCGCTCGCCAATGGCCCGGTCTCCTCGACCGATCCGCGCGTGATCGGCGGCGATCTTATCGATGTGCGGGAGCCTAAACCATGAGGCTGCGCGTGCGTCTTGGATACGCCCTGCTGATCACCGCAGGATTTTGCGCGGCGAACCAAGCTGCCGCGCAGCAGGCGAACAGGGACATCGCCAGGCGGGCCGCCATTCACCCGGTATCGACCGCCTCCGACATGCGACAGTGGCTATCGCGCGCTCCGGTCACACACGCCTTTCCCCCCGACTTCGAAACCATGCTACGTGGCCAGGCCTCGCTCTATGTGATCGAGATGAGCACCGCGCCCGCTTGCCTGCCCTGCGCCGATCTGTGGTCGAAGCTGCTCGCATTCCGCGCCCGCTACGGCTGGCAGGTGCGGACCATTGGCGCTGAGGAGGCGATGTTGCGCTCGGGGCGTCTGGGGCTCCCCTGGGTCGGCAGCCCGGTCGCATGGGTCCGCGCGGCCACGGATCCGAACCGCATGGTCCCGATCGCGATCGGTACGGACCACGGACCCAACATCGCGCGCAATGCCTGGCTCGCGGCCCGGATGCTGACCGGGGCGCGGCCCGCCGTCGGCGTGCGCGCCATGTCCAAATTCACCGGGATCGTCGGCGTGAGGGCGCCGGCCTCCTCTTCCAACCCGAAGGGACGCTGATCATGGCGGGGCCGCGTCACCTTTCCACCTCACCGGGATGCCCGCCATGGAATGTAATCCACGCCGCCTGAACCGTCGCGCTCCTGCCTTAGTACTCTTCCTGGTGGTCGCGTCGTGCGGCCAAGCGGTTCCCGCCCATGCGCAGAGCTGGGCAGAAAGCTGGTTCGACAATGTCACCTACACATCGCCCGGAAGTTTCGAGGACCAGACCCGCGGCTACGTGACCGCGGGCGGGATGTCGGGCCGGGTCGATGTCCATGACGACTATCTCATGAGCCTGACGCTCCCCAAGGTGAAGGCGGGCTGCGGCGGCATCGACATGTTCCTCGGCGGTATGTCGTTCCTCGATCCGGAATATCTCGTCGAGAAGCTGGAGACGATCCTCCAGGCCGCGCCCGCAGTCGCCTTCCAGTATCTGCTGGAAACCCTCGACGAGAAGATGGGGAATATAATTTCAAAGATGGAGGCCGCGACCAATTACCTGAACTCGATCCAGGTGAACGACTGCCGTCTTGCCAACCGCATGGTTCAGATCGCCAAGGGCGACGACAACATGTCGGGGATCCTCGAGGAGATGACCGGCTACAAGTCGATCCGCGAGGGCTATGCCAACAGCTGGCAGCAGAGCCGCGAGAAGATCCAGGCGAACAAGGGCAATCCGACCGAGGACCTGAAGGACGCGCTCGAGAATTGCCCGGCGGAGGTCACCGAGATCTTCAAGACCGGCTCGCTCCTCGCGCATGCCGCCGCCCGAGTCGGCGCTTCGGACTGGGCGGGCGTCATGCGGGCCCGGGTCGGCGACGTCTACATGCGCTGGGATGCGAACGACAAGGTGCCGGTGTTCTCGGCCATTCCCGCCTGCCCGCACCAGGACACCGAAAGCGCGGACGATTTCCTGACCGGCCGCGTGCCGACCCGTGCGCTCAACATTCCCGCCACCGCCTCGGACTGTTCGGTGAACGGCAGCGGGCGCGGCGCGCTGGTGCTGGCGCGCGAGAAGATGGAATCGGTCGCCGCGAAGATCCGCACCCGCTCGGCGCTGACGAGCGAGGAGAAGCAGTTTGTCGCCAACGTGCGGACCCTGCCAGTCTATCGCCTGCTTGAATGGGGCGTCCGCCAGGGCCTGACCGACAGCGTGATCGCCGACACCGACGAACTGGTCGCCCTCACCCTCGCCTACCAGATGCTCAACGACTTGACCCGTTCGATCGACTTCGCCCTCCAGAACGCCGAGCGCGGCGTCACCACGGCGGGCGCGGCCGATGCCGAGAACACGAACGTGTGCCAGACGCGGATTCTCACCAAGGGTATCGAGCAGCTTCGCGAACTCCGGGACGAGGTGCTGCGCCAGCGCGCGCAGATGCGCCAGTCCTACATGGCCGCGATGAACCAGGCGAACCTCTCCGCGAGCTATGCCGGGGTCCTGCGCCAGCGCGACCGCGACGCCCGCGATGCCGCGGGCGCCAACGCCAATCGTAACCGGTGAGGTCCGTCATGCGCTCCCTCCTTCGCCTGCTGATTGCCCTCGCCGGCTCGCTTGTCGCGACGCCCGCGCTGGCGATCGATTCCAGCTATTACACCTGGGACGGCTTTTCCGAGACCGTCGATGCGTTTCACCTGATCGCGATGATCTTCGGCGATCCGCGCTACGAGACGCTGGTGGTGATCATCGCGGTGGCGGGCATCGCCTTCGGCGCGGTGATCGCCAGCATCCGGGGCTCGGGCATGGGGCTCGTCGCCTTTGGCTTCCAGATGCTGGTCGGCATCGGCCTGTTCGCCGGGTTGATCGCCACTACCGGCACGGTCCATGTCTACGACCGAGTTCGCAACGCCTACCAGCCGGTGGGCGATGTCCCCAATCTCATCGTGCTGGTCGCGGGCGTCACCAATCTGATGGAGCGGGCGCTTGCCGAGACGATCGACGACAACACCACCGAACCCAACGCCAAGCTGGAGTTCGGAGCAGGTGGTCACGCGTTCGACCTCTTCCTGAACGCGGTGTCTCCGCGTAGCCCGATGGTCGACACCTTCCTCGATGCGACGGTGAAGGACTATGTGCGCCAGTGCTATCCGGTGGCGCGCGTCTCCCCGGCCTACGGCGTCGACGACGACCAGCTCTTCCGGACCTCGACCGACCTTCCCGCCTCTTTCGCAGCGATGGCCGGGCCGGCAACCTTCTCGACCGTGTTCACGGCGAGCGACAAGGCGGGAACGACAGTGAGCTGCGAGGCGGCATGGAACCACATTTCCGAGCGTCTGTCGGATTCCACGCTGCTCGATGCCTACAGCGACCAGGTCTGCGCGCGCACCGGCTTCGACGTGACCCAGACGGCCCAGCGCGATCGCTGCCGCCAGCAGATCGACGGCCTGGGCGATATGATGCTGGGGCAAGCGATGAACCGGCAGAAGTTCCTCACCAACATCCTGCTCGGCCAGACCGTGGGCGACGTCCTGTTCGAGGATTCGCCGGCGGCGACCGCACGGGTGATGGCCAACCGCGCGATCGAGTCCAACGGGCTCGCCACGCTCTCGACCGCCAACGAGTGGATGCCGACCATCCGCGCCTCGGTCTTCGCGATCATGCTGATGATGATGCCGATCGCGCTGCTCTTCATCCTGACGCCGATCAACCTTCGGGTCGCGAGTTTCGCGCTCGGCCTCTTCGTCTTCGTCGCGCTGTGGGGCGTGATCGATGCCGGCATCTACCAGCTGACCCTCGGCCGCGCGATGGACGTTCTGGCCGAACTGCGCGCGACCAGTGTCGCCGCCGACAGCTGGATTCTCGCGCCTTCGGCGGCGATGAAAGCACTCGCGATCTTCGGCTCGTTCCGTACAGCAGCCGCTGGCCTGGCGGGCGCGTTCGTGTTCACGGTCTTCCGCTTCTCGGGCAACATGTTCACCGCCTTCACCTCGGGCATGCTCGGGGTCCAGGGCCAGGGCAGCATGGCAGCGGCGACGGTCGGGACCAGCGAGGGCTACGCCTCGGCGCTTGAAGCGCAGGCGTCGGCGAGCGGCACGGCTGCGCGGCGATCGGCGTCCTCCGGGTTCGGCGACTTCGGCGAGCGCAGCAGTTTCGGTCTCGACCGGGCATTCGGCTCCTCCGGCACCGTGCTCGGCGAACAGGGCGGCGGCGCGAGCGGGACTGCCGCGTTTGGGCTTGGCCGGACCGACGCCGCGCGCGAACTGGGTGGCCTCGCCCCTGCCCTCGCCGGGCGGGACCTCAGCGATCCGGCGACGGCCCACGCGGTTCGCGCCAATGCCGCGACATCGGCCATCCATAACTTCGCCCAGGGCGATGCCTTGCGCAAGCTTGGCACGACGTATCTCGGGGAAGGACAGCCCGGCGAGCGGGCCTTTGCCGCCTTCGCGCAGAACATGGTGCAGTGGAAGGCCTTCGGCGACAGCCAAGCCTACGAGATGATGCAGTCGGGCGCACAGCGGCACTTTGAGCGCAGCGGCTATGACGCGAAGGATGCGGCGCTAAAGGCCTCCACCGTGATCGGGCAGGCAGGCGCCGATCCGACCTTCGCCAAGCTGACCGCCAATGCGTTCGACCAGGAGCAGATGCTGCGCAATGACCTGACCGCAGCTGAGACGCAGATCGGGGCGATGGAGGGCCGACGCGACTATGCGGGGAACCGGGTCGCCGCCGTCGAGCGCGGCAATGTCGCGACCGAGCAGGCGCATCGCACCGGCGGCAACCAGGGTCAGCGCCAGGCTGCGGGTATGCTCGGCCTCTCCGTAACCGAGACCAGCCGTCGCATCGGCTTCATCAATGCTCTCTCGGGCGAGGCGCGATCGACCGCGATCAGCCAACTTTCCCGCGCGACCGGGCGGAGCGAAGCGCAAGTGCTGCGCGCGCTGGAAAGTTACAATGCCGCGGTCCAGGTCGGCACGGCCGATGGCGCGAGTGCCGAGGCGGCGCGTGAAGGCACCAGCGTCTATGGGCGCACGCGGGAGGCTGCGGGCTACGACTTCGCCGAGCGGTCGGGCAAGCTCGACGCCCAGCGCGAGATCGGGCCCGACGGGGTGCGCAGCAATGCGCAGATCGGAGAGCAGCGGCGGCAGGCGGATAATGCCGGCTTTGCCGAAGGGGCTGCGGCGGCCGGAGCATCGGTTCGGGAAGCTGCGCGTCTCGATGCCTTCATCCGCGCGCTGGCCGGTACCGCTGGCAACCAGGTCGACATGGCCGAGGGCGGCGCGGAAGGTATCGCCGATCGTGCGCGCAACGAGCGCCTGACCGGGATCGTCGAGCGGGAGCGCCTCACCCGCACCCAGGCGCTGCTGCGCGCGCATGGTGTCGCAATGTCGAAGCGCCAGATCGCCATGGACCAGAATGGCGATGTCAGTCTCAACCTGACACCCGAACTCGCGGCGCAGATGTGGCGCGGCGGTCTCATCAACGAAAGCCAGCTCGGCGCCATCGCCAATGGCGGGCATGCGCGCTTCAGTTTCGCGCACAACGATCTGCTCGTCTCGAGCAGCACCGGGTTCAGCCGGTCCGCGCGCAATGACACCAGCACGCGCTTCGAGGCCGGCAAACAGGCCGGCCCCGACACGATCGAGCATTTCCTTGGCAGTGGCCCGGAGGGTCAGGCTGCCATGGCCAACTGGCTTCGCGGCGGGTTCGAAATGGATCGGCGGGGCAACTGGAGGCTAAAGCCCCAGGTGGCCGATACGCTGGAACGCGACGTCACCGCGATCATCGCGCAGACGGGATGGCAAAGGTCGCTTTCCCGAAACGCAGACCATCAGACGTCAAACACTGAGAGCGTATCTGGGGATCTCTCAGCAACGGCGAGCAGAGGCGTAAGCAGTGGCGGCAAAGCCAAGGACAAGGGCAAGGACGATAATTCGGGAAGTTCCGGAAACGCCGTGGGATCGCTAAGTGGCAAGGTGGGAATGGATATCTCCGATCGAGGCGCTGCAACCGTTTCGGCACAGTCATCGATGGACATTGTCAACTACGACGTTCGTGAGGTGATCGCGTCCGCAGAGAAGGCCGCGGCCCGTTCGGGACGTCCTGAGGAGACATTTGCAAAAGGATTGAGCGACGGAGTTCTCGGCAATCAGGGACTTCGAAATCGTTACCTAGAGCAAGCAGATTCCGGCCGCGGTACTATGCAGCTTACCGCCCCACTCACGTCGATGGAACAATCATCGATTCTGAGTTCGGGTCGATTGTTGATGGATCGAGATCATGGCCCTGCGGACGGAGATCCGACGTTTAAAGAGCGTCGAGATCCCTAATGTTTATCTTTCATCAGGCCGATATGTCTGTGGTAGATGCTCCCAGATCGTATATCAAACGGATCTGTATAGGGATCGATCATAGGTTTTTGCGACGGTGGCCCCGACATAATCACCCATTCCCCACAGGCAACCTTGGCCTTGAGGAAGCCATATCCCAGGACAGCAGCCACCGTGACTGGGTTGAACACAAAGATCAGCAACACCATCGTGTTAGCGAGATAGATGTTCAGCCGATCGAAGGGGGTGGCCATCATCAGTTCGAGGCCGATCCAGTAGAGCAGCGCCAGAGCCATGTAGAGCTTGGCATACCAGGGGCGCCAGAACCAGTCGGCCGCGCGCGGCGATGGCGGGGGCGCCTCTTCTGCCGGTTCGACGTGATCAACATCCTGCATGTGCAGAGCCTTTCCGAAGAGGAGAATAGCACAGGCTCCCACAGCAGAGAAACCTGGCGCGGTGGGTCGAGGGAAAAGACGATGCGAACCATCGCCGCCTTTACCCACCTTCCCTCCCTTCCTCTCCACCCTCCCCGCCGACGCTCACCGATCGTTTTCCAGGCGAGACGGCCGCTGCCGTCCTGGAGGTCACCGTGACGAAGCGGAAGCGGCGCGATCCCGAGCCTTGCCCTGCTCTGTCGCCGCGAGCCGAGGCTGCCATCATGCGTCTGGCGGAGCTTCTTGGCCGCCAGATCGCGCGGGAACTGCATGAAGAGCAGAACCGGCAGAGGGAACAGAAGGATGATCCGGCAAGACAGCCGTAGTGATGGCACGCTATCAGCATGAGGAGTTTATCCGGTCTTCGGGAATCTCGTCGGAAGACGCGGATGGGCCGGGCCGTGCAGCTGCATTGAGCGCTTGTTTCACCCGCTTCAGCGACGAATGGCTCCGCGGCGTACTGACTCCCGACGCTATAAACAGTATGGGCCCGCTTCGCGTATGATCCTCGCAGATGAGTGCCGTTTGGCATGGATGCCTCCCGGCGCGACATATTGCCGGCGCGGATATGGTACGGATATTTTGAGTAGCTGAAGTGAAGGCAGTTCACGGCAACATCGATGGCCCTCTCGCGCTCGACGAGGATATCGCACTCTACGGCAGAATTTCCGGGGGCGCGACAGTTCGCAGCGGCAAGCGATTCATCCTCCATGGCACGATCGCCGGCGATTTGCGGGTGGAGAAAGATGCCCGCGCCGTGGTGCGCGGAACCGTCGCCGGGCGCATCTACAACGACGGCGGACGGGTGGAACTGTTCGGCATGGCCGATGCCATCGCGAGCAATTCACACGATGGCGTCACCATCATCGATCCTGCTGCACACGTCCTTGGCGGCGGGAAACATCGTTCGGCCGCCTTTCGACGATCGGGAACGAGGCACTTACCGCTATAACGGCGGCGCGTGAGGGCGGTTTTTCCGATGGCCCCATAGCTAATCAATGCGGGATTGCCGCGCCCAAGGCATTGGAGCCAACGACGTTCTTATTTATCGAACGCCCTCATGCAAAATCTGATGTTGCACCAGGTTCTGAACGAGCGCAGCCAATCCACAGCCTTTTTGGGCATCCTCTCCTGACTTTTAAAGGCTGGCCCTGGCGGCCAGCTTCTTTTTCGCATGATGTTTCAGGACGTCGTGCCGAGAACCATGCCCCGCCGCATGGCAACGTTCGCAGCAAGGACGAACGTGGTCAACATGCTATGTTCGACTGCACATACCATGGTCCGACCTTGCAATATTGTAACGCGATTTGACGGCCCAAATGAGTTATTCACTGGCAGCGACCCGAAGGACGCCACCGGTGAGGCGGCGCTCAAGACTGGAGCCTTCCGGGAGTGTCCATGCGGAAGGCTCAATTTTTTCGCTCGAGGTCCGGGCGTGCGGAGTAGATGGCGCGATTTTGTGGCGCCACCTAGTTAGGCTCGGTCTCAGAACCATTCTCTTCATCGGCAAGGCGATGGAGATCCTGCTCGATGGTTTGCAGGATCGGCACGATGATTTCCTCGACGTCCTGATCGCGCAACGCCTCACGAGCCAGTTGCACCTTGACGATCGCCGCTTCGATATTCGGCGCCGGGAGGGATAGCAGAGTCTGGACTGCAGACTCGTAGGGGACGGCGAAACTGGCATCGGTTCGTTCCCATTCGTGTACCCTCGCACAGGCTTTATCATAGTCTTCGGGGGTGAGATTAGGATCAGGACAGGGCGTGCTCGCCCGCCACTCGGTGAAGGCATGGCGGCTCTTCCGAAATTGCTCTATCGCCGCGAGCCACGTCGCGACCATGTCGTCTCGCGATGTCATCCTCAAAGTCCCCGTACCAGTTGCAGGCGCGGCGCACGATAATCGATTTGCCTGGTCGCATACAAATCGGCCCTCTGCGCCGATCGCATCGGCTGTCCACGAGATAGCGACGGGCCTGGGAGATCGGTGTTGCAAGACTGCGGAGTCAGAGGTGGATTTTTGCCGGAAGGTGACCGGATTACTGTTGGCTGGCGGGCGGCAGGGAAGCGGAGCTGAATAGAGCCAGCTTCGGCGCGTGTCCCACAACATTCCGCCTACCTATTTCGACATCACCCGTCTTTATCCCCCGGAGAGGCCGCGCTAAATCGACCTGATGGATTATCGCGTCAGACTCATACCTCGCCTCCATCCTGTCGATGCCAAGGGACAGCCCGGCCCAGATGCTCCTGTCTTCGAAATCGCCTTTCCCGAAGCGTCGATCCAGACGCTGCGCGGCCGCGCCGAGAGGATCACCGGTCAGCGCAGCGCCAGGATCATCGCCGGCGATACGTCTTGTGATGGTGCGCCCCTGTGCTGAACGGGAATATCGACTGGTTTCGTCCCACAGATTTTACGGAGCAGGGCATGGTTCTCATGATCGACGGCAACCCTTGCGAAGTGCCCTGGGATGCCGTCCAGGGGATCAGCGCGGGCCGTGTTCGCATGGACAACGAAATGTGGCATCTGGCTCTGGCGGCGGACATCGACAGGCAAGGCAGCGCGCGCCTTGTCATTGTCACCGAGGCGGATCGGATCTGGGCAAGGTTCACGCAGATTCTGCCGCAGGTTTTTCCCTGCGTTCCGAGCGTGACGACATGGGGACCGCAGGCGCTGACAGCTTCGGAGCCGGTTTCGCTGTATGATCGGCCATCGGATCTTCCGCGTATGCGGGGTACCGAAACGCGCTTGCAGTAGGCGGGCATGGTCGTATTTCCAGCCTTATGCCCCGCCGTTCCTGGATTATCGACAGCGTCCCGGTTCGGACCTCTCTGCTTTAGGCCAGGAACGCCTCATGGGATGTCTCGCCTGAATCCGTCGAGGGAAGACGCCAACAGAGGTAGACAAAGACCGCGTGCAAACAGTGATTTGCCTGGAGCGCCGTTCAAGCGACTTTTCCTGCACTAGGGACGATTCATCTCGCTGGCGGGCAACCCTTGATCCCATCGGATGGTTACTCCAGTCGGGTCGACATCGATATCCTCGTGAGAAAGAAGGAGCCGAAAGATGAAGTATCTGGCAGGAATTCTCGGTTCGCTCGCAGCGACCACATTGGCTGTCACGGCCATTCCCGCAGAGGCGCAACATTCCAACAATCGTGATCGACGCAGTGTGGTTAGCCGCACTCGCGGTGATAGCCGGCACGAATGGCGCGGCGACAAGGATCGGAACTGGGCTCCGGCCCAGAGCTACCACCGCGGCAATTACAAGGATCGGCGTCTTAGTCGAAATGACCGGGTCTATCGAGGCCGCGACGGACGGGCCTATTGTCGTCGTTCGGATGGCACGACCGGTCTTGTCGTGGGCGCATTGGGCGGCGCAGCTCTCGCGAAGCTGATCGGTGGCAACACTCTGGGCACCCTGGCCGGCGGAGCTGGCGGCGCCCTCGTCGGCCGACAGATTGACAGGGGCGAAGTGAAATGCCGTTAATGTCGTGATCGGGAGATCGGGAAGCAGGGGCGTGCGCGCCCCGGCTTCCGTTCCCATGAGCGCGCTGCGCTATACCGGCGATGCGGCCGCGCGATAGTCGAAGCCATGAATGCGGGCCTCAAGAATGGAGACGACGGCCGGTGAAGCTCAACTCTCCCGACCCCTCCGGGAGCCTGTCGCTCGATTTGACTGGACCGACAGACGCCGCCAAGCATCGGGCGCAAATTGCACTCTGACGAGAAGGCGGCGATCCGCTGCATTTCTTTTGACCGAATTCGGCGATCCCCTGACTGTAGCCGCCTGCGATCTATTACAGAATAAAAAGCCGCAGGGCTTATCGGAGCCTGCGGGGTTCAAGTAAAGGTCTCCCTCCTACTTCGCCCGCGACACGCCTAAGTTTTGCCCCACTTGTCTGGCCCAGCCAGGTTTTGAAAATCGCAGCCGGAGTGTGACAGATTTTCTCATTTTTCAGAGAGGGTATGCCGTTTAGAGCGTGACGATCATCCCATTGTTGAGGTCTCTTCAGTTCGGACTTCGAAGTGCTGCAGTATCGCCGGCCCAAATGCGGTCGTCAAAGCGACATCGGTTGCGTCGCGGCCGCGCGCCATCAAGATTCGACCTATGCGGCGCTGGTTGTGCCGCGCATCATAAACGTACCAGCCACCATTGATATACACTTCAAACCAGGCGCTGAAGTCCATCGGTGCATCGACCGGGGGGACCCCGATATCGCCGAGATAGCCTGTACAGTAGCGAGCAGGGATATTCTTACACCGGCAAAGGGTGATGGCGAGATGGGCGAAATCTCTGCACACGCCCTGACGCTCCTGATAACCGTTCCAGGCCGTCTTGTCCGATCGGGCGTAATGGTAGCCAAACTCAATATGGTTATGAACGAAATCGACAATCGCCTGCACACGCTCACGAGCCGACATAGGTTGGCCAAAATTGCTCCACGCCACCGTCATCAGGCGATCGGTCTCGCAGTAACGACTGCCCAGGAGAAACGGGATCACGTGATCTGGCAAATCCTCGACTGCGCTTTGCGGGCCATCAGGCGCCTCCTCATCGGGCTCACCCTCATCTTCGATCACGAAGTCGCATGAGAGGGACACTTCGCCGAGCGGAAGCGTGAGCCTGGTAGCTACGTTGCCGAATGCATCTTCGAATTGATAAAGTGGTATGTCCGGACTTGCCAGGAGTCGTTGCGGAGTGCGTAAATCCTGGTGGCGTGAAGGGTGAACGCTGAGCAATGCCACCATCGCGGTTCTCGCCTGCGTTTCGAACCGAATGTCATATCCGCAGCGGATCAGCATCTCTGTGACCTTTCCGAAGGGCCGGCAAGCCGGCTGTTGACGGCGCCATCGCCGCGGGAGTGAGAGGGGGAATGCTCAGTACGATGAACGTCTACTTCAACGTCCATTCCCAGGTAGCTGGAGGGGAGCCCGAACCAGGTTCCCGACAGGGGGATCGCTTGATAAGGATCGCGCGCGACCGCAACGCGGACCAGCCCCCGATTGCCCACGATGCCGTTGGTCGGGTCGAATTCAACCCAACCTGATCCGGGCAGGAAGATGCGGACCCAGGCGTGCGTATTTCCGCCACCGACCACTCCCTCCGAGCGCGAGGGATTATAGACATAGCCCGAGACGAAGCGCGCGGCGAAGCCCAGCGCGCGCACCGCCTCGATCATCAACACGGCAAAGTCACGGCAGGTGCCCTGTCGCTTGGCAAGTGTCTCCGTCGGCGTCTGGGTTCCCTTTTCATGTCGAGGTACATAGGTGAAATCCCGTTTGATACTGGTCGCGATGGAAGTCAGGAGCGCAACTGTTTCGGTGTTGCCATCGTTCTTGACGAAGGCGCGCGCCCAATTGTCCACGGTTCGCTCGGGATCGAGATGCTGGCGCTCGATCGAGCGTAGCAGGTCGGGCATATCCTCTGCCGAATAGGTGAAAGGAAAGAGGCGAGCGTAAGGTTCGACATCGACCTGTTGCTGAGCCAGCGGTGCGTGTTCCAGAGTGGTCTCACTGATGACCAGCAGTTTCTCCGTGCGGCGATCGAAAGCCGCCACCGCCACCGAATTCCCGAAAACGTCGTGCAGCCACCGCAGTCCGGTGGGCTCCGGCTCGATCTTGAGACGCGCCGATAGCAAATGCTGGTCAAATCCTTCACGCGGTCGCATCATGATCCGATGTTCACCGAGCGATACGGGCTGCTGATAGCGATACAGCGTGGAATGATGGATGGTCAGCAGCGGCATGGGAGTAACTCCTGATGGCCGCGCTGGAGGCGGATAGCCTGCTTGGACCCGACGATCCGGCGCCATTCGAAGTGTACAACGCGGGCGGCGCCTCACCGTTCCTCCTGCTCGGCGATCACGCGGGCACAGCGATACCGGCTTCGCTCAAAAGTCTCGGGTTAGGCCCGGAGGATCGAGGCCGTCACATCGCGCTGGACATCGGCGTCGAGGGACTGGGCCAAGTGCTTGCGCGCGAGCTGGATTGTCCGTTCCTGCGTCAAATCTATTCGCGACTGGTTATCGACTGCAATCGCCATAGCGAACGGGCCGACGCAGTTCCGGAGATATCCGACCGCACCTATATCCCTGGAAACATGAACCTTCCGGACAGCGTCCGGAGGGCCCGGATAGAAAGCATTCACGTGCCCTATCACGCAGCCATTTCAAGAATGCTGGATGATCGTCAGCACCAGGGCCGCGCGACCGTCCTTGTTTCACTTCATAGTTTCACCCCCATCCTGAACGGAAGCGCCCGACCTTGGGACGTCGGCATATTATATTGGCGGGGGCGTACGGACTTCGCGCTTGGGCTACGTGATGCGCTGGCAAGACAAACTGGCATCGTTGTTGGCGACAATGTCCCCTATGCGATGGACGACACAGATTATACGGTCCCGTACCACGCATTCAGCCGCGCCCTGCCCTATGTGGAAATCGAGGTGAAGCAGAGTCTGATCGATGATCCGCAGGGGCAAGCCGTCTGGGCGGCTCGCCTCGGAACTGCGGCCCGCGAAGCGCTGGACAGGATAGCGCTTTAGCTCTGTGCCTAGATTACGAGAACGACCACTAGCATCCCTACCTTTTCGCGGGCACGCTCCTGAATACGGCGTACCCGAACAAACCGGAAAGGACCGAGGCTGCGAATACGCCCAGGGAGGCCTCCTCGAACTGCGTCTCGTCCGTAAAGGCCAGTTCGGCGATGAAGAGGGATATGGTAAAGCCGATGCCGGCAACGCCCCCGATACCAAGGATCATTCTCCAGGTCAGCCCTTCCGGCAAGCGAGCGAGATGCAGCCGACACGCGAGCCAGGTCGCGAAGAGAAAGCCTGCCGGTTTGCCGACCGCCAGACCGGCGATGATGCCGATCGCCAGGTTTGAATGCAGAATGTCACTCAGCAGGTCTGGGGAGAAATGTATCCGCAGGTTGGAAAGAGCAAATAGCGGCAAGACCACATAAGAGACCCACGGCGTCAATATCCGGATCAGCCTGGCCGCGGCTTCATCGGTAGCCGCTGCCATCTCGTGGACGTAGCCCAGGTTTTTCTGAGCGGACAGATGATGAGTATCCTCTTCATCCGGATCGTCGGCGCGTGCGGCCGCAGCCTCGGCTTTCTTGATCTCGTCGATGGGTCGCTGGACATGCGCTGCAAAGCGCCGCTCTGAAAGGCGCGAGTTTGTCGGAAGCAGCAGACCAATAGCGACACCGGCTATCGTGGGATGAACCCCCGATCCCAATATGCCGATCCAAACCACGATGCCCAGCAAGACATAAAGGATTGGAGTGACCCAGTTAAGGCGCAGGAACAGGATTATGCCAAGATATGCGGCTCCTGCCAGTGCGAGAAACCAGAGTTGAAGCGTAGCGGTGTAGGCAAAGGCTATAACTAGCAGGCAAAACACATCGTCGATCGCTGCGAAGGCGAGCAACGTGGCGCGAAGCGATGGCGGCAAGGAGGTCGCGAACATACCGACGATCGCCAGGCTGAACGCCGTATCCATCGCCGCTACCGTTCCCCAGCCATGCTGCGCTTGGGTACCAAGGTTGAAGGCAAGGTAAACAGCCACCGGAACAACGAGACCACCTATCGCACCAACGACAGGGAGGGCCGCGGTCCGAACTGAAGACAATGACCCTTTCACGAACTCACGCTTCACCTCTGTTCCGATTATGAGGAAAAACAGCGGCATCAACGCGTCATTGATCCATCCCGACAGGGGTTTAGCTATTGCCCAGCCATCATAGGTCAGCCTCAGGGGGGCGTCCCAGATGTGCGCGTATGTTGAACCCCAAGCGGTATTGATCAGCACGAGTGCGGCGATCGACGCGATCAGCAGCGGGCCGCCGGATACCTCGCCGATAACGAAGAACGGTTCAAACTTCCTAAGGATAGCAGCCGCGGGCGAGTGATGGGCCCTGGCGGCGATGCGGCCCGACTGACGAGGGGGCAAACTCATTTGCCGTTCCTGGAGTCGGTAAAATCGCCGGGCATGTCTCATCCAACCCGACCAAAGCGAAATCGTTGCAAAATGCTGTCGGGCAGAGGCAAGTTAGATGTCCGGTAAGCAGGAAGGTGCCAGTAGGATTGCCGGCGCTCGGCGGACTATGCGATCGTGCCATGGGATATTCCGGTTCGCCGCATGATCGGCAAAGCCTTGCGTGACTATTTCACGCAGCGAACTATTCGAGCAATGCCGACTGTCTGATTAACACTCTGTTTCCACCGGGAACGATGTCGCCGAATTTTGATTTTATGCGGTATGAAGGAAGACGCTGCCCATCCGATCTGCCGAGAGGAGATTCTGGTCGTTGATGATGAGCCGCTGCTCAGAATGGTTTTGGTGGATTTGTTCGAGGATGCAGGCTTCCGGGTGGAGGAAGCGGGCGATGCTGGCGAAGCACTTGAACTATTGAAAGCGCATCCTTCCATCCGCATTGTCGTGACTGACATTCAGATGCCCGGATCAATGGACGGCCTGCGCCTCGCGAACTATATCCATGATGCATATCCGCCAATCGCGCTAATCGTGTGCTCGGGCGCGATATCACCTGATGGAGGCGCGCTGCCGCAGTCCGCCATCTTCATGCCCAAACCGGTCGATCACGCCGTTTTGCTACGCACGGTGAGCAAAATGTTGTCTGCGTAACGAGGCTAAGCTCCTGCTATTGCTTAGATAAGCCTTCGAAAACTAGCGAAAAGGCGGTTCCTTCGCCCACTTTGCTGGCGACTTCCATCCTTGCCCCCATCCGTTCGACAAGGTCGCGGCAGAGCAGTAGTCCCAGCCCGCTCCCCTTCTCTCCCGCAGTCCCTGGCGTCGTGACGCGGCGATCGATGCGGAAGAGATTGTCGATGGCCTGCTGCGACATTCCTACGCCGGAATCCCGAACATGGATAACGAACCGCCCGTCGGTTCCTTTCTCGCAGGCGATGGTGATGCCGCCCCCTGCTGGCGTAAACTTGATCGAATTGCCGACCAGGTTGCGCAGCACCGTCGCGAGCATGTCGCGATGGGCACGGACCATCCCGCCGCCACAATCGAATGACACCGATACGCCCTTCTCTTCAGCCGTGTGGCGGCACACACTCGTCGCTTCCTGTGCGATAGCAGCCACATCGACCATCTCGAGTTCGACATTGCCGCTATCCATCTGGAGCTGTGCCCAGTCGAAAAGGCTTTCCATCAGGGCGTGTGCCTGCACTGCCGCCTCCTGCACGGCCTGCGCACGGATTTGAACCTTCGCGGGATCCTTTTGCGCGGCGGTCCGGCTCAAAGAGTCCGAGAGACCAATGATTGCCTGGAAGGGATTGCGCAGATCATGCGCGATGATCGAAAGCAGCAAGGCCTTCTGACGATTGAGCGCATCGAGAGCGAGGGATTTTTCCTCGGCTTCCCGCTTCGCCTGCTCGAGTTCCGCCAGAAAGGCGCGCCTTGCCTTGGCATAGCGGATTGCACGCGCAAGGCCCGATGGGTTGAGCTCCGCCTTGCTCAAATGATCGAGCGCCCCCGCTCGCATCAGATCGAGGGCCGTCTCGGGGTTGGTCTCGCCGGTAAGGATCAGAACGGCATTGATACCGCACCTTGGAGCGAGCAAAGCCCCCAGCACATCGAAGGCATCGGCATCGGGCAAGCGATAATCGAGCAGGACGCAGTCGAAGGCTTTCTCGCCTGCGAGCGCTAGTCCTTCGGCAGCGTTTGCTGCCTCCGTCAGAACCCAAGTGAGGTCAGAGGCCGACAGCGCCCGCCGGACGGCCTGGCGATCGACTTCATCGTCATCGATAAGGAGGATGTGGGTCTGGGTCGGCATCGTCAGCGCGGAAACTCAACGATTCTCCAATAATGTTCAAGCAGTGATACGGCTTCCATAAAGGTGTTTGCCGGGTCCTGCTTGACGATGTAGCCCGCGACATTGTGCCCATAGGCGCGCGCCTTGTCCTCGTCCGCCTTGGAGGTGGTGATCATGAACACCACAGAGCCTTTCAGCTCCTCATCCGCCCGAATGGCTTCCAGGAATTCGATGCCGTTCATCCGGGGCATGTTGAGGTCGAGCAGGATGAGGTGAGGCTTGGGCAGCTTTTCCTGGCCGTTTTCGCCCCGCAGCACTTCCAGTGCCTCGATGCCGTCACGAGCCACTGTGATCGGGTTGGCGATCCGGCTTTTGGCGAACGCGCGCTTTAGGCCTTGCACATCGACCTCGTCATCTTCGACGAGCAACAGATTGACGGTTGGATTCATGCTCGAGATTCCTTGGAGATAGCGGGCCAGGTGAAATGCACGGTGAGGCCGCGGGCCTCATTCTCGCTCAACCACACCTGTCCGGATTGCCGTTCGACGAGCTTCCTTACAATCGCAAGCCCCATTCCGCTACCTTCCACTTCATCCCTTGGCTTGAGGGTCTGGAACATACCGAACACCCGTTCGCGGAACTGTTCGGGTATCCCTGCCCCATTATCGCTGACGGTGAACTCGTACATGTTGCCCACAGATGCCGCCTTAACCTGGATAAGGCCATGGGCCGGATCCGGGTGATGCTTTACCGCGTTTCCTATGAGGTTCTGCAGCGTCTGGGTGAGCGCGGCTTGCGCGGTTACCAGCGTAGGCAAACTCGCGTCCGCCTCGATCCGAAAGCCCTCCGGCGGGCTGATGAGGGCCGCAAGATCCGAGACCAGCGCCCTCGTATCAACCTCCCGGATCACATTGTCGTCGCGCCCGGCGCGCGAATAGGCGAGCAGATCACTAAGCAGACTCTCGAGCCGACGTACCCGGCTCTTCAGCAAATCCATGTTCGTTCGGGTATCGCCCTCCAGCTTGTCACCCAGGTCCTCCTCGATCCAGCTCGCCAGGTTCTCGATCCCGCGAAGAGGCGCTTTGAGATCGTGTGAGGCGACATAGGCGAACTGCTCGAGCTCGGCATTGGAACGCTGGAGATCATGAGCCTGATGCCGCAGCTTCTGGTCGATTTCCTTTCGATCCGTCACATCGGTAAAGAGCGCGACGACCCCAAGGATACGGCCGCTATTGGCGCGGTGGGGACGGAAGTAACCCTCGAAATCCCTCGGCGACGCGGCATCGGGCAGCTGGAAGGCAAACCGAACTTCCTCCCCGCTGAGTGCCGTCTGGAGTTCGTCGCCAGCGCCTGGGAACGTCTTTTGAGGAAACAATTGATCCAGATTTCGGCCCGAAACATGAGCTACGTCCTCCGCCGTAACGCTGAAGCGGCGCGCAAACTCCTCATTCAGAAAGCCGATGGATCTGTCCGCCTCGATATAAGCGATCATCGCCGGCATGGTATCCGCGGTCACCCGCAGGACCGACGTGCGGTCGAGTTCGATGAGGCTGTCTTTGAACACCGCGACGGCACGCGCCATGGCGCCAACCTCATTGCGGTGGTTGAGGCTTGGGATGGATACCGACGTGTCACGCGCGACAAGCCTCCGCATCGTTTCCGCCAAACCCACAAGGGGACGGGCTATGTACCGGCTGAGGGCTACTGCGACCCCCAGACTGATCAACAATGTCAGGACCAACGAAGCCCACAGGGTGAACCGCGCGGTTTCTTCCGCGCGCGCAACCAGGCGGGTCTGGACAACCAGCGAATCCTGTTCGCGCTGTTCGATAGTGGCGAGCCGTGCGCGGAAGGTGTCGAACATGGCCTTGCCCTGCCCGTCTGCTTCGATCGAACGGGCGTGATCGCGCGCCGTGGGATAGGCCATGTCCCTGATGATGACGGCGCCCACCTGACGCTGCCAGTTTCGCGCCGCTTGTTCGGCTTCTTCAAGCGCATCCAACTGAGGTTGGTTCGTGGCCAGCAGAACCTTCAGCTCCGCGATACTATGGTCGAAGTTGCGTCGCCCCTCTTCATAGGGCTGCAGACTTGTCCGACGTCCGGTCAGCAAATAGCCTCGCGCGCCGGTCTCCTGGTTGAGCATCTCGTTCTTGATGGCGCTCAGTCCGACAATGATCTGCGAAGAGCGGAAGCGCGACGCCGTCGCAGAATGCAATTGGGACAAGGTGATAAGGACGCCTCCGCTGCCGACGAGCGCAATGAGGGCGATCATCGCGATTGCGAAACCGAAAGTTCGATTTAGACTGTAGGTGTTCTCTCGCATCGCCCTTCGCATACCCAGCCTGTGGGAAAATAACAGCAACAGTTTTTAGGGTTTGGTTGGGCGCCAGACTCTGAGTACGAGCCGGTGACGATTCCAGGGATCCCGCTCGGCATTGCGGGCTTTTCTCCCCGTCGGCGGCGCGCGACGACCACCGAATCGATTACATTCATCAGCGGGTTGAGGACCGTCGAGCCCCGGCAATGCCTCGCCAGCAGCGTGACGATCTCCCTCATCGACGTTAGTGCGCCGCCCAGAACAGGCAGATAGGCCGAACGCAGGTAGTTGTCGTTTGCGCTCATCCATGACGATGGTCACGGTGCCCATGATCATGATCGTGATGCTCGTGTGCCCGTGGTGATGATAGCGGTAGGGCGCTGACGATGTTCAAGATTAGGCCAATCGCCGCCGCTACGGTCGCATTCCCGAAAGCGTGAGGGACTTCATCACTCGATACGGGAACAAACTCGGGGTCAGTCCATTTTAGAGGCCCGCGCCGACACTTTGCGCGCCTGTCGTGCAAGCGTCGCCAATCCGCCGGTTCGGGTCGCCATCCGCAACCGCGCCACAGACGCAGGATCATGTGCATACGATGAGCGTAATCCAGATTATCGCCGCAGCCACGCCCGCTGCAACTTCCCCAGCTCTCGCAAGAACCGCCATCCCGGACGTATCCACGCAAATTCGCGACCTGTCGCGATCGACGGTTTCGTGGTTCCAGGCGTACTGGCTGCAGATCATCATCGCATTGGCCATCGCCGTCGCCATCGTCTCCGCGCTCTACGCCCTGCGCGGGCTTGGCGCGCGTCTGTGCCGAAAGGAGCGCGGGCGGGGCGACTGGCGTACCATCGTCGGCCGGGCCATCACCAAGACCACCAACTACTTCATCATCATGGTCGCCATCCGTGCGGTGGACGGATACGCGCAGACGCCTCCGATGCTCGACAAGCTGGTAACGTTCCTGTTCACCCTGGCTGCGGTGATGCAAGGCGCGATCTGGGCGCGCGAGTTCATCCTCGGCGCGATAGAGCACAAGACCTCGGCCGAGCATTTCAAGGGCGAGGCGATCATTAATGCCATGGGCCTCATCCGCCTGTTGGTCAGCGTGGTGGTCTTCGCGGTGGCGGCCGTGGTGCTGCTCGACAACATCGGCGTAAACGTTACCGGCCTCGTCGCGGGTCTGGGCGTCGGCGGTATCGCCATAGGTCTGGCTGCGCAGGGTATCTTCGCCGACCTGTTCGCCGCGCTGGCGATCATCTTCGACCGACCGTTTTCCAAGGGCGACCAGATCAGCTTCGACAATTCGTCGGGCACGATCGAGGCGATCGGTCTCAAGTCCACGCGCATCCGCGCCTATACGGGCGAACTGCGGATCATCTCCAACAAGAACCTGCTCGACAAGGAAATCCTGAACGTCAGCGGGCGTGATCATATCCGTTTGCCGTTCACCATCGGCGTCGCCTACGAGACCCCGCCCGAGACGCTCGCGCGCATTCCCGGCATCCTGACCGAACTTGTCGAGGCGGAAGGCGGTAAGGCGGCAAGGGCCGGGTTCGAGAGCTTCGGCGCTAGTTCGCTCGATTTCAGCCTGCTGGTCGACGTGCCGGGCAAGGACTGGGGCGTGGCGCATCCGCTGCGCGACCGGCTGATGGTGGCGGTCGTGCAAAGGTTCGCCCAGGAGGGGATTTCCATTCCTTATCCCACGCAAACGACGTTCACCGCCGCCCCTGACGGAAAGCTGATCATGCCCTATCCGAGCCCCACGTCATCTGACGACGACGCAAGGGCGCTGTAGGCCCTTCGTCGAAGCCCCGCATGCGTTTCTGCGGAAATTGGCCAGATGGAGGCGGAAATGTAGCTTTCCCGCCATATAGCAGCGGGCCCTGCGGGCCCGAACTGCACAGTCTGCTCCTAAGGACTCCTCTTAACCGGCAGCACGGGCTGGCCGTTAGCCCTGCCGTCCTGGCCGATTTATGGGTGGGTTCTGGGCCGCGTGTGGCGCACGCTGCCGTGGCATCGCTCGCGTTATGACCAATTCCATGTACCTGCATTAGGTCGGATTCCAGGGGGCGAAACCCAGTCAGGGCTCGAAGCCTTGTGCTATGGTGCTCCTCAAGGCGGCTCTACTTTTCCTCCTCGCCAAGCTGACCGGGTGGAGGAGAGGGAACGACAGAGCCACGCCGGTTCGGCATCTGCACCGATTTCTGGCTATCTGGCGATCCGCCATTTTTTGGGAGCATGCGTTCAACGAAGGTCGCAGCGACCAGGAGTAGGACGGCGAGGGCCGTACCTGCCAGCACAAGAATATACTGCCCAGCACCGGCGGTTATGCCGACAGCCGCAGCCATCCAGAGACTGGCCGCCGTTGTCATGTTTCGTACATCGCCCCCGCGCACAAAGATCAAGCCTCCGGCGATAAAGCCGATAGCTTGTGCAAGCCCTTGTATGACGCGAACAGGGTCGCCCTCCCCATGGTGTTCCACGAGTTCCAGGGCAGACAAGGTAAGCATCCCTGAGCTCAGCGCGACTAGACCATGTGTTCGCAGGCCTGCATCATGGCCGTGGCGTTCGCGTTCGAACCCCAGCACGAGGCCCAGAAGCGTCGCGAGCCCGAGCCTCATGAGGGTGACGGAGAGATCGTCCTCAAGCATTTTCGACACTCGGCTTAAAGGTGATGACGCGATAAACGTAGTACAGCAGCACTGCTGCCATGATCGTGAGGCCAGCAGGCCCAAGATAACGATCGACGGCCGAAAATTGTCGGCCGAGGAAGTATCCGGCTCCTGCAAGAAGGCTGTTCCACACAGCCGATCCCAGCGTGGTCAAGATGAGAAACCTTGGAAAAGGAGTGCCGAACACGCCAGCCGGAATCGAGATCAGCGTGCGCAGACCAGGAATGATGTGAGCGACGGGAATGGCCCAGGAACCGTGCCGATCAAACCAAGCATCAACGTGGTCGATTTCGTTAGCCGACAAGGTAAGCCAGCGTCCGTGGCGGTCAGCCAGCTTTTTCAATCGCCGTTCACCACATTTTCCTGCCAGCCACCACCAGAAGGCGGCGCCAGTGACCGTCCCTATCGTGCCGCATATGATGACAAGTATGATGTTGAGGCCGCCGTCGGCGGCAGTGTAGCCGGCCAGGGGCATGATCACTTCAGAGGGTATGGGAGGAAAGACATTCTCAAGCAGCATGAGCAGGCCGATGGCCCAGTACCCCATCCGCTCGACAATATCTGTGATCCATTCCGTCATACACGCCTATCCCGAAAATTAAGATTTGCAGTGCGTCACCAGGACACCCCAGCGTCATGCACGCCACTCACATTCGTGTGCAGCGCCATCATCTTGTGGGTCGACATCAGGCATTTCCTTTGCGTCGGCGGGTTTCCCAGCCCTTTTTCGCGGCCGCAGAGCGCTTTTCCGCGCTCTGACTCGATCCGCCCTTGCGGCCACCTTTGCGCGAACTTTCGTGGTTTTCTTTCTTGCCGCGGCCAGAGCCAGATTTCTTTCCGCCGCCGGACTCCTTGTTGACCGTCGCCCAGGCGCGCCTCTCTGCCTCCTCCTTGCCTACGCCGCGATCCTCATAGCCCTCTTCGATATGCTCGGCCTTGCGCTTCTGCTTGTCGGTGTAGCTCGACTTGTCTCCGCGAGGCATGATCCTTCTCCTTGTCGGTTGCCACCGCCAATCCCTTGAACGCGGCAGCAGCCAATTCGTCCCGATCTGTTTCGATCGGCTCGCCGCAATTTCTTGGTGGTCAGAAATCGCGCTTTGGCGCGATCTTCGCCAGATCGACGCGCGCTTCGAATGCATGCGCCTGAGCATTTCGAAGGTAAATCTGCCGCTGCCCGGCCCGTATTCCACGAGAACCTCGATGTTAGACCAGTTCAACGGGGCCAGCATACGGCGCACCATTCGGGCGCTTGCGGGAAAGGCCGAGCCGACCATTGACGGATGCCGGACGAACTCCCCTGCGGCAATCCATCCTGTATCTTTCACGAAAGCTTTCTCCCTGGAAGCTGATCAGAACGAGAATTTTGGCTCAGCCGGGATAGGGATTTTTCTGCAGCAAGCCGGCCAGATGGGCGGCGTTGCCAGCCACCATCTTTGCAGTTTCCGTCACCTTTTCCGGCGTCGTCGCCAAATCCTTGAAATCCGTGGACCCCATCGCCTCGCCGACCCAGTAGCATGCCGCGACCGCTGGAATGGTCCAGCCTACATCGTTCAGGGCCTGGAAAAGCTGGGCGGATGAAAAATGCGCGCCGTCCTCGTTGCCAACGATCGCCGCCACCGCGACTTTTCCATAGCTGGGCATGCGGCCCTGATCGTCCGTCTCCGAGAGAAACGCGTCCATCCGTTCGAGCACGCGCTTGGCGACGCTGGATATCTGCCCCATCCAGATCGGGCCGCCGAAGACGAGGATGTCGTGCGCCAGTATTTTCTCGCGCAGCGCAGGCCAGGCATCGCCGTCCCCTTCGTCGGATGTTACTCCGGCTCTGATATCGAGCGCTGCCGCCCGCACTGTCTCGGTAATCGTAACCTGACAGTCGGAAAATGCCTGTTTCAACACCGCGATCATGGTGTCGGTTGAGCTGGCTTCCTTCGCGTTGCTCTTAAGGGTGCAATTGAGAGCCAGGGCCTTGAGTGCCATCAATCGTCTCCTTTGGTGTCGACTGACGCAGGCGTGCGATCATCCGTTCACTGACAGGAGAACTCATCGGCAAGAAAAGGGTTCTGTCTCCAAAGGAGATGCCGCAATGACCGAGACCGCCCAGATGATCCACGAAGATGCGCTTCCCGGGCATGAAAGCAAACTCGAGCCAAAGCCCGAGTGGCAGCCTCGCTATAAGGGGGCTGAGCGTCTCAAGGACAAGGTTGCGATCATCACCGGCGCCGACAGTGGCATCGGGCGCGCCGTGGCGGCACTTTATGCCCGTGAAGGCGCTGACATCGCCATAGTCTATCTGCTCGAGGACGACGATGCCGCCGAAACGAAGCGGATCGTCGAGGCCGAAGGACGCAAGGCGATCACCATCCGCGGCGATATCGGCGAGAAGGATTTCAGCGAGGAGATCGTACGCAAGACGCTCGATGCATTCGGCAGGATCGACATTCTCGTCAACAATGCCGGCGAGCAGCATCCCGATGAGGACATCACGGACATAACCGAGGAACAGCTGCGCCGAACCTTCCAGACCAATATCTTTGGCATGTTCTTCCTGACGCACGCCGCGCGCCCGCACCTCAAGCCGGGCGCGGCGATCGTCAACTGCACGAGCGTCACCATGTACCAGGGCAGCAAGGATCTGCTCGACTATAGCTCGACCAAGGGTGCGATCACGGCCTTTACTCGGTCATTGTCGGAAAATCTGGTCGGCGATGGCATTCGCGTGAATGCGGTCGCACCGGGGACCGATCTGGACCCCGCTCAACCCATGCGGCGGCGCAAAACCTGAGAAGCTGGAGCATTTTGGCGAGAGCACGCCCATGGGTCGGCCGGGCCAGCCCAATGAAGTCGCCCCGGCCTTCCTGTTTCTCGCCTGCGAGGATTCCAGCTACATGTCCGGGCAGGTGCTCCATCCAAATGGCGGGATCATTGTGAACGGCTAGATCGCTTCTGCCGCTCGACGGGACATAGCGCAAACCAACTGCCCGGCGACGGGAAAATCGAGCCCGGCCTGGCAAATGGGTACAGAAATTTCACCAGATGAAAGGAACTGAGATGACGGACCTGAGCCAAATCAAGGAGCATATGGAGATCATCGGCGCAGATGGCGTCCATATCGGCACTGTCGACAAGGTCGAGGGCGATCGGATCAAGATGACGAAAGCCGACAGCGGCTCGCACTCCGATCATCACCATTATTTTTCAGGAGGATTGGTGGCCGCTGTCGAAGGCAATCAGGTACGTCTGTCTGCAGCCGGATCGGCAGCCGTTCTGCTGGAAGAGGAGGAAGGTGGCGAGGCGCTCAGCGACAAGTCGTCATAAGCGCGAAAAAGTAGCCGGCCCTACGGGCCGGCCACTTCTGTCCGATCAATAGGGGTAGTCGACGCCGTAATGGCCATATACCTCTCGCCCGTAGTTGCGATCGAAAGCCGGCTCGCTGTCGCCTGCATAGCGGGGCGCCTGTTCCAGCACGCTCTTGTCGAGATTGACGACATAGCCTCCCTGATCGGTATCATAGGTCAGCACGTCCCAGGGTAGCGGATAATAATCGCTCCCCAGCCCGAACAGGCCGCCGAACTGAAGTACGGCATATTCCACCTTGCCCGAGCGCTTTTCGACCATGAAATTGTAGATAGAGCCGAGCTTTTCGCGCTGGGCGTTGTAGACGGTGGTGCCCTCAACCTTGTTCGAGGCGATTAGCCGATTGGTTTCGTCCGTGGCAATATCGGTCTGTGCCATGACATCTCTCCTTCCATGGGATGAATGATCAAGGCGAACGCGACAGAGGGAAAGGTGTATCCCGCCTCGTGATACCTGATCGTCGGACTGCCCGTAAAAGCTGCTCAACCGCTTCCCAGACTTCCTCGTCAATTGGCGTCGCCTGTAAAAAGCTTGCCGAAGGGTCTTCGAAAACTGGGAGAGCGAATTTCTCTCGACCGCGGTCCTACTCATACTTTCCCTATTCTTCCGCCAAGGTGAAGCACCAGTATCCAAGCAGATTGCCGCTCCAGATGCCCAAACCGGCGAGTGACGAGGCTGGCCGGCTGAAAACCTGCTACGCCTCTGAGAACCATTTTCGCGGGCGGACTGTAGTCCTCAGGATTTTCCCCGGCATCGCCCTGAAGGGCGCTCGGATCATCTGCCAGCCGGCTGTTCTTTTATCTCGGCCACCCTTCTCCCTTTTCGTGCGTTACGCATACTACGACCGAAACCAGGAGGTGATCGAATGCGCAAACGAGAGAAAGTAGCCGACCTCATTGCCGGTCAGAATGGACGCCAGCGCCGCAAACAGCTCTTTCGCTCGCTCGAGGATACCGCAGCTCGCGCCGTTGTCACCGCGACGGTGACTTTCGCGGTCGGTTGGGTGCTGAAGCGCATGTTCGAAAAATCGGTCAAGCAGGCGGCGAAAGAGGGCGCCCAGGACGGCGTCGACCAACAGGTCGCGCAAAATCCAGATCTCGCAAAAGCAGGCATTTCCGGCACCGCCGCGTCGCAGAGCACTGCAGATACTTGATGCCGGTACCGACAGGATGACCAAATGGCCCCGATCGTTTTATCGGGAGCACCGTCTTACTGTTGGGGAGCAACTAGACACCACAGGTATTTTGCTGGCGTTATTTCGGCTGCTCGCCATCGGTTCCATCAATGCCCGAACATGGTGCTCATATGCTCGCGGGCATCGGCATCATATTGACGTTGAGATAATACAGATCGCCCCACCGATTGTCAGCACAACGATCGCCCAGGCGAGAAGGAACGCAAGGAGGGTCCAGCGTCCATCCGATTGGGCTGCTCGACTGGGATGATTGCGGCGCGCAGTGGATTTGCTCCCCAGCTTTTCAGCCAAGGCAGCGCAGGTGAGTGCATCTACATAATCCTCGGATTCATCCTCCTCGGCCTTTCCTTCGGACAGTCCTCAAGGCCGGTGAATAGCAGCTTTCACCCAAGCATCGTTACACCGGCGCAGGCAGAAAAGCGACTGCGTCGTGGTTTATCGGCGCCAGCTTTGCGCCGCTCGCTGCGCTGTTTCTTGCTGCGAGCCCGCAGGCCGGTGTTCCGTCCTAGTGGCGCGTCGGCTGCGCTGACGGCGCTTCCAAGAACTCGGCGAAAGCCGAATCATCGCCCAGGGCGTACAGTCGCAGCGGATCGTCCGGCGTCATGCGACCGGCCTGCACCTCACGCCCGGTCACATCACGAAGTCGGCTACGGTCCAGCACGCCATCGAGAAGGCTTTCGGCCCGCAAGAACATCCAAATCTGGCTTTGCCGATGAGCGGCAAAAGCGTGGAGATCGCCCCCCGTTTCTTCGAGATGCACCGCCACTAAGTCACAGACAAGATTGAAGATCCGCATGAGGCCAATTCGGCTCTCCTCATCGGTGATGGCCTCGTGCAACTGCAGAACCTCGTCACGGAATGCGGCAAGCGGAATAGCGTCGCCCTCATTGTAAGCCATGAGGCGATTCCAAAGATCTGTGACACGCTGATCCATCATCCTGCCTTCCGTCCGTTTTAGCGATGAAGCCTTTCTCATCACCGCTGCGGGGGCTGTGCAGCATTGTCAGGGTACGCCGCCCTCAGCCTGATCCCCCTAATGGGATGCCTTGAGGCACAAGCCTATGCAAGGCGGAAAGAAAGTTCTCTTTCAGCTCAAAGCAGGCGATCTCTTTCCTGGGCCTCGACAAGGCCGTTCTTACAGTCTTTCTCGTTCCGATCCGAGGCATTTCGGCTTCGGTGCGTGGCGGCCGATCTTGGGCCACAAGCCGCGTCATGGATGTTGTTACGCCCTGCCAGGCCCCCGAAAGAGGGGCTGCCGCCTGGCAGGATACAGCCGTTATTCTCTCCACTGCGGTCGATAGGAGCGTTGAAACGCTATCCTGAAGCCGTACAGCTTCCCAACGCTGTGGTTGGGCATACCGGGCATTCCAAGGCGCGCACCTTGTGTCGGTATGTGGGAGAATGAAGGACGTGGGCACTTAGCAATCGATGCCACCTATATCGGGCGGCAGTTCTGCACAGCAATCCCTACAGGACGCAAAGCAAGCCCTATGTCCAACTCGGCACCATGGGCGAACTATGGGTCGGCTGTCCTTCCTCCGGCGCGCCCGCGATCTTGGGTCTCGCTCGATCAGGTTCGCGCGCTGCTGGGCATTTCCGGCATCGACAGGATCGCCAGGGAGAATCTTCTGGACGTGACTGTAAGCTGGCTGGCCTTACTGCGCTTGGCAAGGAGCTGAGGCTGCGATCGATTTCTGCGATGGCGGGCTCGTTGCAGTGTCCCGTATCACCGACGCACCAGGACCGGCACTGTCAGCCTGAGACTGCAGCGGTTTGCCGTTCTTGGTTAAACGCTGCGGCCTTCCTTATGGGAGCGGGTATGGCCAGAGCGCGACCGCCCCGCTCGAATGGTGATCGCATGAATTTGCAGCAGATTCATTCGTTGTCATCGGCGTTGCGCTGACCCGGCAATCGGCGCGGTGCGATCATTGCCCCGGCCAGGGCGACAGCGCCACCGATCAGCGTTGCGAGCAATCGGTCGGTTTCCGCGCCTTTGATCTCTCCGCCCGCCAGCGCGATCATCAATATGACGCTCATGGTGATGGCCGCGCTCAGAACCGCGTAACGCGCTTTCTGGAACCCGAACGCACAACCAGCGGACAACACAGCAGCACCCGCCAGCGGAAGCGGTACCGCAGCCAGCAGATGCAGCACTATCGTCGCAAGAACAATGCCGGCGACCGTGCCGCCAATTCGCTCGATGCCACGTACACCGGTATCGCGTAGCCCCGGCTTGAGAACGACCATAGCGGTCAGGGCAGCCCAGTAGCCATGCTCGACACCTGCCTTGTCCGCGGCGACTTTTGCGATGGTGATACACAGCGCCGCTCGAAGCGCGTGGAGCAGCATTTCCTGTCGGGTCGCCCGATCGCTGCGCGCTGCCGGAATTTCTTTTCCCTCGCCGATCACTCCCACCATCAATCCGACCGCTGCGATCTGGATCGCAGACCCACCCGCCACCAACACAGCCCGGCGCAGACCATCGAGCACGCTTCCGGGGAAGTGCAGCGCCAGCAGAAAGGCAATGATGATCTGGAGCCAGACCCACCACAAATCGATGTCGCGGCTGATCAACGCACCGCAAAGGCCTCCCATTAGGGCTGTCGCCGCCAGTGTCACATATGGATCGTTGCCAAGGATCGTGCCGATAAAGGCGACAAGTGTCATGCCGATTCCAGCCAGCGTCATCGCGGCCCATCGATTATGAAACACTCGCTTGGTCGCCCCGAAGCCGACCGAGAACGCCGCACCCGCTGCGATGGAGGCCGGCATCGCGGCGCCGGCACTCACACCGCCCACAAGCAACAGGGCGAACCCTGGCATCGCCAACAAAGCACTATGCGTGTTGAATCGAAATATATCTTTGAACTGAGGCATCAATCGGGGCGCCCTCCTGCAGGACACTCCTATCGTGATGATCTCGCGCTTGCCACATGCGCATGCGGACGAGAGCGGCATGTGCGACATGCATTGCCGTTTCATCACTGCCGGCTACGGCTTGCGACATGCCACGAAGCTGCCAGCAGGGTTCTCCCGTCGAGGAGCCCTTCACATCCTCGGTAATTCGGGACCTTGGGCGGTGCATTTCAATGCAGTGCGGCGCGCGGTCCACTCCGGGACTTTCCTTTCGCAGAACGCTTCCTCAACCGGTATCGGCGGGTAACCCTTCATAGCCTGTCACCAACCCTACGGACCGGATCAACGCGCAGACCGTCCCCACAATCTCGTCAGGCGGCACCGCCGCCCCTACGGCCCGCGCCAGCTCCGGGGTTCTGCCCTGGCTGTGATAGCGAGAGAGCGGGCCAATCAACCGCATCAGATCTGGCGAGGGCTCGGGCAACCCGTTCCTCAAGGCGTCCAGCAAGGCATGCTCGAGATCGAGGCCGATTTGCCGGCGGATCAAGTGGTCGTGGTAGCCTGCCTTCAAAAGGATCGCCTTGAGCCCAAACTCGGTAGAATAGGCGGCATGGCGGACGAGGACATCAAGCCCGTATTTCGGCAGGGTCTCCTCCGCTGTCTCCAGGAAATACAGGGCGTGACGGTAATGAGACACCGCCAGAATCCGGTCGAAGTCCTGGGGGCGGTGATAGAGGTTGAGGTTGCGGGATGGGTGATTGCGCGCTCCGGGACGAAGCGAATGCGGGAGGGCATCGTCCCCGATGCACCCGAGCAATTTCCCAAAGGCCTGAGCGAGGTGCATCTCTTCTTTAGCTGAGCTGCGTGTGCACTTCGCCAGTCCCTTGACCGTGCCCAGCCCATGGCGCCGGTACCAGGCGAAGGCAGAATGCTGCGGTTCGGGCAGCCTCATGGCAGCGGCCGTAATCCTGTCAAAACGCGCCTGCGCCTTTGGCTCCCGCGGTCCATCCATTGCGCGGTCGTAGAGAACGATGCCCGTGTCATAGCGATCCGTCAGGAAGTGGTTGTCTTCAACGCGGAACCGTTTGGGCTCATCGATGGTGAAGATGGACAACGTGATCGTCGCCAGGTGATCCACTTCCGCTTTAATGATATGTCGGGCCTCATCCAGATGGCGTGCCCTTCCCTTATTGAACTCGGGATCGACGAATGCCCAGAGTTCGAATTTGGAGAGTTCAAGTTGGTGCTTGTCGATCTTTTGCGGATCGGCGTTGTCGCCCACGAGCATGAGCCAGTAGAGCGAGCCGTACCCGAACGCACGTTCCTGCCCGTCATCGAGACAGGCACATAATATCCGCGTCGTGCGCTCGATCGCTATTCGGTCGTGGGGACATAGATGCATGACGCGCGGCGGAACGCGCTGTCGCAGCTTTTCGAATTCCTCGACAGTGACGTGATCGCCCGTACGGCCCGATAGGGAAGGTGCATCGTCTCCACGGCTTTCGTGCATGGGAATCTCCATCCCGCATCCATGGCGGATGAGGCGGAAGTGCCGAGGCGGATGCGGTGACGATCCCGAACTCCCGCGCACTGGACGCGGGAGCCGCCGGGACTGCTAACACGCAAATGACATGCGCCGCCGTCTTTCACCCGAAGGTTTGGACATGCACGGCGGCATCCCGGAAAACAGAGTTTCCCGAGCTTCCTTGGCCATTTGCGGGATTAGCAGTCCCGGCCCTGCCCTTTTCGCAGCGCCCTCGCCTTCTAGCACTCAACCATAGGGAAGCAAAGTTTGCTGATGCCGTTCCTTATCCCGACCAGCGAGCCGCTGATCGCGGGCTAGCGACAGCCCCATGCACCGGTCATCGACACCTTTGCCTGGTGCGGCGACGTAGATTACGCGGCGATGCAGATTGCGCGGGAACGAGCCGAAGGCATTAGGGATTAGGAGAATCTGCGAAGGAGAGGATCGATGGCTGCACGTCCCTATTGGAAAGGTCAGATCCGACTGGCGCTGGTCTCCATTCCCGTTGAAATCTATTCGGCGACGAGGAGCGGCGCCACGATCGCGTTCAACCAGATCCATGAGCCATCGGGCCAACGGATCAAGTATGAAAAGATCGTGCCGGGGATCGGCCCTGTCGACGTCGATGAGATCGTCAAGGGCTTCGAATATGCCAAGGGCGAGTATGTCCTGCTCGACGACGACGAGATCGAGGGGGTCAAACTGGAGAGCAAGAAAACGCTCGAGTTGACCCAGTTCGTCGATAGCCATGACATCGACGCGATCTATTTCGAGAAGCCCTATTATGTCGTGCCGGCCGACGATCTCGCCGAGGAGGCTTTCATCGTCCTGCGCGAGGCACTCCGCCGCACCCGCAAGATCGGCCTCGGCCAGCTTGCGATGCGCGGACGGGAATATGTCGTCAGCATAAAGGCTTGCGGGCGCGGCATGGTGATGGAGACACTGCGATACGCCGACGAGGTAAACAAGGCGACGAGCTATTTCCGCGAGATCGGTGATACCGATCCGGACGAGGAATTGCTCGACCTCGCCACCACCTTGATCGACAAGAAGACCGGCAAGTTCGATGCGAGGGAGTTTCACGATCGCTATGCCGACGCGCTCAAGGAGCTGATCGAGCGCAAGAAGAAGGGCAAGACGCTTAACATCGAGAGCGATGACAAGGGCAGCGATTCGCGTGGTTCCAACGTCGTCGACCTGATGGCCGCCCTCAAGAACTCGCTCGGCTCATCGGGTGGCGGCTCGTCCAAGGCGACGGCAAAGAAGACCAGCAAGGCTGCCGCGAAACCGGCCGCCAAGAAGGCTGCGGCCAAGCCAGCCACGAAACCGGCTGCGCGCAAGCGGGCCTGATCCGTGGCGGACAGATCCGACCCGGTAGCGGCGACCGTCGACGACGATGCAGCATTTGCCGAAGGCGCCATCACGCTGTGGGCCAATCTGTTGACGTTGATCGGCACGCACTTGCGAGAAACGGGCACGCCCCGCCAGGAAGTGCTCGACATGCTCACCATGCTTCATGAGACCAATGAGGAGACGATCAGGTCGCCGCGCGCGCGGGCCATCGCTTCTCGGCATCTGATGTCGGTTTACCGTGCCCTTGGCGAAGCCTGAGCGATCAGGCGTTCGGCCCGAAGCGCCGTCGTTCGGGATCGCGTGCGTAGCGAAAACGGTCCTTGATCAGCTCATTGAAGAAGCTTCCGGCAGAAGCCGCATGGCAGAAGGCCTCGAAGGTCTCGGCCGGCACGTCGTAATAGAGATATGTGCCAGTATCGCGAAACGAGATCGACAGGATACCGGCATCGTCGTCGAAGCCGATGCGGCTGATCATCGAGGATTGGGAGAAGGGATGCGCGCGCATATCTGGAGAACCGCGCATCACCGGGTGCCGTTCCGGGCGTCGCGCCATCTGGAACCCATAAGACGCCGAGGCGCCCCTGCCGCACTGACAAATACTGGCATCGCAGGCTCGTCGTAAGATGGCAGAGGTCAGCGACGACGAGCTCCGCGAGATGGCGCAGCACCGGGGGCTGAGGCTGGTCAAGTCGCGGCGACGCAAGCCCGGCACCGGCGACTTCGGGAAATATGGCCTGACCGATGCGGGTGGCAAGGCGCTGCTCGGTATCGGCGACGATGGCCTGACCGCGAGCGCCGACGACATCCAGGACTATCTGCGAAGCAGCGAGCAAAGCACATGGAAGCAGTCGGCCGACGCGACTCCCGATCGACCTGCCCCCAGAGAGAAACCCCGCCCGCCCAAGCCCGAGGAGGACGAGGAACCCATCCGCCGCCGGGCAAAACCGGTGTTACGAGATCGTTCGGCGCCGCATAGACGAGAAGAGCCAGGTCCGGCACGGAAACCTTCCAAGAAGGCGCGTTCAAAGCCTTCACTCCGGCTCGTCCCAAAAGCTGAGCCAGCGCCCCAGCCCGATCCCGAGCCTATGCCCGCACCCGAACCGGAGCTGCGTATTCGCGCTGTCACCGCGAACGATGCCGGTTCCCTGGCGGCGCTTTTCGCCCTGCTCAGCGGTGTATCGCTCGATAGCACGCAGGTCGCCGACAATCTCGCAGCCGGCCGAAAGGCGAAGGCCGGAATGGTAGTCGCCGAGCTGGGCGATATCGTCGGCTGCTGCGGATGGGCGGTTGTAGGGACTATCCATCGCGGCCCGATCGGGCGCGTGACAGTGCTCATAGTCGACAAGAGCCACCGTCGTCGAGGCATCGGAACGGCGATGCTGGCGGCCGCCGAGACCGCGCTGGCCAAGGCCGGCTGCCGTCAAATCGAGGCGATGAGCGACATCACGATCGACAACAGCCATAATTTCTTCCGCTCGCTGAAGTTCGAACAGGCAAGCTATCGCTTCGTCCGCACGATCGGCGAAGGGGCGAGTGGGGAACGAGTTCGCCACCGCACGAATTAACAGGCTGATCGGAAATCGATATGGCACAAGCCTCGAGAGCGAACATCACTTCGGCCGACGAGCGCCTCGCAAAATATCGCGAGAAGCGCGACTTTGACCGCACGGCCGAACCGTCGGGCGCAACCGAGCCGACCACCGGCAACGGCTTTGTCGTCCAGAAGCATGCGGCGTCGCGCCTCCACTATGATTTCCGCCTCGAACTGGACGGCACGCTGGTGAGCTGGGCGGTCACGCGCGGGCCGAGCAGCAATCCCGACGACAAGCGCCTCGCGGTCCGCACCGAGGATCACCCGCTCGACTATGCCCGGTTCGAAGGCACGATCCCCAAAGGCGAATATGGCGGCGGCACGGTGATGCTGTGGGACAATGGCACCTGGGAATCGATCCCCGGCAAGGATCCTCGCCAGACGCTGCCCGAAGGTCACCTCCACTTCATTCTTCACGGCCGGCGGATGCAGGGTGAGTGGATCCTCTTTCGTCTGAAGCCGCGCGGCAAGGAAAAGGGCGAGAACTGGATTTTGCGAAAGGTGCAGGATGAATTCGCCGGCGGCTCAGACGATCTGATCGGCACCCATCTTACCAGCGTCGATACGGGGCGCACGATGGAGGAGATTGCAGCGGGCAAGGCTGTGCGCAAGCGCAAGGCGGGCGCCAAAGCGTCACCTGCGGCGGCCGGCAATTCCAGAACGCCCGCCGCCGCGCCCGCCCGCCGCAAGAAATCTGGCCTATTGCCGCCGTTTCAGCCGGTGCAGCTGGCCGCGCTCGTCGATCATGTCCCACCGGGCGATCGCTGGCTGCACGAACTCAAATATGACGGCTATCGAACGCTCCTCGCGATCGGTGGCGGCGAAGGGCGCGCCTATACGCGCTCGGGTCTCGACTGGTCCGATCGGTTCGCCGGGCTGATCACCGACGCGTTGAAGCTGAACGTCGGCAGCGCGCTGATCGATGGCGAGGCGGTGGTGACCCTTCCCGACGGCCGTACCAGCTTTCAGGCCCTGCAGGCGGCGCTCAAAAGCGATCCTGACGCGATCGACTATTTCGCCTTCGACCTGCTTGAACTGGACGGCGAGGATCTGACCCGGTCGCCGCTGATCGAGCGAAAGGAGAAGCTGGCGGCGCTGATCGGCGAAGCCAAAGGGCGCATCCGCTATTCCGATCACATCGTCGGCAATGGCGAGAAGCTGCTAGCCAGCTTCTGCGGCGCCGGCCTCGAAGGGGTGATCTCGAAGCGCGCCGACGCGCGATACAGCGGCTCGCGCTCGGGCACTTGGCTCAAGACCAAGTGTATCCGCCGGCAGGAGTTCGTCATTGTCGGCTGGACGCCCTCGGATAAGCAGCGCGGGTTCCGCTCGCTGCTGCTCGGCGTCAACGAGAATGGGAAGCTGCGCTATGCCGGCAAGGCCGGGACCGGCTTTACCGCCGATGAGATCGAGCGGCTCATGGAAATCATGGCGCCGCTCGCGCGCAAAGGCCCGACCGTCGACGCGCCCCGCGCCGCTGTTCGCGGCGCGCATTGGATCGAACCCAGGCTTGTGGCCGAGATCGCCTTTGTCGAGTTCACCGACGAAGGCGTGCTGCGTCATCCGAGCTATCTTGGGCTTCGCGAGGACAAGAAGCCCGAAGCCGTCGTGCTGGAGACCGAGACACCGGTTGCCATCGCGACCACCCCGGCCCGCAGCAGCGTCAAGATCAGCAATCGCGAGCGGGTGATCTTTCCGGAAGGCAAGCTCACCAAAGGCCAGCTCGCCGATTATTATGAGATCGTCGCGCCGATCATGCTGCCTTGGGCCGGCAGCAGGCCGATCAGCCTCGTACGCTGTCCGCAGGGTCGATCGAAGAAATGCTTCTTCCAGAAACATGACGCCGGCAGCTTTGGCGACGACGTCAAACAAGTCGGCATCCGCGAGAAGGACGGCCATGACGAACCCTATCTGTTCGTCGATACGCCCGCCGGCCTGCTCACCTGCGTCCAGATGGGCACGATCGAGTTTCATGGCTGGGGCGCGCGGATCGAGGATGTCGAGAAGGCTGATCGCCTGGTTTTCGATCTCGATCCCGACGAGGGACTGGATTTCCAGGATGTCGTCTCGGCGGCGTTCCATGTGCAGGACGTGCTCGCTCAGATGGGTCTGACGACCTTCCCGATGGTCACCGGGGGCAAGGGCGTCCATGTCATCGCGCCGCTCACGCCCTCGGCCGAATGGCCGGTAGTAAAGGACTTCGCACATCGCTTTGCTTTGGCGCTCGCCCAGGCCGAGCCGGGCCGCTTCACCGCCGCGTTGGCCAAGGCGAAGCGCACGGGCAGAATCTTCATCGACTATCTGCGCAATCAGCGCGGCGCGACCGCAGTCATGCCCTATAGCGCGCGGACACGCGAATATGCGCCGATCGCGGTTCCGCTGACCTGGGAGGAACTGCGCGATCTCGACAAGCCATCGCACTGGCATATCGGCGATGGAGCGGAGATGGTGAAGCGCGCGGCGTCGAAGAACCTTGCCCATTGGGGGCGCGCCGATCAGATCCTTCCCGACCTGTGATCATCGCGACCTACAATGTGAATGGGGTCAATGGCCGCTTGCCGGTGCTGCTGCGTTGGCTGGCCGAACGCCAGCCCGACATCGTCGTCCTGCAGGAATTGAAGGCGCCGCAGGAGAAATTCCCGCTGCGAGCGATCCGCGATCTTGGCTATGATGCGATCTGGCACGGGCAAAAGAGCTGGAACGGCGTCGCCATCCTCAGCCGTGTCGGCGAGATTCACGAAACCCGCCGGGGTTTGCCCGGCGATCCCGATGACAGTCACATCCGCTATATCGAGGCGGCGGTCAACGGAATCCTGATCGGCGGCCTCTATCTACCCAACGGCAATCCCAGACCCGGCCCCAAGTTCGACTATAAGCTCCGTTGGTTCGAGCGCCTGATCGCGCATGCTGCGGGGCTGCTTGAAACCGGCCTGCCGGTGATGCTCGCCGGGGATTTCAACGTCATGCCGACCGAACTGGACGTCTACAAACCCGAGCGCTGGCTCGACGACGCGCTGTTCGCGCCCGAGGTGCGCGCGGCTTATTTCCGGCTGCTCGACCAGGGCTGGGCCGACGCATTGCGCATCCTCCACCCGGGCGAGGCGCTGTGAACCGCGCCGGGTCTGCCGGAGGCGTTGGGTTGTGAGTCACGCTGCCATATCGATGTTGTCTGCGGCAGCATAATATTGATCTTCGGCTTCGGCAGG
>NZ_QFOA01000021.1 GCF_003248505.1 Sphingobium sp.
GATCGCGACCTGTTCCAGCGACGCACCGCTGCGTTCGATCCCCTCGATCTCCTCACCGACGCGCCGCGCTTCTTCCGGCCCGTCCCACACGCCGACCACGCGCACTTTTTCACCGACATCGATGTCGGTCCACAGCGTCTTGCCGAGCCGGTTGCCATTTTCCGTTATCACGCCGGACGCCGCCCCGAGGATATGGGGCGTCGACCGGTAATTCTGTTCCAGCCGAATGGTAGCCGCGCCTGGAAAATCCTTTTCGAACCGCAGGATATTGGCGACCTCTGCGCCGCGCCATGAATAGATCGACTGGTCGTCGTCGCCGACACAGCAGATATTCTTGCGGTTCTGCGCCAGCAATCGCAGCCAAAGATACTGGCTGGAATTGGTATCCTGATATTCGTCCACCATGATGTAGCGGAATTTCTGCTGATATTGCTCCAGCACATCGCGATGCGTTTTCAAAATCGTCAGAACATGCAGCAGCAAGTCCCCGAAATCGCACGCATTGACGTCACGCAACCGCGCTTGATAGGCGGCATAAAGCGCCTGGCCCCTGCCATGGGCATAGGCTTCCGCTTCTCCGGCCCCGACTTCCGCCGGTGTCAGGCCCTTGTTCTTCCACTGGTCGATAAGCCCGGCAAGCTGCCGCGCGGGCCAGCGCTTCTCGTCGATCCCTTCGGCCTGGATCAATTGCTTCATCAAGCGCAACTGGTCGTCGGTGTCGAGAATGGTGAAGTTGGATTGCAATCCCACCAGTTCGGCGTGACGGCGGAGCATCCTGGCCGCGATCGCGTGAAACGTGCCGAGCCACGGCATCCCCTCCACCGCGTCGCCGATCATCGCGCCGACCCGCGCGCGCATCTCTCTTGCCGCCTTGTTAGTGAAGGTGACGGCCAGGATTTCGGACGGCCACGCACGCCGCGTCGCGATCAAATGGGCCAGCCGCGCCGTCAGCGCAGCGGTCTTGCCCGTTCCGGCACCGGCAAGGACCAGCACCGGTCCTTCGGTGGTGAGCACCGCTTCCCGCTGCGGCGGATTGAGGCCATGAAGATAGGGCGGATCGTTGGGGGAAGAAGCAGGAAGCGTCATGGAGGACAACTAAGGTGAGCGTGAAGGATGAGCAAGGGTTCGTCCCTTGCAGCGGTCCTCCGATTATGAGAACAAAAGGGGAATCATGCAAGGGAGTAGAGAAATGGTCACAGGCGGATGCCAATGTCGGGCAATACGGTACGAGGCGGAGGGCGAACCGGCGCATAGCGCGATTTGTCATTGTGCCGACTGCCGCGCCAGCGCCGGTGCGCCGATGGTGGGATGGGCGCTGTTTCCTCAGGACGCGGTGACGATCAGGGGAACATCGGTACGTTACCGATCGTCGCAGCATGCGACCCGTCACTTTTGCGGCACATGCGGCACCGGCCTGTTCTATACCAACGACACCATCTTCCCCGGTAGCATCGATATCCAGACCGGCACCCTGGACGATATCGAAGCGCTGCCGCCGCAAGCGCACATCCAGATGGCAGACGCGCCGTCATGGTGGACCAACCTCGATCGGTTGCCCCTGTTCGACCGTTATCCGGGATAATTCCCCATGCATATTCGGTTCGACGCGGATGAAGGCCATTTGATCGTCGCCGTAAGGAACGGTGGCGAGCGCCCTCGGTTCTCCCCCTGCCCGAGCGGGCTTGCGGGGCGAAGAACATAGGAAGGATGATCCCGATGAATAAGATTTTTCTGGCCGGTGCCGCATTGCTGAGCTTTTCCGCCGTTTCCGGCGTCGCGATCGCTCAGGATATGGGCGCGCCCGCTGCGCAGCCTCCTGCCGGTGGTATGGCCGCTCCCGCGACGGATCCCGCAGCGCCGCCGCCGCCCGCCGATCCCAATGCCGGTCAGTCGACTGGCACAGCGCCCACCGATCCGGGCATGGCATCTGCGCCTGCCGGCGCACCGAATGATCCCGCCGCGCCGATGGGATCGTCCGCCAGTCCGGGGATGAGCGGGGGAAACATGGCCCCGACTCCCACAGAAACGAAGAATTACCCCGTCTGCTCGAAGACAGTGCAGGACAGCTGCATCAATCGCGGCGACGCGGGTAAGATGCGCAAGCGCCGCTGAAGCGCCCCCAAGCCCAGCCTTTTCGCAAGGGAGGTGGGTTATGAAACAGGCCGTCCGGTTTTATGCCGGGCGGCTTGTTCATGTCCCGGTTCAGCTTTCCGCACGCAATAGCGTCAGCCGCGCCTTGCCCACGTCGCGCACCGTGTCCGCGACGAAGCCCTTGACCGCCACATCCTCTCCTCGATCGGTTTCGATGCTGATCCAACTGACAGGGCTGGTCCAACCCAGCCGCGCCATCTTGTCGAGCGCCACCTGTCCCGCGCCGGTTCCATAGGGGGGGTCCATGAACAGAATGTCGAGCGGCTTCGTCGCGCTGCCCAGCGACAGCACACTGGTAGCCCGCACATCGGCCCGGATGCCAAGCGTTTCGCCGTTACGCCGGATGGCGTCGAGCGCAGCGCGATCCTGCTCCACGAACAGGCAGGAATCCGCGCCGCGCGACAGCGCTTCGAACCCCAGCGCGCCCGATCCTGCGAAAAAGTCGCCGACGCTCAAACTCTCGAACGACCCGATACGGCTCAGCAGCATCGAAAACAGCGTCTCGCGCGTCCGGTCGGCTGTCGGTCGGGTAGCATCCCCCTTGGGCGCGACCAGCGTGCGGCCCCGCCAGTCGCCCGCGATGATCCTCATTCCTTGGAGTCCTTGAGCGAGTTGCGGAAGACGATCAGATCGTGCTGGCGCACTTCCTCCACTGTGCCGACCGGCATGTCCCCCAGCGTGAAGGGGCCGTAGGCAGTGCGGATCAATCGGTTCACCTTAAGGTCCATATGCTCCAGCACGCGGCGGACTTCGCGATTCTTGCCCTCGGTCAGTGTCATTTCGATCCACTGGTTTCGCCCGGTGCGCCGCTCCAGATTGGCCTCGATCCGTCCATAGCGGATGCCTTCGATCTCGACCCCGTCGAACAGGTCCTCCAGTTGCTGCTGGCTGACTTCTCCGAACGCGCGTGCACGATAGGTGCGGGGCACGCCGGTCGAGGGCAATTCCATCTGACGCTTGAACCCGCCGTCGGTGGTCAGCAGCAACAGCCCTTCGGTATTCATGTCGAGCCGCCCTATCGGCATCAGCCTTGGCAAACCCTCCGGCAGCCGGTCGTAGATGGTGGGACGCCCTGCCGGGTCGCGCTCGGTGGTGAGGCATCCGGTGGGTTTGTGAAACAGGAATAGCCGGGTTGGGGCAGGGGCCGCCACCGCGATCCCATCGACGGTAACGCCGTGCAGGGACGGGAGCAGGGTCGCAGGGGTTTCGACCGCCACGCCGTCGAGTGCGATTCGTCCCTCCGCGATCATCCGTTCGATTTCACGCCGGGATGCGACCCCGGCGCGCGCCAGGAGCTTGGCGATTCGCTGCGGCTCATCCTTTCCGCCCGCCGTCGCGGCGGCGCGGGCGGGGTGGGGATTGGATGGCGTCGCCGGCTTCGTCCGATTGCGCGGCCCACCGGGCGCGCCCTTCGATCCCCCAAAGCCTTCGCGGGAAGGCGGCTTCCTGCCGCCGCCATGGTCCGGGCGCACCGGACGGGATGGCCCCCCTGGCTTGCCCCGGCGGGGCGGTCCGGATTTCTTGGGCGGTTCCACGGCAATTCCTCTTGTTGCGAACCGGCTCTTTCCCTTGCGTTCGAAAGGGCGGTATCGGCTAAATCGTGCTGCGCCAGCGCCCATATGAACGGTGTCAGGCACCGGATCGGCAACCCGCTGGCGGGGCGCGGCGTTTCATCGGCTGCATGGCGGAATGAGGGCGGGGTTGGCAAATGTTTTTAGGGTTGCGCAAACAGGAAGAGGGCGCAGCGCCACGCAGGAGCATCCGCACCGTGCTCGTGGTCGAGGATGAGCCGCTGATCGCCTTCGACAATGAACACACGCTGGAGCAGGCCGGTTATCGCATCGCAGCAACGGTGAACGATTACGACCATGCGGAGCGGGTGATCGACGGCGGCGGCGTCGATCTCGTCATTGCCGATATCGGCCTGTATGGCGATCGCAACGGTATGGATGTCGCCCGCCATGCCGCAGCGCAGGCGCTTCCGGTCCTTTTCGTAACCGGACGGTGCCCCATCGACGCGCAGGCCATGGCGGTCGGATGCCTGGCAAAGCCCTACACCTCGCGCGATCTCGTCGCCGCGATCAAGGTCATCGACGCGGTGCTGCGCGGCACCCGGCGGCCCAGGATACCGCATGGGCTCACTTTATTCGGCCCCGCACGCTGACGAACGCGATGGCGCTTGCGTGAAGGCAATGAGGGCATAAGGTGGCCCGGATCGGGGATTGGTCATCGGGGACGTATTTTTTCATGACGGACGCCATTCAGGGACGCGGCAGTTGGCGGGACGCGGTGCGGCCCTATGTCGAAAAGGCACCGCTGGCCGCATTCTTCCTCGGCGTGTCTTCGGGTTTTCCCTATGCGATGATCGGCGCGACGCTGACCACGCGTCTCGCACAGGACGGCATCGACAAGAAGGCGGTGACGACCTTCACCCTCGCTTTCCTCGTCTACAATCTCAAATGGTTATGGGCCTGGGTCGTCGATGGGGTGCGCTTGCCTGTGATCGGGCGGCTGGGCCAGCGCGTGTCGTGGCTGTTGCTGTCGGGCGTGCTCGTGATCCTGGCCGTCGCCAACCTGGCGCTGGTCGATCCTGCCTCCAGCCTGTTGCAGACCGCCTATGCCGCCGTGCTCGTCGGCATCGCGGGCGCGACCTATGACATCGTGATCGACGCCTATCGGATCGAGATGCTCAAGCCCGAGCAACTCGGCATCGGGTCTGGCATGTCGCAATATGGCTGGCGGATCGGGTCGGTGGCCGCGGGCGCACTGGCTCTCGTGCTGGCTGCACGGATCGGGTGGCAGGGGGCCTATCTCGCCTGCGCCATGTTCGCCCTGCCCGCGATGCTGACCGGCCTTTTCATGGGCGAGCCCGACCGGCGGCGCGACCCCGTTTCCCGGCGCGGCATGTCGGAAGTGTGGGCGTCCATTGCCGGCCCCCTGATGGAGTTTTTCCGCCGGCGCGGCGCATTCCTAGTGCTGCTCTTCATCCTTTTGCACAAGATCGGCGACACGCTTGCCAATCTCACCTTTCGCCTGTTGTTCGACGACATGGGCTACACCAACGACGAAATCGCGATCTACGATGTCGGCATCGGTTTCTGGGCTTATCTCATCGGCATCTTCGTGGGCGGCATCCTCTATGCCCGCATGGGGATGAAGCGGTCGGTCCTGTTCAGCCTGATCCTCATGGGCGTTTCGAACTTCAGTTTCGCGGCGCTGGCGGCGCTGGGCAAGAGCAATTGGGGCATGGCGGGCGCCATCGGGTTCGAGAATTTCGCAAGCGGCATCGGCGGTGTCACCGTCGTCGCTTATTTCTCGGCGCTGTGCGACCTGCGTTTCACCGCCGCGCAATATGCGCTGATCTCGGCTGCCGCCAGCATCGTGGGTCGCTTTCTTACAGGCACCACTGCGGGCGCGATGATCGAGCGGTTCGGCTATGTCGACTTCTACCTGTTCACGACCGTGCTGGCGGTGCCGGGCATCCTGCTGTTCTGGCTGATGATGCGCGCCGGTCTGATCGACGCCAGCGTGGGAACGGCCGCGACGCAGGAGAGCGATCAACCCGCATAGATGTCGAGTGGGCGGCCCAGGTCCGCATGCGCCTGCGCCACTGCCTGGAGGCAGGTCAGCGCGCCCAGTGCATGATCGTTGCCCAGAAGATCGCTGACATGGCCATACGCTCTGTCGGGATGCCGCAACGCGTCTCCGGTGGCCTGCATCATCCGCGCTTCGTCGGGGGTCATCCGCGCGCAACAGCAGGGCGCGACAAGGATCTTGCGGCTCGACGCGCGCGCCAGTTCCAGCATCATCGCCCGCATCAGGATCAGCGGTCTGCGATAGCTGCGACCGAATGCGCCCAGCATTGCATTGGCAGCATGTGCGTCGTTCACCCCCGCGCTTGCCATACGCCGCATGACGAACAGGAACAGTCGGTTGCCATAGCCCGCCGGCATGGGTCGGCTGAGGTCAAGAGGATCAATTTGCGCCATCGAATCGCCTTCCGCATCTCATTGTCGAGACAGGATAGGCTAATGAGAATGAGTCGCAAGAAAATTCAGCTCGGCCATTGCTCGTTTAGTCGCAGAACCTGCCCGGCAAGGTAGAGCGACCCGCCGATCAGAATCTTGGGAGATGCGCCAGTCATGTGGGCCAAGGCGGCGATGGCGGATTGCGGGTCGGGATGAGCGCTGTGCCCGATACCGTGCCGGTCCGCGATGGCGGCGAAGCGTTCGGCGGGGTGATGGTCGTGGCCGGGGACCGGCAGCACGTGAATATGCGCGACCTTGTTCATGAACGGCGCAAGGAAGCTGTCCACGTCCTTGTTCGCCAACATTCCCATGACGATATGGAGCTTGCCGCCTTCGAGTCTGTCCTGTGTGAAATAGGCAGCGATCGCTTCGCCCGCGCTCGCATTATGGCCACCGTCCAGCCACACCGTCGATCCCTGCGGCAGCGGCGCGATCAGTGGTCCTGTCTCCAGCCGCTGAAGCCGCGCGGGCCATTGCGCCCACAGCGGCGCGGCCTTCAGAGCCGCTTCGCTCACGTCAATTGCATCCTGATGCCGCAGCATGGCGAAGGCGAGCGCGGCATTCTGCACTTGATGAGCGCCCGAAAGACGCGGCAGCGGCGTTTCCAGCCGCCCCAAAGCGTCGCGATAATATATCCGCTCGCGATAGGTGGCGGCGTCCCACGCCTCGCCCTGCGGGACCCAGCGCGCACTCGCTTCGTCCGCGACGCGTTGCACGACCTGCTCGACCGCCGCCTGGTGGCGCAGCGTCACCAGCGGTGCGCCACGCTTGGCGATTCCGGCTTTTTCCGCCGCGATCTGCCCGATGGTGTCGCCCAGGAACGCCTGATGATCGATGCCGAGCTGAGCGATGCCGCAGGCCGCCGGATCGGTGACGACATTGGTTGCGTCGAGCCGTCCGCCAAGCCCGACCTCTATGATGCAGGCGTCGGCCTCCTGCTCGGCGAAGGCCAGGAAGGCTGCGGCTGTCGTCACTTCGAAGAAGCTGGCGTTGACCCCCTGCGCGATGTCGAGCACACGCTCCAGATAGCGCGCCAACGGCTCGTCGCCGATCAGCTGACCTGCGACCCGGATACGCTCGTTGAAGCGCACGAGATGCGGGGACGTGAAGACGTGGACCTGACGCCCGTCCGCCTCCAGCGCGGCCCGCAGAAATGCGCATGTCGACCCTTTGCCGTTGGTGCCAGCGACATGAAACACCGGCGGCAGTGCGCGATGCGGATCGCTCAGCCGTTCGAGCAACCGCGTGATCCGCTCCAGCCCCAGAATGTCCGCACCTGGGGACAGAGACCACAGCCGGTCGAGTTGCGCCTGTACCTGCGCGTCATCCGAAACGGCGTGATCGGCCACGGCGGTTGCGTCAGGCGGCGGCGCGCGGGGTCAGGTAACCGATGACCCGTGCCAGCGTGTCGCGCAGCTCATGCCGATGCACCACCATGTCGAGCATCCCGTGGTCGAGCAGATATTCGGCGCGCTGGAAACCTTCCGGCAGCTTCTCGCGGATCGTGCTTTCGATGACCCGCTGGCCGGCAAAACCGATCAGCGCATTGGGCTCTGCGATCTGGATATCGCCCAGCATCGCATAGCTCGCGGTGACCCCGCCGGTGGTGGGATCGGTCAGCACGACGATATAGGGCAGCCCCGCCGCGTGCAGCTTCTGAATGGCGACCGTCGCGCGTGGCATTTGCATCAGCGACAGAATGCCCTCCTGCATTCGCGCGCCGCCTGCGGCCGTGAAGATCACATAGGGACATTTATGCGCGATGGCGTCGTTCACGCCTTGGATGAAGGCCGCGCCGACGCTCATCCCCATCGATCCGCCCATGAAGGCGAAATTCTGGACGCCCATGACTACCGGCACGTCGTCGATCGCGCCGCGCGCGTTGATAAGCGCGTCCTGATCGCCGGTCGATTGCCGCGCGGCCTTGATCCGGTCGGGGTAGCGCTTGGTATCGCGGAACTTGAGCGGATCTTCCTGCACCTGCGGCGTGGGCAGCAGGACGAATCCCGCGTCCAGGGTCTGTTCGAACCGATCCATCGGCCCGATCCGGCCATGATGGCCGCATCGCGGGCAGACGGAAAGATTTTCTTCCCACTCCTTGATGAAGACCATTTCGCCGCAGGACGGGCATTTGTGCCATAGCGTCTCGGCGCTGGTTTCCTTCTTGGGGATGAAAGGGATGGCGTTGCGAACGCGGTTGATCCAGCTCATGCGGCGGTCTCCTGGGTCCGGGGAGCGAGCGCGCCCGAAAGCGACGCGACGAAGGAACGGACGAAGGGCGCGGCGGCGTCGCCATGGCTGCCCACGATGTCCACGATGGCAGAGCCGACCACGACGCCATCGGCGACACGACCGATCGCGGCGGCCTGTTCGGGCGTGCGCACGCCGAAGCCGACAGCGATGGGCAGGGCGGTTGCGGCCTTGAGCCGGGCGACCGCCATCTCGATGGATGCCTGCGCCGCCTGCTGCTTGCCGGTAACGCCGGCGACGGCGACATGGTAGAGGAAGCCGCTGGCCCCGTTCAGGACCGTCGGCAACCGTGCCGCATCGGTTGTGGGAGTGGCGAGCCGGACCGGGTGAACGCCCGCCGTGCGCAGGGCGGGGCCGATTTCTGCATCCTCTTCCGGCGGCGCATCGACGCAGATGACGGCGTCGACGCCTGCGGCGCGGCACTGGTCCGCGAACCAGTCCGCCCCGCGCACCAGCATGGGATTGGCATAGCCCATGAGGACGAGCGGCGTGTCGGGATGTCGCGCGCGGAAGTCTGCGGCGAGCGCGAACACGTCCTTCGTCTTCGTACCCGACCCCAGGCTGCGCAGATTGGCGAGTTCGATCGCCGGGCCGTCCGCCATGGGATCGGTGAAGGGCATCCCCAGTTCGACGATATCCGCGCCGCCTTCGACCAGCGCATCGAGGATGGCGGGCGTCGCCGCGACATCCGGGTCGCCCGCCGTCACGAAGGTGATGAGTGCGGCACGGCCCTGCGTCTTGCACGCGGCGAAGCGGCGGGAGAGGCGATCTGCGGTGGTATCGGTCGCCATGGTCACATCTCCACGCCCAGCGCATCGGCGACGGTGAAGATGTCCTTGTCCCCCCGCCCCGAAAGATTGACGACGATAATTCTGTCCCTGTCCAGCGTCGGAGCGATTTGTTCGGCGGCGGCGACGGCGTGCGCCGACTCCAGCGCCGGAATGATCCCTTCGAGGCGGGAAAGACTCTGGAAACTCGCCAGCGCCTCGTCATCCTTGATCGGCATATATTTCACGCGTCCGATCTCGTGCAGCCAGCTATGCTCCGGTCCGATGCCGGGATAGTCGAGACCTGCGGAAATACTGTGCGCTTCGGTAATCTGGCCGTCTTCGTCCTGAAGCAGGTAGGTGCGATTGCCGTGCAGGATTCCGGACGCTCCGCCCGCCAGCGACGAGGCGTGCTTCTTGTCCAGCCCTTCGCCTGCCGCTTCCACGCCGATCATCGCCACTTCGGGGTCGTCGAGGAACGGATGGAACATCCCGATGGCGTTCGACCCCCCGCCGACCGGCGCGATCAGCATGTCGGGCAGGCGGCCCTCCGCCTCCAGCATCTGTGCGCGGGTTTCGTTGCCGATCACCGACTGGAAATCGCGGACCATCGCGGGATAGGGGTGGGGGCCTGCCGCAGTGCCGATGATGTAGAAAGTGTCGTGCACATTCGACACCCAGTGGCGCAGCGCGTCATTCATCGAATCCTTGAGCGTTGCCGAACCCGAATGCACCGGCACAACTTCGGCGCCGAGCAGCTTCATGCGAAAGACGTTGGGCTTCTGCCGCTCCACGTCCTTAGCGCCCATGAAGATCTTGCACTCCAACCCAAAGAGCGCGGCGACTGTGGCTGTGGCGACGCCATGCTGGCCCGCGCCGGTTTCGGCGATGACCTTCTTTTTGCCCATGCGGCGGGCAAGCAGCGCCTGACCGATGCAATTGTTGATCTTGTGCGCGCCGGTGTGGTTCAGTTCCTCGCGCTTCAGGTAGATTTTCGCGCCCTTGCCCGCAGGCGCCGTCGCGCGCACGGTTTCGGTCAGACGCTCTGCGTAGTAAAGCGGATTGGGCCGCCCGACATAGCTGCGCAGAAGTTCGGCAAATTCCTCGTCGAACGTCGGGTCGTTCTTTGCGGCCAGATAGACCTTTTCCAGTTCCAGGATCAGCGGCATTAACGTTTCGGCAACGTAACGACCGCCGAACGCGCCGAAATGGCCGCTGGCGTCAGGCTGGCTGCGAAGGCTGTTGGGCAAGGCGATGGTGTCAGTCATGGATCGATCTTTCCGGGGACGAGGATGGGCGTTCGCTTTCGTTCAGGGAAGCGATCAGCGCCATCGTCCTTCGATGCGCACGTGCGGTTGGGTCTGCGTCAACATGCGGAAACCGCTTTGCAGAAGGCCATGATCTTGTCCACACTCTTGATGCCCGGCACGTCCTCGATACCCGAAGAGACATCGATGAGGCGCGCACCGGTCAGGCGGACCGCTTCTGCGACATTGTCGGCGGACAGCCCGCCCGACAGGCCCCAGGGCATCGACGGAGCGGTATCGCGCAACAGCGTCCAGTCGAAGCGCAGCCCCATCCCGCCGGGCAGCGTGCCTTCGGGCGTCTTGGCGTCGAACAGCAGCATGTCCGCCGCGCCGATATAGTCGCCGGCGGCGTCGATATCTGCGCGCGTCTTCACGGAAATCGCTTTCCACACCGGCAATCCGAAGCGCTGGCGGACGGCGGCGACGCGCTCCGGGCTTTCCTTGCCATGCAGTTGCAGGATGGTGAGCGCGCCGGTCGCGACCAGACCTGCGATTTCATCGTCCAGGGCGTCGACCAGCACGGCAACCCGCTCGACATGCGAGGGCACGGCGGACGCCAGCGCCTTCATGCGGTCGCCCTCGACATGGCGCGGGCTTTTGCGGAAATGGACAAAGCCCAGATGGCTGGCGCCGCCGCGCACCGCGGCACCCACCGTTTCCGGCGTCGATAGGCCGCACATCTTGATCGCGAGTCGGGGCATCGCCTGGCGCTCTAGCGGGGAATGCGCCTCAAGTCACATCGTGGCTGGATGGGGTAAGATCCATGTCGTGGAGCGCCAGCCATTCGTCGGCATGGGCGATGCACGCCTGGCCGAGATAGCGGTCGAGCGCCGCGACGATCTCGGCATCGCTCATCGTTTTCGGGTCGAGCGGCGGGTGCCAATGCAATGCGAAATGCGGTCCCCCGGTACGGACGAGGTAGAAGGGCAGGAACTTCGCCCCCACCTTCCGCGCCAGTCGGAGCGCGATGGACAGGTTGCCCGAAGGTTCCAGGGGGCGTCCGAATGTCGGAAACCAGACCTGCCTGTCCCGCCGTTCGTCGGCAAGGATGTAGAGGGTCGCGCGGTCCTTCTGCGTCAAATGCTTGAGCACGCCGCGCGCCGCGCCTTCGCCGCCGATCGCCTCGCCCATGTAGCTGGACCGCGCTTTCTTCAATTGCGCGGCGATTCGGGGATCGTCGGGGTCTTCATAGACGCCAAGGCCGGGGCGGTCGGTGGACCATTTGATGTGCGCCGCCAGCAGGTCCCAGTTGCCGAGGTGGCAGGTAAAGGCGATCATCGGTCCGGGGCCGTCCAGAACCGCCTGATACCCTTCCTTGTCGATGACGCGGACATGCGCGTCGTTCACCAGCCGGTCGATATTGGCGAGTTCCGCCATCGTGCGCCCGATATTGACCCAGCGCCGCGTCAGCATCGCCTCACGCTCCGCCGGGGAAAGCTCTGGACGCAGGATCGCGAGATTGGCGCGCGCCCGGGCATCGCGCAGCTTCATATTGCGCCGCGCGACATGGGCCGACAGCCATCCGCCGAGCCAGGATGCGGCTCCGGCGGGCAAATGCCGCATCACCGCGAAGAGAAAGGGGTTGGAGAGCATGGCCGGAGCGTCATACAGCAGCCGTCAGGACGGTAAAGGGTGTGGCGCACGCAATGATCTGGCTTTGGGCTATGCTACAGGCGCTGACCGTGGTCGGTGTGTTCAACTATTGGCGACATATCCCGGCCGATCGTCGAATAGAGGCTCCGGATGGCGCTGTCACGATCCTCAGCCTGCGCGACGATTGGGATGGCGGGGCGGACCTGATTGCGCGGCTGAAGGGACAGAGCGCGCCTTCTCGCCTGCTGCTCGCAACGTCGGGTGATTGCCTGGAGGCCGAAGCGCTGGGGGTGAGCGAGCCTGAGTGGGTGCAGGTCGTCGCGGCGGGAATCGCGACCGACGAAGGGCAAAAGGTCCACAAGCTGCGCGCCGCCCTGCGCGCGCTGCGACCTGGGGACCGATGGCTCGTCTTCGTCGACGCCGACATAGAACCGCCCGCGCGGCTCGTCGGGCGGCTGCTCTTTCCGCTGGTGCGGGGGAAGGCGGACATCGTCACCGGCTATCGCTTGCTGCTGCCCGAAGTAGCCGGGATGGCTGCACTGGTCGGGGCCGTGGAGATGCAGTTGGCGACGCTGCCTCGTTCCGCCAACGCCACCATGCCCTGGGGCGGTGCGATGGCGATGAGCCGGGCTGTTGCCGATCGGTTGGATTTGGATGCGGCGCTGGCGGGCAAATTGTCGGACGACCTGAGCATCGGTCTTGCCGGATGGCGCGCGAAGCTGCGGCTGCGACCCGTGCGCGATCTGCTCATTGCCAGTCCCGTGGCGGGCGGGATCGGCGATCTTCTGGGCTTCGGCGTCCGGCAATATCGGCATATCTTCACCAACAGCATCGGCATGTGGGCCATCGCCACGGGCGTCGTGGCGATGCAGTCGGCGGGTTGGCTATGGGCACTGGGTTGGGGCGGCTGGAGTGCGGTCGCCACAGGCTATGGCGCCGCTTGGACCAGGGCGATCCTGCGGAGCCGCATCATCGGTACGGTGCTGGAACCTGCCCAGGCTGCAAAGGCGCACCGATCGCTTGTGTGGGACGCGGCGCTGCCTTTCGTCGTGACATGGGCCCATTGCATCGTTCAGCTTTGCGCCGCCACGTCCCGCCATATCCGTTGGGGAGGGTGGAACTATGTCGTCCGGCAGGGTGGGGTGGAGAGCATGTCGCGGTCACGCTGATCGTTACCTGAAGCGTCAAAACCCCGCCGGGAACTGGTGCGCGCCATCATCCCCGATCCTCAGCACGACCTTGCCGGCCACTGCGCTCCACGGCAGGTCGCCGTAAAGGTGCGGGAAGAGCGCACCGCCGCGCGACACCTCCCACTTCACCCCGCTGCCCAGCGGCGCAAGGTCCACCATCACCATGACGAGTCGGTCCTGCCCGGCAAAATGCCGGGCGACCGTCTCCGCCGCCTGGTCGCGAGTCGACATGTGGATATAGCCATCGGCGAGGTCAACCGGCGCGCCTTTGAACACGCCCTCGGCCTTGAACCGGTCGAACTGCTCGGCCGTCAGGACCTTATAGGCGAAAAGTTCGTTCACGTGTTCGAGTTGTCCACATCGTTGTTCGCACCTTCGGCATCCAAGACCTCATCGGTCGATAGATCGCCCTCCGCCGGGTCATTCTCTTCGATGCGGGCGGCGCTCACGACATGCTCGTCATCGGCAACGTTGAACAGGCGAACGCCCGCCGAATTGCGTCCGATGACACGCAGGGAATCGAGCCCCATGCGGATGAGCTTCGCCTGATCGGTCACCAGCATCAACTGGTCGGCGCGAGTCGCCGGGAAGCTGGCGACGACGGGACCGTTGCGACCGATATTGTCGATGTTCGTGATGCCCTGACCCCCGCGCCCCGTGCGGCGATATTCGTATGCCGAGGACAACTTGCCATAGCCGTTGGCGCAAACGGTCAGGATGAATTGCTCGGCATCCTGCATGTGCTGGAACATGGCGCGATCCTGCATCTCACCGTCCTTCTCCGGCTTCCATGGCGCGAAGCGGAGATATTCCTCACGCTGTTCGGGGTCCGCGCCCGAGCGGTGCAGCACCGACAGAGAGATGACCGCGTCGCCTTCGGCCAGCTTCATGCCGCGCACGCCGGTGGAGTTGCGGCTCTGGAATTCGCGCACATCGTCCGCCTGGAACCGGATTGCCTTGCCCATCCGGGTGGCGAGCAGCACATCGTCGCTTTCATCCAGCAGCGCGACACCGATCAGCCTGTCATCCTCATCCTCGCCCTCGAACTTCATCGCGATCTTGCCGTTGGACGGGACGTTGGCAAAGGCGTCCATGCTGTTGCGGCGGACCGAACCCTTAGCGGTTGCGAACATGACGTGCAGTTTGGCCCATTCGGCCTCGTCTTCGGGCAGCGGCAGGACGGTCGAGATGGTTTCGCCCGGACCCAGAGGCAGCAGGTTGACCATCGGTCGCCCGCGCGTGGCCGGCCCGCCTTCGGGCAGACGCCACACTTTCATGCGATAGACCTTGCCTGCGGTCGAGAAGAACAGCACCGGCGTATGGGTGGAGGTCACGAACAATTCGGTGATCGCATCCTCATCCTTGGTCGCCATACCTGACCGGCCCTTGCCGCCGCGCGCCTGCGCCCGGAAGGTGTCGAGCGGGGTGCGTTTGATATACCCCTGCACGGTCACGGTGACGACCATGTCCTCGCGCTCGATAAGGTCTTCGTCTTCGATCCCGTCGGCGGCGGCGGTGATTTCGGACAGGCGAGGGGTCGCGAATTCGCTTTCGATCGCCTCCAATTCCTCTCGCATGACGGCATAGAGCTTCACGCGATCGCCCAGGATGGCGAGATATTCGGCAATGGCTTCGGCCAGTTCTGCGAGTTCCTTGCCGATCTCGTCCCGGCCAAGGGCGGTCAGGCGATGCAGGCGCAGGTCGAGGATCGCGCGGACCTGGATGTCGGACAGCGTGTAGCTGTCGCCTTCGATGTCGCCTTCGATGGCTTCGACCAGTCGCAGATAAGACGCGATCTCGCCGATGGGCCACTTGCGCGCCAGCAGCGCCTCACGCGCCTCGGCGGGGCTGGCGGACCCGCGGATGATCTTCACCACCTCGTCGAGATTGGTGACGGCGACGACAAGTCCAAGCAAGATATGCGCTCGGTCGCGCGCCTTGTTCAGTTCGTATTTCGTCCGACGGGTGATGACTTCCTCGCGGAACTTGACGAACGCCTCGATAATCTCGCGCAGGCCCAGCAACTCGGGGCGACCGCCGCGAATGGCGAGCATGTTGGCCGGGAAGCTCGATTGGGCGGGCGTGTTGCGCCAAAGCTGGTTGAGCACGACCTCGGGTGTCGCGTCGCGCTTGAGGTCCATGACGATGCGCACGCCCTCACGGCTCGATTCGTCGCGGATATCGCTGATGCCTTCGATCCGCTTTTCCTTGGCGGCCTCGGCGATTTTTTCCACGAGGCCGTTTTTCCCGACCTGATACGGGATGGCAGTAAGGACAATGGATTGGCGATCTCCGCGTCCCTCTTCCACAACATGCCGCGACCGCATCATTATAGATCCGCGTCCGGTATGATAGGCGCTACGTGCGCCGGACTGGCCCAGAATAAGCGGCGCAGTCGGAAAATCGGGGCCGGGGACGATCTGGATCAACTCGTCGGTGGTGATGCCCGGATTGTCGATATAGGCGAGGCAGGCGCGCAACACTTCGCCCAGATTGTGCGGTGGAATGTTGGTCGCCATGCCGACGGCGATACCGCCGGCGCCGTTGACCAGCAGGTTCGGGAAGCGGGCAGGGAGCACCTGCGGCTCGTTTTCCGAAGCGTCGTAGTTGGGCTGGAAATCGACGGTGTCCTTGTCGAGATCCTCCAGCAGCGCATTGGCGACCTTGGCAAGGCGGGCTTCGGTATAGCGCATCGCCGCTGGCGGATCGGGATCCATCGAACCGAAATTGCCCTGGCCGTCAATCAGCGGCACCCGCATCGACCAGTCCTGGGTCATGCGCGCCAATGCGTCGTAGATCGAACTGTCGCCGTGGGGGTGATATTTACCCATCACCTCGCCGACAAGGCGGGCGGACTTGCGGTAGGGCCGGTTGTAGACGAAGCCCGATTCCTGGGCGGAGAAGAGAATGCGGCGATGTACCGGCTTCAGACCGTCGCGCACGTCCGGGAGGGCGCGGGCCACGATGACGGACATGGCATAATCGAGATAGCTGGCCTTCATCTCCTCGACGATAGAGATGGGGCTGATATCCGAAGGGTCGGCGAGGACGGTCTCGTCGGTCAATGCGATTCTCTTTTTTGGATGGAACTGATCTTGGTTGCGTCAGTAGCGGAGCGAAACAAATCTGTCACCCCTCGCGCGCGCTCGCGCGCCCGCGTGTGCGGACAAGGCGGTATGCCGCGCCGATCCGTTCGCAGGCGGAACGAAAGCCATGCATAACTGTTGCAAAACGAGCCGAGATAGGCTTGTTCAAAGGCCGTTCACGCGCTCGCCCCTATTCGGGCGCCAACCCCATTCGACGCCCGCTTACCCGGCGGGCGTACAGAGGAGAAGAGGATCATGCGTTTTATTACTCCGGTGTCGCTTGCACTGGCTCTGGCGCTGACGGGCGGCGCGGTTTCCGCGCCTGCCTTTGCCGCGAAGAAGGAAGAGAAGAAGGCTGGTCCCAAGCTCAACGTCTCGCCTGACGTCATCAAGTCCTTGCAGACGGCGCAGCAAGCCATTGACAAGCAGGACTTCGCCGCCGCCAAGGCCGCGCTTGCGGATGCGGACAGCAAGGCGAAGTCGAATGACGACAAGTACCAGATCGGCGCGATCAAGCTTAACCTGTCGATCACGTCGAAGGACAGCGCACTTCAGACCGAAGCTCTCAACCAGATGCTCGACAGCGGCCTGACGCCGCCCGAGCAGGCAGGGCAGTTCAATGCCGTAGCTGCCGATCAAGCGCTTCAAGCCAAGAATTACGATGTCGCCATCCAACGTTCGGAAGCGGCTCTGGCTGCGGGTTATAAGCCCGAGTCTGTGAACCCCACGCTGGCGCAGGCTTATTTCGGAAAGGCCGGAACGACCAACACCTCCGCCGAACCTGCCCGTGGCTATACGGTAAAGGGTCTGGCGGCGCTCAAGGCGGCGGCCGATGCCATGAAGGCGGCTGGGCAGCAGGTTCCCCCGCAATGGTATCAGATCGGCGTCAGCCGTGCAGAGGCTGCGAAGCTGCCTGATGTGACTGAATGGTCGAAGATGGCGTATCAGGCCAATCCGAGCGGCGAAAATCTTCGCACGTTGGTCCGCCTGTTCCAGCGCGCGAACCCGACTATCAGCAATCGTGAAAACCTCGACGTGCTGCGCCTTTTGGGGGCGTCAGACGGCCTTGTTATCGCTGCCGACTTTACCGAATATGCCGAAATGGCGTCGAAAACCGGTATCTATGGTGAAGTGAAGTCGGTGATCGACAAAGGGCGTTCGAAGGGCGTCCTTAACGCCAGCCAGGGGGCGGATGTCTATCAGCCTGCCGTAGCAAGGATTGCCGGGGACAAGAGCTCGCTCGGGTCCGCCGAAGCCGACGCACGCAAGGCGGCGAACGGCAAGATCGCAGCGGCGACCGCCGACGCCTATCTGGGCTATGGCGATTATGCCAAGGCGGCGTCCATGTTCGAGCTCGCCAAGCAAAAGGGCGGCGTCGACGCGGATGAGGTCAACACGCGTCTTGGCATCGCCAAGACGCTGGGCGGCGACCTTGCCGGTGCCAAGGCGGCGTTCAGCGCCGTTCAGGGCGGCGCACGCAAGCAGATCGCTGGCCTCTGGCTCGCCTATCTCGGCACCAAGGGCGCCTGATCCATTTTCCATGCCGTGGTCGTCACCTGCTGGGTGGCGGCCATGGCATGGTCCTTATCTTTTTGCGTTCTCCGGGGGAGGCCATTCAGGCCATGCGTTCACGTTCCGTCATTTTCAACCTTTCTCAGTTTCTCGTGGCAACCGCGTTGATCGCAAGTCCGGCGCTCGCCAAGAAGAAGGTCCCTCCGGTCGCCGGACCGCCCATCCTCATGTCCGACAGCTTCCGCGCATCCGTGCAGGCTGCACAAAATGCGTTGCGGGCGCGCGATGCAGCAGCCGCGCAGTCGAGCATATCCGCGCTTATGCCGAGCAACGATTTCGAAGCCTATGTCGCTGCCGGGCTTCGTTTCGAACTCGCATCGCAAAAGCTCGACCCGCAGGCCCAGCGCATCGCGCTGACCGACATGTTCAAAACCAATTCCGTGCCCAAGACCGATGCACCGCGCCTCCGGTTCGCGGCGGCCTATCTGTCGTATAAGGTTGGCAATTATGACGACGCGATCGCGCAGCTCGATTATGCCAAGACGCTTGGCTATGACGGCGTCGATGCATTGATGTTGCGGTCCGACATCGCTCTTCGCCGGAACAAGCCCAAGGAAGCCCGCCCATTAGTTCAGCAGGCGATCATGGCGCAGAAGGCGGCTGGTAAGGAAGTTCCCGTCGCCTGGCTGGATAAGGCCATCTCCATGGCTTACCAAGCTGGCGATTGGACGGAAGTGGGTCAGCTTTATCGTGAAAGGCTGAGCCGTATCGACAACAAGGAAGAATGGCGGACGGCGCTGGTCAACTATCAGGCCGCGGCCGAGATCGAACCGCAGCTTCAGCTAGACCTCTATCGCCTGCAGGCCGCGAACGGTGCGATGGCAAGCGAACGCGATTATCAGGCATATGCGCAGGCTGCCGAAAAGGCGGGCTATTTTTCCGAAGCGAAGACAATCATCGAATCCGGTCGATCGGCAGGCAAGCTCACGACCACCCATTCGAGTACCAGCCAGATTTTGAAAGCGGTAACGCCCAAGGCGCCCAAGGAAATCGCAGCGCTCCCGGCTTTGGCCAAGAAGGCGGCGGCTTCCAGCAACGGCAAGGATGCGCTGGCCGTTGCGGACGACTATTTCTCGCTGGCGCAATATCCGCAGGCCGCCGAGCAATATCGCGCTGCTCTGACCAAGGGCGGCATCGACAGCAATCGCGTCAACACTCGTCTTGGCGTAGCGCTCGCGCGGTCGGGCGATCTGCCCGGAGCGCGCGCTGCATTGGCTCAAGTAGGCGGCAGTTGGGCGGCGGTCGCGGGCTTCTGGTCAGTGTGGGTGGACCACAAGGATCAGAAGGCCGCGTGACGGCCTGCTGACCGGTCCCGCTTCATATAGGAAGCGGGACACCCGGGAGATTCTTCGACGTTCTGATGGTGAGCGACGTCTTGACGCTCACCACATTGGGAGCAGGCGTCAGTTTCGAAGTCAGAAACTGCTGGAAACCTTGAAGATCTTTCGCAACGACCTTCAGGATGAAGTCGATCTCGCCATTGAGCATATGGCATTCGCGCACTTCTGGAAGACCGGCCACATGGTCCTGAAACGCCTTCAGGTCTGCCTCCGCCTGGCTTTTGAGGCTGACCATCGCGAAAACGGTGATGGTGTAGCCCAGCATGGATGGGTCTACCACGGCATGGTATGCCGTGATCGCCCCCGCCTCTTCCAACGCCCGCACCCGGCGCAGGCATGGCGGCGCGGTCAAGCCGACCTTGCGCGCGAGTTCCACGTTGGTCATCCTGCCGTTTTCCTGCAATTCTCCCAGAATTTGCAGATCGATGTCATCGATATTTGGGCCCGCCATTATCCGAATTATTTCCTGTCCAGTTTATACCGGCGATCATAATAAAATTTCACCGTATTGCAATTGTCCCACTATGCGACGTTCGCATTAGATCGCAGCGGCTTACATCCTCTTTCCCTTTGGATGCCAACCGCCTAATGCTGTCGCGACGCGTCCAGACAGCTCTAACTGGCCCGCGTGATCGAAAACTACGGGGATTTTGGTGCGTTTCAACGACCTGATGCAGACAGTGTTGGCAGCAGGCGACGGCGGCGGCCCGAATCCTGTGACGCTTTGGCGCCAATGTGTCGATCTGCTGGCGCAACGGGACAGGACGGGGCGATCGGATTTTTCGGATGAAGAACGAGCGGCTCTGATTGAGCGCCTGGCTGGTTTGCGTAATCAATTGAACGAAACCCAGCGGCTTGCCACGGTGGTCGAGCTGGGCGGGCGGCTTCGTTCGCCAATCCTCACCAAATTCTTTTGCGACGATCGGCCATCGGTTACCGCCGCAGCCATAGCGCGGGCGCAGTTGCCCGATGCAGCCTGGGTTGCCATGCTGCCCGAACTGGGGCCAACGGCGCGGGGAGTCCTGCGCAGCCGCCGGGATATCGGCCATGCTACGCGCAAGGCGCTGGAGGCATTCGGTGCGCATGATCTGGTGCTGACGACGGCGCGGGATGACATGGTGGGGGTGCCCGATCTGCTGCTAACGGCGGACATGGAACCTCAAGATGCGCGGCCGCGTATGGGGGCTGCGAAGGTTACGCCGCTGCGCCGCCCCGTCGGGGACGAGTCTCAGATTCGCAATCTTGTGGACCGCATCGCCCGCTTTACCAGCGAGCGCAAGGTGACGGAGGTGGAGCGCTCGGCATCGCTCGACGTTCCCAACACCATCCCTGGCACATTTGCTTTCGAAACCGACGCGGTCGGCATCATCCGTTGGGTGGACAAAGGGCCCCGCGCTGCCTTGGTGGGCCTGTCGCTGGCGGACCCGTCCTATGGACATAGCAGCGGACCCGATGGATATGTCGCAGGCGCATTCCGACGTCGGAGCGGGTTTCAGAGCGGTCGGTTTACAATCATCGGCGGCGCGATGGCGGGCGAGTGGCGACTGTCGGCGACGCCGTATTTCGATCGGCAGAGCGGTCGTTTCGAGGGGTTCAGAGGCGAGGCTCGTCGACCCTATCTCCACGAGGTTGCCCATGGCGATCCTGCCGCTGACATGGCCGTGGCGGGGCTCTCGCCCGATTCCCTGCGTCAACTTGTTCACGAATTGCGTACCCCCCTTAATGCCATCCTGGGTTTCGCCGAAATCATCGAGCAGGAGATGTTCGGTCCGGCGGGAGCGCAATACAAAGATATGGCCGGAAAGATCGTGGCGGACGCGCAACATCTATTGGTGGCATTCGACGATCTGGAGCTTGCCGCGAAGATCACGGAGCGTGATGGAAACAGGGGATCGGGAACGGTCGATCCCACGCTGCTTCTGACTCAGATTATGGCGCGTTTCCGCGATATGGCGGATCGTCGGATCGAGATCGAAATCGCTCCGCAATTGCCGCCCATGCTTGTAGAGGCGGTACAGGGGGAACGGATGATCCAGCACCTGTTCCGCACGCTTGTTTCCGTCTCGCTACCAGATGAAGCGGTTCGGGGAAACTGCCGCTATCAGGCCGACGGTCCGACCGGGAGGATCGTGCTGGCATTGGACAGGCCCGCCTCGCTGGCTGGCAGGGAGGAGGGTGACCTTCTCGATCCATCATACGACCAGGATGGGCAGTGGCCGGACGGCCCTTTGCTGGGACTGGGCTTTTCCCTCCGCCTGATCCGCAGTCTTGCGTCGGCGTGCGGAGGGGGGCTGGATATCGCCGTCGATCGTTTTCTGCTGAGCGTGCCTGCTACGACTGCGGTCACCGAAGTCGCGGATCAGGCCTGAAACCCTATCTCAAGATTTGATCGATAGTGCTGCCTTCATGAACGGTCCTGACCATGACGGCAACTTGTTGGCTCCCCCGCTCGATGAGGACCGTATCACGCTCGATCGCGCCTTTGGCACACGTTTCATGCTCTTCATCGACACTGAGGAAGAATTTGACTGGGATGCGCCGTTCAGCCGCGAAAGGCACAGTGTCAGCGCTTTGAACGGGATGACGCGTGGTCAGGGCTATTTCGCGTCGGCGGCTGTCAAACCTGTTTATGTCGCGGATTACCCCGTCGTCGATCATGACGCGGCTGCTGCGCTCATCGGACAGTGGGTCGCGGACGGTGAGGCGGATGTGGGCGCGCACCTGCATCCCTGGGTCAACCCGCCGTATGTAGAGGCGGTAAACGCCGCCAATAGCTATGTCGGTTTCCTGCCCGCCGAGGTCGAACGCGCCAAACTTGAAACTTTGTGCGACCGCATGGAGGGGCGTTTTGGCAATCGCCCCATCGCCTATCGCGCCGGGCGTTATGGCGTAGGTCCCAATAGCGGTCGGTTGCTGGAGGAAGCGGGTTTTCGTCTCGACACATCTGTCAGGAGCCGATTCGATTATAGCGGCCAGCATGGCCCGGATTTCAGCGCGTTGCCGCAATCGCCTTACTGGGCGGGACCGGGACGAAAGCTGGTGGAACTGCCCCTTTCCACCGCCTTCATCGGATTGCTGCGCGGTGGGGGCGAGCGGTTGTATCGAAGCGTTCAGTCAGTGGGACCGCTGGCAGGTGTGATGGCTCGGGCTCGACTGCTGAGCCGCGTTCCCCTGACGCCGGAGGGAATTTCCGCTGTAGAGGCTATCGCTGCAATCGACGCCCTGATGGAAGAGGGTGTTCCGGTATTGAACTTCAACTTCCATTCTCCGACGCTTGAGCCGGGGCATACGCCCTATGTGCGCGATGAGAGCGACCGGGCGAGTTTCTATCGATGGTGGGATCAGGTACTCGATCACCTCGCCATGCGAGGCGTGAAGGCAGCAAGTCTGGACGAGTTGCTGGCGGCCGTTCCGCCGCGAACCGGACTTGCAAAGCGGCCTGATGCTGCCTAATCCGCGTTTCAGGTGGGGCCTGTAGCTCAATGGTTAGAGCTGGCCGCTCATAACGGCTAGGTTGCGGGTTCGAGTCCTGCCGGGCCCACCAAATATTGCTTCCAAGACAGTTCTGATGCTATAATAAACCTCTGAAATATTGGGGTTTTTCAGCGTTTTTGCTGTTCAGGACAGGTCAGGACAGACCAGGACAGTTCAGCGACTCTGTGGGCATAATTGCGGGCATGGCGGGCCGATTTGAGGGTATAATCTCATGTCGCTTACCATCGTCGAAATTAAGAATGCCAAGCCTCAGGCCAGCGATTACCGCCTTGCCGATTCTCAAGGGCTTTTTCTCCACGTCACCTCAGCCGGCGGAAAATTCTGGCGGTACCGATATCGGATCGGCCCCAAGGAAAAGACGCTCACCCTTGGCCGCTATCCCGAGATGGGGCTCGTCGCGGCACGGGAGGCCCATCATGAGGCACGCAAGCTCGTCTCTGAAGGCAAGGATCCGGCGCTGGAAAAGCAGAAGGCCAAGATCGCCAGGATTGAGGCCGCGAAGATAACCTTCAGGAAGCTTGCCGAAGAATGGCTAGCCGACCAGGAGCCGATCTGGTCGGTCTCGAACGCCAAGCGGGTTCGCCACCGATTTGAACGCGACCTCTATCCCCTGTTCGGTAATCTTCCGATCGGCCAGATCGAGAGCGCGTCCATTCTGCGCGCGCTCCGGAAGATCGAGGCGAGGGGCTCCATCGAAACCGCCAAGCGCGTCCGTGGCTACATAAAAAGTGTCTTCCGGCGCGCAAAGGGGGAGGGGCTCGTCGAACATGCGATCCTGCTGGAGATCGACGAGATAAAGGATGCGCTCAAGCCGGCGCGTCGAGGATCGAAACAGCCAGCGATTACAGAAGTGTCTGACGTTCTGGAATTTCAAAAGGTAGTGGATCGGTCCACCTCGAGTCTGACCGTCAAGCTTGCCTCAAGGCTTTTGGCCTTAACCCTGGTCCGGGTGGGCGTGCTGCGAACGGCTCTCTGGAGCGAATTTGAAGGCATTGATTGGGATAATCCGGACGCAATACCGAATGCACCCATCTGGCGTATCCCTGCGAGCCGTATGAAGCTCGACGTCGAGGACAAAGGCAATCCAGCTTTCGGGCATGATGTGCCGCTGCCACATCAGGCCGTTGAAGTGCTCCGCGCGCTGCGGCCGTTGACGGGCGGCTTCGCACTCCTCTTTCCTAATGCGAAATCATGGCGAAAGCCGATTTCCGATGCGGCTCTAAGCACGATGTACAAACGCATGGGACGAGGGCGATACAAGAATGTGATGGTGCCCCACGGCTGGAGATCGTCATTCTCGACCATCATGAATGAGCGGGCGGCCGAGCTAGGCCGTGATGGAGACCGGATGATGATCGATATGGTCCTGGCTCATGTTCCGCCGGGGGTGTCCGCGTCGGAATGGTCCTATAACCGATCCCGTTACCGCAAGCCGCGGGGGGCACTCGTTCAGGTTTGGGCCGACCTCATCACTAGTAGTCTCGACCCCGCGCATGCGGTGGTCAGCCGGTATCTGAACGGTAGCCTAGAGGATCTGCGATGAACTCGTTAATGTCGCTTTCGTACCAGGCGATCGAGCGCAATCCGATTCGACGGCGACGAGGGAAACGGCCGGCGGTTTCCAGCCGATAGATAGCCGAAACGGACAGCCCGGTTTTTGCGGTGACATCAGGTTTCCGCAGTAGCCGGTCTGTCCGGCGGTCCTTTACATAAGTCGATTCTGGGTCTGTATCGGGCGCTGTACCCACAGAATTTTGAGATATATCAGACTTCATGGCGTACCCTCATCAAGAAGGTCTGCCCGCTAACGCCGAGTATGCCGCAACAATGGTGGAACAGCAATGGCATCCAATTAGCTATTGGAGGACCGCCAAGTTTCGCGGCCGACCGTGTTTTTTTGAAGCGCCAATCTTCTTCGCTGGTTTTGCTGACATCGCGACGATGGCAGACACGTTCGAACAAGGCTGGGGTGAAGTTGGGGAGCAATAAACACGGTAAGTCATTCGACCAAGGCAAGGTCTGATGAAGAAGATGTCGCTATTTTTGATATTGCTAGTCAAATGAAACGGCAATTGCCTAATTGGTTGCGCGAACAAGATAATCGAGATTATGATGCAGGTAATAACATCAGCCAGTTAAACTTGCGGAATATATTGAAGGACGCGCTCGAGAATAGCATTGTCCGCTCCCTTCCGTCAAATTGCATGCAATTCTGCATCGATGTGTGAGGTGGTGCCGGAAATCTGGACAGGATGCTAAGCTAATCCCGCGCTGATGGATTGGTACTGGAATGAAGACGACGAGAAAGCGCTACAGCGCGGATTTCAAAGCGAAGGTCGCGCTGGAGGCGATCCGGGGAGACCTGACGCTGGCGGAGTTGGCCGCCAAGCATGGCGTGCATCACACGATGATCGCGGCGTGGAAGCGGCAAGCCATCGACGGGATGGCAGGCACGTTCTCCGGGGCCGGTGATGCGATCAGGGCTGCCGGCGAGAGCGAGGTGGAAAAGCTGCACGCCAAGATCGGGCAGTTGGTCTTGGAGCGGGATTTTTTAGCGAAAGCCTTCGGTCGATGAGCGTGGATCGGAGGCGGGTGATGGTCGAACCTTCTCACCGCCTGTCGATAGCGACCCAATGCCGCCTGCTACGGATCAGCCGCTCGTCCTATTACTACGCACCGGTACCGGAAACGGATGAGACTCTGGCGCTGATGACGGTGATCGACGAGACGTTCATGGAGTGCCCGTGTTACGGCAGTCGCCAGATGGCGCGGCATTTGCGGCGCGCCGGCCACCAGGTCGGGCGACGGCGGACACGGCGGCTGATGGCGAAGGTGGGCCTGATGCCGATCTATCAGCGACCACGCACGAGCGATCCGCACCCGCAGCACCGGATCTACCCGTATCTGCTGCGTAAGCTGGCGATCGAGCGGCCCAACCACGTGTGGTGCGCCGATGTGACATACATCCCCATGCGCCGGGCTTTCCTCTATCTGGTGGCGATCATGGACTGGGCTACCCGCAAGGTGCTGGCTTGGCGGCTGTCGAACACGATGGATGCCGACTTCTGCGTCGCGGCGGTGGAGGAGGCCCTGGCCCGCTACGGGAAGCCCGAAATCTTCAATACTGACCAGGGCAGTCAGTTCACCAGCTTTGCGTTCACCTGCGTGCTGCGCGAGGCCGAGGCCCGAATCAGCATGGATCGTCGCGGCCGATGGATGGACAATGTCTTCATCGAGCGCCTCTGGCGCTCCCTGAAATACGAATGCGTGTATCTCCCTGCCTTCGAGACCGGCTCGGAGTTGCGGGCTGGCCTTGGCCGGTGGATCACCTATTACAACACCCAGCGTCCGCATTCGGGCCTTGCCGGGAGAACCCCGATGGAGGCCTATCGGCGGATCGGGCAATCAGATCATGGGGGGCATGCCCCCCATGATCTGATGATCAAACAGGCGGCATGAACGACAACCGGTGTTAGCTTAACTCAGCCGCCAAACTGTCCAAGAAGGCGGCACCACCTCATTCCAAGGTTGGTGTCGCAAACCCTCGGAATCATATCGAAACTCGGCCGTCCACCGTTGCGTTAGCGTACCGACACAGCCTCTTAGCCGCAAACCTGTCCAAGAAGGGGGGGCCACCTCACTTCTAGTCAGACCCGACACCACGGCACTCGCCAATCTCATGATCACCTGGGTATTAACTCAGAGTATGCTCCCGCGGCCGTAGCTGGCAAGCTGCTGCCATGCCCACTGCAGGCTATACAGGCTGATCCCAACCCGCAGCTTCAGGATCAAACCCCATAAGGGCAAACCACTTCCGGTCTCTCGTAGATCGCTCCTTTCCATGGGAGAGGATTATGGTGCGCAGTTCAATGACGACCGTATGATCGCCATCGAGCGCAAGTGCCAGTAAAGCTTCATCAATCGCTTTTTGAGTAAGGCGAGTTTGTTCGTGAAAGGGATGCACGTCGATCCCATCGAGCGTAGCTTTCATGGCGGCGATTGCATTCTGTGTGGCCGCACCGCCGCGAGCGATTTCGATAACGGTCCGAGCCAATGCTGCGAATTCCTGAGCCTCCTGGGCTTCGAAATCCGGCGCCACCGCATATTGGGCCAGGCTTATTTGAAGATGCCCGACGACGAGCTGCAACTGCTCGCGCGCCAGGCTGGCTTCTTTGGGCAGGGCGGGCAGGATGACATAAGTCAGAGCGCGAACCGCGCTGTCGAGGCGTTCGGGGATGGAGGGATTCATTGCATGTCTCCGATCGAAAGCTGATGGGCCAGTGCCGCAATGTGCATGGGCCCGGTCGCTGCCAAGAAGGTGAGAAGCACATCTTGATGGTTATGCTGCTCGATCGCGGCGCGCATTCCCAGAACCGATACCAGGATGTAGCTTTTCCAGAAGTTGAAGACCTTGAAATAATGCAGTTTCTTGCGATTTACCAAATTTCCGCTTGCTGCTTCATAGGCGGCGATGAAATCCTCTTCGCCTTCGAAGATGTCGCTCGCGCGGAAGACACCTTCGATATGGGTTCCGAACACCGGCTGGAGCAGCCAAGCAAAATCGGCGTGATAATCGCCCAGATAGCACATTTCCCAATCTAGGAGAGCGGTCACATGACCGGTTTCTTCGTCAAACAGATAATTTCCGGTGCGGAAGTCGCCGTGCACGACGCTGACGCGGTCGCAATCGGGAATATTTTCCTCCAGCCATTGCGTAGCGACACGAACCACGGGTTCATGCGCGACGACATCCTGTTCCAAGAGTTCTTTCCAGAAGTTGATGAGCCAGCGGGTCGGCTGTTTCGGATCGGCGGTGGGTGCGGTAAAAGACCGGAGATTTGCGGACTGCCAGTCGAAATTGTGCACTTTTGCCAGCATGTCGAGATATTGCGGTCGAATGATCCGGCGAAGCCTGTCGCCGAGCACGGTGCCCAGGCCCGTCACAGACAAGTCGATGGTGCTCGGCTTGGTGACACCCGATACCAACTCCATGATCATAGCGGGGCGGGGAAATATCTCACCCTCCGCGTCGATCCAGACAGGTTTGGGCACCGGAACTACGCCCTCGAAAGCATTCAGAATTTCATATTCGCGCGCGCGGCTGGTTTCCGTAATCGCTTCGAGTGGGTCCATGCGCAGCACATAGCGCCGGGCTGCCTCTCCAGGGGCGGCCAGTGTAAAGATGAACTGCTCTTTCGACGCGCCGCCGCCCATGCGGGCGATGCCGCTCACGACCGCGTCGGGGCGATGCCGCGCGAAGAAACTATCGAGCAAGCCCTGGATGGCACCGTCTTCCTGTGGGATGTAAGGTGGCAGGTTTCTGCGCGCTTTCCTCGCCTCCAGCATGGCAGCGAGTTGCGGTTCCGTATCTATCACTTTTCCTCTCCGATCTTGTTATGATGGCGAAGGTCACATGGCCGATAGGCCTCCATCGATGACTAATTCTGCGCCGGTGATGAATCGGGCTTCGTCCGAACAGAAATAGACGGCGGCTCCCGCCACATCGTCCGTTGTGCCCACCCGTCCCAGGGGAATTTGCCGGGCCAGCTTGGCGACCATTTCCTCGCGCGGGCGGCCTGCGGCGAAACCATCGAGCAGCGGCGTGTCAATGAAGGTGGGATGCAGCGAATTGCAGGTGATCGTGCCGCCCGACTTGGCGCAATGTAGCGCCACCGACTTGGTGAGGTGGCGGACTGCGGCCTTGGCCGAGTTATAGGCCGCCATGTTCGCGGCCGCCACGACCCCGGAAATGGAGGATATGTTGATGATAGCGCCGCCTGCATCGATCGTGCTTGCGCGCATGAGCGGCAGGCAAGAGCGGATGCCGTAGAAGACACCATCAAGGTCAATCGCATGGGTCCGCTTCCAATCTTCGATGGAAACGTCCTCCACCGACCCCGTCAGGCAAATCCCTGCATTGTTGACGAGCAGGTGGAGTCCTCCAAATTCCCGTTCAGTAAAGGATATAGCATCAGCCCAGTCCTCCAAATCTGTGACATCCAGCTTCAATGCGGTGGTTTGTGAGCCGAGGGATGAGGCAACGCCATTTGCGGATACGACATTCACGTCGGTGACAAGGACATGTGCGCCCTCTGCAACGAACCGGGAGGCGATCGCGGCACCAAGGCCTGATCCAGCTCCGGTTATCAAGCCGATTTTCCCTTCAAGCCGCCCAGTCATGATACCTCCGTTGAGGGGGCACTGCGGCCCCCTCGTTACAGTTAGAATTTGAATGAAGCCTCGACCCCATAGGTGCGGGGCGCGCCTCGGTTGAAATAATCAAGATAGAAGGCATTGAGGTTGAGGCCGTAGGCATAGTAGAATTTGTTGGTCAGGTTCTTGCCCCACAGTGCGATGGTGTAACTCGGCGTCTCATAGGAAATGCGACCGTTGAACAGCCAATAGCCAGGATTGCCGCACGCGATTTCGGGCGTGGCGGAAAGGACACTGGAACCGGCGGCAGGTTGGTCGCAGGGCTGCTGGCCATAGTTTTTGAACGGGTCGAAATAATATTTGCCCATATAATTGGCGTCCCCGCGCAGCACGATGCGACCATCATTGCTCTCGGTCCGTACCGCCGTCCATTCAAACCCTGCGTTGAAGGTCAGCTTGGGCGCATTAGGGAAGGGATTGCCGTTGATGTTGATGGTGGTGTTGGCCGGGTTCAACGGGTCGGTCGAATTGCCGGTATATTTGCTGTTGAGATAGCCGGCCGATGCGTTGAGTTTCAGATTTTCGGTGGGCCGGACGTTCAGTTCGCCTTCAAAACCCCAGACCCGGCCATTGGCGCTGCGCAGGAAGGATGTGGCGCCGATGATTTGTGCGATCTGCTGGTTCGAATAGTCATAGTAGAAGCCGGAGACATTCAATTGGACGCGCCGGTCGAGGAAGCGCGACTTGATGCCGCCTTCATAGGCGTTCACGGTTTCGGGCTTCAGGAAGTAGACCTGCGAGGTGTCCTGATAGGCAAGGCCGTTATAGGTGCCGGAACGATAGCCGCGGCTATAGCTGGCATAGGCCATGACATCCGGGTCGAACTTGTAATTGACCACGACGCGGCCCGAGACGGCACCCTTATTGTCATGCTGGTTCATCGTCCCGATGGCGGGATCATAGGGGAAACTGTAGGGAACCGTCGTCGCGATGGGGGTGGTGCCGTCCAATCCATAAAGAACGGTCTGGGCGTTCTTATATTGCACCTTGTCATAGGTATAGCGCAGGCCACCGGTGATGCTCAGCTTGTCCGTGACGTCGAACGTCAATTCGCCATAGAGGGCGAAGGACGGACGGCGCAGCGTGAATTTCTGGTCGGCCGCGATCGGAGCGAAGGGCGCCGCTCCCGCCGCTGCGCAGGCGGCCTGTGCTGCGGTGCCGCCCGGCGAGTTGGTCGTCGCCACATCATATTGGAAAGCGGCCAGCGAACGGGCGTCGAAGAAGCCATTTGGGTTGACCACCACCGGCGAACAGAAGCCGGGTGAGGAAGGGGTCAGCGACGGATTTAACGCGAAGGCGGGCAGGGTGTGAAGCGACGAAGCGGTTGCAATCGCGATGTTGCTGTAATCGCCGGGCAGGCCGGCACCCTGAAGCAGGGGACGGAGTGCGCCGAAGAAATCGGGTTGGTTGTGCGTCTTGATGGAGTCGACGCCATAATAAGCGCCGAGGATGCCGTGGAAACGGTCCGTCTCCAGGTTCAGGCGGACGTCCTGATTGAAATTCTTGCTCGCGGAATAATAGCGGATGGCGCAGATATTGTTGGGCGATCCGTCGCAATCGAAGGGTGCCAGACGATATTGGCCATAATCATAGCCTGTGACGGAGGTCAGCGTCAGCGCATCGTTCAGATTGACCTTCACGTTGAGCGAGAAACCCTTGTCGGCGGTGTAGAAATGGCCGCCCGTATCCGCTTCGACTTCATTTTCCTTGAGCGTGCGGCCGCCCAGTTCGGGGCGTGGCACGAAACGCGAATATCCCAGCGCGTCCGTCCTGTCCTGCAGATAGCCGATGCCATAGGCGAGGTCACCGCGGGGATTGTTGCGCGCGACATAGGCTTTCAGATTGACGTCGAGATCGGCGCTCGGCTTCCAGCGCAGGGAAACGCGCCCCGCAATGCTGTCTGTGGAGGCATAGTGGCGGCCATCGGTCGGATTAAAGGTATAGCCTCGGCCTTGTGCTGCGGTCCCGGCGAAGCGGATGCCCAATACATCGTTCACCAACGTCGTCTCACCCGCGAAATCGACCTTGTAGGTCTGGTAATTCCCCGCGCTGACGGTGAAATAGCCGTTGCCGTTGGAATGGAGATCGGGCTTGCGGGTGATGAAGTTGATAGCGCCGCCCGTAGTATTGCGGCCGTAAAGGGTGCCCTGCGGCCCGCGCAGCACTTCGACGCGCTCCAGGTCATAAAGCTGCTGCCCGTGGGTAGCGCGGAAGCTCTGATAAACTTCGTCCACATAGACGCCGATGGGCGAGGCGGTTGAAGCGGAGAATTCATTAGCGACAGAAATGCCGCGCAGGGAGAAATTGGGCTGGGTATCGCCATAAGCCGATGTGACCTGAAGATTGGGCATCGATCCCATGAGATCCCGCGTTTGCAGGATGCCGCGGGACTGAAGCTCCTCTGAACCGATGGCGGAAATGGAGGCAGGGACGCTCTGCAGATTTTGTTCGCGGCGCTGGGCGGTGACGATAATGTCGCCGATCCCGATCGGCTCTGCCTGAGCCTGTTTGCCATCCGCAGTCGAGGTTTGCGCATGGGCTGCCGTGACGGTCAGCATGGAGACCGTAACCAACAGCGCAGCCCGCACCAAGCCGTGGCTGAACGTATCAGCTTTTTTCATTTTCCCTCTCCTGTCCATTCGTTGGAACGAAATTTATTAATTCTAGGGTAGTAGGATTGCCGTTGTTTCGAGATAGCCGTCGATCCCCTCCGGCCCGAGTTCCCGCCCGATGCCGGACGCCTTGTGTCCGCCGAAGGGTGCGGCGAAATCGAGAATGCGTTTGGAGTTCAGGCCAACGGTTCCAGTCCGCAGTCGGCGGGCTATGTCGAGCGCCCGAGCGATATCGGGCGACCAAACCGATCCCGAAAGCCCGAAGGCGCTGTCATTGGCGATAGCGATCGCCTCCTCCACCTCGCCATAGGGGATTAGCGCGATGATCGGGCCGAAAACTTCCTCATGTGCGAGCAGCGCGGAAGGCGTTACCCTCAGCAGTGCAGCGTCGACATAACATCCCTCCTTGGACGCAATTGAGCCAGCGATGGGCACAGCGCCTGCAGCCAAGGCTTCGGCGTGCATCCGACGCACCTTTTCGGCCTGCGCAGCCGTCGCTAATGGGCCGATATCGGTCTCGGGATCGAGGGGATCACCGATCTTCAGATTATCGAAAAGCGATTTCAGTCCCTCAACGAGGGCGGGAGCGGAGCGAGGCGCCAGCACCCGCGACTGTGCGCCACAGACCTGTCCATTATTCTGGACCGTGGCAAGGAACAGTTCGCGACGCCGGCTTGCAATCTGGAAGTCATCGAGCAGGATGGCCGCTGACTTTCCACCCAGTTCCAATGTGCAGCGGGCAAAGCGCTGGGCGACGACGGCGGCCACCGACCGGCCTGCGTCGGTGCTGCCGGTGAAGCTGACTTTGGCCACGCGGGTGTCGGATACTAGCTGGCGGCCAAGTTCCCGCCCGCCGATCAGGAGCGATATCATCCCCTTGGGCAGATCGAGTTCTGAGATCAACTCGGCAAATATCTGCATCGTCCGGGCATTTTCCGGCGAGGGCTTAAGGATGATCGGACATCCCGCCGCGAGGGCTGCGCCCAATTTCTCGCAGGCGAGAAACAAGGGAACATTCCAAGCGACGATGCCGACAGCCACACCGACCGGCGTCTTGCGCACCAGCACCCGGCCGCCGCGCGCGGCGATGCGCTCTTCCTCGAACACATGGCGTTGGACGAGGTCTGCGGTGGCCCGCAGAAGGCCGCTGGCGCTCTGGACCTGCAACGCCCTGGCCTGGCTGATCGGACAGCCGATTTCCCAGGCGGCGAGTTCGGCCAGTTCGTCCCCCCGCGCGTCCAGCTTGTCCGCCAGCGCGCGCAATGCCGCCGCACGAACGTCCCGCGACGTTTCCTCAGCCGGGCCGAGGGCGGCGAGCGCGGCCTCGATCGCGGCGTCAGCCATCGCATCATCGGCCAGCCGAACCGCCGTCAGCGCGGACAGGTCGACCGGACTGGGCATGACCACCGGCTCTGCCGTGCTGGCGCGCATCGTGCCCGCCACCAGATGGGTATCGACCCGAAAGCGCGTCATTCGCTCGCTCCCGCATGTTTCCGGAAGTCATGGCCGCGATGGGCGACATCCTGATAATCGGCGCGAATCCGGTGCTTCTGGAGTTTGCCGGTTTCGGTTCGGGGCAGATCGTCGCGGAAGGCGATGAATTTGGGGAGTTTGAAGGAGGCCAGCCTTTCCCGCAGATAGTGACGGATGTCCTCAGCGAGCGACTGGCTTGGTTCGCCGCCCTTGAGTTGGATGACGGCCTGCACCGCTTCGCCGAAATCGGGATCGGGCACGCCGAACACCGCTGCATCCAGTACGGCGGGATGCGCCGCCAGCGCATTTTCGATTTCAGCCGGATAGATGTTCACGCCGCCCGAGACGATGGTGAAGGATCGCCGGTCGGAGAGGAACAGGAAGCCGTCCTCATCGACATGGCCGACATCGCCGAACGTGGCCCAGCCCTGCACATGGTGCGCATCGCGGGTCTTGTCGGGATCGTTATGATAGACGAGACCCGCGCGTCCTTCGAAATAGACGGTGCCGGTTTCGCCCGGTGGCAATTCCCACCCATCCTCGCTGACGATATGGATCGCGCAACCATAGGGCTTGCCGACGGTGCCCGGTCTGGCCAGCCAGTCCGCGCTGCTGCTGTGGGTGAAGCCGACGCCTTCCGTGCCCGAATAATATTCGTGCAGGATCGGTCCCCACCAGTCGATCATCCGGCCCTTGGTATCGACGGGGCAGGGCGCGCCCGCATGTATGGCGACCTTGTGGCTCGACAGATCGACCTTTGCCTTCACATCTTCGGGAAGGTCGAGCAGGCGGGAAAACATCGTCGGCACCCATTGGCTGTGGGTGACGCGTTCGCGCTCGATCAGGGCAAGGGCCTTTTCGGCGTTGAACTTGAACATCATCACCACCGCGCCACCGGTCCGCAGCTGTCCCATCGCGAAGCGGAGCGGCGCGGCATGATAAAGCGGCGCGGGCGACAGAAAGATGCTGTCGCCATCCATCGCGAAAAGATCGGCGGCGCGGGCGGCCCGGCGCATGTCCGATCCCAGCGGCTGGAAATCGAGTGTTCTGCGCACGGCCTTCGGACGCCCGGTGGTGCCGGAGGTATAGAGCATGTCCCCGCCCTCCACCGCTTCGGGCAGGGGATGTTCGGGATCGACGGAGGATGCCACGACCTCGAACTCCGTACCGGGGTCGAGGGCGAGTACCAGCGGCACAGCCCGTTCCATCCGCGCGAGGGCTGCGACGCATTGATCCAGAAGCGCGGGATCGAGGATGATCGCCCGTGCGCCGCTATCGTCGAAGATATAGCTGAGTTCAGCCGGGGTCAGGCGGGTGGCGATGGGAATATAATAGAGACCCGACCGCTGCGCCGCCCATGCCGCGATGAAGAATTCCAGCCTGTTGCCGATCAGCAGCGCCACCGCATCGCCCCGCTTCAGCCCATGGGCATGAAGCTGCTGTGCAAGCGCGAGCGATCGTTGGTGGAGCTGCCCGTACGACAGGCGGCTTCCGTCCTGTGCGATGATGGCATCGCGATCGGGGGTAAGTTGGGCTATGGCTCCTGGATGTCCGGTCATCGGGCCTTCTCCAGTTCGAAATGGCTTGTTTCGTTGACGCTGAGGATCTGCAACGCATTCAGGCTCTTGCCCGCGAGGCGCGAGATGCTGCCGTTGCGCGGGGTGAAGTGCGTGATGCGGGGCAGTTTCAGCACATGGGACAGCAGGATGTTGATCGGAAAGCCGTGGGTGAAGACTGCGATCCGACGCCCGGACGCCTCGCTGAGAATCCGCTCGAACCCTGCCATGACGCGGCTTTTGAACTCGCCTTCGTCATGGCCATAATAGCGAATGGGGTCGCGCAGGAACTGATCCCACTCTCCGGCCGCCCTGATCGCCTCGGGCGAAACATAGACGTCGACGCCATTGTCGACCTCGCCGATTTCGGCCAGTTCATGGATCGGCATCTGCAAATGGTCGGCCAGCGGTTGCCCGGTCTGGACAGCGCGCAGCAGCGGACTGGAATAGATGGCGTCGATCGGCTCCAACGCGAGCCGGGCGCAGGTCTGACGCGCCTCGCTCATCCCCTGTTCCGACAGGGCCGGATTGGAGACGGAGCGGCTATGGGCATTGTCGGGAATGCCGTGGCGGACAAGGATCAATTGCATGAGCCGCCCTCCGAAGAAATGGTAAGGACTGAGGGGGCGTGCGGCGCCGGTGCCATCGCGCGGGCATTGGAAAATCCACCGTCGCAGGCGATATTGACGCCATTGACCCAGGATGACGCCGGCGACAGCAGGAAGGCGAGCGTTGCGGCGATTTCCTCCGGATATCCATGTCGCCCGACGATCCCGGCCGCCGCCTGGATGCGACTGGCGCCCATGGATTCCTCGAAATCCTTGAGGATGGGCGTTTCGACTGGGCCGGGACTGACGGCATTGACGCGGATGGCCTTGGGCAAAAGCTGTGCCGCCGCGAGGGATGCCCAGCGATTGACCAGCCTCTTCGAAGCGGCATAGGCTTCAGGCCCTTCCAGATCGGCGAACAGGTCGAGGATTGATTGGTCGGAGCCGGCCAGAATGGCGTCCGATCGCTCGTCGGACCAATGGCAGCGATGGGCCGTGACGCTGGACACGATGGAGATGCTGGCCGCTTGCGTGCACAGGGGCAGCAGAAGGCCGGTCAGCCGGCGCACGGCCAGAAGGTTGACCGCCGCGATCCGGCGCGGAGGCGCAGTGCCCGGAAGCCCGGCAACATGCGCGATCCCGTCGAGGGGCGCCTGCACCCGTCCGGTTGCTGCCACGATGCTCACATCATCCGCCAGATCGCATCGCAGGATGCCGTCCGCGGGATGGATGTCGAAGCCGATGACTTCATGCCCCTGCTCCAGCAATTGGGTGCGCAGGGCCGCCCCGATGCCGCTGGCGGCTCCGGTGACGAGCAGGCGCTGGCGACGCCCGGTCATCGCGACCAGCTCAGTTTGAGGTCGGTGAAGCCGGTGAACCAGTTGGACGGCGCACGGCGGGAGGGTTCGACGATGTCGACCTTGCGGATCTCGCGTAGGAACTCTTCCAGAAAGATGCGGGTTTCCAGCCTGCCTAGGTGGGCGCCCATGCAGAAATGGGCGCCCACGCCGAAACCGACATGCCGGTTGGGCTTGCGATCGATGTGAAATTCGCTCGCCGCGTCGAAGGCTCTTTCATCGCGGTTGGCGGAAGCGAAATACAGCACCACCTTGGTTCCGGCGGCGATGGGGGTTCCGAACAGATCATAATCCTCGGTCGCCGTGCGCCGCATCTGAAGGACGGGCGACACCCAGCGCGCCATTTCTTCAATGGCGGACGGAATGAGCGAAGGGTCGTCGCGCAGCCGGGCAAGCTGATCGGGCCGTTCAATCAGGGCTTCGAGCCCCCCGGTCAGCAGGAAGCGCGTCGTCTCATTGCCCGCGACGGTCAGGACCATGAAATAGGCGTCCAGTTCCTCGTCTGAAAAGAGCTTTCCCCCCGGCGTAGACGACACCAGCGCCGATGCGATGTCATTTCCCGGATGCAGGCGCTTTTCCGCCGAAAGGTCCCGGAAATAGTCGAAAAGATGATGCCGCGCATCGGCTTGGACGGCGTCCGTCAAGGTAACGTCGCTCATTGTGTTGGCCCAGTCGACGAGTTGATGCTGTCGGGATTCCGGGACGCCCAGAACCTCCGCGAAAATGATCATCGGCAACTGGACGGCGATCGCGGAGACAAAGTCGAAGGGCTGATTTTGCGGGGCTGCGTCGATCAGATCGCGAACGACCTGACGGATGCGGTCTTCCCTCTGTTCCAGCACCGATTTGCGAAACGCCTCGACGCCGGGACCGCGAAGACGGGAATGAAGTGGCTGGTCCGCATTGTGGACGGACGGCGCGCCATGGCCTTCGGCCCGCTTGTCACGTATCTGCGTGCCCTTGCTGTTGATAAAGCGGAGATTGTCGCGCGCGATTTCCGTCACATGCTCATAGCGGGTCAGCGCATAGAAGCTGTCCCCATCGGGCGTGGGATTACGGTGAACCGGCTCGAGATCACGCAACTGCCGGAATATCTGGTGGTCCGATTTGGACGTATAGTGATGGAGGTCGAGCAGATCGATGGCCGACATGATTATGCACCCTGCCTGTCTGCGTTGCTCAAGACGGGCTCTGCGGTTTGTGCCCCGAAAATGCTGCGAAACCAGATCAGGCCACAGGTACGCCCCAATTCGTCAAGCTCGTCCTTCGTGGGTACCTTTTCCGGGAGGCCGATGTGGACATAGGCGAGTTGCTCGATCATGGAGCCGAGCGCTTCGGCCATCAGCGACACGTTAACCGCTGCATCGATTGACCCTGCCTTTTGCAGGCGTTCCATCCAGCGCCGGTTCCTCTCGATGAAAGGCACGCGCATTTCGAGCCATGTCTTGAGGAAAGGATTGGGACTGGGCTTCGCGGCTGCCTCGCGAGCGACGCGCAGCATGTCCCTGTGAGCCGCGTAGATGTGGAAGAATCCGGTGTTGCGCTCTACCATCTCTTCGAACAGTCCGGGATTATAGCCCGCTCGTTTTATAGGGGAGGGGCGCCTCAGACCCTCGTGAAGCTCCTCCAGAACGGCGTGGAGCAGATCGTCCTTGTCGGTGAAATGCCGATAGAAATTACCATGGCTGACGCCTGCGATTCGAGCGACATCTGCCACCCGGGCAGCCTCATAGCCGTAAGCTGAAAAGGCCTTCCGCCCGGCATCAATTAGCTTGACGCGGGTCATCGCTCCCTTGCGAGTCGGGGCAAGCGCTTTGGTCTGGCGGGTTTCGTCGGTCATCGACAGCCTCTCCTGTCCTGCGTGATTCGTTTGTTATGAAAAAGTGATATCATCGTCAGTTTTATCGTCAAGCTGGATTGCGCGAATTTAGAAATATGATATCAATGTCACATTCAAAATATAATCTGCTGGAGAGAGCTGATGGAAGGAAAGATTGCGATCGTCACCGGCGGTACGGGCGGCATTGGGACGGCGACGGCGGCTCTTTTGCTGGCGCGTGGCGCGCGCGTTGCAATTATAGGACGGAGCCGCGAACGGTTGGAGCATGTCGCGGGATCCCTCAATGCGGGCGACCGGCTTCTACCCATACAGGCAGATGTGGCCATTGCCTCCGAGATGGAGACGGCTGTTGCAACCACCCTGACCGCTTTCGGGGGCCTCGACATTCTGGTAGCCAATGCTGGGACTGAAGGGGTCGTGAAGCCGCTGCTCGCCCTGACGGGGGAGGAGTTCGGGGATGTGCAAGCCGTCAATCTGACAGGTACTTTCAACAGCATCAAATTCGCGGCTTTGGCAATGCAGAGGCAAGGCGGGGCCATCGTGGCTACAGCTTCCGTCGCCGCGCTGGTGGGTGTCGCGGGGTTGGCCGCCTACACGGCCAGCAAGCATGGCATAGCGGGTCTGGTTAAGGTTGCTGCGATAGAGCTCGCTGCTTCGAACATCCGGGTTAATGCAGTCGCACCTGCGCCCATTGACAATGACATGATGCGGTCGATCGAGCGTCAGGCGGCGCCTGGTGTAGAGGAGGGGCAGGCGAAAGCTATATTCTCGGGCCTCAACCCTATGCAGCGCTATGGCCGGAATGAAGAGGTCGCCAGTGCGATCACTTTTCTTGCCAGTGATGACGCGAGTTTCATCAACGGGGCCATTCTCGCCGTGGATGGTGGCTTGGTCATTCAATAGCGGAGTTTTGCCTTTCACTTCCTATCGCAATGCGCCTGCTGGTTAGCACCCCCGCCTTATGGATGGGGCGTTCAGGGTGAACGCCAATTATCCGGGGCTCCGTCAGGCAAAGGCAAGTGCGGTACATTGAGCCGAACTCAAGTGGTTGATCTAATATGCAGCAATTTTCATTTAATCTGACCGGGCGGACAGCCCTTGTGACTGGAGCGTCGTCCGGTATCGGGCGACGGTTCGCCCGAATTCTCGCCGCCTCAGGCGCGAATGTCGTTGTCGGCGCCCGCCGCGTATCTCTCTTGGACGAACTTTGTGCCGAAATTCATGCAGATGGTGGTCAGGCTCTAGGCGTCGTCATGGATGTGGGGGACGAGGAGTCGACGATCGCCGCTTTCGATATGGCTGAGGCGAAATTCGGCCTCGTTGATACGGTTGTCGTAAATGCCGGGGTCAGTCCGGCGGGAAGTGCCCTCGGGCTGTCGGTCGACGATTTCGATGCAACCATGGCGATCAATCTGCGCGGTGCATTCTTGAGCGCGCGCGAGGGCGCTCGACGAATGGTAGCTGGTGGCACCACCGATACGGGTCGGGGGCGGATCGTACTTATCGGTTCTGTGACCGGCCAGCACGGCTTTCCAGGAATCGTCGCTTATGGCGCATCCAAGGCCGCAGTATCGCAAATGGGTCGGCTGCTGGCAAAGGATTGGGCCGGTAAGGGTATCAACGTCAACACGATCGCTCCGGGCTATATGGCGACCGACATGACCAATTCGCTTTGGGAAATCGAGAAGGGGCGCAAGCTTCTCGAGGGATTTGCCCGCCAGCGCCTCATGGGCGTCGATGCGCTCGATCCAATGCTCCTTTACCTCTGTTCAGATGCCAGCGCGCCGGTCACCGGCGGCCTTTTCACTATCGACGACGGCCAGACGCTTTGATCTGCCTCTCAAGAAAGGACACATAATTATGGATTTAGCAGGCGTAGCTGCAATTGTTACGGGCGGGGCATCGGGTCTGGGTGGCGCGACAGCGGCAAGGCTGGCAAAAGCCGGGGCGAAGGTCACAATCTTCGATCTCAATGCCGAACTTGGCGCAGCGCATGCGAACAAAATTGGTGGCTTGTTTCTGCCGGTCAATGTTGCGGACGAAGACCAGGTGCGCGACGCTGTGGCTAAAGCGGAAGCGAGCCATGGCACCGCACGCGTGCTGGTGAACTGCGCTGGCATCGGCACTCCGGCCAAGGTGATCGACCGCGAGGGCAAGGCGCTGGCGCTGGCCGACTTCACACGTACCGTGTCCGTCAACCTCATCGGGACGTTCAACGTCCTTTCCAAATTCGCCGAACGTCTACATGCTGTCGAGCCGATCGGCGAAGAGCGCGGCGTCATCATTAACACTGCAAGTGTCGCGGCATTTGACGGCCAGATTGCGCAGGCGGCCTATTCAGCGTCGAAGGGCGGCATTGTCGGTATGACTCTGCCGGTCGCCCGTGAGTTTGCGCGATACGGTATCCGCGTGATGACGATCGCTCCTGGCATCTTCTGGACGCCTCTGCTCGCCGCGCTGCCGCAGGAGGCATTGGACTCTCTAGGTGGGCAGGTTCCATTCCCCAGCAGGCTCGGTCAGCCCGACGAATATGCCCAGCTGGTTGAAAGCATCCTCTCCAACCCAATGCTGAACGGTGAGACAATCCGCCTGGACGGCGCTATCCGGATGGCTCCGAAGTGACCGGCGTCGGCATCGATAAGGCGCGCGAGATCGCCGCACGTGTAGAGGCGTTTGTACGCGCCGAGATCATCCCCTACGAGAAAGACCAGCGGCGCGACCATCATGGGGCGCCGACCGACGATCTTGTCGTCGAAATGCGGGCTAAAGCCAAGGCTGCGGGCGTGCTCACGCCTCATATCCTTCCCGATGGCACTCATCTTTCGCAACGCGAGACCGCGTTGGTTCTGATCAAGTCTGGTCTCTCCCCGCTCGGCCCGCTCGCGGTCAACACGATGGCGCCCGACGAGGGCAATATGTACCTGATCGGCCGGGTTGGAACGGTTGAGCAGAAGGCACATTTCCTTGCGCCGATGATCGCTGGAAATGCCCGGTCGGCATTCCTGATGACCGAGCCGTGGGAGGACGGTGGTGCCGGCTCCGACCCTTCGATGATGAAGACGTCATGTCGCCTCGATGGCAATCACTGGGTCATCAGGGGACGCAAGCGCTTCATCACGGGTGCGCAGGGGGCATCGGTCGGGATCGTGATGGCGAAATCCGAGGACGGTGCCTGCATGTTCCTCGTCGACTTGCCGGATCCTGCGATCCGGATCGAGCGTGTGCCGAACACCATCGATACCTCCATGCCAGGCGGTCATGCCGAAATCGCGATCGACGACCTGCGCGTTCCGTCCGAGCAGATGCTGGGACAGTCAGGCGAGGGTTTCAAATATGCGCAAATTCGGCTGTCTCCGGCCCGCCTGTCGCACTGCATGCGTTGGCTCGGGTCGTGTATCCGCGTGCACGAGATCGCGACTGAATATGCGTGTCGCCGCCAGGCCTTCGGCAAAACGTTGATCGATCATGAGGGCGTCGGCTTCATGCTCGCTGAAAACAGGATCGACCTCCAACAGGCTGAACTCATGATCCTGTGGTGCGCCGACATTCTCGATGGCGGTTCGCTTGGTACGGTCGAAAGCTCGATGGCGAAGGTGGCAGTTTCCGAGGCGCTCATGCGCGTAGCGGACCGGAGCGTCCAGATAATGGGCGGCAGCGGGGTCAGCAGCGACACCATCGTCGAGCAGGTGTTTCGTGAAATCCGCGCTTTCCGGATCTATGACGGCCCAACTGAAGTCCATAAATGGTCGTTGGCCAAGACGATCAAGCGCGAATGGAGCAAGGGTCAGTCATGAGCGCGGCCGGGCAGGATGCCAATATCGGGACGACGCCGGTGCGCGCGGGCTATGCCTTCGATGAACAGGCGCTCGCCAATTGGATGGAAGCCAATATTGCGGGCTTCTTCGGACCGATCAGCATAGAGCAGTTCAAGGGTGGACAATCCAACCCGACTTACAAGATCCGGTCGAGTTCGGGAACCTATGTCCTGCGTCGCAAGCCCCCTGGCCAGCTTCTGAAGGGCGCACACGCCATCGAGCGGGAAGCAAAGGTGCTCCAGGCGCTCGGTGACGCGGGCTTTCCTGTAGCGCGGGTTCATGGCCTGTGCACGGATGATAGCGTCATCGGAACCTGGTTCTATGTGATGGCCATGGTCGAAGGGCGGATATTCTGGGACGCGACGATCCCCGAGGTGAGCGCGTCAGAACGCCCACTTTATTTTGATGCGATGAATGCGACCATCGCGCAACTTCACGGCATTGACCCCGTAGCTATCGGGCTTGGTGACTATGGGCGGCCTGGGAACTATTTTGCCCGGCAGATTGCGCGCTGGTCGCAACAATATCTCGACGATACAGACGCGGGCCGGGATCCAAACATGGATCGCCTGGTGGACTGGCTGCCGGCCAACATTCCCATAGATGAGGGCGACGAAAGCAGCGTCGTCCATGGCGATTTCCGCATCGACAACATGATCTTTCACCCAACAGAGCCTCGGGTGCTCGCGGTGCTCGACTGGGAGCTCTCGACCCTCGGACATCCGGTCGCCGATTTTGCCTATCATGCGATGATGTACCACATGCCGTCGCATATTGTGGCAGGGCTGGCGGGTGCCGACCTCGAGGCGCTGAATATTCCGAGCGAAGCCGATTATGTGGCCGCTTACTGTCGTCGCACTGGCCGAGAATCCATACCCGGCTATCGCTTCGCGCTCGCATTCAACTTCTTCCGCCTCGCGGCTATTTTTCACGGCATCAAGGGGCGCGCAATCAGGGGGACGGCTTCGTCGGCGCAGGCCCATGAGCGGGCTGCAGCATTCCCAGAACTGGCAGCTCTCGCAGTTGCCCAAATTCCAAAAGGATAATGAACATGGCACAAGCCTATATCGTTGATGCAGTGCGTACCGCCGGCGGGCGTCGCAACGGCCGCCTTTCCGGCACCCATCCCGCCGATCTTGCTGGCGATGTCCTGTCCGCCCTTGTCGCACGTACTGGGATAGATCCGGCGGCGATCGAGGATGTTGTGCTGGGTTGCGTGACCCAGGTAGGCGAGCAATCCTTCGCCTTCGCACGCAATGCTGTTTTAGCCTCGACGTTGCCTACGTCGGTACCCGCGGTAACGGTCGATCGGCAGTGTGGCAGTTCGCAGCAGGCTGTCCAGTTCGCTGCTCAGGCTGTCATGTCAGGCACTCAGGACATTGTGATCGCTGCAGGCGCTGAAAGCATGTCCCGTGTTCCAATGTTCTCGAATCAGGCAGGAGGAGCAGGCCCGGTCAGTGACAGGATTCGTCAGCGGTTTGGTGTCAACGGGTTTAGCCAGTTCGAGGGCGCGGAAATGATGGCGCGCAAATATGGCTATTCCCGCGATACGCTGGATCGCTTTGCGCTGCGCAGCCATCAACTCGCCGCTGCCGCGATTGAGGCCGGCGCTTTCGAGAAGGAGATCGTTCCGGTCACGATCAAGACTCCCGATGGCTTTTCCGCCCATCTGGTCGACGAGGGCGTGAGGGCGGATTCGACGCTTGAGAAGATCGGAGCTTTGAAGACACTGGTTGAGGGCGGGGTCATTACCGCGGGTAATGCCAGCCAAATTTGTGATGGCGCTTCCGCCTTGCTCGTGGTGAGCGAGCGCGCGCTCAAGGCGCACGGTCTTACACCCATCGCGCGCATCCATGCGATGGCAGTCACCGCCGGAGATCCGGTCATCATGCTGGAAGAGCCGCTTGCCGCGACGCAAAAGCTACTCGAGCGCTCCGGTATGTCGATCGATGAGATCGATCTCTACGAGGTGAACGAGGCTTTCGCGTCGGTTCCGCTCGCCTGGCTGGACGTGATCAAAGCCGATCCTGCCCGCTTGAACATTCACGGCGGCTCAATAGCACTTGGTCATCCGCTTGGCTCCTCGGGCACCAAGCTGATGGCGACGCTTGTCCACGCCCTTCGACGCCACGGTAAGCGCTATGGCCTGCAAACGATGTGTGAGGCAGGTGGCATCGCCAACGCTATGATCATCGAAGCACTTTAAGGCGTCGGGGAGAATTTGAAAATGCCCAAGATCACTGTCATCTTGCGCGATGGAGACCGACAAGATGTCGATGGGGCCGTCGGCATATCGGTCATGGAAGCTATTCGCGATGCTGGTATTGATGAAATGCTGGCCCTTTGCGGAGGCTGTTGCTCATGCGCAACGTGCCACGTGATGATCGAAAGTGCAGCTGACGCTTTTCCGCCGATGGGCGAGGATGAAAATGACCTACTTGATTCCTCCGGTCATCGTAGCGGTTGCTCGCGTCTCTCCTGTCAGTTGATTGTCGCGGATTCGCATGATGGCGTCGTCGTGCGGATCGCACCTGAAGATTAGCATCCGAATGCATTATGCCGTGATCAAGGAGGGGGGCTTTAATGGATACCGTACAGCTATTGGCCGGAGGCTGCCTTTGTGGACAGATACGCTACGAACTCACTGCGGCGCCGCAGTTGACTGCGATCTGTCACTGCACGCATTGCCAGAAGCAAAGCGGGAGCGCCTTTTCGCTCAATCTTGTAGTGCAACGATCAGGCTTGGCCGTTTCTGGAGACCTGGCCTCTTACAAGGACCACGGAGAGAGCGGAACGGTCATCTACAGGCAATTCTGTCCTGACTGCGGATCGCCCATCATATCGGTACCTTCGGACAAGCCTGAAATCGCCTACGTCAAGGTCGGCACACTGGATGACAAGGGTGGTATCGACCCAGAAGTGCAAATCTGGTGCAGCAGCGCGCAGCCTTGGTGGTCATCGCAGAGTGAGATTCCCGCGTTCGATAGAAGCCTGTAGCAGTAAGTCCTTGCTAGGCTCAGGATCTGTAATTGCAGAGCTAGGCGGTGTTGATCCCTTGAGGGTTTCATGGATCTGTCCGCACTGGCCGAGCCGGAGCTGATCGTGCTGTATCGGGTCTCACAGAGGCGAACGTTGCATTGACTCGACGCGGGCTTGTCGGCCCATCTGACTACCTTCGCAGATCGTTCGTCCCTGCGTTCCCTCGCGGGACACCGCCCTCGGATCAGCTTTGACGCTTCACCGCTGGCAAACAGGTTCTATCCTACCTCGCGCCTGGAACAAAGTGCCATCGCGCAGCATGGCATGCATGATGACTGCGAGGCGACGGGCAAGGGCGACGCGAGCCTTCTTCAGGCCGCGACGCTTGGCGATCTTCATGGCCCATGTTTTCAGGGCGAAGGTCTCACGGCTCCGGGTGAGGATCGAGTTGGCAGCTTCGTACAGCAGTTTACGTACGGCGCCGTCACCCTGTTTGGTGATCCTGCCTGTCCAGTCGAGCTCGCCCGACTGATGGCGTCGGGGTACAAGGCCGAAGTAGGCCCCGGCATTGCGTGATTGTCGGAAGCGTCCGGCTTCATCGACTGCAGCGGCGAAGGCAGCAGATGTCTGCACGCCCACGCCCGGTATGGTCATCAGGATTTCGCAGGCCTGTGACTGGCTAGCGATGAGCCGCAGGCGGCGGTCCATTTCCTTGATCTGTTGGACCAATTCCGTGCGCACGGACAGCAAGGATGCGATGGCATCGCCAAGGCCCGGAATGTGGGCGGCCTGCATGATCCGTTCGAGGAAGGCCTTCCCTTGGGGACTGTCAGGATTTCCGTGTGTGGCCGGGCATAATGGGCAACAAGGAGTCCCACTATGTCACGACGCAAAGAACCTGCCATACCGAATGAGCTTC
>NZ_QFOA01000120.1 GCF_003248505.1 Sphingobium sp.
GTTCGCAATCAAAATAATGCGCAGCAACTTCGTGCCGCACCCCTGGAATCCCGCGCCTACGCCGCGTTCCTTCGCATTACCGCTTCCTCGCGATAAGCCATCTTATGGCGAGCTGCGCATAAGAGCGCGAAGGCGCTGGCGTAGGCATCGTAGATACGCCGCTGCTCGTCGGTCAGAGCGTGCTCGATCAGCTCATATTCGACGCCATCGTAGGAGAGCGAGCGGGCGGTATAGAGGCCCAGCGCACGCAGATCGCGGGCGAGCACTTCCATGGCCGCGACACCGCCGTCCTCGATCGCCTCGACAAATTCGGCGCGGGTGGCGAAGGGGAAATCCTCACCGCCCCACAGGCCGAGCCGCTGGGCATAGGCGAGATTGTGGACGGTGGTCGCGCCGGTAGCCGACACATAGACGACGCGCGCGTTGGCCAGGGCATGCTGGAGCCGAAGGCCCGCACGTCCCTGCTGCGAGGCGGCAACGTCGCCGCGTTCTCCCTTGCCGCCTGCGGCATTGGCCATGGCGTGGCTCTCGTCGAAAATGATCACTCCATCGAAATCGGAGCCCAACCATTCGACGATCTGCCGGACGCGGGAAACCTTCTCACCACGGTCGTCGGACCGTAGCGTGGCATAGGTTGCAAACAGGACGCCTTCCGACAGCGTGATCGGCCGCCCTTGCGCGAAGCGCGACAGCGGCGTGACCAGCAGGCGCTCCATGCCGAGCGCCGACCAATCGCGCTGCGCGTCCTCGATCAGCTTGTCGGATTTGGAGATCCAGACCGCCTTGCGGCGACCGCGCAGCCAGTTGTCGAGGATGATGCCGGCAGATTGACGGCCTTTGCCGGCCCCGGTGCCGTCGCCGAGCATGAAGCCGCGCCGGAAGCGCACGGCGTTTTCGGCTTCGGGCTTGGCTGCCTGCACGAGATCGCAGGTTGCATCGACGGTCCAGGAGCCGGCGAGAAAGTCCGAATGGGCTTCGCCGGCATAAATGACGGTTTCGAGTTGGGCGTCCGACAGGAGATCGGTGATGTTCGCGGGCAGCATCGGCCGATAGGCGGGCTTGGGCGGTGCAACGCTCGCCATGGCCGCCGACTGCACGAGCTTGGTGGGGTGCGCCTGAGAACTGGCAATACGGATCGACTGCAATCCGTATTCTTCATAGATCGCGTCCGTGAGATGGGCGCCTTCCGGCGGCGTCCAGTCCATCGTGTCGTAGGCGAGTTCAACGCCCTGCGGGTCCATGGTGGAGCGTGCGGCCGGACGCTCCGTGGCGGTGCGCGCGAGATAACCCCGCACGGTGCGGGGTACCGAACCCGACACGGGCGGCGCGATGTCGGGCAGTGCGACCGGCAGGCGCGGTGGAATCTGCGCTTCGATCCATGCGAGCAGCGTAGCGACGTCGGGCGCAAGGCCGGCGGAACCAGGGAACGCTGCCGGGTCTTCGGCCGGCAGCTTGTCGATGACGGTGAGCCGCGTTTCGATGCTCGTGCCATGCTTGGCATAGACCGAGCCGTGGATCGCCGCGGTGAAGACGACGCGGCCACGCTCCTGAAGCCGGACGAAGGTGTCGCGCCAGGTCGGTTGCTCGGGGCCGAAGTTTGCGCCGGTGATCGTCACCAGACGCCCGCCATCGGCAAGCCGCGCCAGGGCCGAAGCAACATGACGCGCAGCGGCGTCGGCGACCCGGCCGGAGACGTGCGCCATCACCGAGAAGGGCGGGTTCATCACGATTACGGAAGGGACGGCGCACGCCGGAAGGTGGTCGTCGATCTGGGCGGCTTCGCATCGCGTGACGGCAAGGGCTGGAAAGAGCTGGCCAAGTAGATCGGCGCGGGTTTCCGCCAGTTCGTTGAGGAGCAGCGAGCCGCCGCTGATCTCGGCGAGGATGGCGAGAAGACCCGTGCCTGCCGACGGCTCCAGCACAATGTCGTGCGGTGTGATCGCGGCGGCCGCGATAACGGCGAGGCCGAGCGGGACCGGCGTCGAGAATTGCTGAAGCGCCTGGGCTTCCTCGGAGCGACGGGTGTGCGTCGGCAGAAGGCCGGTGATTTTCGACAGGGCAGAAAGCCGTGCAGCCGGAGTGCCGGCTTTACGGAAAAGCGCACGTCCGTATTTGCGCAGGAACAGGACGGTCGCGCCTTCACAGGCTTCGTAGGCCGTCTTCCAGTCCCAGGCCCCGCTCGTGTCGGAAGCCTCGAAGGCCGTTTGCATGGCGATGCGGAGATTGGCGTTGTCGATCCGCTGGCCGCGTTCGAGCAGGGTGAGAAGCTGATGGGCGGCGGCGATGATGGCGGACGCGCGGGCAACGGGCGCAGCCGGACCGGCTACGGGCGACATGATGTTCATGGATCGGAACCTCGGGAGAGCGGGAACGGCAGGCCCGGACGGCGCTCTCTCTCGACCGCACGGACTCAAACCCGTCCCGGCGGCCCTCTCACTCCCGAACACGTCGCTGCCGACATGAAAAAAGCGCCTCGGCCGAGCGGCAGAGGCGCTTTGAGGGGGTCAGGCCCAGTGTCCATCGGCGATCTCGCGGGCGACGAGCCTGCGCGCCTTGCGGATCAGGTCATCGCCGCTGGTGTCGATGTGCCCGAAGAACCGGGCGCGCGCGCCGTTCGCGGTCCAATCGGCATAGGCGCAATATTCGCGAGCCTTGGCCCGGAAGACCCGCATGTCGCTGGCCCAATGGGGCTTGGGCTCCACGACAACCGTGATCCCGTCTCTGGTTTCCAGCCAGGGGAGAGACCGCTCGGCGGGCGGTCGCTCACGATCGGCGGCGAAAATGGCGTCGATGTCCATCATGGCGCTTCTCCGGGCGCGCCCGGATGCATGAAGCCGCCAGGATCGCCTGGGTCGGGCGGCAGGTAGGCGTCATAGGGATTGCCGTCGGCGAGGTGGCCGAAGAGCGTGAAGACGAAATCACCATCGTCTCGTCCCACCGCGCAGATGACGTAACGCGGAGCGCCGGTCACGGCATCGAGGCATTCCATGAGCGCAAGGTTGCCGTCACCGGCAGCGCGCAGCAGCGTCTGAAAATTGCTCCGGGCATGGGACGGAATGCTCATAGCGGGCCTCCCTCGTCGGAGAGGGTCTGGTCGAGCCAGCCATCGGTGTAGATCCAGTCCAGAGTCTCCCCGGTGGCGAGATCGAGGACATGCGCACCGCCGCCGAAGCCGTCGAGCCGGGGTTTCGAGCAGGTGTTGGCATATTGGAAACCCCAGCGGCCGGTCAGACCGAACTCTGCGGCGCAGCGCTTCACGAACTGGATCAGGTGCTCGGGATCGCCAGTGACGTCGTCACGCATCCAGAGCTGCGTGCCGCCATGCTCGGGCTGGATCGAGAGAAGAAAGCCCTCGGAAGGCGGTTCTTCCGATGCGCCGGCCTCGGAGAGGCGGTTGTAGAGGTCGAGCGCGCGGGCGGCGTTCTCGGGCGTGCCGACATCGAGCAGGCACGAGAAATGGGTGAAATAGTCGGCCATGACAGGCTCCTGAAAAGGGAATGCCCGGCCCGCACGGCACAGCCACGCAGGCTGTCGACCGTGGGACCGGGCGGTGTGGAGGATCGGGGTGAGATGCGCGGGACGAACGGCGCCGCCCCGCGCGATCCGCGCTATTCGGCGGCGACGGCGTGCTGGACTTCGTCCTCGTCGGTGTCTTCGTCCTCGCCGTCCTCGGTGAGGAAGTCCGGCAAGGCGGTGTCTCCGCCGGTATTGGCCTGATCGTCGGGACCAGGCTGATCGCCATCGAAGGACGTCAGGCGCAGCGGTTCGGGCAGCCAGCCGCTGTCGCTCAGCAGGCGTTCGGCTTCCTTGGCCATGTCGCCCTTCTTCATGTGATCGATGAGCTGCGCGGCCCGCTCGCCGGCGCCTTCGCGCACGGCCTCGAGAATGCGGGGCTTGGTCACGCGGCCGAGATAGTTGCTGACCGTGGGCTTCCAGCCTGCGGCCACCATGTCCATGCCGGTCGCCCGCGCGAGCCGGTCGGCCTGAGCCAGACGCACGTCGAGACCGTGCTGGCTGACGCCCGAGCCGGAATAGGGGTTCGGACGCTCGAACAGCGCATTGACGCCGTAGCTGACGCAGAGCGCCAGAAGCTCCAGGCGCGTGCCGTCATCGAGATCGGTCAGCCAGGCCCAGAGGGCCTGATCCTCCGCGGGGATGTGGTCCCCCCAGCGTTCGTGGCGATCGTTGACCGCCTGCGCCGATGGGCTGTCCTTCAATTCCTCGGACTGGGCCGAGAAGAAGATGTGGCGGACATTGGCCTCGAGGCAGCCGGCCGGGTTGGTGTGGATGAAGGTGTCGCTCAGAAGCTTGTGCAGCAACATGGTCATGGCGACGTGCGGATGTTCTGCCAGCGCGTTGCGCAGAGCCAGGGTGCGATGGGCGGTCAGCTCGATCACGAGACGCTCGGGCAACGGCTTGATGCCGTCTTCCTCATCCTCCTCGGGCTCGGCGGGCTTGCCGCCGATGGTGATGACCGCGCGCTGGACGGCCGGCGTATCGGGCTGATCGCTCCCGGACGCCTCGCCATCGGGCTCGGCCTGGGGCTCATCCTCGGCGCGGACATAACCGCGGTCGATCGACAGCGAGCCGTCGATGTCGAGGCTGACGAAGGCGCCGGCGATTGCGATGTCGGCTTGATCGTAGCTGACCGAACGGTTCTCGAAGGCCTCCAGGGCCTGCTCGATTTCGCCGAGACGTTGATCGATCGCGTCGGGCAGCTCGTCGGCCTCGGAATATTCCGCTTCGATCCGGTCATATTCCTCGCGCAGCGCTTCGCGGGTCGCACGCTCCTCGTCGGTCAGATCGATCGTGGTGCCGGAAAGCTCACGCAAGCCGTGGTCGTGGCCGTAGGGGAAGCTCACCGCGACCTCGATCCACTTCCAGCCTTCCTCGGCGATCTGATCGGCGGTGGCTTTCAGCTTCTCTGCCACCATACGGTCGAGCAGGACGGGGTCTTGCAGCCAACCGCCGTCGTCGGATTGGAAGAGATCGCGCAGCACGATCCCGCCTGCGGCCTCGTAGGCATCGACACCGACGAAAATGGCCCGTTTGTCCGAGGCGCGTACCGCGGTCTCGGTCAGCATCCGCCGGATCTGATAGGGCTCCTTCTGCCAGCTTTCCTTGATTGCGTCCCAAGCCTGCTCCTGACGGGCATGGTCGGGGCTGACGGTGAAGGCCATGAGCTGTTCGAGCGTCATGCCGTCATCGGCATAGATGTCGAGCAGGGTCGGCGAGACGGAGGTGAGGCGCAGGCGTTGCTTCACCACGGTGACGTTGACGAAGAAGGCGGCGGCGATGGCCTCCTCGGTCATGCCCTTGTCGCGCATGGCCTGAAAGGCGCGGAACTGGTCGAGCGGATGGAGTGGTGCGCGTTCCATGTTCTCGACCAACGATACTTCGTCGACGAGGATGTCGCTGTTGGCGTCGCCGATGACGCAGGGCACCGTCGCCGTCTTGGCCAAACGCTTCTGCTTCACGAGCAGTTCGAGTGCGCGATAGCGGCGACCGCCGGCGGGCACTTCGAACATTCCGGTCTCCGCGCCATCGGCGTCGAGGACGGGACGGACATGGAGGCTCTGGATGAGGCCGCGCCGGGCGATGGACTCGGCCATTTCCTCGATCGAGACGCCGGCCTTGACGCGGCGGACGTTGGACTGGCTCAACACCAACTTGTTGAAGGGGATGTCGCGCGCCGACGACAGGGTGATCTTCTGGATGGCACTCGCCATGTTCGTTACTCCGCAACGGGCGGCCGGGAGACTCTCTCTCGACCTCCAACCCGTCACGAAGCGAAGCGCCGCCCTCTCACTCTAAGAAGGGCAGCGCCGCAGATGCGAAAAGACGTGAAGCCGGAGACCTGCTTTCCCGCCTTTCCGGTATTCATATTCGATCACGCCGCCTGCCGTTCGTCGCCGGCCATGGTGTCGTCCGGGCCGAGATCGGCGTCGGGCAGGAAGCCGAGCAGCCAATCGGCCGCCTTGCTCGCCTGGGAGGCGGCGCGGACGATGGCGCGATTGTCCTCGCGCAGCACCTCCAGCCAGGCACCGATATAGTCGGCATGGCGGACGGTGGGCACGATGCCGAGAGACGCGCAGCAGAAGGCCGCGTTGATCTCTGCGATATATCCTGACAGTCCAGCCAAAAATGGCGGTTGGAAATAAAAACCATCGGTGCCTCCAGCACTGCCCAGAACCCCATGGCTCCCCCGATGCGGGGGCGG
>NZ_QFOA01000121.1 GCF_003248505.1 Sphingobium sp.
CCGCCCCCGCATCGGGGGAGCCATGGGGTTCTGGGCAGTGCTGGAGGCACCGATGGTTTTTATTTCCAACCGCCATTTTTGGCTGGACTGTCAGGATATGTAGCGGAACTCATCCCTGCGATGCTGACGGCATTCCTCGAAAGCGATCGCGGGTTTGCGCGTTCGCGGACCAGATCATGACCCGCGGGTTGAGTGACGACGAGCGTCGAAAGCAGGCGCTCGAGGCGATAGTCGAGCAGGATGCACTGCCGATGGAACCGCTCACCGTTCGGATCAAGACGGCGGTCAAGTTGACGGGTATCGGCCGTTCGACCCTCTATGAGCTTATCCAATCCGGCGAGATCGAAACCGTCAAGATCGGGCGGTCCACGTTCATCCCGTACCGATGCATCAAGCGATTGGTCGAGCGCTAGCAGGTGAGAGCTTCGAGATAAGGCCGCATGATACGCCATGCGCCGCCGGCGATGGCCGCTTGCGCGATCACGCCCGGGGTCGCTCTGCGCTGGGCAAGGGCCGCGCGCAGCCCCTCCACCGCAATGGAGCGTTCGACCAGCCTGGAGTTGCGAAACAGATCGGCGAGCGTTTTCGGAACCGAGTAGACCGGGACGCTGACGCCCGAGATCATGTGATGCTCGACGCCTTGATGGAGATATTTCTCGCTGAGCCGGATAATCCGCGTGGGAGGATAGAAAGCGACGGGCGACCAGTCTCCGCGGCCGATCGCAACCCACACTCTGCGCGGCATCTGGTCGGTGAGTTCGTGGAATGCGAGCGCCGAAACCATGGCGATCACCCCCTTCGGGATTTTCTTTACGGTCTCTGCAAGCGCATGAGCGGCATCAATCGGCGCGTCCGGGCGCTGATAGAGTCCACGCGCGACCCGCTCGATCTCACCAGCCTTCACCGCACGCGCGATCGTTTCCGAGGCTATTCCGGCGCTGCGAAGTTCCCGAGCACGCAGAAGGGCGCTGCATTCGAGCAAGCGCGTCAGGCGATCACGCTGGTTCGCGGTGTCGGTGGCCATGTGACAATTCCTATGACAAGATTAGAATATATCAAGGTTTTGTCACATGGCTTTTTTCGGGGCGGATTTCGTAGGGTTGCCATGAAATTCCCGATCGGGAATAATTCAGCCCTTCGAAGATCCGCTTGTCATAAATTTCCCGTTCGGGAATAATTGCCTTGTTTAGGCGGGCCGGATGACTTATATTCCCGATCGGGAATATGGATAGCAACGCACTTGGCAGGATCGTCCGGGAAGAACGCAAGGCGCAAGGGTTGCGGCAGCAAGAGCTCGCCGCAGCTTGCGGTGTCGGAGTGCGCTTCATCGTCGACCTGGAGGCAGGCAAGCCGACGCTGCAATTGGGCAAGGCATTGCAGGTTCTTGCGACCCTCGGCTGCGATGTTTCCATTGCAACGCCGGCACGCATCAAATGAGCAAGCAGCTTTCCATATGGTGGGGCGGTAAGGTCGCCGGATTCCTGCACCTCAACGACTATGGCGACATGGGGTTCAGCTACGCACCCGAATGGCTCGAAGACGCCGACGCGCCAGCGCTGTCCTTCTCGTTGCCAAAGCAGGTGGAGCCGTTTGGCAGAAGGGTATGCCATTCCTTCTTCGGCGGTATTCTGCCGGAAGAGGGGCAGCGTAGCGCGATCGCCAGGGCATTAGGCGTTTCGGCCGGGAATGAATTCCAGTTGCTGGAGCATCTCGGTGGCGAAGTCGCCGGCGCACTGATGCTGTTACCGGAAGGTCAGCTTCCACCTGCACCTGCGAGCGGAGCGCCTGACATTCTTGATGATGAGCGTTTGCTGCAATTACTGCAGCATCTGCCGATGAGACCCATGCTCGCCGGCGAAGGCGGTCTGCGCCTATCCCTGGCGGGCGCGCAGTCCAAGCTGCCCGTCCTGCTGATCGATGATCATATCGCGCTCCCGGCACCGGGGCAGCCCACCAGCCATATTCTCAAGCCACCGATCGCGCGGTTCGAGCAGACGACCGAGAACGAATATTACTGCATGACCTTGGCCCGGGAGATCGGGCTGGACGTGGCATCGGTCACCATTCGGAGGGTCCGGGATCAACCCTTCCTGCTGATCGAGCGTTACGACCGAACTCTGGACGCCGACGGCCGGTTGGTTCGCCTTCATCAGGAAGATTTTGCCCAGGCATTGGGCGTCCCGTCACAGCGCAAATATGCCAGCGAAGGTGGTCCCACGTTCAAGGACAGCTTCGCCCTGCTGCGCCAGGCCGCCACCCGCCCCGCGCGCGACATATTGAAGCTGGCGGATGCGGCCATCTTCAATCTGATCATCGGCAATGCCGATGCGCACGCCAAGAATTTCAGCCTGCTGCACATCGATGGGGCAATCCGGCTGGCGCCGCTCTATGACCTACTTTCCACGGTCGCCTATCGCGATCTGTCGCCCAAGCTGGCGATGAAAATTGCGAAGAAGGCAACGCTGGAAGAGATCGAGTCACGCCACTGGGATCGGTTCGCGGAGGACGTCAATATTGGTGCCCCTTATCTTCGGCGTCGCATATGGCAGTTGTGCGAGGCGACCTTGGCGCAATTGGATGCGCCAGACAGCAGCCTGAAACAGAGGCTGCCAGGCAGTGAGAACTTTGTCAGGTTTGCCGATCTGATTGCCGATCGGGCCAGGCGCTTGCTCATCAAGGCGGGATGACCCGGCCAGCCTCTGGGCTTGGGTCGAGTTGTCTGAGGCGTTCGGATTTTAGGTTATTGTGCTGCGCCGAAATTAGGCTTTCGTGCCGATCAACGCCTGGAGCGAATCACGCGGCTGACGGGCTCTATTTCGCACTTGAACATGCGCCAAGGGACTCGAACCTCCGAAGTAAAAAGTCCCAGGGTATCGATTATGGTATCGACCGACGCCAACCATAGTAAGATACTGAATTATAGAAATAAATATGCTGTTTTCGAGTCCTCTTCTGCTTGAAATCCGAGGACGTCCAGCGACGTCCGGGCCTGTCCGGCCAGCCAGAGACCGTGACAGGCTCGCACTCGATTTTTATGAAAAAATTTGCGCTGGAGTCCCAAGTATAAGGGCGGCGCTCTGGCGGACAAACCTGATTACAAAGCGATGCTGACCGAAGCACGGCATCGTTTCCCCAACGCTGAATTCCGTATTCTCATCCTGCCGCGCAAGGATGGCAAGCCGATGAGCCTCAGGCTGAAGCTGCCCGCCGAATGGCTGCCCAACGGACGCATGAGCATCACCTTCGACGCGGCAACCGCCGAGGTGCTTGCTTCCCGCGACTCCCTCAAACTGCGGGGCGGCGCGCGGCGTTCAACATGGCCTTCCCGATCCACGCATCGAAAGTCGGCGGATGGCCATGGCGTATCCTGATGACGGTTTCGGGCCTCGCGATGATGATGCCCGGCAGCTTTGCTATGTAGAGTTTCTTGTTCAGCCGAACGGCCGGAGATCGCAAGCGTCGCGGCGCAGGCGCGGTGGAAAAAGCAAAGCTAGCCAGCCTTCTTGTCGCGCTCCATCCGCTCCAGCGCTTTTCGCTCTTCGTAATCCTCTGTAAAGTTCATCTCGAACTCGATCGGCTCGGCGACGCTGGTCGCTTGATAGTCGATCTTTCTTGCGATTTGACCATGTTGCGTCACCGACTGCTCCTCTTTTTCTGTCGATCCGGCGTCAGGACAGGTTGAGCGCTTTGACCATGGAGCCCATCGCACTCGCTAATTCCTCGGCATCCTGTAGCGTGTTGAACAGGTGGAACGATATTCGCAGGATCGACCCCCGACGGTCGATCCTGCACTGGGCAGAGCGGAGCAGCCTCTCCGCTTGCTGCGCGCAATCGCCCAGATCAAGGCATAGCGTGCCGCCGCGTCCAGACAGGTCGATGCGGTCGGCCCATTCGGCGGGTAGCATCTTGCGCAAATGGTCGAACAATTGCCTGTTGTGGGCGAACACCCTATCCACACCGATCCTGCCTATGGTCCGCAAGCCGGACTGCGCGACGATATAGGGTGCGATCGACGGCGTCCCGCCCCAGAACCGGCGTGCATCCTGAGCCGGGTAGAAATCGGCGATGTCGAACGCAAACGGGTCGGCATGGCTGAACCAGCCCCGATCGGGCGGGGAAAGGCGTTCGATGTGACGCGGATCAACCCACAGAAAGCCGGCGCCGGGGCCGCCGCAGAGCCACTTCACGCACGAGCCGACCACGGCATCGGCCCCCAAAGCGGCAACATCGAGCGGGATGACCCCCGCCGATTGGCAGATATCGATGATGGAGAAGACCCCGGCCGAGCAGGCGAGATCCACCAGCACCGCCAGCGGCGAGAGCAACCCGCTGTTCGAATGGACATGCATGAAGACGGCTGCCGCCACGTCCGGGGACAGGGCCTGACGCCAGTTGGCAAGGTCGGTCGGGTCGCCGTCGACAAATTGTACATGGTAGCCGAATGCTTCAAGCCCCGTCAGCGCAAAGCCCACGGAAGGAAAGGCATGGCGCGAAATCAGGACGGTCCGTCGCCCGGTTCGCGGCAGGGACGAAACGAGTTTGAAGGTCGCAGCCGACACGCCAGGTTGCGGGCACCATTGTTCCGGTTCCCCTCCCAGTACCGCGGCAAGTTCCCGGCGAAACCCGTCGATGGAGGCGAGCCAGTGCGGCCAGGCATCCGACCCGCTGTCCGCCCATGGATCGAAAAAGGCTTCGTCCAGATCGCGCCGAGCGTTGTCAGGCAGGCAGCCGACGCTGTGGCTCAACAGATAGATGCCCGACGGAACATGGAAGCTCTCCCCGGCAACATGGCGAAGCGCGCTCATGCGACGAGCGCCTTGAGCCGGGCAAGATCGTCATGCCTGGTCGGAACCGACGCGTCGGCCGCGGCCCGGCGATAATCGCGCAGGAGCGCGAGCGCGCGAAGCAACGCATCGAGGGGAGGGCCGCTTGCCGTGATCCCTTCGAGCCGGCTTTCGTCGAGTCCCTGGGACGGCATGGCGATGAAGCGCGCGACCAGCGCATCGTGGTGCTGAGTGGCATATTGGCCGAACAGCCCACAGACCTCCAGCAAGGCACGGCCGTTGCGAATATACCAAGGCTCGGAAGCGTTCTCGTCCGCCAGGGCCAGCAATTCGTCAAGCAGGCTCCGGTGCCGCATGCATTCGCGAAGACGGTCCTGATCGGCAGGTAGCATGAACGGCATCTTGTCGACGAGCAGCTGCGAATAATAGCTGTCGTTCGCACGACACAGGCCAAGAAGCAGGTCGATTTCGTTGATGCCCGAAAAATCTCCGGCGTTCGCGCCGCGATATTCCTGTCGCCCGACGCGATAGGGCTTGTAATACGGGCGCACGCTGAAGAAGAAGCGCTGCGGATCGAGCGTGTCGAACAGGCGGCCGTTTATCTCCAGCACTTCGCGAAGCGCCGATGCGGCATGCTCCAGCAGCATTTCGGCGATGGGACTGGAAATGCCGAGCGGAACGATACGGCGCAGGGCATCTGCTGCGCGTTGCAGACCGAGAATGCCTCGCGTGTTCTCGTCGATAAAGAGAAACTCGTCGGGGAGACTCGTGAAGCTCTTGCGGACTCCGCGGACCGCAAGATTGTGCGTCGCGAGATGTGCGGTGGCGAAACGCGGCGCCATACCGATCGATGCGCCGACATGTTGGGCCAGCGATGATGCTTCGACGAATGGCGAGCTGGTTTCGCGCGACGGGTTGGTCAGCTCGTGTCGACGCAGTGCGCCGAGGTACAGACCGACATTGCCCAGCACGCCCAGAGCGCTCTCGAAACCGTCGCCGGTGTTGCCCTCGCCCAGCAGGGCGACGATGAACGCGTGCCCCTCGTCCCGTAGTGCGGCCTTGAGATCGTCGCCGACGCCTTCGACGTTCGATCGGTCCGCCTGCGCGAAATAGCGTTCTTCCAGCTCGGTATTATGCGCCACGAAATCTGTGCGGATCCAGCGATCGAAGCGTTGGACGTTGCTCGTCATGCGTTGATATCCTTTTCTCTTCGCCCTGGGCGAGGAACCCGATGCCGCAGGTTCGATCAGGCGAGGCCGCGACGAACCAGCAAGGCGGCCGGATCGCAATCGCGTCCCCGGAATGCCTTGTTGGGGTGGACGGCTCCCAACGGCATCGCAATGTGCCAGAGTGAGTGCGTTGCAAGACTCAATCAAGGGAGCCGCCCGTGGAGCAAATTACCCGCAT
>NZ_QFOA01000122.1 GCF_003248505.1 Sphingobium sp.
AATGGCCTCGGATCGTCTCAAACGGCGGATAATTTTGTAGCCCATAAATAAAGGGTTGCGGTGAGACGAGACACCATCTGCAAACATAACAGCCAGCAGGATGATTTCACAGGGACAGGCAGGCCTTCCTGCTCGATGCGCGCGATGCACTCTTCCCGTCTCCAGCCCCATTCCCGCAGCGGATAACGGTAGATGAACCGCGGGTCCTCATGCCCTTCCCGTTCGGCATAGCGCCGATTGTCGGCCGGCGAGCAATCATAACCGATAAGTTTGACGACCTGGCCGCCCCGCGCCCAGACTGCTTTCGCGGCCGGCCAGGAGGCGGCCCATTGGTCCTGGGGAGCGATTTTCCATTTCGCCGAGCAGCTGTGGCGATTGAAGGAAATCGAGGGTAGCGTCCCGTTGGTAAGCAGATTTTCGAGAAGCGAATGATAGGGAGGCCAGTGGCGAAAGCGCTTTGGTTCGTATCGGACGACATGGTTTTCGACACCCTTGTCATCCATCCATTCGCGGAACAGGGGAACGAAGCGATCTGTTTCAGGGCGCTCGCTCCCCGTATCCGCCATCAGAACCGCATCGATGGGCTCACGTCGTGCGACCATCTCTATGATCATCGCGGTCGAATCGACGCCCCCTCCCCACGCCGCCAGGACTGGCGCACGAACTATCCGCCTGCCCATGGGTTCAGCAGTCCAGATTGGTGAGGCGAACCATGATATGTGGATCGCCGCTGCCGCCCGCACCAAGCTCGGCGCGGCACAGCGTGATGATCCTATCCCATATGTATGCAGGCATGTCGCTGTCGCTGCCCTCTCCCGACAAGCTGGGGTCAACCAGCACAACAACATCTGACCATTCATCGGGATCGCCGGACTTGTGCCATGTGAATTTTGGCCGGTCGTCCATGAGCCATCGACGGAAGGCGGGGTCGTGGAAGATGTCGGGCGCGTTAAATGACAGGCTCCGCCCAGCAGTCACATCGGTACTTTGCCCAATCGGCGATATTCGGCCCGAGCTTTCGCCGTCGACGCTAGGTGAGCCGGTTACCAATGCTTGTGAAAGCGATTCGCCAGTAGACTGAAGTACGACTCGATCAGCGAAGATCGCGCAATAGCCACCGCCGAACTCGCCTGGACGCGGCCGGGAGCATGTGACGGCCCATTCAAAGCCAAGGGGTTCAAGAGCAAGTGTGGCCCGGCAGCAGCGCTGGATGATCTGGGCAACGCTCCAAGGCTGGAAATCTGTGGTTCCGGAAATGACCGCGGTACAATGCGCAGGGTCTTCAAGGCTATTTCCCCCGCTTAACTCAGCGCCGAGCGAGGGGAAGTGCGGCTCGTCGAAGAGGGAGAGCAGGCCACTCCAGTGGTCGCCCCCATCCGTCGGCGGAAAACTTGCGAGGAATTCGGGGCTGGGATCGTCAGGCTCGAACTCTGCGTCGAGATTGGCGCATGCGAGGAAGGCCTCTTCCAGCAGCGCCATCTCGGCGTTGGTACAGCGGATGACGAAGCTCGCGGAAAGAAATGTGTTTGCCATGGTGCCATATCCAGTCGGATCAGAAGTGAGAGGGGGCCGCCGCCGCGCCGATGAGGAAACGGAGCTTTGCCCATGCAGCCTCCTCACCCGAGCGCACCCCGCGATTGAGCCCGCGCGCGTAAAGGCGAAAGGCGATCGAAGCCATTTCCGGCGTTGCTGTGGCCGGGATGAATTCGAGAAAATTCTGCTCGTCGTCCCGAAGCTCAAGCATATCGGCGTGGCTCAGCAGATGCGTGAGGGCCACGCGTGCAGGAGAGTTGAGTTCGGCGAGCCGCGCATTGAAGCGCTGGACAAGCGGATCGACGGCGGGGAAGTCAGACATGATCAAAGCTCCAGCAATGAAGAGCCGCTCCAGCCTCGCGTCAGTGGGTCGCGGTCTCGGAACAGATCGAGGAAACAGCTTCAATCGGTACGAGGCTGGGGGCAAATAGGTGGGGAAGACGTGCCTTTGATCGGCGAAGCGAGAAGCGATCAGGGGGTTATTTCGCCCGTCACCCACCAAGCGACCGCTGCCTGATCGACCGATTGGTGGAGGCAATTGTCGAAGCAGAATCGCTGAAACTCGGGTCTTTCACCAAGACCCGCGACATTAAGCTTTGCTGCAAGCTCGGCGCTGAAGGCCTCCAGGGGCGTGATGTCGCCTGCCGGCACCCATCTGGCAAGATCATCGCTTTCCGCGTTGCAGAGGTCGCAGAAGGTGCAATCATAGACACCGGAAATCGCCCACGCCTGCTGCTGGACGTCCCACCTTGCGCTGGCGTCGCGCGCGAGCATGTCGCAACCGCAGTCTCGGCAGACAGGCTTGAGGGCGCCGACAGGCGAAGTCGGGTCGGGCTCGTCAGGAAAGCTCGGGACGAAACTGAAGCGGTAGGAAAGCTTGGGAATCCGCAGGTCGAAATAGGTTGAGCCTTCAGCGGCGAGATAGGCCGCGGTCCAGACTTCAGCCCCCTCCTCGATTTCGAATGAAATGATCTCGGAGGCGAACTGGTCGCCACCGCTGAAAAAGTCGACATCGATGCGGTAGACGCGCGTCATCGTGGTCAGGTGAGCCATGACAAATCTCCTTGAATTTTGGTTGGGTGGTGCCGGGTCGATCAGCGAGCGCGTTCGAGAAGCTTGCGGGCCTTGCCTTCAAGCTCCAGGCGCCCATCTTGATGCGGGCGGCTGCGCGCGAGTGCGGTGATGCCCTGCACGAAATCGTAGACCGAAGCCGGAGGATGCCCCTCTTCAGCCAGGACTGTCGCAATGACCTTTGCGGTCTCGGCCTTGGAAAAGCCTTCCTTGCGGAGGAAGCTTTCCCGGTCTTCGTCCTTGCGCGCAACCACGGCGGACCTCGCCGCGGTGATGCCATCGATAAAGGAACGGGGGGAACTGTCGGCAAAATGGGCTAGCGCTGGCGCCGCCTCGTGGGCGAAGCGGTTCGCTGCGAATTTCGAGTGCCGGATGTTGATTTCCTGGAAATTCTCGACGCCCCAGAGATTGCGGTTCTGACACACAGCGCGAAGATAGAAAGTCGCTATTCCCAATGACTTGGAGCCGACTTCTGAGTTCCAGCAATAAAATCCACGAAAATAAAGATCGGGATCGCCATTGGGCAGTCGCCCCGCCTCGATCGGATGGAGATCGTCGACGAGAAACAGGAATACGTCCCGGTCGGAGGCATAGAGGGTTGTCGTCTCGCTGCTGACATCGACATGCGGATTGTAGGTCATGGATCCCCAATCGAGAACGCCGGGCACCTTCCAGCGTGTGTCACCGGTGCCGTTACCCGCAATCTTCATGACCGCGCCAACCAGTTCATGATCCCAGATGCGGCCATAGTCTGGGCCGGTGACGGCGCGCAGTTCGGTGCGGCCATCACTCGTCTGCAGCATTTTCACATGCTCGCCCGGATGGCGGATCAAGCCGTGCTGGAGGTTGATGCCGGCAAGGGCTGCGGGAAGCTGGCGCAAATAGGAAGCCGGCGCGCCGACCAGACTGCAGAGTTGGCCGAACGACCAGTTGGTCGGCGCGACCGGCTCTTGATCCTCCGACAATATGAGAGACAGGCGCTCAGGCTCGTCGCTGCGGGCTTCGACACGAACCGTCCGGCTCTCGACGATACGGGTCGTCGCCCGCTCCGCCCGGGTCCGTACACTGTCGTAGAGATCACCCAGAGAGAGATAACGCTCGTCCTGGGGGCGGCTGAACCATTCCGACGACACACGTGATATGTTCTTTCCGCGTGAAACATCGACGCGATAGGGGCGTGTGACAGCGCTCTGAGATGCAGTGATTGCAGTCATGGGAACCTCCAGAATTGGATGGGCTGACGATCCGGTGGGCCATTCCCCAACCTTCGCCATCCCATCCTCTCCCCCTCCCTCCTGCCGTCACGGCAGGCACGGCCCCCTCCTGCTGGCTCAGGCAGCCTTGTCCGAGAGGGCAACGAGCTTGCCCCATTCGGCGCCTGTGCGGATGATCTGCTCCACGATGGTTGTGGCTCGATCAGCCGGAATGAACAGCCTGGTCTTGTAGGCGATGATCTCTGTGAAGCAGCCGATCGATTTCAGCCATTCGCGCCGCGGTGCCGGGTAGTCCCTGATTTCCAGACGCCGGCTGTCGTTCACGAATGCCCAGATGAGCCTTGCCGGCTCCATACCCGGTATGGCCACGCCTTCGCCGCTGCGCGCCGCAACGATCAACTCCGAGGGCGACAAGGCGATCTTCATTGAGACGCTGAAGGCCGTGGCGACCTTCGCGAGGCCGCTTGGAGAGATGATGCGACCGAGGATCGAACTTCCATCGGCGTCAGACACGCGCCAGACCCGGAGATCGTCGTCCGGCAGCTTGTTCCAGACCGGCAACAGCAATCCGGTTGCCATATTGATCGTCTCCACATCAAGCTTCGCACGCGCTTCCGCGACCTCGGCTTCCCAGAGCGTTTCGAACTCGGCTTTGCCGATGGGCGACCAATGGCTCTCGAGCAGAGCCTGATCACGGATACGCTCGTGGCCCGTGGGACGCACAAGCCCCCACATCGTAATAGGCTCCCCCTCACTGTCCATGATTGGCCAGCTCGTAACCTGGAGCGCGACGCGGCCCGACTTGCCGTTACGCAGCCAGCCTGCGGCTTCTTCGCCATGCTGGCGGATCAGTTGGGCAAAGCCGGTCGCTCTTCGGCGATAATGCAGTTCCAGACGGCTGAGGCGTGTCTCGGCGCCCGTGACGGGGTCTCGCCGCAGTATCTGTTCGTCCAGCAGGATTACGCGCTCGGCCTGGATCGTTTCCACGCCGACATCGAGCCTGCCCGCCTCGCGCGCCGCATCGATCCGGGCCTGGATCAGCGCCATATACTCCTCGAAGATCGCATTCTGCGTCTCGATACGAAGGGCGAGCAACCGATTGAGCCACCGCTGGATTGGCGGGAGATCGTCGAGCAGGCCGCCCGACTCCTTGTCGAGAAGCTTGAGCCCCGTCATCGCAATGAAGGCGCTGAGCGAGGTACTCGTCAATTTGCCGCGATAGAGCAGATGATACCATTGGTTGAGCGCGTCGCGGGCGTAATCGCTCTCAAGATTGTCCGCCGGATCGAAGAGGTTCTGCCCCCCGGTCTGCCGCTGGCCGCGGGTGAGCGCGCCCAAGCTGTCGAGACGACGCGCAATCGTGCTGATGAACCGCCGCTCGCCGCGACAATCGGTCGTGACCGGCCTGAAGATGGGGGCGCTCGCCTGATTGGTGCGGTTGGACCGGCCAAGACCCTGGATCGCGTTTGATGCCCGCCATCCCGGTTCCAGCAGGAAGTGAATGCGGCGCCTGTCGGATGACTTGCAGTTTCGGTCAGCATGATAGCTGCGCCCGGTCCCACCGGCGTCGGAAAAGACGAGGATCTGCTTTGCTCCCGACATGAAGGCTTCGGCTTCGACCAGATTGCTCCTTGACCCTCGACTTTCGATTTTCTGCCGCCCGTTCCCGTCGACCACGAGACGCCGCGAACGGCCAGTGACCTCGGCGACAGCCTGGGTGCCGAAGTGCCGGATGATCTCGTCGAGCGCAGACCCGATCGGCGGCAGGGCGCAAAGTTCCTCGATCATTTCGTCGCGAAGCGCGAGCGCCTGCTGGCAGAAGACAGGATTGCCCTCGGCGTCGATCATAAGTTCGGAGCGCTCGACATCGTCGTTCCCCTTGATCACCTGCATCATGCGGACCGGGAAGGCGGTCTTAAGATAATCGATCATGGCTTCTTTGCAGTCGAGATTTATGTCGAGCGGTTCGCACGCAGGCGCGGATTTACGGGATGAAGACATCGATTTTACTCCAGATAATTAAGGTGT
>NZ_QFOA01000123.1 GCF_003248505.1 Sphingobium sp.
GACGAAAATGTTGAAGAGGACGATGAAGGTTCCGAGCCAGATCCAGATGGGCACCTGGATGCCGGCCCACGTCATCTTGTACTGGCTGGCGAGCAGCTGTGATCCGCGCGTGAAGTTGCCCGAATTTCGGGTGATCCGTCCGCGTGCGGAGTGATGTTTGACGGTCGCGGCCTGGCCGTTGAAGCGGATGTCGTTGCTACGCATGGAAGGTCTCCAGGCGTTGCTTTGCGGCTGCTAAGAGCTGTGGGACGACGTCACCGTGATCGCGCGTAATGATGACGTCGATCGCCGCTTGCATGTACTCGAGGACGAGCACGGCGCGGGTGATATTGAAGCTATGGTCCGCCTCGGCAAATCTGATGCCGAACATGAGAGCGTAGCGAGCGGCTTCGGACCGGGAACAGCCTCGCTTTGCAGCGATCTGATCCAGTGCCGCCAACTCACTCGGCAAAAGCCGAAAAGCTATGGTTGACTTAGACATGTACCACCCACGGTCAAGTGGATGGTGGGGCTTCCGAGCCTCTTAGATACCGCGATTTGCAGGGGGTTTCCAGCAATAACGTGTAGCTAAATTGCAAACAGAACTTATCGTGCAAAGACAAGTAGTTAGCGTGGGTGTCGTGAGGCGTTTGCACATGCAAACAGGCAAGCGTATGCAAACGGTCGATATTTCAATGTCTTAACCTGCGGCCTGCCGCATAGGGTGTGCAAATCTCTAGGGACTGTCAGCGGTTGTCGGGGCATCAGGGGATGTTGTCCGATCGCTGGTCCCGATTCCGGCAGGGAAGCGCCGCAGGCAATCTTCCCCGGGGTCGTCGGGACGGGGCTTCGCGGAGCAATCCCGCCCCACGACGGACCTGGCCATAGGCCAGTGTCCGTCGCCCTCATGCTGGTTCGGTCAAGACCGGACCAGCGAGCGCGATGGTGGCTCCATATGGAGATGATGCTGCGTGCTATTGTGTCGCCGTCGGCGGGCTGGCATCCTGTGTCTTGGAAGCTGGTCACACGATCAGAAAAGGCATGTCCCATGGCACGGAGTATCGAGCAGGAACGCAAGCAGCTTGAAGCGGAGGAACAGCGGTTGAGCGAGCGGCGCAAGCAGCTTGCCGAACGGGAGCGCAGCGACCGGCTGAAAGAGGTCGAAAGGTCGGGCTTCATGAAGGCCGACAGCGCGCAGTTTACCGGCATCCTCGAAGCGATCCGAATACTCGGGACGACAGAGACGCTCAAGCGCCTGACCGCGTAAGCAGGTCGGCGCGGCTTCGGGCCTCAAGCCCGGCAGGCAAAATGATGGGGGAGCGGCCGCCAGGCCCTCCCCCATTTTGCATGGCGACGATCGTCACGAGCCTTACGAAAGGGGCACCGGACCTGGCCGGCACCCCCGACGCAGGGATCGTGGAGGGAGGCTAACCCGGCGGGATCCTCCCGTAGAGAAAGCCGCCACCCTTGAGATCGATCACGTCGTGTCCACGCCAGTCGAATTCATTGGCTTCGTTCAGCACGACATACCTCTCCTGCGGGCGCGGCAAACCCATCGCCGTCGCGATCACATCCGTGTCGCTATCAGGTATTTCGCCGGGGCGCTCCTTGACGCCTTCGTCCCGGCCCGCAGCGGCTTCGGCGCTGAAGAGATAGACATAGTTGACGATATCACCCATCCGGGGTGGCGGTGCCGGAGGTGTCGTGGTCCCACTGACCGGCGGCAAGCTCGGCCTCACTGGGGAGCGAGGCTTCAAGACGGGCCGCGAAGTCATTGGGGAAGGTTCCTTCGGAATAGACGCGGCGGTTACCATGAAGCGTCGCGAGCGCCGCTTCAGCATGCTCAAGCCACTGGGCACTGACGACAGCCGCGAACGGACGCTTGTGCTTGGTAAGAATGACAGGCCGGGTCTGACTTTGATCGACATAGACGCCGGGTGACTTGTGAAAGTCGGTAAGGCTGACGGTGTCGTCGACAACGCGGGTCGCCATGATGTCCTCCTGCGATGGAAGTGGCGATTATACGCATTTTGCGCGGAATAGCCAAAACGATGACGGGGACCGCTTCAGGGGAGCGAAGCGATCCCCGCCGAGGGAAGCGAAACTAGCGGGCGGGTCGAACGCACATTGTCATACTCGATTGGCTCGACAATGCCGATCAGCGCCGCCGCACCAACGCCATCTTCAACAAGGGCAAGCCCGCAACGCGCTCGCCCGCAACGCCCGCCGCCTGCACGAGCGCGGCATCGACGTGCCTGACACCCTGCTCGCCCACGTCCTCCGCCGGGCTGGGAGCATATCAGCCTCACCGGCGACTATCTGTGGAGCAAGATCGACAAGCCCCGCGAGCGGTTCAGGCCGCTCCGGACGACGGGAACAGCCATCCACCCTTAGCGTACGCTCGGAGAAACATTCTGCTATGACCCTGAAAAGCCGGGGCTCTTCAATATGCAGGCGCGCTGCTCCTGTTGTCCGAACCAAGGCGCGGAGCGGGCTTCGGTGGTCGGGCGGCAGCGGCGGCGTGCGATTTTGAAGGGGAAGGCCCGCTTATTTTTTAGGAAGCGCCGCCGGTCCCTTAATTACGCAGACTGTCCGGCACGATACCGCCATTTTTCTCCAGCTCGGCGATCACGGCTTTATGAAGCGCGATATTCTGCTCAGCCGACCCATGCTCGCCTGCATGGACGTGAAGCTCCTCGGCCAGTTCCTTGCGCGCGGCGAGGCTGGAATCGAGGTCGAGCAGTTTCAGCAGATCGACGATCGACGACTGATAATTGCCGCCGCCGCCCTTCATCTCCGCCATCTCTGAAAGGACCGCGCCGACGTCGACCGGCGCGGGAGCGACCGCCGCGGGAGAGGTGGAGGGCGCGGGGGTGGGTGTTGTCACCGGCTCGACCGGGGCAGGGGTGGGTGCGGGGGCCTGGTTGGCGGCGGGCGCGGCGGGCTTGCTGCGATGGCCGAAAATCTTGTCCTTGATGCTGCTGAAGATGCCCATGGCGGATGCTCCCGATAAAATGGCAGCCCGACGAGGCCCCGCCACCCTTAACGGCGGAGAGCAAAGAAGGCTCCGACCGGAACGCGTGCCATCACCGGGGGTTATCCGGCTGAAGGCCATCATGGCCAGACAGGAGTAATCTCATGAGGACCACATTCATCATCGCCGGGCCTGCGCTCGCAATGGCGCTGGCCCTGGGTGGTTGCGGCAAGAAAAGCGACGACGTGACGGTCAACAATATGTCGATCATGAACGGGACCATGGGGAATATGGGCAATGACAGCGCGTCGGCTATGCCGATGACGAGTCCCGCCCAGACTTTCGCCAACACCGCCGCCGCCAGCGACATGTTCGAAGTGGAAAGCAGCAAGCTGGCGCTGTCCAAATCCTCGTCGGCACCGGTCAAGAAATTCGCCGACATGATGGTGAAGGCGCACACGGAATCGACCGAGAAGCTCAAGGCCGCCGCGAACTCCGTCACGCCGGCGATCGTCCCCAACGCCGCGCTGTCGGCCGAGCAACAGGCGACGATGGACAAGCTGAACAGCGCATCGGGCAGCGCGTTCGACACCGCCTATATCGCGGCGCAGACCGACGGGCATCAGAAGACGCTCGACACGCTGCGCGCCTATTCGGCATCGGGCGACGTGCCGGCGCTGAAGACGCTGGCGAGCGAAATGGTGCCGACCGTGACCGCGCACCTCAACATGGCGAAGGGGCTGAAGCCCTGATCCGCTCATTCTTCAAGTAGACTTTTCGATGTTTTCTAATGATTGGGCAGCGATTTTCACGACCCAATCATTGAATTGCATGCACTAATATTAGCGGCGTAGCCCGCTGATAATAGGCAATCCGTGCCTTTCCCACCAGCCAGCGTCCAGAATGGCAAGCTTGTTGACGTTCCAAATCATCTCGTGTCCATCCATATCATCATAATGGTGGTGCCAGCCCATCTTGTCGAACTCTTCTTCAGACCATCGTGGATAGCGTTCACGCAGGATTTTGCGTTTTGCATGCTCAACGGATCGAAGCGGAAAGTGGTGAAGCACAAACTTGTATGGACAATCATGGGCACCAGCAAATTGCGCTTCATGGCCGCCGCTCGAAGCCAGGGCTATGCGGTCCTGGCCTTGCAGCCATGCTTTTTTCTGGATGAAATGTCCTGGTTTCGTGCCAAATTCAAAATGGGGAAGAGCGCCTAGCGCATCACCAGTCAGAAATGGGCCATTGTTGATCGGGCGATGGTTCAGGACGGTAAAGTCGATCCGGTTCCAGCCTGCCATTTCAACCTGATGGCATGCATCGGAAATATTGAGCGAACAGAAAGATGCAGTGCGAATTTCGTCCGCATCCGAATGTATGATCCACCGCCCCTTGTGACAGAAAGCGATTTCCTCCTTACGCGTGAGGATATCAATCCAGCTTCCGCGCGACGGCTCATCGGCAGGAAAGCGTTCGAGCACCATGTGAGAGCCAAACCGGACAGCCAATTGTTCCAGCTGTTTCCAGGTGGCATCAGTCGACCAGTTGTCGAGCACATGAATATCGCAGCCCTGGTGGATCCAGCGTTCAACAACCTCTTCGATAATATCCGCCTCGTTGAAAGTAGATATGATAGCGAGAGGTCTCTTTTCCGCCGGAACGAATTTTGCCTGAAGCCGAGGCTCGTGGACGGAGACGATCGTGCGAAGAAGACGATCGCGATCGTTATTTATCGTAAGACCGATGAATAATGGCGGCAGCCCGGCAGAACAAAGCATCGACCGGTATTCCGGTAATGACCATTCCCGAACATGCGCTGGGTTGGGAGGTGGCCCCATGTGATCGCTACCCCGAACAAGTATGCGCTCTGGCGTGCTCGTAATGACAAGTGCCCCGCGTGCATAGGCGGAACGAAGGAAGTCCAATAGAGGTCGGGGATCAGGTAGATGCTCTATGACATCGGAGCAGACCAGGACGTCGTCAGACCCGATCGTCTCTAAGAGATGCTGGGGTATGGCCTGTCCAAGGTCGCACTCAAACCATTCTGCAGCATTCCCATGCTCAGACCGACAATGGTCAAGATTGGACCCGTAATCGATACCAAGCTTATATTGAGCCATGGCACCGGCAAGTTTGGATCCATTTCCAGTACCAACATCTACCAACCGCTTGCGAGAAGTGCCTGCGAGTAACAATTCGGCAAGCGGCATGATCTCTGGCTGAAACAGAACTCCATCATCGTGGATCGCGGTATCGTCATAATAGGTTGGGTCGGTGCAGGAGATATAGTCTGTTGGCAAAAAGAACTGTCGATCCATAAAAATGCCAAACTCCTAAAAATAGACGATCCACCAATACGAGCCCCTCATATCAACGATATCATTTCTTGGACAAATTTCTATATATGTGATAAAGGACATTATCACACATAGGTTGTGCTTCCAATGACATCCTCTCTCGTCCTGCGATCTTCCGTCCCGCTGCCGCCCCTCATCGCGCAGGCGGGACCGCAGGCGCAGATGCGCTTCCTTGAATTCTTTGCTGCCACGATCCGCAACCCCAATACGCGACGCGCCTATGCGAAAGCGGCGAATGACTGTCTCACTTGGTGTCTCAATCATGGAGTGAGCCACTTGAGCGACATTGCTCCCATTCATGTCGCCGCCTGGATCGAGACGCTGAGCCAAAGCCTCAGCCCGCCCAGCGTCAAGCAGCGGCTCGCAGCGGTGCGGCATCTGTTCGACTGGCTGGTGACGGGGCAGGTGATCGCGACCAACCCCGCCGCCAGCGTGCGCGGCCCCGCGCATTCGGCGCGGCAGGGCA
>NZ_QFOA01000002.1 GCF_003248505.1 Sphingobium sp.
GAGATTGTCGGTCGCACCGATCGAGAGCTTTTTCCCGATTATGGCGGAGGATACGAGGATCGCGACAGTGAGGCGATCGCATCCCCGTCAGCCACGACGTTCGAGAGCGAGTTTGTGCGCGATGACGGCGAAACTGTGCATCTGCGTACCACACGCACGCTGATCGATGGTCCGGACCGACCCGATCAATATGTTCTTGGTATATCGGAAGACGTGACCGCGACCCGGCAGGCGGAGGCGGAAGTGCTTCGTCTGGCACATTATGATGCGTTGACCGGCCTGCTCAACCGCGCCAGCTTCACCGATCGGTTGCACGGCCTTGTTCGCAAGGGGGAGCCGTTCGCGATGCTCAGCATCGATCTCGATCGGTTCAAGGCAGTGAACGATCAATTCGGGCACCCCGTCGGGGATGCAGTCCTGGCGCAAGTCGGTGATAGACTGCGCGCGCTAGTTCCATCGCAGGGTTGGGTGGCGCGCATCGGTGGCGACGAGTTTATTGCGGTGCTCACCGGTGCGCGGCGGCGTGAGCGGGCCGATGAGATCGCAACCGCCATTCTGACCAGCGTTGCCGAGCCATTTACAACCGGTCGCGTGGTCGCGCATGCTGGTGCCTCGATTGGCATCGTGTTGACGCCTGAGGATGGTCGAACAACGAGTCAACTGCGCGAAAATGTCGATATCGCGTTATATCGGGCCAAGCAGATGGGCAAAGGAAAGGTCTGCTTCTTCAACGCCGAAATGGATGCCGCCGCGCAGGATCGGCGCAAGCTAGAGACCGACCTTCGCGAGGTCATCGAGAGAGACGGGATCGAACTTGCCTACCAACCCGTGCTTTCTGCCAAAACAGGCCAGATCACCAGTGCCGAAGCGCTGGCCCGCTGGACGCATCCCGATCGGGGACCGATTCGGCCTGACATTTTCATTTCCCTCGCTGAGGAATGCGGGTTGATCGACCGGCTCGGCGAGCATTTATTGCGTCGCGCCTGCCGCGACGCGCAGGAGTGGCCAGATCACGTGCGTGTCGCAGTCAATCTTTCCCCTCTCCAATTCCTTTCGGGTAAGCTCGTAGCGACCGTTCAACAGGCAATTGACGATTCTGGCCTTCGTGCCGACCGCCTCCAACTCGAGGTTACCGAGGGGCTTGTCATCCGCGATGTTGAAAGCACTTTCCGGCAGTTGGAGGAACTGCGCGCACTTGGCATTCAAGTGCTGATCGATGATTTCGGAGTAGGATATTCCTCGCTGAGCTACTTTCAGCGCTTCCCATTCGATAAAGTGAAGATCGACAAATCATTTATCGACGAAATTGTAACCTCGCGTGCGGCAAAGGCGATTGTTCAGGCCGTCGTCGGTCTTGGGACCGCGCTCGATATGGGTATCGTCGCAGAAGGCATCGAGACGGAAGAGCAGATGCGTCTTCTGGTCGCTAGTGGCTGTACCCATCTGCAAGGCTATCTGTTCAGTCGTCCGGTCACGGCAAGCACGCTTGGCGCGATGCTTACCGCAGAAGGAAGTCCTGCAATCAAGGCTGCCTGACCCGACGGACCGGTCAGTCAGACTGTCGCAATTTCATAGCGGTCATCCCTCGCCGCTTTCCCAAGCGGCACCAAGTCCCGGCCCTGGCCATTCAAGTGCGGCACAATCGCAGCAATCGGACGACTGATTCCGGCTCTTGTGGGCTCCATTGTTTTGCTCACTTGTAGCAATCGGAAATAATGAGTCACGGATCAGACATCATCCGGTCTCTCGGTTGAAACATCGATGCCCTAACGGACCCTTCGACCGCTGAGAAAGCGGGTCGCTTTTGGGGGACATCAGATGAAGATCCAGCGCAGCTGGCGGGCCACCTCGGCCTCCAGCCTAATTCTTGTTGCCCTCGGTACGGGCATGGCCCACGCCGCCGATCAGGGCGAGACCGCGCCAGCCGCAGTGTCGGCGGACATGGCCGATTCCGGCGGCTTGACCGAAATCGTCGTGACGGCGCAGAAGCGTAAGGAAAATCTCCAGGAAACGCCGATCTCCATGTCCGTGATGCGGGCGGAAGACCTGACCAATCGCCACGTTCAGTCGCTGACCGATATGGGCGATGGCGCGATCCCGTCGCTGCGCGTGGCACCTTTCTTTTCGCGTCCCGGCGCGCTCATCGTTAACATTCGCGGTGTCGGCGTCCTGTCCGACTCCAATCAGCCTGCCCGCGATCAGGGTGTCGGCATCTATATCGACGGCGTTTATATGGGCCGGCCTCAGGGTCTTGGTGCTGCGCTCTACGACATCGAGAATATCGAGGTTCTCAAAGGGCCGCAGGGCACGCTGTTCGGGCGCAATACCGAAGGCGGCGCGGTCAACATCGTGACCAAGCGCCCGAGCGGTGAGTTCAAGTCGAACACGACTCTGGGCTTCGGCAACTATGGCAGCTACAAGGTGGAAAGCCATATCGACCTGCCGGAATTCAACGACATCTCCGTTAAGCTCGACGCCGTCGTCACGCACCGCGATGGCTTGATCGACAATCCGTTGAAGAGCGCGGAAGATTTCAACGGTTACGATAAGCGCGGCGCTCACGCCGAAATCCTGTGGAAGGCGTCGCCCGACTTCACCGTCGATCTGGCCGGCGACTATAGCTACGACGCGACGACGACGCTGTACCAGCAGCAGATTTCCGCAGGCACCAACATCCTTGCCGCTGCCGCCAGGCTTCAGCCCGAGCGAGCGAAAACCGCCGTGTTTGGCGTGCCGGAACAACCCAGCGTCGGTAAATCAGGCGGCGTTCGATTGAACCTCGAATATCAGGCGTCGCCTTCACTTTTGCTGAAGTCGATCACTGCCTATCGCAAGCTGACGCAGAGCCAGTTCGACAACGGGTCGGCAGCGACATCCGCGCAGCAACCCAGGACAACCTCCAATCCCAATCCCGATTTCAACCGGCCCTCGACCGTGACCACGGCGGGAACCGGTTTCGTGACCAGCTACCCCGGCTTCGCCTTCGGTCGTTACAGTCTTGCTTATTTCAAGCAGGACCAGTTCAGCGAGGAACTGCAGGCGATCGGCGATTTCGGCGATAGCTTGAAATATGCCGTCGGCGCGCTCTATTATCAGGAAAAGGTCCGCGACAATGCGCAGGCCTTCAACACCAATTATTTCACGGATGCGCGGGGCAGCGCCTATGGCGTACTGAATATCGATCCGGCAACCCGTAACATCGATCGCGCCAGTCATGTGAAGACGACCAGCATCGGGGCATATGGTCAGGCGACGTGGACCCCGTCCTTCGCCGACGACATCCTGCATTTGACGGGCGGTCTTCGCTGGACGCGGGACGCAAAAAAGGGTGCGCTCACCATCGTCAACAACGCGGCACCTATCCTGCCGGTAAATGGGGTGAACGTACAGGCGCCGATCGGCCTGGACGCGCATTGGTCGCGCGTCGATCCGATGGTGAATGCCGCGATCGATCTGAGCCAGGACGTCCATGTCTACGGCAAATGGAGCACCGGCTACAAATCGGGAGGCGCCAACTCGCGCGCGACCAATTACGAGCCGTTCAATCCCGAAACCGTGTCGATGTTCGAAGTGGGCGCCAAGACCGAATTCTGGGATCACCGCGCCCGCTTCAACGTCGCCGCTTATTATGGTCACTATAAGAACATCCAGCTGGACTTTAGCGGCCTCTACGAAGATGTCGTCAACGGGGTGCGCGTAGCCACCACCCGCACCACGACCAACACCGTCAACGACCCGGGCAAGGCCAAGCTCAAGGGGGTCGAGGCCGAGTTGACGCTTGCGCCCGTCGATGGCCTGACGCTGAGCGCCAGCTATTCCTACAACAGCGTCAAGATCCCGCCCGCGCTCAATCCCTTCCCGCAGGCGGGTAATAACGGCCGGCCCAGTCCTTTCCCCGTGCCCATCTATCAGGTCTATACGCCGACCCACTCGGCCAGCGGCGCGATCGATTATGATATCCCGTTCAACAATATGACGCTGCGCTTCCACCTGGATGGCAATTACGACAGTGGCTACTACGGCAACTATACCGACCCCGGTTTCAATTCCCTGACGGGCGTTGTCACCTACAAGCAGCCCAAGGGCGACGAAGGACTGGTCTTCAACGGTCGCATCGCCCTTGCCGATATCGACCTTGGCAACAACGGCGCGAAACTGACTGCCTCGATCTGGGCACGCAATCTGTTCAACGAAGAGCATATCTTCCTGAAAACGGCCGCGGCGACCACGGGCGTCGCGGGCTTCTTCAACGAAGCGCGCACCTTCGGCGGCGAATTGAACGTCAAGTTCTGAATATAGGGGGCGTATGGGCGCGCGCCCGTACGCCCCTCCATCATATTGAGGCATGTCATACGGATGCAACGATGGCAGGCAATGCCGCTGCGTCCGCCCAGGAGATCCAGATGATGACGCGTTCTATCGCCTCCACACTCGCCACCCTCCTGCTCGCTGGCGCTGCGTCCGCCGGGACGATCGATGCGCCGGTCGTGACCAGAAGCGCCTCCAACACGCTGACGGTTCGCTGGACCGATGCCGATCCGGTGGACGTTTTCCGGTCGGACGATCCCGCCGCGACAGTCCGTACCGCAACGTTGGTCTCGAAGGGCGATAGAGACGGGGCCGAGACGCTGAGCGTCGCGCCGGGGGAGCGTATCTACTTTTTGCTGCGCGACACGAAGACCGGCAAGACCGCCCGGGTCGCCGAACGGTTGCTGCCGTTTCAGCAATCGTCGAACTTTCGTGACATCGGCGGCTATCCGGCCGCTGGCGGCAAGCATGTTCGCTGGGGCCTTATCTACCGGTCCGCTGGCCAGCCGATGCTGAGCGACGCAGATCTCAAGGATATCCAGACGCTCAAGCTCGCCAATCTCGTAGATTTGCGCTCGAGCGAAGAAAGAGTGATCGCGCCTACGCGGATCGAGGGCGTCCCCTATCAGGCCGTCGGCTATTCGATGAAAGGGTTGATGGGCAGCGGGGTCCCGAAAAATGGAGAGGGCGTCTATCGCACCATGCCGACTTTCATGGCGCCTCAGCTACGCCTCATTTTCCAGGACCTGCTCGCGGACAAGGGCGCGATCGCCTATAACTGCTCGGCCGGGCAGGATCGTACCGGTTTCGTTACCGCGATAATCCTGTCGGCGCTTGGAGTGCCCCGGGATACCATCGTGGCCGACTATCATCTGTCGACCAGCTATCGCCGCCCGGAATGGGAAATGCCGAAAATCGACATCGTTGCGCAGGCCAACAATCCAGTGGCGATGATGTTCGCAAAATATCAGGAGAATCCGGCCGCTGCCAAGCCGCAACCCCTCAAAGACCCTGACGGCACCGCCTTCCTCACCTATGCCTTCGACGAGATTGACAAGAAGTGGGGGTCGGTCGATGCCTATCTCACGCAGAATATCGGCTTGACCAAGGTCGATCTCGCCGCTCTTCGCGCTCGGTATACGGAGTAGAACCTGCGGTCGTTCACCTAAGCGTCGCCTAAACAGACGGTTCGATCAACGCAGGGAACATCGCTCTTCAACTGCGTCAGCCATGATCAGTTGGAGTTTTCCGGTGGCCTGCAACCGATGTCATCGCTTGACAGGTTGGCGGGGCTGATCGACCCGAACCGGCCTTCATGCCTCCTCTATCCGCTTGTTCGGCTAGCAAGAGCGCGCCCGTGGGACCGCCGTTATCGATATTGAGTTGTATCGCCCTGGGATCTTTCGGTCGTGAAACCGGTCGAGCCCCCATGGATCTTGCCAATGGTAAGGGGATGCCTCAATCGATTGAGAGGCACCCCCTTTTCAGAGCGGCTGCCAGCGACGATTATTGGCCAGCTTTTTCCCTGTCGGCCCGCTGGCGCGCAGCAGTTGCCGCGGCGTCGGTAGCGGTCACTGTGCCGTCCTTGTCATTATCTTGCTCGGCAAAGGCACGAGCGCCTGACAAGTCATATTCAGCTTTGGACATTCTGCCGTTCTTGTCCTTGTCCAGCACGCCGAAACGGACATGGGCCTGGCGCATCTGCCGCTGACGTTCCTCGGTTTTCTTGTCTTCGCTGTCGTCGGACGCGGCGAGTTGCCGCTCCAGACGGGCACGATATTCGTTGACATATTCCTCCTCGGAAACCCAGCCGTCGCCATTGGCATCGGTCGCGTCGAACCTTTTGACGCGCCCGGCGTCGAATTCCATGCGCGTGACCTGCCCGTCATGGTTGGCGTCATAGTCATGGATGAAAGCCGACCCTTCATGGGGGGCTGCGGCAGCGGTTCCGGCGATCGTCAGCAGGGCAGCGGCGAGGGGCATATAGATTTTCATAGTATCTCCGAATGAATGCGACGCAGCGATCACACCGCGTCGAAGGTCAAGGTGTAGGTATAGCTGCGATAGGGCGTCTCGGACCCGGCTGGTGCCGTGCTACGATGGCGCACCAGGATCAGGTATGTCCCGGCATCCTCGGGCTTCAGGCTAAAGCGGCCATCGGCGCCGCTCTTGACCTGCGCCACCATCTTGCGTCCGTCGTAGACACCGGCGCTGCGGAACAGGCTGATGTCGGCATTGGCCAGCGGCTTGCCGTCGAACAACAGGGCGAAGCTGGCGTCCGATCCGGCAACGATGCGGTTGGGATGCGTGATCGCCCGGATCTCCAGCGCCTTGCCCAGCGGTTTCAGCGCCGCATCGCTGGGTTGTCCGCGTGTCACATAGGCGTCCGCCAGCGTCATGCTCTGTACATCCACCTGCGCGGCATGGGCGGGCGGCTCGCCGCCCTCGCCGCGCATCTTCCATTCGTTGCCGACTTTGAACAGCTTGCCCTTGCGCCCGGCGCGCTGGCCGCTGGTGACACGATAGGTGCCATCGGCCGGGATCGCTGCCTCGAAGATGCTGAGGTCACGCAAATGGGTGACGGTGCCGGTGGGCAACCGCGCCCCATCGGGCGCGATCAAATGAAAGGGTGCGTCGCGCATCGCAACTTCGGGCAAAAACGCGTCCTCGGCAAAGGCGGCCTCCACGGTGACATGGTCGCTTTTGCCGAGGTCGAACAGGGTTGGGAGCACATAGGGCATATGTGCGTGGGCGGACGAAGCGCCGAGGAGAGCCAGCAGCAGGGCCGCGGATCGGTATCGCAATATTCTCATGAAAATCCCCTTATGAAAGCAGTCAGTATATCTAATGCGACTCACTTGCAATATCATATTGAGGTGTTAGGTGCTGTGACATCCGGGACATCCAAGTCCCGTTGCACATTGCCAAAGGGGGGCGTTAGCCATGAAGAAAACCAAACTGCCGTTGTTGCTGGGAACTGCGCTCTTTGTCGTGCCGATGTCGGCGCTGGCGCAGGATGAGGTTGAAGCACCGGAAACCATCCGCATGACGCTCGACCGCATGGTCATTTCTGCCGGTACCGAAAAGGTGGCCATCGACACGCCGCAAGCGGTCAGCACGCTCGACCAGGAGGACATCGACCAGGTTCAGGCGACCACCATCGGTGATCTGCTGGAAGGCATGCCGGGCGTCAACGTCCAGGGCGGCGTGGGGCAGTTGGGGCAGGGCTTCAATATTCGCGGTATGGGCACGGCGATCGGAGACAGCGACAATCGCATTCTGTTGACGGTCGATGGCGTCACCAAATTCTACGAGCAATATCGCATGGGCGCGCTCTTTACCGAGCCGGAGCTTTATAAGCGGGTCGAAGTGCTGCGCGGTCCTGCTTCTTCCACCCTCTACGGCGCCGGTGCGCTGGCTGGCGTGGTCAATTTTACCACCAAGGACGCGTCCGACTTTCTGAGCGACGGCGATCCGCTGGCGGTGCGCCTCAAGGCCGCGACCGAAACCAATGCGCAGGCACACACTCTTTCGGGCATCGTCGCTATCCAGCCGACCGAAGGCGTCGAGCTATTGGGCAGCTATAATTATCGCCGTACCGACGATTACAAGAGCGGCAATGGCGACACCGTCGCCGCCTCCGCCACCCTGTCCGACAGTTGGCTGGTCAAGGGCCGCATCGCGATCGGCGGCAATAAAAAACATGCCATTTGGGCCAGCTATCAGGACTGGATCAGCGACGCGCCGCAGGTCTACGATCAGGTGTCCGCCGCCACGGGCGCGGCACTGATGCGCCGCCGCGTCCATGACAAGACGGCCGTGTTGGGCTATGTCAACGACTTCGACGGCAGCAAGATTTTCAATGTCGAGGCGCAGGTCGCCTATTCGCTGTCGAAGGTGCACCAGACCGAAACCGCTTTCCTTGGCCCGCTCGCTTATTCCGACTTTTCCTATGAAAGCTGGCAGGCGAAGGTTCAGAACACCAGCGAGTTCGACATGGGTGGCGACTGGACGACCTTCCTGATTCTGGGCGGCCAGTGGAGCAGGCAGGAACGGCGCAATCCGCGTGTCGCGCTCAACGGCAAGGTGACGCCGGGCGCGAGCACGCATCCTGAAGGCGACATGGATCGCTATGGTGTGTTCGGCCAGTTGGAAATCGTCTGGTCCGACAAGCTGACCATCATGCCGGGCGTCCGTGTGGACTGGGCGAGGCTGAAGCCGGGTGCATCGCCAGTGGTCGGCGGCATCACGCCCCGCCTCACCAAACAGGATGGCGTTTCGCCCAAGATCGCCGCGCTGTACAATCTGACCGATTGGGTAGGAGTCTTCGGTTCCTACGCCCACACCGTCCGGCTGCCCAATGTGGATGAAATCTTCACGCGCACGGCGGCGATCGGTTACAGCCCCGGCCTGCGCCCCGAAAAGTCGGACAATGTCGAGGCTGGCCTGACGTTGAGCTTCGACGGCCTTTTGAGCGGACATGATCGTTTTCGCGCCAAGACCACGCTGTTTCGCAACGATGTCGAGGATCTGATCGTCACCTACTCTAACGTGCCCACAGCCCTGCGCGGCACCAGCTATTTCCAGAATTACGGAGACTGGCGCCTGAAGGGCGTGGAAGTAGAGGCCGAATATGGCATCGGCGACTTCTTCGCCCGCGCCAATGCGTCCTTCATCGATGGCCGGAACCGGCTGACCGGCGCATATCTCAACACCGTCCCTGCCAACGACTATCGCCTGACGCTGGGCTATTCCGACGCTGCATCCGGCCTGTTGGGCGGCTGGACCGGTGAGTTCGCGGAGCGGCAGGACAAGGTGACGCCCAGCGCCTTCGCCTCAGCCGGATCGGGCCTGCCGACGCCGGCATACACCGTCCATAACCTGTTTTTCGCCTTCAAGCCGCAAAGCGGCCCGGCCAAGGGGTTCGAATTCCGCATCGCCATGGATAATGTCTTCGACAAACAATATCGCCGCCACCTGTCCGCGCTCGCTGCGGAAGGGCAGAGCTTCCGGTTTACCGTGGCAAACACATTCTGACGCCATGGGACGGGCGGCAAATCCTTTCCGGATCGGCGGGCCAGCGGCGGCATCGCTGCTGGTCAACGGACTGCTGGTCGCAGCGCTGCTGAACCTTGGCATGGGGCATGTCAGCCGCCGGAGCGACTCCCCGGCGCTGACGGTGCTGTCGCTCGCTCTGCTCAAAGGCTCGGAGCAGGGTGAGGAAAAGGCGGATGCGGCAGTTCCCAATACGCCTGCCGCCACTCTGTCCCCCATGGTCACACAACCGATTGCGCCGAAGCAAACCGCAGTAACCGCTGCACCGCCTCCGGTCGTGGCGGTACCATCGCGTCTTTCCCCCATCACGCCGATATCGTCTGCCACATCGGCATCCGATCCGTCTGCAGCGCAAGCACCGCCCACCTCGGAAACAGGGACGCCGGCTGCCTCGATAGCGCCTTCGCCCCGCCGCGGCGCTGCGGATGGGCTGGACGTGAAAGCGCCATCCGGCACCAGCCGCAGCTACGCCGCCAAGGTCCGATCCTGGCTCTATGCCCATAAAATCTATCCCCGCCGGGCCCGGATGCGGCGGGAGGAGGGGCGGGTGCAAGTCCGCTTCGTGCTCGACCGCACGGGCATGTTGCTGGAAGGCGCGGTCGTCCAGGGATCGGGCAATGCCGTGCTGGACGATGAGGCCGAGGCGATGCTACGTCGCGCCTCCCCCTATCCCCGCGCACCTGTCGAACTACCGGGCGAACGCATCGAGTTCACTGCGCCGATCATATTCACCCTGCCGGCGTAGCGAAAACTTTGAACTCGCACTGCACGATGAACGTGGATTTCCATATCAGAACAAATTCGCGCAAAGAGGATTTCGCACCAGCGTTCGGGGCTCGATCAACATCACGGCTGCCAATGCGGATTCTGAGCGGTGTCGAGGCGGCGGTCTATGAAATAGGCGGCGCTGATGAAGGCAAGGTGAGTGAGAGCCTGCGGGAAATTGCCGAGGGGATCGCCGCGCAGGTCGAGCTCTTCTGAGAAAAGGCCGAGCCCGTTGGCGTAGCTCATCGCCTCCACCAGGATCAGTCGCGCATCGTCAACCCGGCCTGCGCGGGCGAGGCATTCAGCGTACCAGAAGATGCAAGTGGTAAAGGCCCCTTCGCCGCCTTCCAGTCCGTCTGCGTTGCGATAGCGATAGATCATGCCGTCGTCGCGCAACTGGTCGCTGATCGCATCGAGTGTCTTGAGCCAAACAGGATCGGTGGCAGAAACGAACCGGACGAGCGGCATCATCAGTAGAGCCGCGTCTAGCTCGGTGCCCCCGCGCGATTGCACGAAGTACCCGTGCTCCGGGTGACGAAAATTGGTCCAGATGTCGGATGCGATGTTGTCTCGGCATTCGATCCATGAGGCTAACGGCGCGGCAAGCGAGCGCTTGTTGGCGAGGCGCACCGCCCGGTCCATCGCCACCCAGCACATCAGGCGCGAATGCAGGAAATGGCGCGGTTGATCGCGGATTTCCCAAATCCCGGCATCGGCCTCCTCCCAGTGCGCCATGACATGGTCGATGATGCCGCAGACATGCAGCCATCCTTCATGGCTGATCGCCGAACTATATTTGTTGAAAAGATAGACGCTGTCGAGCAGTTCGCCGAAGATGTCGAGCTGGGTCTGGGAGTGCGCCGCATTGCCGATGCGAACCGGGCGACTGCCCGCGTAGCCCGAAAAATGGGACAGTTCCCGTTCGGCCATCGCCTCGCTTCCGTCGATGGCGTACATGATCTTCATTGCGTTATCGCCGTGACGCGTGCTTGCTATGCGGCGGCTCATCCAGCCGTAGAACGCCTTGGCCTCTTCGAAGAAGCCAAGCCGCATAAACGCATAATTGGTAAAGGAGGCGTCGCGAATCCAAACCGCGCGATAGTCCCAGTTCCGTCCTGCCCCCGTCGCTTCAGGTAGCGAAAACGTCGCCGCTGCCGCGATCGAGCCATGCCGGGCCGACGTCAGCAGCTTCAGGGCCAAGGCAGAGCGATAAATCTCATCCCGCCAGCGTCCCTTATAGGTCGATTGACCGATCCAACGCCGCCACGCGGCGGTGGCTGCCGCGATTTCCTGATCGACCATTTCGTCGGTCGGTTGCATTTGCGGGCGGTCACCCAGAATGAACCACGCACTTTCACGCGCTTTTAGCGTGAACTCTGCCGAAGCTTTGCCTTCTCCGGACTCCAGAGCCACCGATGAGCACAATGTCAGCGTCGTACCACCGCCGTCGAACGTCGTGACGCCATCGTCGGAGCTGATATCGGGCACAATACGCGCATAATCGAAACGGGGGGAGCATGAGGCATGCAGGCGAACTTTACCTCGCGTGACAGTGACCTTGCGGATCAGGCAACGCTCGGTCTGATCCGGGTGACTGCGTTCGCCTGGCAGAGGCATGACGTCGACGATCTCAACCGCTCCGTCTTTCGCCATGAAGCGGGTGATCAGGACATTCGTGTCGGGAACGTAGATTTGGCTGGTTCGCGGATCCGATAGTTGCGGCGTGATGAAAAACGCGCCGCCTTCATGCGGGTGGAGGAGATCGGCGAACACGGTGGGACTGTCGAGCGAGGGCCAGCATAAATAATCGATGGTCCCGTCCTGTGCGACGAGGGCGGCCGTTTCCAGATCGCCTACGATGCCATGTTCGCCGATCGGCCTGACGGGTTTAGCCATTATCGCGAAATTCCGGGTAGAGCGACATGCCACCGTCGACGAAAAGCGTCGTGCCTGTCACATAATCGGCGTTGTCCGATGCAAGCCATAACGCGGCGCGGGCGACATCTTCCGGCTCGCCGATTCGACCGTAGGGGATGAGGCGCAGCAGTTTCTCCAGCGCCTCTTCGGTTTCCCACGCCTCCTTGTTGATCGGCGTGCGAATGGCGCCCGGCGCAATGGCATTCACCCTGATCCCGTCTGCGGCGACTTCCTGCGCGAGCGAACGCACGAGCATGCGAATGCCTCCCTTGCTCGCCGCATAATTGACATGCCCTGCCCAAGGGATGATTTCGTGGACCGAACTCATCGCGACAATGACGCCTGCGCTGCGGGCCGGACGCCCGGATGGCTCTTGCATGCGAAAGCGGCGGACCGCTTCGCGCATCGACAGGAACTGCCCGGTCAGGTTTACGTCGATGACCGCCTGCCAGTCCGCCAGTGTCATTTCGGCAATTGCTGCATCCTGCTGCATTCCCGAATTCGAAACCAGAATGTCCACGCGCCCGAACGCGTCGATACATCGGTCGAAAAGACTTATGACCTCGTCTTCTTTGGACACGTCCGCCTGTACCGCAATGGCCCGTCCACCAAGTCTGCGAACATCGTCGACCGCATGCTGCGCCTCTTCGCCATGCGAGTGAAAGTTGAACACAACTGCCGCGCCCGCCTTCGCCATCTCCTGCGCTACCGACAATCCAATGCCGGAACTGGCGCCCGTCACGATGACGACGTGATTTTCAAGAGATCTGATCAAAATCCGAACTTCTCCATGCCAGAGATGTCATAACGACCCAGTGGCAAAAGAGATGCGGAGGCACCTGACAAGTCGGGCATTGCCTTCGCGCTGACCGTGAAGCGGCGCAGCCAGAGGCCCGTTCCCGATCGCTTGGAAAGTTGACGGGGGTGGGCCCTCAGGCCCACATATGCGCAAGCCGCTCCCCGGAAATAGCGGAAAGGTCAGCTCCAATCAGGCGACCGTCCGGCGCGGCAAGATTTGATCTTGGGCGCTTCGTAAAGGCCGGATTTTATTTTCGAAGCATTGAAGGCCACGGTTGGGCGGATCATTTCAGTCCGCCCTCGCGCTGAGCTGCTCAATTTAGAAGCGGCCTTCGAAGCTTAACCCCAATATTCGCGGCTCGATCAGCGTGCCGCGCACCCGCCCGTCGAAATCGACGAAGAACTGGTTGGGCTTCTGCACATTGAATACGTTGCTTGCGATCAGGAAGGCACCGAAATGTTCACCCTGCCAGCCGATCTTGGCGTTGACGAGCGTACGGCCCGGAATGTCGCGAAACGCTTGATCGACGGTGTCCCGATAATAGGCGCTGCGATAATTGGCGTTGAGATTGGCGAACAGTCCGTTGGGATGATGGAAAGTGGCGCCACCCGACACCGTCCAGTGCGGCGCGCGGGCAAATTCGTTGCCTTGCGCAGCCGCAGAGAGCGATCCGATCGTGATGTCGAATTCCTGGAATTTGGTATTGCTGTAGCCAGCGCCGAGATAAAGATTGAGCGTCGAGGTCGGTCGGCCGCTCAGTTCGAGCTCTGCCCCATAAAGACGCGACTTGCCGGCATTGACGACCTGCGTGTCGAATACCGCGCCGGGGGTCAATTGGACCGATACCTGCTGGTCCTTCCAATCGATCCAATAGGCGTTGGCGTTGAGCGTCAGGCGGCGGTCGAACCATTCCGACCGCAGCGCAAATTCATAGTTCCATGTATATTCCGGATCGAAATTATAGGTTGCGGCTCGCTGCTGGTTCAGACCTGAGCCGCCAGCGCGATAGCCACGCTGGGCGGTGAAGCTGAGCGACACATCCTGCGCCAGATCATAAGTCAGCCCTATCTTGGGCAGCCAGGCGGTGTAGGTGACGGGGCGTACCGGTTCGATGCTGTTGGCGTCCGCTGCTGTAGCCCTCAATATGGCGTTGAGTCGCGTGACGATCGGCGCCAGTGCGGGGATCGGCAGGTTGGCGGGATCCGGCAACGTCCGGTCGATCACCACCGTCTGCGTAGCGCCACGTTCCTGCGTTTCGTGGTCGTAGCGTAGGCCGGTATTGATCCGCAGGCGATCCGTAATCGGGAAGGTCAGGTCGGCAAAACCGGCATAATTCTCGGTCAGGCGCGGCTGCGACAGGCGGTTGCGGATCGGCGCCACACCGCCATAGAGATTGAGCACGGCGCTAACGGTGGCCTGCGGCAGGCCCATCGCCAGCAACTGCCGATCGACGCCTAACCGGGTAAGGTTCAGGCTCTGCGTCGCTTCGAACCGATAGCCGCGGTTGTCGTCGCGCAGATAATAGCCGCCGATCAGGCCATGGACCCAGCTTTTATCGACATTGAACCGCAACTCCTGTTGGACAGTCTTGTCCGGATTATAGATGCGGCTGGTCTGGCCCGGCGTCGGTCCGCGATCGGGATCTCCGACCGAGCGGAAGCGGATGTCGCTGTAGTTGGTGACGGAGGTGATACTGAGGCCGCTGCCGAGATCATAGCCGATCTCTACCGTCCCGATGTCGCTCTTGACGGTCTGGTCGTCCATGACGTCCTCGGTGGCGATCCGGTCCCGGCGGTTGTAGGGCGCATCGAACTCGCTGTAAAACATGCCGCGCCGATGCCGGTCATGCATGAAGGTCGCGACGACGCGTAGGCCGGGCAGGATGTCTGGTGTCAGCAGCAATTTCGCTCGGACCGTCTCCGACTCGCGGCGGTCCGCGTCCTTGTGCGTGGTCACGTTGTGAATCAGGCCATCGGCCCGGGAAATTTCGCCCGCGAGACGGAAAGCGACCTGTCCATCGACCAGCGGTCCGCCGATCGCGGCACCGACCCGGCGCTGGCCATCCTTGTCGGTCATCAGCGCGCGAAAACGACCGCTCCATTCATAGCCGGGATCGGTGGTGCGGATGATGACCGCGCCGGCCAGGGCATTGCGTCCCTGCACGGTCGATTGCGGCCCGCGAAACACTTCCACCTGGGCGATGTCATAGAGGTCGAGCGGCCCTGCAGTCAGCGCTGTGCGTGGCATGACCGCCCCATCCAGATAGACGCTGGCCAGCGCGCCGTCGCCGCCGCCCGACACGTTGAAGGCGTCGATGCCGCGGATCGAGAAGGTCGTCTTGTTGCCGTCCACCGCGAGGTTGGGCGTCCGCTCCAATATGTCATAGACGTTGAGCAAATTCTGGTTGGCGATGGATTCGCTGGTAACCACGGCGACACTGGCGGGGGTTTCCTGAAGCGTACGGTTGGTCTTCTGTCCGGTGACGATGATGTCGCTATTGTCGGTCGATGATCCGGCCGGACCGGCGTCCGCCGCCTGAGCATAAGCCGCAAGCGGCGTGCTTGCGAGCAGCAAGGCAGTGCTGAAAAAACGACAAAACATGATTTATCCCCCACAAGATGCGCATCCCGTAAAAAAATGTATGTTGCGAGTCAATATCATTAGCGATATGGATGCGTCAGGGAGACTGCGAATGGGGGCGGCATTTCTGGTTTTCATGGCGCTGATCGCATCGCTCGCTGGCATATTGCTGTGCTGGCGCGCGTGGACGCGCCACGCGCTGGGCTGGCGTGTGTGCTTTGGCGCTGCGGCGCTGTGGGGTCTGTCGACCTGGGCCTGGATTGCCGGTTTCGGGCCGGAAGTAGGCATTGCGCTCGCACTTGAGACAGCGGCATTGCTGGCTTTTGCCTTCATTCTTACCCGGATCGAGGTGCGCCCGGCGCAGGTGTCAAGGGATCGGATGGCGCCGCCGTTGCCGCGCCGCCGCTATGGGCGCGGGATTGCGCGTGGATTGACGGCGGGACTGCTGGGCTTTGCCGCTGCGATGGGCTTGGCGATGGTGTTTGCGACCCGCGCGCCGTTGGCGGAACAGACGCGCCTCATCCTCGCAGCGCTTGCGATGCCCTCGCTCTGGTGCGGGGCGATTGCCTGGACGGTATGCGATCGCCGTGTCATGCTCCAGACCGGCGTTTTCCTGGGCCTCGCCGCGACCAGCGTCGGCATGACCTTCATCAAAGCCTGATCCATGCAGATACCCAAGAGCCTGACCCGTGCCGCGATGGAAGGCCATGGCCTGCTTGGCGTTCTGTTTGGCGCGGTCGTCTATATTCTGTGCCTCACCGGATCGATCCTGGTCTTGGTCGACCAGATTACCATCTGGGAAAGGCCGGGAGCGCCGGCCATTGCCCATTTGTCGGACTCCGAGATCGCGGCCATATCCGTTCGCGCCCTTGCCAAGGCGCAGGCGGCAGGTGTCGCGCACGATATCTACATGAAAATGCCTACGGACGAACTGCCGCGCATGACCGTCGCGGGATATGATGAGAAGGGCAATCATCGCGAATGGAATGTCGACGCGGCGGGGAAATTATTGCCTCACGTGGGAACTCCCTGGCTCGAGTTCATGCAACGCCTCCATTTCAACCTCACCCTGCCGGGCGCGATCGGGCGATATATCGTTGGGATGTTCGGTACGATCCTGCTTGCCAGCATCGTCACCGGTTTGCTGGCCCATCGCCGCATCATCAAGGATGCTTTTCGTATGCGCTGGGGTGGATCGCGACGGTTGACCAATGCCGACCTGCATAATCGCGTGGGTGTGTGGGCCTTGCCCTTCCATCTGATCGTGGCTTTGACGGGATCTTTACTGGGCCTTGCCGGCCTCATCATAATCATTCTCGCCATGGTCGCCTATAAGGGCGACCGGGAAAGGGCGACTGCCTCGCTGTTCGGGCCGCAGGCTGTCGTCGATGCACGCGCGGCACCGCCGCCTGACATTGCGCGGATGTTGCGCGATATCCAAATGCGCGCGCCCGGCGCGAACGTCACCCAGTTGGCGATAGAACATGCAGGAACCCTCGGGCAACAGGTCCGCGTAATGGTGGCAGCACCCCGACATCTGGCGCGCAACGAAGCCTTCCTTTTCAGCGCGGACGGGCATTTGAAATGGCGGGCAGGTCTGACCGACGGCAATGCGGGAATGCGCATCTACGGCATGATTACCCCGCTCCATTACGGCACATATGGCGGCGTGGCGCTCAAGATCATCTATGCCTTGCTCGGCATGGGCCTGACCCTGATCGTCGCAACCGGCGGCAATGTCTGGTTGGCTCGGCGCCGCGAGCAGGGGCGCGCCGTGCCGCGCCTGGAACGCCTGTGGGTGGCGCTGGTCTGGGGCCAGCCGCTGGTGATTGTAACAGTCGCCCTATTAACCCTGCTGGGCCCCGCGCCCACGACCCTGAGTTACTGGATGCTCACGGCTGTGTGCTGGGGCGCGGCAATGGTCCATCGTTCATTGTCGACAACGACAACCAGCTTTCGATGGGCGCTTGGGGGAATGATCATATTAACCTTGCTATTGCACGCAGCTCTGCGGGCCTCGGCTCATCCGATAGTCATGCTCATGGATATCGGCATCATCATAGTTATCGTTTCAAGCATGATAATGGGCGTGCGCTCCAGCAAGGCGGACCGAGGTACTGGAGCAATGAAGAACATCCCAAAGCGGTTCGTCCGAACCTCGCCACATAAAAACGGTGGCTGAACGTCGCATCGGGGACGTTCATATTACGGCCGTTTTGGTTCGAACCGAGCGAGATATTTTCACCGTCGATACGTCTGCGTTAAAGATATGGGAACGACAAAAGGCCCTCAAGCCTGCTCCAGCACCTGGACGAGCGAACGGACCTGATCGCGCAGTTCGATGATGGCCGTTTTGTCCATGGCCAGCCGGGATGCCAGTATCGCCGGCACCTGCGTGGCCCCCGTACGAAGAGCTTCGCCTGTCGCCGTCAATTCGATAAGAACACGGCGTTCGTCATGCGCATCGCGCGTACGGCTGATCAGCCCGGCCATTTCCATTCGTTTGAGAAGCGGCGTCAATGTGCCGCTGTCCAAGTGCAGCATGGTGCCCAGAGAACCGACGGTCTGGGGCGATGCCTTCCAGAGCACGAGCATTACCAGATATTGCGGATAGGTCAGGCCCAGTTCGCCCAGGATCGGACGGTACAGCCGATTGATCAGGTTGGAAGCCGCATAAAGCGGAAAGCAGACCTGCCGGTCAAGGTCCAGAAGATCGACATCGTCCGGCAGGTCCACCACATTCATCCTCAGTTGACCGACACCGCGATGGCGACGTCGATATTGCCCTTCACAGCGTTCGAATATGGACAGACTGCGTGGGCCTTTGCAACAATCTCTTCCGCCGCAGCTTGGTCGATGCCGGTAATGGTGACATCAAGCGCAACGGTCAGTGCGAAACCGCCCGCGTCATTTGGCTGCATGCCCACATCGGCGATGACGACGATCGCGTCATCCTTCACCTTGTCGGACGCAGCCCGTGTCACATGAATCACCGCATTCTCGAAACAGGCCGCATATCCGGCGGCAAACAGCTGTTCCGGATTTGTGGCATCGCCCTTGCCGCCAAGCGCCTTTGGAAGCGCCAGTTGCAGGTCGAGCAAGCCGTCGTCGCTGCTGACCTTGCCGGCTCGCCCACCGATTGCCGTGACTTTCGTGCTGTAAAGCGTGCTCATACAATCTCCATATTGTCTGGATTATTCATATTGTGCGCAATATAATTGGTTTCAAGTTTATGGTTCGATTTCGGTTAGGTTCCTGCCTGCGGAACCCAGCTCGATTATAAGTTTGTTGGCCTGCGCCATGGGGTGCGATACGACCGTTATTGCCACCAGCGGCCGATATGCGCGTCAAGCTGTTGCAAGCCGGGTTTAAATTTTTTACAATTATAATGCGCACAATCTAAATGCTTGATGATGTGGGTAAATTTGCCTGCAGGCCTTTGATCTTGCGTCCTTCGCAGCGCTTTTTCATGATCGATCCTGGGAACGAGAAGGACGCGACAACGTATTGCGATCCATCAAACATCAAGGAGAAAGCAATGCGTTATCTTATCGGTGCCGTTCTCGCTGCCGCCACTCTCGTTCCGGTAGCCCATGCCCAGACTGTTTCGGGCATCTCGCAGACCAATCAGGCAGGCGTGACCACCACGCTGTTTTCGGTCCAGCCCCAGCGCCAGGTTTCGGCTGCCGATTATGTCAAAATGAGCGCCGATGCTCTCAACTATCGCATTTCGGCGTCTGAGATCGCCCTCCGTAAAGCAGAGCGGGCCGACGTGAAGGCCTATGCAAAGGCTGATCTTGCCGAGGCCAAGAAGCAGCAGGCGTCCTTGTTCGCCGCGCTGTCGAACAAAGATCGCAAGATCAACAAGCCCACTTTGACCCTCTCCTCGAAGCGTGCGGCATCCATCGATTTGCTGAAGAAGAGCAAGGATGATTTCGACAATCTTTATCTGACGCAGATGGCGGAAGAGGCGCCCTCGATTTGGGCTCTTCAGAAGGGTTATTCGCTCGAAGGCAGCGATCCGGCCCTGCGGCAGGTCGCTACCCTTTGGGTTCCGACCGTCGAAGCCAGCTATACCGCAGCCAAGGGCCTGACGCCCGCAGCGGTCGCTTCGCGCTAAAAATCCTATAACCGGTTTTATGGATAACCGGCGATAACGGCAGGCGTGATTTCTATTACGCCTGCCGAATTTTTATAGAAATATACTTCAAAGCCTTATGGGGTCGGATGGCCGATCTTGGGAATATATAATCAACCGTAATATCCCCGCGTGCATTCAGGTCCATTCATCCCTTCAGTGAGCACCCACGCTGATCGATCATTTTCTGGTCGTGGTGCGTTGCGCTATCAACCCCGTCGTCTCTGTGGATTGATGAGTGGCGATATCACTAGCTTGTGGGCAGGCCACGACTATGCAGCGGTTCGTCCTTGTCGGACGGACGGCGTGAAGGATAGGGTGATCGTTTAATGTCGTGGAGCCGGGCCACCCTTGATCATAATGAGCGAGGGGCAGCGGGATTTGCAAACTTCACACGGAAAATCCATCTGCCCCGCCATTTTCCGCGATAAGCAGCATTACTGCCGCGCCCGTTTCAGAAATTAGCAGAATTAGCTGATTTGCAGATTTCTCTTTGCAAACCTTCGCCTTTTCAGAACTGTCCATTCATCCGCGCGCGGGGGTAGGGGCATGGACGATAGAGCCCTATAGACAAGAGAAACGCGTCGATGAACTCAGCTTTCCGCAAGCCGCTGCCGGGGACGAACCTCGACTATTTCGATACTCGCGAAGCCATTGAGGCGATCCGACCCGGAAGCTACGGCGGTTTGCCCTATGTCGCGCGCGTGTTGGCCGAACAGTTGGTGCGACGCTGCGATCCGGCGCTACTGACCGATGCGCTGACGCAGATCGTCGATCGCAAGCGGGATCTCGACTTTCCCTGGTATCCGGCCCGTGTCGTCTGCCACGATATTCTGGGCCAGACGGCGCTAGTGGATCTGGCTGGCCTGCGCGACGCGATCGCCGACGAGGGTGGCGATCCAGCCAAGATCAACCCGGTTGTGCCGACCCAACTGATCGTCGACCACAGCTTGGCCGTGGAATATGGCGGCTTCGACAGGCAGGCCTTCGACAAGAACCGCGCAGTGGAAGATCGCCGCAACGAGGACCGGTTCCACTTTATCGAATGGACCAAGAAGGCGTTCGAGAATGTCGACGTTATCCCGGCTGGCAACGGTATCATGCACCAAATCAACCTGGAGAAGATGTCGCCGGTGATCCAGGCGCGCGATGGCGTCGCCTTCCCCGATACATGTGTAGGCACCGATAGCCATACGCCCCATGTCGATGCGTTGGGCGTGATCGCCATCGGCGTCGGCGGGCTCGAGGCGGAAACGGTGATGCTGGGGCGCGCGTCGATGATGCGCTTGCCCGATATTGTCGGCGTCAATCTCACCGGGAAGCGTCAGCCTGGCATCACCGCGACCGACATCGTGCTTGCCATCACGGAATTCCTGCGAAAGGAACGGGTGGTCGGCGCCTGGGTCGAATTCTTCGGCGAAGGTGCGGACAGCCTTTCGATTGGCGACCGGGCGACCATTTCCAACATGTGCCCGGAATATGGCGCCACGGCCGCCATGTTCTATATCGACGCTCAGACGATCGATTATCTGCGCCTGACCGGCCGTGAGCCAGAGCAGATCGCGCTGGTCGAAAACTACGCGAAACTGACGGGACTCTGGGCTGACTCCCTTAAGACAGCCGACTATGAACGCGTGTTGGAATTCGACTTGTCCACCGTGGTCCGCAACATGGCCGGTCCCTCGAACCCCCATCGCCGCCTGCCCACCAGTGCGTTGGAGGAGCGCGGTATCGCCATCGACCTCGACAAGGCCGTGACCGAGGAAAAGCAAGGCTTGCTACCCGATGGCGCGGTTATCATCGCGGCGATCACCAGCTGCACAAACACGTCGAATCCGCGCAATGTCGTCGCCGCTGGCCTGCTCGCGAAAAAAGCCAATGCGCTGGGCCTCGTTCGCAAACCCTGGGTCAAGACCAGCTTCGCGCCGGGATCGAAGGTCGCGCGCCTTTATCTCATGGAATCGGGGCTGCTGCCTGAACTGGAAAAACTGGGCTTCGGTATCGTCGCTTATGCCTGCACCACCTGCAACGGCATGTCAGGCGCGCTCGATCCGAAGATCCAGCAGGAAATCATCGATCGTGACCTTTACGCAACCGCCGTGCTTTCGGGGAACCGCAATTTCGACGGCCGGATCCATCCCTACGCCAAACAAGCCTTCCTCGCGTCTCCCCCGCTGGTCGTCGCCTATGCGATCGCGGGGACGGTCCGCTTCGACATCGAGAAGGATGTGCTGGCCACGGTCGACGGCAAGGAAATCCGCCTCATGGATTTGTGGCCGAGCGACGAGGAAATCGACGCCATCGTCGAAGCGAGCGTAAAGCCCGAACAGTTCCGGCAGGTCTATGATCCGATGTTCGCTCCACGCGACACCGGTAAGGCCGACCCGCTTTACGACTGGCGTCCGCAATCCACCTACATCCGTCGTCCGCCTTATTGGGATACCGAAGGTGTCGGCGCGCTCGCCGCTTTCCCGCGGACGCTTTCGGGCATGCGACCGCTCGCAATCCTGCCGGACAATATCACGACCGATCACTTGTCGCCGTCAAACGCCATCCTCGCCAGTTCGGCGGCGGGCGAATATCTGACGAAAATGGGCCTGCCGGAAGAGGACTTCAACAGCTATGCCACCCATCGCGGCGACCACCTGACCGCGATGCGTGCAACTTTTGCCAATCCCCAGCTGGTCAATGAGATGGCCATCGTCGACGGCGCGGTGAAGAAGGGTTCGCTCGCTCGTGTGGAGCCGGAAGGCAAGGTGATGCGGATGTGGGAGGCGATCGAAACCTATCTCGACCGTCGCCAGCCGCTTATCATTATCGCCGGGGCCGATTATGGGCAGGGCAGCTCACGCGACTGGGCGGCCAAGGGCGTGCGCCTCGCCGGGGTAGAAGCCATCGTCGCCGAAGGATTTGAGCGCATTCATCGCACCAATCTGATCGGCATGGGCGTGCTGCCGCTGGAATTCATGCCCGGCACCACGCGTCTGACGCTGGGCTTCGACGGCACCGAGACGTTCGACGTATCGGGCGAGCGCAAACCGCGCGCGGAACTGACGTTGATCGTGCGGCGTCGCGATGGCGGGAGTTTCAGCGTGCCGGTGCGTTGCCGCCTCGACACGGCGGAGGAAGCCTCCATCTATGAAGCAGGCGGCGTGCTTCAGCGCTTCGCCCAGGATTTCCTCGCTTCGGAACCGGAGGCCGCCTGATGCCGCCCGCACCGCAGATGCGCATTCCCGCCACCTATATGCGCGGCGGAACGAGCAAAGGGGTGTTCTTCCGGCTGGAAGACCTGCCCGAAAGCTGCCGAGTGCCGGGGCGGGCCCGCGACAGGCTTTTTCAGCGGGTGATTGGCAGTCCCGATCCTTATGCCGCGCAGATTGACGGGATGGGCGGAGCCACGTCGTCCACCAGCAAATGCGTCATCATCAGCCCGAGCGCGAGAGCAGGGCATGATGTGGACTATCTCTACGGCCAAGTGTCGATCGACACAGATTTTGTCGACTGGTCAGGCAATTGCGGCAACCTCTCGACGGCGGCGGGTGCCTTTGCAATCCATGCCGGCTATGTCGCGGCGGGCGAGGATGGGATCCGCACCGTCCGAATCTGGCAGGCTAACATCGACAAAACCATCATCGCCCATGTACCCGTGATTGGCGGCCAGGTGCAGGAGATTGGCGATTTCGAACTGGACGGCGTGACTTTCCCCGCCGCTGAGGTCGTACTGGAATTTGTCGATCCTGCCGAAGAGGGGGAAGGGGGGGGCTCCATGTTCCCTACCGGAAACCTCATCGACGAATTGGATGTGCCGGAAGAACTCGTCGCGGGCGGCAAGCTTAAGGCAACGATGATCACGGCGGGTATCCCGACCATTTTCGTCAATGCCCAAGATATCGGCTATACCGGCACGGAATTGCGCGAGGCTATCAATGGCGATCCCGCAGCGTTGCAGCGCTTCGAAACCTTGCGAACGATCGGTGCATTGAAGATGGGTCTCATCAAGACTCCGGAAGATGCCGCCAAACGCCAGCATACGCCGAAAATCGCCTTCGTAGCATCACCGACCGATTATCGGACATCCAGCGGAAGGGAAGTAGGGGCCGGTGAGATCGACTTGCTCGTCCGCGCGCTTTCGATGGGCAAGCTGCATCACGCGATGATGGGAACCGCCTCGGTTGCTATAGCGACCGCAGCGGCGATCCCTGGCACGATCGTGAATCAGGCGGCTGGGGGGGGCGAACGGCGTGCCGTTCGTTTTGGGCACCCTTCAGGTGTGTTGCGCGTTGGCGCTGAGGCGGTGCAGGTCGATGGACGATGGACGGTCACCAAGGCCATCATGAGCCGCAGTGCGCGTATCCTGATGGACGGTAACGTGCGCGTACCGGCAGACAGTTTCTAACGGACAAGCCGATGGCCTTGTCAAGCAAGGTCGTCGGCGCGCCGGGGTTCGGTAATCTGCGGCGGTTCGGACGTCATCATCGATCCTTCGAGCGCAATGTCCAGCTTCTCGTCAGGGGTAAGCTGGCCTTTCTTCACTTCCTGATCGTCTGTCACCTGCTCAACGCCATCGGTCCTGAGCGTGTCTGCCATAGTCTTTCTCCTTCCCATATCGAACGACTGGCTGACAAGCGCGTTCCGGCGAAAGAGCCGATTTCAGCTTTAGCAATCTTTGCAAATTCGCAACTTTCGGTTCGCAAATCTCCACCTTTTCAGCCGTATTCGCCAGCCAAAGCTTGCGGATAATGTACGCCATGCTTTCCAATCTGCCAGAGCGAGGCCTCGACCTCATGGACGCGATGGTCGCCGCGGCGGCGGAGCGGGCGTCCTCGCACTTTCTGGAAGTGATCCGCTTCGCCAGATGCGAGGACGTGCAGGTCCATGAGGGCTTTACAACCCGTGACGTCGATATCGAAACCTGGCCCCTTTTCGCCGATCATCAGGCGATCGTCGTGTCAGTGTTCGCGATGGGCGCCAATGACGACGGCAGCATCGCCACTGCGGCCAGTGGCCGTTTCACTTTCACCACTCTGACCGGCAAGCGGAAATATTGCGCATAACCCGGCTCCCATTCATTCTCTCGACCGGCCCATGCGCCGGCGCCTTCTGACATTGAGAGGCTCCTGATGAACGATATCTCCTTCAAGCCTAAAAAGTCGGTGGCCCTTTCGGGCATCGCAGCCGGCAATACCGCGCTCTGCACGGTCGGTCGTTCGGGAAACGATCTCCACTATCGCGGTTATGACATTCTGGATTTCGCGGAGACTAGTGAGTTCGAGGAAATCGCGCATCTGCTGGTGCATGGCTGGCTCCCTAATGCGGCGGAACTCAAGGCCTACAAGACCAAGCTCAAGGCGCTGCGTAACTTGCCTCTGCCGGTCAAGGAAGCGCTGGCCGCCATTCCTGCGGCTGCCCATCCGATGGACGTGATGCGCACCGGCGTATCGGCGCTGGGCTGCGCGTTGCCGGAAAAGGACGATCATAATGCTGCCGACGCCCGCGACATCGCGGACCGGCTGATGGCGTCGCTCGGTTCCATGCTGCTTTACTGGTATCACTTGTCGAACAACGGCAAGGAGATCGAATTGGAAACCGACGACGACAGCATCGGCGGTCATTTCCTGCACCTTCTCCATGGTACGCCTGCTCCACAGAGTTGGGTTCGCGCCATGCACACGTCGCTCATCCTGTATGCGGAGCATGAGTTCAACGCGTCGACCTTCACCAGCCGCGTCATCGCCGGAACCGGCTCCGACATGTATAGCTGCATCGCTGGCGCCATCGGCGCGCTGCGCGGGCCCAAGCACGGCGGCGCCAACGAAGTCGCGTTCGAAATCCAGAAGCGTTACCAAAATCCGGACGAAGCGGAGGCAGACATCCGTCGTCGGGTGGAGGCGAAGGAAGTCATTATCGGCTTCGGCCACCCGGTCTACACGATTAGCGATCCACGCAATGTCGTCATCAAGCGCGTTGCGAAGAACCTGTCGGACGAGGCGGGATCGACCAAGATGTACGACATCGCCGAACGGCTGGAATCGGTGATGATGGAAGTGAAGAACATGTTCCCGAACCTCGATTGGTTCTCCGCCGTCAGCTATCATATGATGGGCGTGCCGACCGCCATGTTCACGCCGCTCTTCGTCATCAGCCGCACGTCGGGCTGGGCGGCGCATGCGATGGAACAGCGCGTTGACAACAAGATCATCCGCCCCAGCGCCAACTATGTCGGGCCGGAGGATCTGAAGTTCGTCCCGCTGGCCGAGCGTGGCTGACATTCCCTGCTTCCCCTTGCGGAAGCGACTGCTGAACAAGGACCATCCATGCCTTATCTTCTTTCCGCCGATCTTCCCACCGAACCGGCAGGCAAGCGTTTCCGTGCCGGTCTTGAGCGCCCCGGCATCTACCAGTTGCCCGGTGCGCATAACGGGCAGGCTGCGATTCAGGCGAAGCAGGCGGGCTTCGAGGGCCTTTATCTCTCCGGCGCGGCGATGACGGCCAGTATGGGCCTGCCGGACCTTGGCATCATCACCGTGGACGAAGTCGCCTTCTTCATCCGCCAGATCGTGCGCGCGACCGGCCTGCCGCTGCTCGTCGACGGCGACACCGGCTACGGTGAGGCGCTCAACGTCATGCACATGGTCCGTACCTTCGAAGATGCGGGCGCGGGCGCGGTGCATCTGGAGGACCAGATCCTGCCCAAGAAATGCGGGCATCTCAATGGCAAAAGCCTTGTTTCTCCCACCGACATGGCTGCCAAGGTCGCCGCCGCGGCCAAGGCGCGTCGCGATCTCGTGATCGTCGCACGCACCGACGCCGTCGGGGTGGAGGGCTTCGACGCCGCCATCGAAAGGGCGAGGCTCTACGTCGAAGCCGGGGCCGACGCTATCTTCCCGGAAGGTCTGACCAGCCGTGAAATGTTCGAGAAATTCCATACGGCCATGCCGAACGTGCCTCTGCTCGCCAACATGACCGAATTCGGCAAGACGCCCTTCTTCACCGCCTCTGAGTTCGAGGCGATGGGCTACAAGATGGTGATCTGGCCGGTATCGTCGCTGCGTATCGCCAACAAGGCGCAGGCCGAACTCTACGCCTCGATCAAGGCGGAGGGCGGCACTCACAAGATGTTGGACCGCATGCAGACCCGGCAGGAACTCTATGACACGATAGGGTTGCACGCGTTCGAGGAACTGGATGCCAACATCATCCAGACTATCGTGCCACAGGGAATGCCGCAGGACGCATAAGGCACGCCTGCTTTCCGTCACCGCGGTCCTGCATAGGCCGCTGACCGCTTCCGGCGCGTACGGTCGGGAGCGGTCCTTTTTGCACGAAAATTGGACAAGCATCATGACGGCGATTGGCCAGGACACGCTCGAAACCCGTGACAATCTCTCCTTGCCCGGCAGGGAGGTTGCTTATTTCAGTCTGGCCAAGGCCGCCGCGAAGCTGGGCGACGTCAGCCGTTTGCCCTTCAGCCTGAAAGTGCTGCTGGAAAACCTGCTGCGGTTTGAAGACGGCTCCTCCGTCACGGTCGAGGATATTCGGGCCCTGATCGACTGGCAAAAGGATCGCCGATCGAATCGGGAAATACAGTATCGTCCGGCCCGCGTCCTGATGCAGGATTTCACCGGCGTGCCCTGCATCGTCGACTTGGCCGCCATGCGGGACACGATGAACAGGTGGGGCGCGGACGCATCGAAGATCAACCCGCAAATCCCGATCCATCTCGTCATCGATCATAGCGTCATGGCGGATGAGGCCAGCAGCCCCGCCGCTTTCGACCGCAATGTCGAAATCGAATATGAACGCAATTCGGAGCGTTACGCTTTCCTCAAATGGGGCGCGCGGACGCTCGACAATCTGAAGGTTGTGCCGCCGGGAACCGGGATATGTCATCAGGTCAACTTGGAACATATCGCGCAGACTGTGTGGACCAGCCCCGCGAGCGATGGCACCACCTTCGCCTACCCCGACACCTGTGTCGGCACCGACAGCCACACGACCATGGTGAGCGGCCTGGGCGTCCTTGGCTGGGGCGTGGGCGGGATCGAGGCAGAGGCGGCGATGCTCGGTCAGCCCGTCTCGATGCTGATCCCCGATGTCGTCGGCTTTCGCCTGTCGGGCGCGCTCCATGAGGGCGTTACCGCAACCGACCTCGTCCTCACCATCACGCAGATGTTGCGCAAACATGGGGTGGTCGGACGATTTGTCGAATTTTTCGGCACCGGCCTCGATGCGCTGGCGCTCGCCGACCGCGCAACCATCGCCAATATGGCGCCCGAATATGGCGCGACCGTGGGTTTCTTCCCGGTGGATGAGGCAACGCTCCAATATCTACGCCTCACCGGTCGCGAAGCGGATCGCATCGCGCTGGTGGAGGCCTATGCCAAGGCACAGGGGCTCTGGCGCGAGGCCAGCACGCCCGACCCTGTCTTCACCAGCATATTGGAACTGGATCTTTCCTCCGTCATGCCGTCGGTTGCCGGCCCGCGCCGCCCGCAAGACCGCGTGCTGCTGAAGGACGCTGCTCAAGGCTTTCGCTCGGAACTGGCTGACGGCTACGCCAAAGCTGAGGAAATGAGCCGCCGCGTCCCTGTGCCCGGTGCCGATTTCGAGCTTGGCCATGGCGACATCGCGATGGCCGCCATCACCAGTTGCACCAACACTTCCAACCCCTCGGTGCTGGTCGCCGCCGGTTTGGTCGCCCGCAAGGCGCGGGCGCTGGGCATCAAACCCAAGCCTTGGGTGCGTGCCACGTTGTCGCCCGGCAGCCAGGTCGTCACCGATTACTTAGAGAAGTCAGGCCTTCAGGAGGATCTTGACGCGCTAGGGTTCAATCTTACCGGCTATGGCTGCATGATCTGCATCGGCAATTCGGGTGCGCTCGACGCGGAGATTTCAAGAACGATCAATGACCATGGACTCGTTACCGCCGCCGTTCTCTCAGGCAATCGGAATTTCGAGGGGCGAATCTCGCCCGATGTCCGCGCCAATTATCTCGCCTCGCCGCCGCTGGTGGTCGCCTATTCGCTGCTCGGGAGCGTCGCGCAGGACATCATGACCGCACCACTCGGCACCGGCAGCGATGGCCAGCCGGTATTTCTCAAGGATGTCTGGCCCAGCAATCGGGAGGTGGCCGATGTCATCGCTGCGACCATCGATGCGGAGATGTTTACCCGCCGCTACGCCAATGTCTACGAAGGTGACGACCGTTGGAAGGCGCTGGAGGTCAAGACCGGCGACACCTATGACTGGCCGCTCACCTCCACCTACGTCGCCAAACCGCCCTTCTTCGAGGGGTTGGAGCGCACGCCAAGGCCAATCGTCGATATCGTCGACGCGCAATGCCTCGCCATGTTCGGCGACAGCATCACCACCGATCATATTTCACCCGCCGGGTCGATCAAGCCGACCTCGCCCGCCGGTCAGTGGTTGATGGAGCGGCAGGTCCAACCCGCCGACTTCAACAGCTATGGCTGCCGTCGCGGCAATCATGAGATCATGATGCGCGGCACGTTCGCCAATATCCGCATCGGCAACGAGATGATGGGCGGCGCGGAGGGCGGCAACACACTGCTGGATGGCCAGAGCGTGCCGATCTACGACGCGGCGATGGCGCATAAGGGGGCGGGGACACCGCTGGTGGTGATCGCGGGCAAGGAATATGGCACCGGCTCCTCGCGCGACTGGGCGGCCAAAGGCACGGCGCTGCTCGGTATCCGCTGCGTGATTGCGGAAAGTTTCGAGCGGATACACCGCTCCAACCTTGTCGGAATGGGCGTGCTGCCGCTCCAGTTCGTCGACGGCACGAACCGTCAGACGCTGGCCCTCGACGGTACGGAGGTCTTCACGGTCATGGACGTTGCCGGCATCCAGCCGCGCCAGAACGTGGCGGTGACGGGCCGGCGCGTGGATGGATCGGCTTTCTCTTTCGAGACGCTCTGCCGTATCGATACGGCAGATGAGCTTGGTTATTTCCTGGGTGGGGGGATCCTGCCCTATGTGCTCAGGAACCTGGCAGCCTGAAAATCTGGTGTTTAACTGTCCCCGATCGCGCCACGATCCGGGGTGGTTTCCATTATTCGAGCACGACCAGCAGATCCCTGGCCTCCACGCTGTCCCGCGCCGAAACGGCGATTTCGGCCACGACCCCGGCACGCGGGGCGCTGAGCGTCGTTTCCATCTTCATCGCTTCCAGCGTCAACAAGGGTTCGCCCATCGCTATCTTTTGTCCTTTGCGCACAGCAATGGAGGAGATGGCACCGGCCATTGGCGCGGCAATGTGGCGGTCATTGCCATCCTCCGCCTTGCGCCGCTTGCTCGCGACAGCGCGACTTCTGGCGAGAACGCGAATACCGCGCGGTTGACCGTTCATGTCGAAGAACAGGCTGACATGGCCGTCCGCATCCGGCTCGCCAATCGCCTGAAGACGCACGACCAGCGTTTTGCCCGGCTCGATCTCGACCGTGATTTCCTCACCCGGCTTCATCCCGCCAAAGAAGACCGGAGTCGGTAGGGCCGAAACAGGCCCACCCTCCGCAGAGGCGCGCGCGAAATCGGTAAAGACCTTGGGATACATGAGCCAGGACGCCAATTCAGGGTCGCTCAGCGGTCGGCCGATCGCCGCTTCCGCTTCGGCGCGCAACGCGCCGAGGTCTGCCTCTCCCAGCAGGGAAGCGGGGCGAACGGTAATGGCCTGTTCGCCCTTCAACGCCTTCTTCTGCACGGCGGCCGGCCAGCCGCCGACCGGCTGTCCCAAATCGCCGCGGAGCATTTCCACGACGGAGCCGGGGAAGGCGATATCGCGTTCCGGATCGACCACATCTTCAGGCGTCAGGCCTTGCGCCACCATCATCAACGCCATGTCGCCCACCACCTTTGAGGAGGGCGTGACCTTCACGATGTCTCCGAACAGATCATTCGCCTGCCGATAGGCGCGCGCGACGTCATGCCAGTTGTCGGCAAGGCCCAACGCGCGCGCTTGTTCCTTGAGGTTGGTGAACTGGCCGCCCGGCATTTCGTGCAGATAGACTTCGGACGCGCCGGAACGCAGGTCGCTTTCGAACGGAGCATAAAGTGTCCGTACACCCTCCCAGTAGAAGCTGATCCGCCGTATCGCTTCCATGGCCAGCCCCGTGTCGCGCGGCGTATGGCGCAAAGCTTCGACGATCGACCCCAGGCAGGGCTGCGATGTGGTGCCGGACATGGCATCGGTGGCGACGTCGATGGCGTCCACACCGGCATCCACTGCCGCGACCAGTGTCGCCCCCGCGATGCCGGACGTATCGTGGGTGTGAAGATGGATAGGCAAATCCGTCACGTCCCGGATCGCGGCTATCAAGGCCCGCGCCGCTGGCGGACGAAGCAGCCCCGCCATGTCCTTGATCGCCAGCACCTGACAGCCCGCGCCTTCCAGTTGCCACGCGAGGCTGGCATAATAGCTGAGCGAATATTTCGCGCGGTCCGGATCGAAAATATCGCCGGTGTAGCAGATGGCACCTTCCGCAATCTTGCCCGCCTCGCATACCGCGTCGATAGCGACGCGCATATTATCGACCCAGTTCAGGCAATCGAACACCCGGAACAGGTCGATGCCCGCTTCCGCCGCTTGCTTGATGAAGAAGCGGACCACATTGTCGGGATAGTTGGTGTAACCCACGCCATTCGCACCGCGGAGCAGCATCTGAAGCAGCAGGTTGGGAGCGCCTTCCCGGATCGCAGCCAGCCGCTCCCATGGGTCCTCGTTCAGGAAGCGCATCGCCACGTCGAAGGTCGCCCCGCCCCAACATTCGAGACTAAGGAGATCGGGTAGACCGGTGGCATAGGATCGCGCAGCCGGAACCAGATCGAAGCTGCGCATCCGCGTCGCCAGCAGCGATTGGTGCGCGTCGCGCATTGTCGTATCGGTGATCAACACCTGATCCTGCCCGCGCATCCAGCGGGAAAAACCTGCGGCGCCCAACATGTCGAAGCGCTGCTTCGATCCTTCCGGCACGGTCGGTAAGAAATCCGGCGCCGGCCCTGCGCGTCGGTCGGTGGCAACGGGCGTGCGACTCTTCATATCCGGATGGCCGTTGACTGTGACGTTGGCGATGCTGGTAAGCAGCTTGGTGGCGCGGTCGCGGCGTTTGGGCAGGTTGAACAGTTCGGGCGTTTCGTCGATGAAACGCGTCGTATAGTCCATCGCCTGAAAGCGGGGGTGGGCGAGTACTGCCTCAAGGAAGGGCAGGTTGGTCGCCACGCCCAGGATGCGATATTCCCGCAGCGCACGGTCCATGCGGGCGATTGCTTCTTGCGGCGTTGGCGCCCAGGCGGTCACCTTTTCCAGCATGGCGTCATAGAAAGGCGTGACCACCGCACCCGAATAGGCAGTGCCGCCATCGACGCGCAGGCCAAAGCCGGTCGCCCCGCGATAGGCCGTGATGCGCCCATAGTCCGGCGCGAAACCCCGCTCCGGATCCTCCGTCGTCACACGACACTGCATGGCATGGCCGTCGAGCGCTATGGTGGACTGATCCGGGATGCCGGTTTCCTCGACGTGGCCGATGTGACCGCCCTCGGCGATACGAATCTGTGCTTTTACGATGTCGAGCCCGGTGACGACTTCCGTCACCGTGTGCTCCACCTGTATGCGCGGATTGACCTCGATAAAATAAAAATTGCCGGTATCGGCGTCCATCAGAAATTCGACTGTACCGGCGCTCACATAATCGGTCGCGCGACCGATGCGCAGCGCTGCATCGGCCAGTTCGTGCCGCCGCGCATCGTCCAGATAGGGAGCTGGCGCGCGTTCGATTACCTTCTGATGTCGACGCTGGATGGTGCAATCGCGCTCGAACAGGTGGACGAGGTTGCCATGGCTGTCGCCCAGCAACTGTACCTCGACATGGCGCGCACGGCGGACGAGCTTCTCCAGATAGACTTCATCCTTGCCAAAGGCCGCAGCGGCCTCCCGCCGGGCGGCAGAGACCGCATCGATGAGCCCCGCCTCGCTCTCGATCGGTCGCATGCCGCGACCGCCGCCGCCCCAACTGGCTTTCAGCATCACCGGATAACCGATCTCCGCCGCCAGTTTCTTTATCTTCGCCTCGTCGTCGGGTAGCGGATCGGTCGCGGGCATGACGGGGACACCTGCGGATATGGCAAGGTTACGCGCTGCCACCTTGTTGCCCAACTGACGCATCGTATCGGGTGTAGGGCCGATGAAGATGATTCCTGCCGCTGCGCACGCCTCCGCGAATTCGGGGCTTTCCGAAAGAAAGCCATAACCGGGATGAATGGCATCGACCTTCGCCCGCACTGCGGTTTCGATGATCGCTGCGATATCGAGATACGCGGCCAGCGGGCCTTTGCCTGCGCCCACCCTGTAAGCCTCGTCCGACTTGAAGCGATGCAGCGATAGGCGATCCTCCTCTGCATAAATGGCTACGGTGCCGATATCCATCTCCGCTGCCGCGCGAAATACACGAATCGCAATTTCCGAACGGTTGGCGACCATCAGTCGCTCGATACGCTTCGTCATGTTCACCCTGCTGCAAAGTCTCTTTCACTTCGCAACATCCACATTATCTGCTAGGCTAGTAATCACTGAATTTGCGAAGATTTGCGGACAAAAAGCTGCAAAATTGCGAATATTGTTAATGGCGGGTAGACATATGCGTAAAGCATTCATGGGCGTTCGGTTGCGACGTCTTCGGGAAGAGCGAAATCTCAAACAGGTCGAACTGGCCAGCGCGCTCGGTATCTCGTCCAGCTATCTTAACCAGCTCGAACAGAACCAGCGGCCGCTGACGGTGCCGGTCTTGCTGAAAATCAACGCGGTCTTCGGCGTCGATGTGCAACTCTTCTCCGAGGACGAGGAGGCGCGGCTTATCACTGACCTGCGCGATGCGCTGACCGACGGCGTGGAGCCCATATCCGTGGCTGAAATCCGCGAACTGGCGACCAACATGCCGGCGGTGGGGCGCACGCTTGTGTCCTTGCACCGCCGTTACCGTGAAACCGTCGAACGCAGCGAGGCCATGGCGGCGCAACTGGGTGACGAGTGGATCAGCGGCGGTCCGGCTCGCATGCCATTCGAACAGGTGCGCGACTTCTTCTACGCCCGGCACAATCATGTCGAACCCCTGGATGAGGCGGCCGAGCGCCTTTATCGTCAGGCCGGCCTAACCCCTCGTTCGATCCACGCCGGCCTCATCGCATTGCTAGGCGAACGGCATCGCGTACAGGTTGTCGGCAGCGACAGCGATACGGCCCAACGCCGCTATGATCCGTCCATGCGCACGCTCTATATTTCCAACCAATTGGACCAGGGTCAGCAGGCGTTCCAGATGGCCACCCAACTGGCCTTTCTCGAGCATCGCGACATCATCGCCACGCTTACGGACAATCAAATCCTGACCAGCGACGAAGCGCGAAGGCTGGCGCGTATCGGCCTTGCCAACTATTTCGCCGGTGCGCTCATTTTGCCCTATGGAGAGTTCCTCGCCGCAGCGGAGGCGGAAGGCTACGACATCGAAAAGCTCGGCCGCCGGTTCGGTGTGGGTTTCGAAACGGTGTGCCATCGACTTTCGACACTCCAGCGACCCGAAGCGCGCGGCGTCCCCTTTTTCTTCGTAAGGGTCGATCGCGCCGGGAACATATCCAAGCGCCAGTCTGCAACCGACTTCCATTTCTCGCGTGTCGGTGGCACCTGTCCGTTGTGGAAAGTCTATGAAGCCTTCGCCCAGCCTGGACGCGTGCTGCGCCAGATCGCGCAGATGCCCGACGGGCGCACCTATTTGTGGATTGCGCGGACCGTAGGAAGCACGAATATCGGTTTCGGTGAGCCGGGCAAGACTTTCGCCATCGGGCTCGGTTGCGATATTCGCCATGCTTCGCGCCTCGTCTATGCGCGCGGGTTCGACCTCAGCGATCCGACCGCTGCGACACCCATTGGCGCGGGATGCAAGGTTTGCGAGCGTAAAGCCTGTCCGCAGCGCGCTTTCCCACCTGTCGGTCGCGCAATCGCCATCGACGAAAATCGCAGCGCGCAGACGCCCTATCCGGCGGCTTGAAAGGGGGAACGCCCTGATCGCAAGGCATCGGATCCATCCATCGGGATGGGTGGGGTCTTCAATATGGCTGCGGCTCTCCCATTCGGCGCGCCTGCCGTGCAACGAGCCATCCGCCGCATATAAAGAAATCTTTATATGCGGCTTGACAGGCTCGTAGCGATGATGTGTAAGTCAATAGTCGAGGTTCCCCGCTTCAGGCGTGACGGCGGGGCTAAGACGGGAAGCCGGTGATGTCCCGATAGACAAATTCCGGCGCTGCCCCCGCAACTGTAAGCGGCGAGCGGCGGTTCCATTTTGTGTCACTGGGCTTCCGCAAGAGGCTCGGGAAGGCCGGAACCACCGCTATGACCCGTAAGCCAGGAGACCTGCCTGCGACGCGATAACGTTCCTCGGACGGGGGTTCCTCCGGTGGATCGCGCTAAAAGCGAAGGCTCGTGGATTCTAGCGCCGTCCGGGCCTGCCCTGCGCGTTCTTCCTTTGGCCTCCTGTTCGGCAAAAACAGGTGTGTCATGACCAATAGCGGGTTTACCTTTTCCATCAGCAGCATCCCGTTCGACGAGGATTATCGCCCTGCCGACGCTACGCGGATCACCACCAATTTCGCAAATCTGGCAAGGGGAGAGAGCCGCCGGGAGAATTTGCGCAACACCTTGAAGATGATCGACAATCGCTTCAATTCGATCGTGCATTGGGACAATCCCGCTGGGGATCGTTACGCACTCGAGCTGACGATCATCTCAGCAGAATTGAAGGTCGGCGCGCTGGAGGATGACGATCGCTTCCCGCTGATCGAAATTCTTCAGACAACCGTTATGGACAGGCATAGCGGCCGCCGCATCCCCGGCATGGTCGGCAACAATTTCTCCTCTTATGTTCGCGACTATGACTTCAGCATCCTGCTGCCGAACCACCTGAAACAGAACCCCCATGGCGGCGTGCCGAAAGGCTTCGGCGATCTGCACGGAAAGCTTTTCAAGCACTTCCTCGATTCCAGCGCCTATAAGGACAAGTTCAACAAGCCGCCGGTCATCTGCCTGAGCGTATCGAGCCGGGAAACCTATCACCGGACAGCCAATGTCCACCCCGTCCTCGGCATCGAGTACAGGAACGACAAATTTTCCGCGACTGACGCCTATTTTGCGAAGATGGGGATGAAGGTTCGATACTTCATGCCGCCGCATGCCGTCGCGCCGCTGGCTTTCTATCACCTCGGCAACCTGCTCGACGACTATACCCATCTTGAGCTCGCCAGCACGATCAGCACGATGGAAACCTTCCAGAAAATCTATCGCCCCGAAATTTACAACGCCAATTCCGTCGCCGCGCACGACTACCAGCCGAGCCTGAATTACGAGGACTATTCGTTGACCCGCATCGTCTACGACCGTGAAGAGCGCGGCAGGCTCGCGGTCGAACAGGGCAGGTTCGCCGAAGAGCATTTCATCAAGCCATATGCAGCGGCGCTCGACCAATGGTCGTCGAACCATGCCGCTGCCGTCGACGCTGTAGCCGCCTGATCCACCCCCTTTGCGAGGCCTTATTCATGAAGACATTATTGCCCACCTCGACCGCCGGCAGCCTGCCCAAGCCCTCTTGGCTAGCGGAGCCGGAAAAGCTCTGGGCGGCGTGGAAATTACAGGACGAACAATTGTCGGAGGGCAAGAAGGACGCGCTGCGCCTGGCGGTAAGCGATCAAGAGCAGGCCGGCATCACGATCGTCGGCGACGGCGAACAGACGCGCCAGCATTTCGTCACCACCTTTGTCGAGCATTTGAGCGGCGTGGATTTCGAGAAGCGCGAGACCGTCAGGATTCGCAACAGGTATGACGCCAGTGTGCCAACGGTCGTGGATGCTGTTGCCCGGACGAAGCCTGTCTTTGTGGAGGACGCCAGATATCTGCGCGCGCAAACCGATCAGCCGATCAAATGGACGCTGCCTGGCCCCATGACGATGATCGATACGCTGTACGACGCCCATTACAAAAGCCGCGAGAAGCTCGCCTGGGAGTTTGCGAAGATCCTCAATCAGGAAGCAAAGGAGCTGGAAGCCGCCGGGGTAGACATCGTCCAGTTCGACGAACCGGCCTTCAACGTCTTCTTCGACGAGGCGAACGATTGGGGCATCGCCACTTTGGAAAGAGCGGCGGAGGGGCTGAAATGCGAAACGGCGGTCCACATCTGCTACGGATACGGCATCAAGGCTAACACAGACTGGAAAAAGACGCTGGGATCCGAATGGCGGCAGTACGAAGAAACATTCCCCAATCTTCAGAAATCGACAATCGATATTGTCTCGCTGGAATGCCACCATTCCCATGTTCCGATGGACCTTATCGCACTGATCCGGGGCAAGAAAGTGATGGTCGGTGCCATCGACGTGGCGAGCGATACCGTCGAAACGCCGGAGGAAGTGGCCGATACGCTGCGAAGGGCGCTGGAATTCGTGGATGCAGACAAGCTTTATCCGTCCACCAATTGCGGCATGGCGCCCTTGTCGCGTCAGGTCGCGCTGGGCAAGCTTAAAGCCTTGGGCGCCGGCGCGGCGATTGTCCGGAAAGAACTGACGGCCTGACAGACCGCAGACCGTTTCACAACGGAGCGGGCGTTGGCGCTCGCAGCAAATATGCGCGTAGCGGCGGTGAAGATCGCCGCTTCGCGAATTTGCATGCCCCGCGTCAGGAAATCATCCATGAACCCGGGCCTGCGCCGCTTGCTGCTGGATCCCTGATCCAGCACTATCGATCACGGCCCGCAATTGAGTGACGGTTGGGCGCGAAAATCCCGACGGAGCACGGGGTGGGTGATGATGTTTTCGCTACATTTTTGGGTGTATGAGCCAGCACACCCTCACCGATTGGCGATGTAATTCGGGTCCTTAAAACCTGCTGAAAAACCGTCGGGCGATATGCTTTCCGTATCTGTATCCCTTGGGGCAGGGCCAAATCTGCTGGGGCGAAGCCCAAAATCGCAGGCCAATACGACATTGACAAAAGCTTTGCCGTTGGGAATGGTAACGATACCAATTATCTTCCGGCTCCGGTGCCTCACGTCGGCTTTTCGGCAGCGGTAGGTGAACGCGGTCGTGGAAGGCCGTTCGCTACAGGTTTTCCTGGTGTGGAGGACGGTATCTATCCCTCTGTCTTCTGCGCTGTAGCCGACAGTCAATTAAACAGGGTCATTTAACGCTTATGACGATATCCCCATTTCGCGGTCGCTCCCTGACATGTGCTGGCAGGCTTGTCCTTGCGGCCTGCCTCCTGATCCCCGCCGAATGGGCGGCGGCAAGGGAAAGCGTATCGATTAGCAAGGGGTGGCGCTTCACTCGGGGAGATCCCGCCGGGCTCACGACGGACCTGCGTTACGATGTCCGCCCACCCATTGAAGATACGGGCGACGGAAAGGTGGCGGACGCGCGACCGGATGCCGCGGTGAAGGTCGACGATGGGAACGCGCAGGTTCTCAAACCCTGGATTCTTCCCAGCGCCAATCCCTTCATCAAGGACCCGGCGAAGCGCCATGTTCGCCCGGCCGGTAACCCCGGTGGCGATGTGTCCTATGTTCAGGCGAATTATGACGACAGTGGATGGACTCGCGTCGACCTGCCGCATGACTGGGCGATTGCCGGACCTTTCATCGTGGATGGCCCTTATGGCGGGATGGGGCGTCTGCCGAGTTGGGGGATCGGCTGGTATCGCAAGACGCTGGATATCCCTGCCAGCGCGAAAGGGCAGTCCATCTTTCTGGATGTGGAAGGCGCGATGTCCTACGCCACCGTCTGGCTCAACGGAAAGCTCGTGGGCGGGTGGCCCTATGGTTACAACAGCTTCCGTCTCGACCTGACGCCTTATGCCATCGCCGGCGGGAAGAACCAGCTTGCCATCCGGCTCGACAATCCGGCAGCGTCCGCGCGATGGTATCCGGGCGGCGGGCTCTACCGCGACATTTATCTCACCACCGCCAACAAGGTTCATGTCGGCCAATGGGGCGGGGTCGTCCGCACGCCCGAAGTCAGCAAGGACCGGGCCACCGTCGATGTTAGTCTGAGCCTCGACAATGATGGCAATACGGCAGCGGATGTGCAGGTCGCGACGACGCTGTATGCCCTCGATCCCGACGGGCGGCAGTCGAAGCGCCCTGTTGCCAGCATCGCGCGCCAGTCGATCAGGATCGAGCCGGGTGCGAAAGCCGTCCTGCAAGGATCTACCGTTCTCGCCAATCCCCGCCTGTGGGGACCGCCGCCGACCCAGCAGCCCAATCGATACGTCGCTGTGTCGACGATCACGCAGGGCGGCAAGACGATAGACCGTTACGAAACCCGTTTCGGCGTTCGGGATGTCAAGTTCGATCCCGACAGGGGCGTCATTGTCAACGGCGAACACATCCCCCTGCGCGGGGTTAACAATCACCATGATCTCGGCGCGCTCGGTGCCGCCTTCAACGTACGCGCGGCCGAACGGCAGCTGGAAATCCTGCGCGACATGGGCGCAAACGCCGTGCGGATGAGCCACAACCCGCCTGCTCCGGAACTGCTCGAACTCACCGACCGGATGGGCTTCCTGGTCATGGACGAAGTTTTCGACAGTTGGGAAAAGAAGAAAACGCCGCATGATTTCCATTTGATCTTCCCGGACTGGCATGAGGCGGATGCTCGCGCCATGGTGCGCCGGGACCGCAATCACCCCTCGATCATCCTGTGGAGCATCGGGAACGAGGTCGGCGAACAATATGACGGTGAGGCAGGGGCCAAGATCGGTCGGGAATTGATCGCGATCGCCCATGAGGAGGACCCGAGTCGTCTTGCAACCGGTGCGATGAACTTTGCCAAGGCCGACATGCCTTTGCCTGCCACGGTCGATGTCATCAGCCTCAACTATCAGGGCGCGGGAATTCGCGGGATCCTGGGGCAGTATCCCGCCTTCCGTGCGAAGTTTCCCGACAAGGTGATCCTGTCGTCCGAAAGTGCATCCGCCCTCTCAAGTCGCGGCGAGTATATCTTTCCCGTGGCCGGGGCGATCAGCGGCCCCGTACGCCCTTGGTCGGGCGGCAATCCCGAGACGCATCAGGTTTCGGCCTATGAGATGCACGCCTCCGATTTTGGATCCTCGCCCGACAGGGTTTGGGCAGCGGACGATCAAAATCCCTATGTGGCGGGGGAGTTCGTATGGACAGGCTTCGACTATCTTGGTGAGCCTACACCCTATTACACATCGCGCAGTTCTTATTCCGGCATTCTCGACCTGGCCGGATTCCCCAAGGACCGGTTCTGGCTGTATCAATCGCGCTGGCGCCCGGATCTCAAGTTCGCCCACATCCTGCCGCACTGGACATGGCCCGACCGGGTAGGTCAGATCACGCCGGTGCATGTCTTCTCGTCAGCCGACGACGCCGAACTGTTCGTCAACGGCAAGTCCCAGGGCAAGGTGAAGAAGCGCGATTATGAATATCGCTTCCGTTGGGATTATGTCGTTTACGAGCCTGGCGAGGTAAAGGTGGTCACATGGAAGAAGGGGCAGCCGTGGGCCACCGAAACGGTCCGCACGGTCGGAAAGGCCGTCAAGCTGTCGCTCGTGCCCGATAGGCGCATCATCGACAATGACGGTCGCGATCTCAGCTTTGTCACGGTCAAGATCGTCGATGAAGATGGCAACGTCGTGCCTTACGCCAAGCAGAAGATCGAATTTTCGGTTGCAGGCCCGGGTCGAATCGTCGCCACCGACAACGGCGATCCAACGGACATGACAGTCTTCCCATCCAAATCGCGGGCCGCGTTCAATGGGTTCGCACTCGCCATTGTCGAGGCAGACGCAGGGCATTCCGGCAAGATCAAAGTGAGCGCTCATGTCGACGGTCTTGCAGACGCCACGACGGAGATAGAGGCGTCTCGCACACACCAGCGATAATTTGTAACGCTACCATTCGGCAATTTTTGAGATTGACAATCGGACCGGAACACCTTTTATAGCTGTCTGATAGCGTTACCACTTAAAGACTTCCCCGATGTATCGGGAAAGCGTTCAGGAGAGGGGTTCTTCATGTTTTCGCGCCAACGTTATGTTCGCGCCGCGCTTTTTGCGGCATCCGCGATCGGGACACTGTCTGCGTCGTCGCTTGTTTTTGCTCAGGACGCAGCGCAAACGGCTTCGCCGCAGGACGGCGATGTCGCCGATATCGTCGTGACCGGCATCCGTGGTTCGCTGCAAAGTGCGACCAATGCCAAGAAGGACGCGGTTGCGTTCGGCGATTCGATTTTCGCTGAAGATATCGGCAAGCTGCCTGCCACGAACCTTGCCGAAACCCTCAATCGTATGCCGGGCGTCCGCCTTAACCGTGATATCAACGGCGAAGGCACGCAGGTTGCCATCCGTGGTCTCGGCCCAAGCTTCACGCGCGTTCTCTTGAATGGATCGCAACTTCAGGTTGCTTCCGACGGCGGCACAAACGGTGGCAGCGCGAACCGTGAAGTCGATCTGGACTTCTTCCCGTCCGAACTGTTCACCCGGCTGGATCTCGCCAAAAGCCCGTCGCCCTCGACCCTTGAAGGCGGCATCGCGGGTACGGTGAACCTGCGCAACGCGCGTCCCTTCGATAAGCCCGGCACGCACGTGACGGTCGTCGCCCAGGGACAATATACCGACAGCAACGACAAGATTTCCCCGCGCGGCGCAATCGTCGCCAGCCATACGACAGACACGTTCGGCATTCTTCTCGGTGTGGCTGGCGTCAAGACCAAGACGCGCGTCGACGGCTTCGAAACGCTGGGCTGGACCGACGGTAATCTGGGCGTCGGCGATCCGGGCGGCAACAATTTCAGCTATGCCTCGGTCGTTCCGCGTAATGCAGGGCATGGCCTTGTTGCCGGGCAGCCGGTCGACGTGGTCGCAACTTCGGGGCTGACGCGCAGCCAGCTCAGCACCGCGTTGATCCCACGTCTCGGTCGTCAGGCTCTGACCGAGGGCGATCGCTCCCGCATCTCGGCGCTGGCCGCGCTCGAATGGCGGCCCAGCGACGAATTGCATTTCGCGCTCGACGGCCTTTGGGCGAAGTCCAAGCGCAATTATGACCGTCTGATCATGAACTGGCAGGTCCGGAATTCCGGCCCCGGCACCAGCGCGCAATCGACCGGCGGCATGATCCCCATCGGCCTGACGCTGGACGATAACGGCGTCGTCACCAACGGCACTTTCGCCAATTCGTCCTTCTTCCTCGAAGCCAGCCAGTTCAAGCAGACCACTCGTTTCTGGAACGTCAACCCCAGCGTAAGCTGGAAGCCGAGCGACATGTTGAAGGTCGATTTGAGCGCTAACTGGTCGAAGAGCCGCTTCTTCCGCGAACAGCCGACCTGGGCATTCCAGACCCGGCCTCAGTCGGGCGTCGACGTTTATTTCGACAATACCGGGCAGGGCGATTATCCAGCGATTACCACCAACGTCGATCTCAACAATCCGAACAACGGATTGTGGGAATGGTATCGCCAGAACGTCGCACTGGTACGCCGCACGACCGAAACCCGCGGTGCGCATCTGGACGTCATGTACGGCGACGATATGTTCAACGTGAAAGTCGGCGCGGCCTATGATCGGGCCCAGCGCACCATTCGCGCCTATGACAACAGCCCGGCCTATCAGCTGTCGGTTTGCGGCGCGGGGTGCACGGGCGCAACCGGATCGATCCCGACCAGCGCGATCCCCGGCTTCCTCACTCCCGGAACGACAACCAATTTCGGTCATCTGGCGAGCGGCAATATCGGTCTCACTCAGTTCATTCGCCCGGACTTCGGTGCGATCCAGCAGGCAACCAACTATGCCAGCTTCCGCGATGGCGCGCCGGAAACACGTGGAGCCGTCACCGGCGGCGCGACCGGCGATATGGATGAAAAGGTCATTGGTGCCTATTTCGAGCTGAACGGCGTAACGACGATTGCCGGTCGCGACCTGCACATCAACACAGGTATGCGTTACGCCCACACCAAGCAGTTCGTGGTTGGACCCAGCCAGATCGGCACGACCATCGTCGATATCACGTCGCAGTCCACATACGAAAACTTCCTGCCGTCGATCAACCTCACCTACGATGTGATGGACAATGTAAAGCTCCGCGCTTCGGCGTCGCGGACGATGACGCGGCCCGACGCTAGCCAGATCCTGCCGGGTGTTACTTTCTCCGATCCGTCGGCGCTGGTGGCGAGCGCGGGTAATCCCGATCTCAAGCCCTATACGTCTGACAACTACGATATCGGCGGTGAAATCTACACCGGCGGCATCGGCTATGTCGGTGTCTCGGCCTTTATGAAGAACATCCAGGGCTTCACCGTGACGCGGTCGCAGGAAGTGACATTCGGTTCGCTCAATATTCCGTTCGAAAGCCTGATCGCAACGCAGCAGAACGCGCTTAACGACCGGTCGTTGCAGACCGGCGTGCCGGTCGCCAACCTGCCCGTTACGGTCAACCGCCCGATCAACCTCTCCGATCTCAAGATCAAGGGGCTGGAAGTGACGTGGGTGCAGCCGCTCGACTTCCTGGTGAAGGGGATCGGTTTCTCGGCCAACGGTACGTATCTCGATCAGTCGTCCTCTTCGGGTCTGGTTGCGACCGGTGTGTCCAAATATTCGTACAACCTTCAGGGTTTCTATGAAAATGACGGCCTTTCGATCAGTCTGAATTATGTGTGGAACGACGATGCGATCGCGGTGAATCGTCCGCAGAATGGCATCCAGAACGCCTCCCTGCGGTCCAAGGCGCGCGGGCAGTTCGATATGTCGGCTGGGTATCAGTTGCCGTTCTTCAACAAAGCGCTGCGATTGACGCTCGATGCACTCAACATCACCAACGAGCCGATCCGCACCAACTTCGAATATGATAGTGCGCCTTACTCGGTCTATTATCCGGGTCGTACTGTACTCGCCGGTATCCGCGCTAACTTCTGACGAAGCGCGTCAGGTTTATTTACGGGCCGGCGGAAACGCCGGCCTTTTTTTGTCAACGGGCGGTTGGCCTCCAAGGCCATTGAATCAGAGTTATGCGACAAAAAGGGGACGGAGGCGATTGCCGCCCCGGGCGGATCGACGCGTGGTGATCGCGGTAAGCCGCTATAGGAATGATCGGATTACGGCCGGTCGAATCCTTCATCGAAGGTCGGTCCAAAAACCTACGGGTACGCCGGGGCGGTTGTCATGCGCCTCTGATAGCAGCGAGGCAGTATCGTCCGAATCTCCGGCTTACTTTTGCTCGCCATATGCCTATCTGAAACGACCGGCGCAGCCAATGAGCCGCGCCGGTCGTTTGGACTATCGATAATGCTACGATGCGTCTTATTCGGACGCAGCCGGATCGACGGCCTTTTTGGCGCGCCCCTTGGGAGCGGGGACCTTGGTCTTGGTTCCGGGCTTGCGGCCCAATCCGATCTTTTTCGCAAGGTCGCGGCGTTGCTCGGTATAGCTTGCTGCAACCATGGGGTAATCGCGAGGAAGACCGAAGGTCTCCCGGTAGCTTTCCGGCGTATATCCATTTTGCGCCAGATGCCGCCGCAGCATCTTGTAGGGCTTGCCGTCGATCATGCTGACAAGATGGTCGGGCTTGACGGACGCGCGGACGGAAACTGCCCCCTTGGGTTTTTCATCGACAGGCTCGGGAGCCTTGTTCAGTCCTGCAAGCGCTGCGTGCACATTGGCAATCAGGGTTGCGACGTCCCCTACGGCAACGGAGTTCGCGCTGACATGGGAAGCGACGATATCGGCGGTGAGTGTCACGAGCAGTTCGTTATGTTGATTATCGTCGGTATCGTTCATGACTTGCGGCCCTCATATGATGAAAGCTCGGATATAGGCTGATTTCATCCATTGTCACTCGAGGATTTGGATGATCTCTATGCCCCATTGATTGTCGGCATACGGTTCGCGTATGTCCGGCATCTATAGGTTGTCGATCTCCCGGATATCGATGCAGGCATGTCAATTCTTGAGGGCTCGCGTGGTAAGTACGGGGTCACTCGAAATTTTGCCAAATATTTGAACCGAGTACCGCGGCGATGGCGGAAGGAGCGGTTGGCACGTAACCGTCGACATAGCTCGCCATAGCGGGCCGGAGCGATAGATCGCCTCCCCCGCCGTGCCATTCTTGCCCGTCGAATGCCATTGCGGCGCATGCGGCGTTGCGAGAGTGGAATAGTGAAGACTGTGGCCGCGCAGCGTGCCTCCGGGCAAGTCGGCATCGACGCGCCACTTGCGCGTTCGAGGATCATCGGATCGACGAAGTCGGGCCCGCATTTGAACACGCGCACGCGCCGCCCGGCCTGCCGGTGGCGACGGGCGAGCGCTGCCGTGACCATGGTCTTGCCCCGTCCCGATGCCCCTCGATGAACTGGAACACCGCTACCTTTCGACCGTAGCCCACCGTTCACGCCACCATGCCGAAGGCGCTTAGGGATTTGCCCTTGCCGTTACTGGTCAGGACTAGCAGCAATCCCTTGTCGCATGTGGCTGCGGCGATCTTGGCATTGACGACGGTCTTGCGTTTTTTAGCGCTCTTGCGATGGGCGTCCTAGCTCGCGCTCATTCGGGCGCTCGGGCAAGCATGGCGGGCCGCGTCGCGGCCAGCAGGGCATAGGCGACGGCGGCGACGCCGCTCCATAGCAGGGTAGCGTAGAGGTTGGGCGGGAAGTAGCGGGCGAGGCGGGGGATGAAGCCTGCCAGCGAAGGATCGGCTGAACGTCCACCAAGGAAGTAGAATCCCCCGCTCGAAAACAGTTGCGACACCAGCGTCGCTGCTACCAGGATAAGGAGCAGCATCGGCAACGCGGAGGGCGCAATGCCGATCTTTTCGGCACCCAACCGCCCGGCAATCCACATCGTGCCATAGGCAGGCAGCAGCATCCAGTAGGCCGGCGTGAAGCAGTAGCTCGAATGACCGAGCCAGCCGATCACGATCAGATCGATGCCGACCGCCAGCAGGAAAAGGCCTGTAAAGGCCATGGCGCGGCGCACGAGGAAACCCAGTACGAAGAAGCTGGCGAGGCTGGTGTTGGGCAGGTGCACCACGTCGCTGAGGGAATGGGTGCGGGTGACGAGCATGACGAGAGCGAGCACGCCGAACAGGGCGAGATCGAAACGCGAATGGCGGATCATGGGAGGCCTCCTGACGGGGGGGGCGGAAGAATTAGCGACACCCCGTCATGCGGAGCGCGCGAGGGAGTGCGATGCGCATCCTTATGGGCGCACTTTTGCGATCTTAGATGCTGGTCATTTCAAGGCTCCCTTCGACAACAACGCATCATCGTGTCGTCCGCGAAGGATGTGCCTTCGTCCGCCCGGTACATCCCGCCCGCGCAGAGAAACGACCGCAACAGGCCGGTTTCCTGACTTACCGGATCGTCGCGCCTGTCGCCGCCTTCTCGGGGACAAAGCCCAATGGCATAGTGGCGACGCGCTCACCGGTCACAGTTGCGGGAGCAGCGCCGGATAGGATGGCTGGCTGCCATCGCCCGGACTTCCCGATTAAGCTCCTTCGAGCACCTGTTGCGGGCGCATCGTTATGCGAAGTCTTCGCCATGCGCAACTATTGGTACTTGCCGCGCGCTGGACGCGCCGTTACTTGCCGCTTCCAGCGACAGGTTCCCCGAAAGGGGATCAAGAGGGAACGGGGTGTAAAACCCCGGCTGCCCCTGCAACTGTAAGCGGCGAGCCGACCGGCTACTAAGCCATTGGGATTTCACGATCCTGAGAAGGCGTCCGGACCGGCCCTGACCCGTGAGCCAGGAGACCTGCCTGACGCCGTCGTTCTTCGTTCGGGCAGGGTGCACCGAACGTTCGAGGTTGCCGCCTTCTTAAACGAAGTCGGCAATATCCCTCGCGAAACGACAGCCACCGCCGGCCGGGATGTCCCGCGCGGGAAGCGATGTCTCGTCTGGTCCCGTCAGGGGCACAGTCCTTGGCGCGCGCTTCTTTCGCGGGGCGTGACGGCAGGTCAACGCCGTTCGTCAGGGGGGAACCGCACCATGCGTCCTGTCAGTCTTTCTCTCGTTGCCATGCTTGCTCTCCTCTCGTCTCCCGCGCTTGCGGAGGAGGCTGCGCCTGCCGACGCGCCCGATCCGTCTATCGTCGTTACGGCGCTACGCAGCCCCGTCGAACAGACCCGTGTATCTGCGACCGTCACCGTGCTCGATGAACGGGAAATCCGGGCGCAGCAACCCATAGCGCTCACCGATCTGCTGCTGCGCACGCCGGGAATCAGCCTCAGCCGCAACGGCGGGTTCGGCACGACCACTTCCCTTCGCATCCGGGGCGCGGACGCTTCGCAAACGGTCATGGTGATCGACGGCGTACGGATTTCCGATCCGTCGGCGACGGGGGGCGGATACTCCTTCTCGAACCTGTTGATCGACGACATCGAACGCGTCGAAATCCTGCGTGGGCCGCAATCGATCCTGTGGGGCAGCGACGCCATCGGTGGGGTCGTCAACGTGCTGACCCGCCGGGCCGAGCAGCCGCTGGAAGGGAGCATGGCGGTCGAAGCGGGCACGCATTCCACCGTCAACGCCCAGGCCGGGATCGGCGGCACCGGACCTCTGCTCGACTGGCGCGTGTCTGGATCGACGTTCGCCACAGACGGCATTTCGGCACGCAGCAACGGCACCGAAGCGGACGGCTATCGCCGCAAATCGGCCAGCGGCACGGCGACGCTCAAGCTTGCGCCAAATCTTTCGGTGGATTTGCGGGGCTATTGGGCCGACGCCCGGAACGAATTCGACGGTACGTCAGGCGATTCGCGGGCCTATGGCCTGACGACGGAATGGACCGGCTATGCGGGCGTCAACCTCGCTCTGTTCGACGGTCGCCTTGCCAACCGGTTCGCGGTGCTTCAGACCGAAACGGACCGGGAGAATTACGATCCTGCCCGTGCGATCCGCCCCCTGAACTTCGACGCGCATGGCCGCGTGCGCCGCTTCGAATATCAGGGGACGCTTAGGGTCTCCGATATGTTGCAGGCGGTGTTCGGGGCCGAGCGGGAGGAGCAGCGGATGACCACCGCGTCGCCCGGTAACAACAGGGTTCCTTATGCTCTGGTGCCGCAAAGCGCCGACACCAACAGTGTCTATGCCGAACTGCGCGTCACCCCGTTCGAAGGCTTTACCGTCAATGGCGGGGTGCGCCATGACGACCAGTCCCGCTTTGGCGGAAACACGGTGTTCACCGGCGGAGCGGTCTATACGCCCAACGCCGGTCGCACGGTGATCCGCGCCAGCTATGACGAAGGGTTCAAGGCACCGTCGCTCTACCAGCTATTCAGCATCTACGGCTCGGCATCGCTTCAGCCGGAAAAAGCGAAAGGCTGGTCGGTCGGGGCCGAACACGCATTGGGCGACGCCTTCCACGCGTCCGCGACATGGTTCGAACGGGACACCGAAAATCTCATCGATTTCGCTAATTGTCCGACTGTCGGCACCTTGCCCGCGGCTTGTTTCATTCCCGGCACGACCACCAGCCGGTTCGGTTATTACGCCAATGTGCGCAAGGCGCGCGCGAAGGGCGTCGAACTGGCAGGGCGTGCGCAGGTGGGCGTCCTTTTCGCGTCCGGCAACTATAGCTGGATCGCCTCCGAGGATCGATCCTCGGGCAGCAGCGACTTCGGGCGGCAACTGGCTCGCGTGCCCCGGCATCTGGCCAATGTGGAGGGCGGCGTCGATCTGCCGCAGGGATTGCGCGCCAGCGTAGCCGCGCGGTATTCGGGCAGGACGTTCGATCGGGCAGGCAATGCGGCGGAGTTGCCGGATTACTGGCTGGTCGATCTGCGCGCACAATGGCGCCTTGCGCAGGGGCTGACCGTACACGGACGTGTCGAAAACCTGGCCGACAAGCGATACGAGACGGCGGGCGGCTACGGTGCGTTGGGACGCACGGTCTATCTCGGCATTCGGAGCCGCTTCTGATGTTGCGCGCGGTGGAGCCGGGTCCGGCGGTGGTGGTGTGCTCCACCTGCCGCCTTTCGTCCGAGCTGCGCGAAGACGCGGAGGGTCGTCGCGGCGGCGCGCTGCTGGCGCAGGCAATGCGCGACGCGCAACAGGCCGAACCGCGCCTTCAGCGCGTGCAGGTGCAGGAAATGGCGTGCCTGTTCGCCTGCCAGAGCCATTGCACTGTCCATGTGCGCGCCCCGGGCAAGGTCGGCTATGTGCTCGGTCGGTTCGAACCGGGGGCGGAAGCGGCGCGCGCGATCCTGGAGTATGCGGCGCTGCATGCCGACAGCGCCGAAGGTACGGTGCCTTATGCACAGTGGCCGCAGGGGGTACGGGGACATTTCATCACCCGCACGCCACCGGATGGGTTTGTATGCACGTGATCCGCTTCGACGACGAACGGGCGTTTGCCCATGCTCTGGAAAGACTCCCCTTGTCCGATCCTGCTTGGGTCAGGCTGGCGCGCGAACGGCAGGCCAGTCTGACCAAGCCTGCCGGTTCATTGGGTCGGCTGGAGGATATCGCTGCCTTCATCTGCGGCTGGCAGGGCACCGCGATGCCAGCGCTGGACCGGATTCACATTGCGATCTTCGCCGGCAACCATGGCGTGGCGGGGCAGGGCGTCAGCGCTTTTCCCGTCGAGGTGACGGCCCAGATGGTCGCCAACTTTCAAGAGGGCGGCGCGGCCGTCAATCAGCTGGCGCACATTTGCGGCGCGTCGCTCTCGGTGGTGGCGCTCGATCTGGATCGACCGACCGGCGACATCACGCGGGAAGCCGCCATGTCGCCCCAAGAGTGCCTCGACGCGCTCAATGCCGGGGCGGCGGCGGTCGCGCACGACACCCAACTGCTCATAGTCGGCGAAATGGGCATCGCCAATACCACGCCGGCTGCGGCGCTATGCCTCAATGCCTTTGGCGGTGCGGCGCAGGACTGGTGTGGGCGCGGCAGCGGGGTGGACGACATGGGCGTTGCGCGCAAGATCGCGGCGGTTGACGCGGCCATGGCGCAGCACGGTCCTTATTGCACTACGCCCTTCGAAACGCTGCGCCGCCTGGGCGGGCGTGAAATTGCGGCGATGGCGGGCGCCATCCTCGCCGCGCGGTTGCAACGGGTGCCGGTCATGCTCGACGGGTTTATCTGCTGCGCCAGCGTCGCGCCGCTGGTCGTCGCGCAGGACGGGTTCCTGGACCATTGCCTTGCCGGTCATTGCTCGGCTGAACAAGGGCATACGCGGCTGCTCGGCCATTTCGGGCTGTCCCCCTTGTTGCAGCTGGGCATGCGGCTGGGTGAAGGGTCGGGCGCGGCGGTGGCCGTGCATCTGGTGCGCGCGGCGCTTGCCACCCACAACGGCATGGCGACATTCGCACAGGCCGCCGTGACGCAGGCGATATGAGCGGACGGCTGATCCATTTGCTGCGCCACGGTCCGCCCTTGCGCCCCGGCCTGCTGCACGGCCATGGTGACGAACCCCCTGCCGCCCCGGACGGAGGACTGGCGGGAGCCGTGCCGGACGATATCCCGATCGGCGTGGTCGTCAGTTCCGATCTGCGCCGTGCCCGGGCCGGAGCGGACAGTCTCGCGCAGGCGCGGGGGCTTGCCGTCACGGTCGACAGCCGGTGGCGCGAACTGGATTTCGGGTCATGGGACGGGGCTGCGCCAGGGCAGATGGATGCCGATGCGCTCGCACGGTTCTGGGACGATCCGGACACCAACCCGCCGCCGGGCGGTGAGCGTTGGTCGGCCCTCGTCGCGCGGGTCGGGCAGGCATTGGCCGCTTTGCCGCCCGATACGCTGGTGGTGACGCATGGCGGAGCGATGCGGGCGGCCATCGCCGTGCTCACCGGCTTGGACTGTCGGCAGGTATGGGCGCTCGACCTTCCCTACGCAGCGCTGCTGAGTATGCGGATCTGGCCGACAACGCCGCTTTCGGGGCAGATCGTCGGTCTTCGCGTTCGGTTGCCGGGATGAAAAGCGCGATCCTCGCTCTCCAGTTCATGACGCGCCTCCCGCTGCCGTCCATCGCTGCCACCCCGGAGGATTTCGGCAGGGCGATCCGCTGGTTTCCGTTGGCGGGTGCGGTCGTGGGGGCAGGTATCGTGGCCGCCGGATGGCTGGGCGTGCAGCGCGATCCGGCGCTCGGTGCGATGCTGGCCGTGGCGACCTGGGTGGGCCTGACCGGGGCGCTGCATCTCGACGGGCTTGGCGACATGGCCGATGCGGCGGGCGCGGCGCATGGCGACCCGAAGCGCGTGCGCGAAGTGCTTGCCGACCCGCATCTCGGCAGCTTCGGCGTGACAGCCATCGCGCTGCAAATCCTGGCGAAGTTCGTGCTGGCAGGGCTGGTGCTGAAAGCGGGCATGTTCGCGGCCCTCGCCCTCGTGCCGATACTGGCGCGAATCGGCCCGATCCTTTGGGCGCGCTGGCTGCCGCCGCTGCATGAAGGATTGGGCACTATGTTTCGACAAGGCGCGACTCTGCCGGTACCGATCGTGTGGCTTCTCGCATGGGGCCTTTGCGCGATGGCGATAGCGCCGCTGCTGCTGGTGGCGGTGCCGGTCCTCGGCCTCTGGCCGCTGTGGCTGCGGGCGCGGATCGGGGGTATTTCGGGCGATGGGCATGGCGCGGGGATCGAACTTGTCGAAACCGCCGCGCTGCTGGCACTGGTGCTGGCTCGATGACGGCGGGCTTTGCCCATCATGGCGGGCGGCTTCGCGAAGCTTGCGACCGTTTCGGCGGGCGTCCCGAGGAATGGATCGACCTCTCCACCGGCATCAACCCGAATGGCTGGCGACCGGCCGAACCGCTTGCCATCGATTGGCGGTGCCTGCCCGATGCCAATGCGCTGACACAGCTCGAACAGATGGCGGCCCGCTATTTCGGCTGCGATCCCGCATTGTGCGTCGCCGTGCCCGGCAGCGAAACCGGGTTGCGGCTGTTGGCGCCCCTGCTCGATCTGCCTGGCCTGCATCAGTCTCTGGCCTACGGCACCTATCGCGCCGCTTTCGCGCAAAGGAACATGTTGGCCGATCCGCTGGCGTTGCCCGCCCGCGCCACCGCGCTGGTGCTGGGCAATCCCAACAATCCCGATGGGAAACTGTTCGCGCGCGACGACCTGCTCGCGCTTCTCGACCATCAGGAGCGGCATGGCGGCTGGCTGGTCGTCGATGAAGCCTTTGCCGACTGCGATCCCGGCTGGAGCATCGCTGCCGATGTCTGCACGCAGCGGCGGTTGATCGCGTTGCGATCGTTCGGGAAATTCTTCGGCCTCGCCGGGCTGCGGCTCGGCTTCGTGATCGCGCCGCCTGCGATATTGGCGGGCGTGCGGCAAGCATTGGGCGACTGGCCGCTCCATGCGGCGGCGCTGGCGTTCGGAAGCGCTGCTTATGCCGACGCGGCGTGGATCGCCGCGACCCGCCGCGACCTCCCCCGCCGGGCTGCGGCTCTGGACGCCGTGCTGGTTCGGCACGGGCTGACTCCCCAAGGGGCCTGCCCGCTATTTCGCCTCGTCGCCGCGCCCGGTGCGGGTGCCTTGTTCGAGCCGCTCGCCCGGCACAGGATTCTGGCCCGGCCCTTCGCCAACCATCCCGATCTGTTGCGCATCGGCCTGCCGGCGGACGACCGGGCGCTCGATCGGCTGGAGGCGGCACTTGGCTGACCCGGTTGCGCTGGTAGCGCTGGCGATCGATGCGGCGCTCGGCTGGCCACGTTGGCTCCATGCGCGCATCGGCCACCCGGTCGGACTGTTCGCCAGGGTCATTGCGCGCTGCGAACAGCGGTGGAACCGGCGCACGTGGCGCGCCGGCGCACGCCGGGTCGGCGGAGTTCTCACCGTGGCGGTTCTGGTCACCATCGCGGGAGGGGGCGGCGTCCTCCTGACGCTGGCTGCCGGGCTGTTGCCGGGTGCGGCCCGGTGGATCGCCCTTGCGATACTGGCATGGCCCGCGCTGGCGCAGCGCAGCCTCGACCAGCATTTCGTCCCGGTGGTCTCGGCCCTTCAAGCAGGCGATCTGGTCCGGGCGCGGCGGGCGGTCGGCATGATCGTCGGGCGCGATACCGCAGCGCTGGATGAGGCCGGAGTGGCCCGCGCCGGGATCGAAAGCCTTGCCGAAAGCTTTTGCGACGGCGTCGTCGCGCCCCTGTTTTGGCTGATGGTAGCAGGGTTGCCGGGCATTTGGGCGATGAAGGCGGTCAACACCGCCGATAGCCTGATCGGCCACAAGGAAGATCCGTGGCGTGACTTCGGTTGGGCCGCGGCGCGGCTGGACGATGCCATGAACTTCTTGCCCGCGCGAATTTCCGCTTTGCTGATCTGCCTTGCGGGCCCCGGCGGATGGCGCATCGGGTGGCGGTATCGCCGCGCCCATGCCTCCCCCAACGCCGGCTGGCCCGAAGCGGCGATGGCGGGCGTTCTGGGCATAAGACTGGCGGGGCCGGTCAGCTATGAAGGCGCGGTTGCGAACAAGCCGTGGATCGGCGAAGGCGGCGACGCGGATGTGGTCGCGATGGAGCGGGCTAGGCGGATCTATCATCGTGCCTGCGCGCTGGGCTGGGGACTGGCGGGAGGAGTGGCATGGCTGGCCTGATGGTGCAGGGGACGGGGTCCGATGTCGGCAAGTCGGTGCTGGTGGCGGGTTTGTGCCGCGCGCTTGCCAATCGGGGGCTGCGTGTCCTGCCGTTCAAGCCTCAGAACATGTCGAACAATGCGGCGGTGACCGCCGACGGCGGAGAGATCGGGCGCGCGCAGGCCTTGCAGGCTCTCGCCGCCAGGGCCGAACTCCACACCGACATGAACCCCGTCCTGCTGAAGCCCGAGGCGGACCGGACATCCCAACTGGTCGTGCATGGCAAGGTGCGCGGCAGGCTGGGCGCGGCGAACTTCCGGGAGGGCCGGCGTACCCTCCTGCCCGAGGTTCTCGATAGCTGGCGGCGCTTGCAGGCTCGCTGCGATATCGTCGTGGTCGAGGGAGCGGGGTCGCCAGCCGAAATCAACCTGCGGGACGGCGATATCGCCAATATGGGCTTCGCGCGGGCGGCCGACCTGCCGGTCGTGCTGGTGGGCGACATCGACCGGGGCGGGGTGATCGCCTCTCTGGTCGGAACGCGTGCGGTGATCGATCCGCAGGATGCCGCGATGATCCGGGGCTTCATCGTCAACAAGTTTCGCGGCGATCCTGCCCTGTTCGCCGATGGCTACGCGGCGATAGAGCGCCTTTCTGGCTGGCGCGGTCTGGGGCTGGTTCCGTGGCTGCCATGCGTCGCCACCCTGCCGAGCGAAGACGCGGTGGCGCTCGACCGCGTGCGGCCGGGACGATCCGGGCGCAGGATGATTGCCTGCCCCATGTTCCCACGCATCGCCAATTTCGACGATCTCGACCCGTTGCGGCACGAACCCGATGTCGAGCTGGCGATGGTGCCGCCTGGCCAGTCCATTCCGCCGGAGGCGGACCTGATCCTGCTACCGGGTTCTAAAGCCACCATCGCCGACCTCGCATTCGTTCGCGAACAGGGCTGGGACATCGACATTCTGCATCATCACCGGCAGGGGGGGGCTGTGTTCGGCATCTGCGGCGGTTACCAGATGCTGGGGCGCACGATCGCCGATCCCCTCGGTATAGAGGGCGCTGCGGGCCGTGTTGCGGGCCTTGGCCTGCTCGACGTGAAAACCGAACTCACCCCGCGCAAGGCGCTTCGCAAGGTAGCCGGTGTCGCGCTGGATGTTCCGTTCGATGGGTATGAGATGCATCTGGGTGAAACGAGCGGACCGGACTGCACGCAGCCCTTCGCCCGTTTACGGGACGGTGGCAGCGACGGGGCGATCAGCAGGGACGGGCGTGTCCTCGGCACTTATTGCCATGGTCTTTTGAGCGGACCAGCCCTGCGTCATGCGCTGTTGGGGCGGATCGGCGCGCGCAGCGACGGGGTGGACCATGCCGAACGAGTGGACACCGCGCTCGACCAGCTTGCCACAGCGCTGGAGGAGCATGTCGATATCGATGCGCTGGTCGCCTTGGCACAGGGGGCGGGGCGATGACGCGGCTGCTGGTGCTGGGCGGCGCACGGTCGGGCAAGAGCCGCTACGCGCAGGCGCGCTGCGAAGCCATCGGAGGCAGGCTGATCTATATCGCCACCGGGCAGGCGGGCGACGATGAAATGGCCGATCGCATCGCACGCCATCGGGCCGACCGCGGTTCTTGCTGGGAAACCGTCGAAGCCCCGGTCGACCTGGCCGCCGCGATCGCGGCTGCATCCCGTCGCGCCGACGCGGTACTGGTCGATTGCCTGACATTGTGGCTGTCCAACCTCATGCTGGGCGGGCACGACCTGTCAGAGGCACGCGCGATGCTGGCACAGGCAGTGCGCGAGGCGCACGTGCCGCTGGTGCTGATCGCGAACGAGGTGGGGCTGGGCATCGTGCCGGACAACGCGCTTGCCCGCCGTTTTCGCGACGAAGCGGGATGGCTCAATCAACAGATCGCCGCAATCGCGGACGAAGTCGTGCTGGTGGCTGCCGGACTTTCGTTGCCGCTGAAGCGCTGACATCCGGGCGCGGTCCCGCCGATCAGAACGCGGGCAGCACCGCGCCCTTGTAATGATCGGCCATGTAACGCTTCACATCCTCGCTCTGCAGCGCAGCGACCAGTTTCTGCACACGCGGATCCTTGGCGGCGTCGTCCCTACCCACGACATAATTGATATACGGCGAACGGCTGTCCTCAATGGCGAGCGCATCGCGGATGGGATTGAGCTTCGCGTCCAGCGCGAAGTTGGTGTTGATAAGCGCCAGATCGACTTCGTCCAGCGTGCGCGGCAAGGTTGCCGACTCAAGTTCGCGGAACACCAGCTTGCGGGGGTTGGCGGTCACGTCGCGGATCGTGGAAAGCGGGTTTTTCGGGTCCTTCAGCGACACCAGGCCCGCCTTTTGCAACAGCAGCAGCGCCCGGCCCCCATTGCTCGGCTCGTTGGGGATGGCGACGACAGCGCCGACCGGCAACAGGTCCAGCGCCTTCCACTTGCGCGAATAGGCGCCTAGCGGTTCGATATGGATGCCCGCGATGGGGACGAGGTGCGTGTGATGCGCCTCGTTGAATTCCTTGAGGTAAGGGCCGGTCTGGAAATAGCTGACCTTGATCTGGCCCTGTTCCACTTGAAGGTTGGGCTGCACATAATCGTTGAATACCCGGATATCGAGGTTGACGCCCTCCTTCGCCAGCGCGGGCTTGATATGCTCCAGGATTTCGGCGTGCGGCACGGCGGTCGCGGCGACCGTCAGCGTGGCGGGATCGGACGAGGCGTCCTTTGTCGAGCCACCGCAGGCGGCAACGAAGAGAGCGGGCAGCAGGATCAGCAGGGCACGGCGTTTCATCGGGATTCCTATCGGTGATCGACCCGGCGGGCGAGCCAGTCGCCGGACCATTGAATGAGTTGGACCAGCAGCACGAGCAGCGCGACGGTCACAAGCATGACGTCCGCCTGGAACCGCTGATATCCGTAACGAATGGCAAGATCGCCGAGGCCGCCGGCACCCACGACCCCGGCCATGGCGGTGAAGGAAACGAGCGCGATGGCGGTCACGGTCGCGCCGGAGACGAGGCCGGGGAGCGCTTCGGGCAAGAGCACTTTCCCTATGATCTGCCCTCGCGTCGCGCCCATCGCTTGCGCCGCTTCGATCGTGGAGCGCGGAATGTCGCGCAGCGCGGTCTCGACCAGCCGCGCGTAAAAGGGGGCAGCGCCCGCTACCAGGGGCGGGATCGCTCCCGCGACGCCGAGCGACGTTCCTACGATCAGCAACGTCAGCGGGATCATCACGATCAGCAGGATGACGAACGGAATGGAGCGCAGAATGTTGACCGCGATGCCGAGCAGGCGGTTCGCGACGCGGCTCTGGGCGATCTGCCCGTCGTCGGTCAGGAACAGCAGGACGCCGAGCGGCACCCCCAGCAGCAACGTCAGCAAAAGCGATCCGCCCAGCATCAGCAGCGTATCGCCCGTAGCCTGGGCGATGTCGGGCCAGGAAATATTCTGGAAAAAGCCGTCCTGCATCACCCGTCCTGCCCCAGCAGCGCCATCGTGGCCGCTTCGCTCGACCCTGAAAAGATCGTGCCGACCGGCCCGGCTTCCACCAGCGCCCCCTGATCGAGCACGGCAACATGGTCGCAGATCGCGCGAACGACCTCCATCTCGTGAGTGATGAGGACGATGGTCAGACCCATTTCGCGATTGAGGTCAGCCAGCAGCGCCAGCACCGACCGGGTGGTTTCGGGATCGAGCGCGCTGGTCGCTTCGTCACACAGCAGGATGTCGGGCCGGGTCGCCAGGGCGCGGGCGATGCCGACACGCTGGCGCTGGCCGCCCGACAGGCGCGCGGGATAGGCGTTCGCGCGGTCGGTCAGCCCTACGCGCTCCAGCAGTTCCGAGACACGCGCATCCCGCTCCCCCCGGGGAACCCCCGCCAGTTCGAGCGGCAAAGCGACATTGCCCGCGATGGTGCGGTTGGCCATCAGACCGAACGACTGAAAGATCATGCCGACACGTCGCCGCAGAATGCGCAGCCCGGCGCGATCCATCGCGGCCAAAGGCTGACCGTCGATCAGCACTTCGCCTTCGCTGGGGCGTTCAAGGCCGTTGATCAGGCGCAATAGTGTGGATTTGCCCGCACCGGAACGGCCGATGATGCCGAATATCCCGCCCTGTCGAACGGTCAGGTGGATGTCACGCAGCGCGGTCGTGCCGTCCGGGAAGCGCTTTGTAAGGGAACGCAATTCGATCATGTTGCGCTCGCCCTACCATATTCGGCTGGGGAGGAAAGGGGATCGAATGGGGAAGGGGAGCAGGCAGTCATCGGGCGCACAATTTGGTATCGCACTCGACCTTATCTGCATTTGTCCACCGATCAAGTAGAAATAGCGGCGGCTCGCCACATCCGGGCAGCGATTGACAACCTGACAGTCTCACCTACAAATGGTAACGATACCATCGATGTGGAGAGAGATGATGACCCAAGGGGGAAGGTTCCGCCTTTCGCGCCGGACGATGCTCGGAGGGTCCGCCGTGCTGGCCGCTGCGGCATCCCGACCCGGTGTTGCCATGGCTGCCGACGCGATCTCCTTCCCCGTCGTTGCAAACGGAATCCCCGCCAACGTCCTGATCGATGCCGCCGCCGACCCCGCAGTCCAGAATGTCGCTGCCAGCTTCAAGGCGGATCTCGACAGGGTCAGCGACGGCAACGCGCTGTTGCTGAAGGATCGCCCCGACCCGGATCGCCGACCGCTGGTCGTCATCGGCGTGGTCGGGCAAAGCGCCCTCATCGACCGGCTCGTCGCGGACGGCAGGCTGTCCGTCGATGACCTCAAGGGCCGCTGGGAAGCCTTTCGCCGAGTGGTTGTGCGCAACCCCTTCCCCGGCGTCCGCGACGCACTGTTCGTGATCGGCTCGGACCGTCGCGGAGCGGTCTATGGCACTTACGATCTGTCGGAGCGGATGGGCGTGTCGCCCTGGCATTGGTTCGCCGACGTGCCCGTCGTGCAACGCCGCGACCTCAGGCTCCCGATCCCGCGCGCGCTGGACGAGCCCAAGGTGCGCTATCGCGGCTTCTTCATCAATGACGAGGACCCATGCCTCAGCGGCTGGGCACGCAAGGCGTTCGGCGGCGTGAACGCGGCAATGTATGCGCATGTCTTCGAACTGCTGTTGCGCATGAAGGGCAATTATCTCTGGCCGGCCATGTGGGGCAAGGCGTTCGCGCTCGACGACCCGAACAATGTCGCGCTGGCCGATTCCATGGGCGTGGTCATGGGCAATTCCCACCACGAGCCGATGTTGCGTGCGCAGAGCGAATGGCACCGTGGGCCGGACCGCGGGCAGGGGCCGTGGGACTATGCGCGCAACCGGGAGAATCTTCGGACATTCTGGCGCGGCGGTATCGAGCGGATGATGTCGAAGGGCGATGGACGCGGCTATGAATCGGTCGTGACCGTCGGCATGCGCGGCGATGGCGACGAGGCGATGGGCGAGGGCACCGCGATCGGACTGCTGGAGGGCGTGGTCAGCGACCAGCGGCGCATCATTGCGGAGGTGACGGGCCGCCCGGCTGAAAAGCAGCCTCAGCTCTGGGCACTCTACAAGGAGGTTCAGGATTATTACGACCGGGGCATGAAGGTGCCGGACGATGTCATCCTGCTGTTTTCCGATGACAACTGGGGTCAGATCCGTCGCCTGCCGCCACCCGGATCGCCCCGGCGGCAGGGCGGCTACGGCGTTTACTATCATTTCGACTATGTCGGCGGTCCGCGCAATTACAAGTGGATCAACACCAACCAGGTCGAAAAGGTCTGGCAGCAGATGGACCTGGCCTATCGACGCGATGCGCGGGCGATGTGGATCGTCAATGTGGGCGATATCAAGCCCATGGAATATCCGCTCGGCTTCTTCCTTGCGATGGCATGGAACCCAGAGGCGATGGACTCCGCCCGCCTTGCATCCTATCCGCGCGAGTGGGCAGCGGCGACCTTCGGGGCGGAGCATGGGGACACCATCGGCCGCATGGTCACCGACTATGGCCGATATGCCGCGCGCCGCAAACCCGAACTGATCGACCAGGACAGCTTTCCGCTAGGCGGCGTGACCGCTCAAGGGCTGGACGGTGGCGAATTCGGCGAGTTGGTGGCGCAGTGGGATGCGCTGGAAACGCAGATGCTGCGCGTTCGCGACGGGCTGCGCGCCGACCAGCGTGCTGCCTATTTCCAACTGCTGGAATATCCGATCTGCGCGCTGGCAAATCTTTATCGCCTCTATTACGCCACCGCCTGGAACCGGGCGCTTGCGGCCGACAACGACCCGCGCGCCAATTATTTCGCCGATCAGGTGGAGCGGACCTTTGCGCGCGACGCTGACCTGACGCGCCAATATCACAGCATCAACGGTGGCAAATGGGACGGCATGATGGCGCAGGTTCACATGAGCTACGTCACTTGGAACGACCCCACGCGGCAGACGATGCCCAGCATCGTGCGCGTGGGCGCCGACACGCCGACGGATCGGCAAAAGATCGTACCCCGCTTCGTACCCAGAAGCCCGGCGCCCGCCGGGGTTGCCGCGATCGAGGCCGTTGCCTTCACCCGTACGGGATCGGGGCAGGGGCTGCGGTGGACGCGCATCCCGCATCTGGGGCGCACGCAAGGCGCGTTGGTGGCGTTGCCGCAGGGATTGCCGCCGACCGGGATAGAGGATGGCGTCTGGGTCGAGTATGATACCACGTTGACGAAAGGCGGCGATGGCAGCGTCACGCTCTATCTGGCCCCGACGCTCGACACGTTGGGTGGAAGTGGCGTCAAGCTGGGCTTGTCCATCGACGATGGCCCGGTCCGGATCGTCGAGGCGCGGCTTGAGCCGACCGGCGGTCCCGAAGACACGGATGCCCAGAAACGCTGGTCGAAGGCGGTATCGGACAATGTCGTGGAACTACGCCAGGACGTCGGACCGCTGTCGGCGGGGCGTCACCGTATCCGCATCTGGCGCATCGACGACAATGTCGTCCTGCAAAAGCTGGTGCTGGCGACCGTGCCTGTCGCACCGTCCTATCTGGGGCCGCCGCCTCCCGCTTGACGGGGCTCAGCAGGCCGACTTCGTGATGCCGGTGACCGGGTAGATCTGGCTCAGGTCCCGGCTGTCGCGGACATTGTAGGCGGAAACCTCGACGATGTCCTGCATCGACACCGGCAAAAGCCCGATGACGGGCGTATAGCTATAGGACATTTCGACGAACATCACCGCCGATCCCTTGACCGCCATGATCTTCGATCCCGCCCGGCCCATCCCTTCGAATGCCGTGCCGGTTTCCCCATCGCCTTCGACGCCGTAGTGGGACGCATAGGATTTCGATCCGAAGCAGCGCTGCCAGTGAATCCACTGGCCGTTGTCGCCGTTTATCTCCAGGCTCGACAGGATGATGCGGCTTTTATGCGGCAAATCCATCTGATCTCCCGCTTCCATCGTCGCGCCGATGAACAGGTCGTTGATCTCGGCTTCGCTGACCGGCTTGTTGGTCAGGACCGACGCATTGCCCATGCGCGAGGCGTTGTCTGCGATCTGCGCCGCGATGTCCGACACGCGTTTTTTGACGACGATGTAGCGGGTATATTCGATCCCCAGCGTACCCAGCATTACGACGAAGGGCAGGCAGAGCGCGAATTCGGTCATCGCTATCCCCGACATCGACCGCCAGAGCGAAAGAAGGCGCGCGCGTATCACAGGCATTTCCCGAGCGCGACGGCCGCCTGGTCGCCATAGGGCTGGTTACGCAGCACGGTCGACGCTTCGATCACGACATCGTTGGACCAGCCGACAAGGCCCGCCATCGGGAATAGCCGGGGATAGCGCAGTCGCGCGGTGTAGACGACGGCGTCGCGCGCATTGCCCTGGCCCGTACGCGCACCATCCAAATCGCGCCGCCCGTTGCCGTTCCAGTCGTCGAAGCTTTCGCCGTTGTCGCACAACCCGTCATTGTTCGCGTCGATGAACGGTTCCGCCTTCGCCTGCGCGGCCTGGTAGGTCAGATAGGCCTTGCGCGTGAAATCCACGGTTGCGCCCTGTCCCGCCACGCGCAGCACTTGCGAGCGGACATCTTCGTCGAGTTGATCCTGCCGCGCCGTGACCGCGGTTTCCAGCGTCGACGACCGCCCCGCCCGCCGCATTTCGCCTTCCAGCACCGAACGGGCATAGAGCTGATGCCCGATGTCGAACACCCCCATCAGCAGCGTCAGGAACACCGGCGATATCAACGCGAATTCGACGATGGAGATGCCGCGTTCGTCACGGCGCAGTGTGTGCCGGGGCCTGGATAATGGATGCGCCATGGGTCAGTCCGTGATCCGCAGTTGCGCGATCTGCGTCGCGATCTCGGCGAAGCGTGCGTTGAGTTCGGCGGTGTTGTTGGCCTGGTAAGCGCGCCCCGGGCTCGCGCAATTCGACAGCAGCGTGTTGAGCGAAGTGCCGAACGCGATGACCCACAGCGTGATCCCCTTGCCCTTGATCGCGGTACAGATCGCGGCGGTTCGATCGGCGACGGTTGCGTCCTGCTGCTCCTTCGTCTGCAACCCGGCCGAACGACGGCGATCGAGGCCAGGGAAGCCATAGGCGTCGTAATGGTTGACTTCGGTGTCGGTTTGCCCGTCCGTCATGAATATCATGTGCCGCGAGATCGAACCGCCATTGGCCGCCAACGAATTGTCCTCAGCGAAAATACCAGTGGGCGAAATGAGACGCCCGCCCCAGATCAGACCGATGTCGTGATAGGTCTTGCCGGCGGGTGTAAGGTTGGTGAGGTAGTTGGAAATTTCGGTCGCGGTGCGGGTCTGCAACCGCGATGCCCGATATGGACATACGGCGTAGCTGCCGGACATGTAATCGCCGACATTCTGCCAGTTGCTGGTCGTCCGAATGACCGGCGCGACATTGTAACTGGTCATCGACGTGCGCGCGAACACCAACTGGGGAAGTGCGGGGCGCCACCGCGTCGCCGGGTCGGTCGTCGGCACGGCATCGATATCCATATCGCGGGCGTTGGCATAATTGGTGCCCGTCACGGTATCGCGTTCCTCGATACATCCGTTCCAGGTGATCGTGCGATTTTGAAAGTTGTTGTTGACCGGCACGGTGATCGATCCGCCCGCCATCATTCCCGTCGCAAGGTTACCTTTCAACGCGCTGACGTCATATTTGATCGGGCCGTAATCCCAGTAATAATTTGTGTACGTCCACGTGCTTGTTGTCGTTTTCTTGATACGCGTTTCAGTTTGGGTAGTGATGTAATCGGTGTATTTTGTTTCTGTCAGAATGCACTGTCCGTTTTTGACCTCGGTCTTATACTGGCTACCATTCGTTACGCGTTCCCAATCCTTCTCCGTTTTGGGATTTCCATCGGAATCTGTGCCGGTCCGGGTATCCGTGACCTTGCTCGAGTTTGTAAAGTTGTTGGCCGGTGCTACGCACGCCTCGAGAGGCAGGTAGGACTTGATGCTTTCCGCCTTCCCCTTTCCATCTGGATGCACCCAGGGCGTATATGTGACGGTTTCATTCGAAGTCGAGCTTGCTGTCCCTGTCTCGGGAGGGCCATTGGGCCGCCGCGACTGATAGGTCCATTCATCGACCATCCAGTCGCGCTTCAGCAGCATTCCGACATTGACGGACTCCGAATAAGGGACGAATCCGTAACGGATGACCGATCCCGAAGTCCGCGCGTTTTCCAGCGTCTGGTAGAAATTCTGCACTGCGGTGCGCAGCGAAACGATCTTGCTGGTGGAATCGCCCGGATTGGTGTCGGCCATCGACCCGGTCGTATCCAGGACGAACATCACGTCCGTATTGGGCAATTGCAGTTCCGCCCGGCATGTCACTGCCACTGCCTTGCTGTCGAAGCCCAGCACATGCATCAGCGTCATCGGCAGCACGGTCGATGCGTTGGCCGTGACGTTACCCAGGTCGTCCACCGCATAATTGAGGTCGACCGGGCTGGTGCCGAGCGAGCCGTCAGGAAAATTGGTCTGGAAGAAACGGCGTGCCTGCGCCTCGTCCGTGCTTCTGTTCCAGGTCAGGCCGACCATCGACTTGCGCCCGGCCAGGACGGATGCGTCGCACGCCTGCTGCATCCGCGACCGCACGAGGTAAATGCGCGCCATATCAAGCCCGCCGCCCAGCATCCCGACGACCGGGATGATCGACGCGGCGACGATGGCCAGCGCGTTGCCCGCCTGATTGCGACTCAGGCGGCCGAGGAAAGAAGATTGAACCGACACTGTTACGCCTCTTGATACGAAACGAAAATTTACTCCGCTCCGGATCGTATACTTACGGAGGCTTTAAGAACTCTTTACTGAAAGCGAAACGAATTGCTCGCCAGCTACTTGCCGATTTGGCAAATGCACTACGCCCCTACTTCAAAAGGATCACATCATCATTTCAAGTGTTTAACCGTACTTGAAGCAGCGGAGGGAATGGCATGTTCAGCGAAAACGACCGGGAATGGATGCGTATGGCGATCGATGTCGCCGTTTCGAAAGGATCGGATCCGTCCACTTCGCCGCTCGGCTGCGTGATCGTGCGCGACGGTCAGGTGCTGGCGGCGGAGCGCAACCAGACGCAAGAGCTTCCCGATGCGACCGCTCACGCGGAAATGATGGCGATCCGCCGGGCCTGCGAAAGCATCGGCGACATGGAACTGCGCGAAGCGACACTCTATTCGACGCTCCAGCCCTGCGGCATGTGCACCATGGGGTCGATCTGGTCTAAGGTCGGGCGGGTCGTCTATGGCGCGGGACGCGACGATGTCCATAAAATGTACTTCGAGGATCGGCACATCGACACGTTGAGCTTCATCGCCGACGCCTACCGCGACGATATCGTGATCGAAGGCGGATGCCTGAAGGAGGACTGCGCGCGCCTCTATTACGGACCGGACGATGACGTGCCTGAGGAGGACCAGGGGAATATCTGATCCGGAGGGGCTTTACAGCGGAGCGCCGCCCCTGTCTTTTGGAGCGATGAACCAGGTCTCTCGCCTCGCCGCTCTTGCGGCGCTCGTCGTTGCCCCCGCGCAGGCGCAGGATGCGCCCGCGACACCCTCTGCCGTAGTCGCGGCCGCGCCATCGGCGGCATGGCGCACCATTCCAGCCGACGAATTGCTGGTCATGACGATCAAAGGCGAAAAGCGCGTCGTCATCCAGCTCGCGCCCGGCTTCGCGCCGCACCACGTCGCCAACATCCGCACGTTGGCGCAGGCGCACTGGTGGGACGGGACCAGCATCAACCGAGTGCAGGACAATTATGTCGTCCAATGGGGCGACTCCACCGAAAAGAAACCTTTGCCCAAGGGGCTCGCGCCTACCGGCGAAGCCGACTATACGGTGGCCCTCGCCAACAAGCGTCTCGCGGTGACGCCTGCCACCAGCGTCGATCCCTACGCGCCCTCCACCGGTTATGTCGGGGGGTGGCCGGTGGCCATGAACAGCGACGCGGCGTGGTTGCCGCATTGCTATGGCTATGTCGGTGTCGGTCGAAACATGGCGCCGGATGCCGGAACGGGGGCGGAGCTTTACGCTGTCGTCGGCCAGGCCCCGCGCCAGCTCGATCGCAATATCGCGGTGGTGGGGCGCGTGATCGACGGGATGGCGCATCTCTCCAGCCTGCCGCGCGGATCGGGCGATCTCGGCTTCTACACGGCGCAGGAACACCGGGTGCCGATCCTGTCGGTCAGGCTGGCGAGTGAGCTTCCGGCAAAGGAGCGCCCCCGGTTCGAGGTGATGGATGTCGGCTCCGCCAGCTTTGCCGCCTATTTGCGCCTACGTGCCAATCGGAAGGATGATTTCTACATTCGCCCGGCAGGCGGCGTGGACCTGTGCAACGCACCGGTGCCGATCCGCGTAGCCCCTTAGGGCGCTTAAAGTCCCCGCAATCGGTAACCCTGCCAGTCGCGAATGCGCCGGATCGCAAAGCTGGTGCGGATCGCCGACACGCCGGGGAGGCGCGCCAGGCAATCCCGGTGGATCGTATCGAAGCCGTTGAGATCCGCAGCCGCAACGCGTAGCAGATAGTCCGCTTGTCCTGCCATCAGGTGGCATTCGAGGATTTCGGGGAAATCCGCCACCGCCCCCTCGAACCTGTCCATGGTTTCGCGGCTCTGGCTGGTGAGCGAGATTTCGACGAACGCGTGAAGCGAAAGGCCGAGCGCCGTGGCGTCGAGCCGCGCGGCATATCCCGCGATCACGCCTGCCTCCTCCAGCGCCTTGATCCTGCGATGACATGCCGAGGAGGAAAGGCCGATCCGGTCGCCCAGTTCCGCCATCGAGCGTCGCGAATCCGACTGGAGCGCTTCCAGCAAGGCAATGTCCAAACGATCCATTCCATCCTGTCCCGAAATTCGAATATTCGGCGGGATAGCATCCCGATCAGGCATTAAATAGGGGCTTAGTTAGGGAACATTCGTTTCCCCTGTTGCGCTATGATCCCGCCCGCAAGGCGCGAATGCGCCAAATCTAGCTGGAGGCCCGAGGATGATTGTAGGCACCGTCAAGGAAATCAAGAATCACGAATATCGCGTCGGCTTGACGCCGGAAAGCGTGCACGAATTGACCGCGCACGGCCATCGCGTGCTGGTAGAAACCGGTGCGGGCGAGGGCATCGGGGCGGGCGACGACCTTTATGTCAAGGCTGGGGCGGAAATCGTCGCCACCGCCGCTGACATCTTTGCCGCCGCCGAGATGATCGTGAAGGTGAAGGAGCCTCAGCCGCAGGAGCGCGCCATGCTGCGCCCCGGCCAGATTCTCTATACCTACCTGCACCTCGCGCCCGATCCCGAGCAGACCCGCGATCTCATCAAGTCGGGCGCGACCTGCATCGCCTATGAAACGGTGACCGACGCCACAGGTGGCCTGCCGCTGCTCAAGCCGATGAGCCAGGTCGCGGGCCGCATGTCCATCCAGGCGGGCGCCACCGCGCTCGAAAAAGCGCACGGCGGTCGCGGCGTGTTGCTGGGCGGCGTGCCGGGCGTTCTGCCCGCCAAGGTCGCCGTTATCGGCGGCGGCGTCGTCGGCTTCAACGCGGCGCAAATGGCCGCCGGTCTCGGTGCGGACGTGACCATTCTCGACCGCAGCCCCGAAGTGCTCGAAAAGCTGGGCACGTATTTCGAGGCGCGCGCCAAGACGCGCTTTTCCAACAAGGCGAACCTGGCCGAATGCGTGGCCGAAGCCGATCTCGTCATCGGCGCGGTGCTGATCCCCGGCGCCGCCGCGCCCAAGCTCGTCACTGCCGACATGCTCAAGACCATGAAGAAGGGCGCTGTGCTCGTCGACGTGGCGATCGATCAGGGCGGCTGTTTCGAAACGAGCCGCGCGACCACCCATGCCGAGCCCACTTATGTGGTCGAGGGGGTCGTGCATTATTGCGTCGCCAACATGCCTGGCGCGGTGGCCCGCACCAGCACCTATGCCCTCAACAACGTCACGCTGCCCCATGCCCTGCGAATCGCGGAACTGGGCTGGAAGGAAGCGCTGCGCCGCGACTCGCATTTGCGCGCGGGCCTGAATGTGTGGGACGGAAAGGTTACTTATCAGGCGGTTGCCGAAGATCTGGGGCTTCCTTACACCCCGGTGGACCAAGCCATCGCCTGACGCGGCATCCCTGTAGGCCGCGCCACATGACGGCGTCGTCCCTGGCGGGGCGGCGCCGTTTTGCGTTGTCCTGCGGGTCGATCTTTTCCGTTTTCTGTCTACCGCGCGGGGCAGGAGGGTGCGGGTTCTGCCGTCTGCTTCGTTGAGCGGGATGAAAGAGGCATGGCCATGCTTCTTCCATCTGGTTTCGCCGAAGAGGGGCATGGTACGCACGTCATGGTCGACATTCTGACATTCGCCGCTTTGATTCGTCAGGGCAAGGGCCGCAACCTGCGCGACGAGCGCACCAGGCAAAAGGGAGCGCGGTGATGCACGGCGATGTCATGACCTGGCTGGTGCCGCTCGTCTCGATGCTGGTGGCCGGGCTGGTGGCCGGCTTCGCCGCCGGTGTTTTCGGTATCGGGGGTGGATTCGTCGTCGTGCCCGCGCTGCTGGTGGTTCTGCCGCTGCTGGGCGGAACGCACGACGCCATCGCGCATGTCGCGATCGGCACCTCTGCTGCTACGATCATCGTCACATCCATCCGCTCGCTCCTGGCGCATGCCAAGCGCGGGGCGGTGGAGTTCGAAGTGCTCAAGAGCTGGGCGCCCTGGATCGTGCTGGGCTGCGGTGCGGGCGTGTTGCTGGCAGGGCACGTCAACGGCAACGTGCTCAAAATGATCTTTGCGGTGGGCGTGGCCCTCATGTCCCTGAATTTCCTGCTTCCCAATGTGAGCAGCAAGGTGGTGAGCGACACCATGCCCTCGGGCCTCGTGCGCATGGGAATCGCCGGCGGGCTGGGAACCTTTTCCTCGCTGTTGGGCATCGGCGGCGGCACGATTGCGATCATGGTAATGACCCTGTGCGGTCGCACCATCCATCGCGCCATTGCGACCGCATCGGGTATCGGGACGCTGATCGCCATCCCCACGACCATCGGCTTTGCCATCATCGGCTTCAAGGAAACGGGCCTGCCCTGGGGGTCGTTGGGCTACATCAACGTACCTGCCACGATCGCCATAGCTTCGATGTCTATGCTGACCGCTCCGCTGGGCGTTGCGGCGGCGCACAGCCTGCCTGCCGGTCCGCTCAAAAAGATCTTTGGTGTCTATCTCGTTGTCATCGCAATCGTGATGTTCCGCAACGCGACCCATGGATAAAGACGATGGGGGAGGGCGCTCGCGCTCTCCTCAGTCCGCGTCGGGATCGCGGAAATTGAGCCGCCGCGTGACGGTATAGTCGAGCACGCCGACCAGCAGATAGCTGATCCATTGCTTGGCCAACGTCAGCACCGACCGGTTGGCGCGATGATCCGTCAGGCTGATGGCCCGACTGTCCCCCGCTTCCCCATCGATGAAGCGGCGGACCTGCGCGGCAAACCCCGCATCCTCGATCCGCAGCATAATCTCCAGATTGAGGAACAGGCTGCGCATGTCGAAATTGGCCGATCCCACGAACACGGCATCGTCGATCACGATCAATTTCATATGCAGCTTGCAAGGCTGATATTCGAGAATCTCGACGCCCCGCTTGAGCAGCGGACCGTAAAGCAGACGTGCCGCAGCGACCGTCGCCCCATTGTCGGACCGTGCCGGCAGGATCAGCCGGGCGCCGTCCCGCAGCGCTGCCCGTGCGATCCGCTTCAACATCCCGCGCCCCGGCGAAAAATAGGCGGCGACCATGTCCACCCGGCGTGCCCGTTCCAGATCGTGCTTCACCACCGTCGCCCAGGGGCTGAACCGCCGCGTCGGTCCACCGATCAACCAGCGCAACGCATCGCGTGAATGAGCGCCCCGTGGGCCCCGCCAATGGCGTATCATCTGCCGCAACGTGCGGAAGCGCTGCTTGCGCGTTTCGGTCCATCGCCACAACTGGCCATACCAGCTTACCATCGCGTCGACGCTCCTGCCTTCGATCAGCAGTCCGACGTCGCGCCAGCAATCCTCCGCCGGAATGCCGAAATAGCCGTCCTCCACGTTGAAGCCGCCGATCATCAGTCGCACGTCGTCGGCAATGGCCATTTTCTGGTGATTGCGGATCAGGTAGCGGGTCGACCGCCGGGTGCCGAACCGTCCGAAATGCCCGCCTGCGTCGACGAGGTGCGCAAAAAATGCGTCGGGCGTGCTGCCCGAACCGAACGCGTCGACCATCAAAGTGACCGCGACCCCGCGCCTCCTTGCTGCGACCAGCGCGTCGCGAACCAGCGTCCCACTCTCGTCCGCGGCAAAGATATAGTAATAGAGCTTGAGGCTGTGCCGTGCGCCTGCGATCAAGCCCAGCAGCGCTTCGCGCAGGGCGGAGCCGCGCGTCAGCAGGCGCAGGCGGTTGTCGCAGATCGTGGCCTCCACGACATCATGTTCCCCGCAATCCCTTTCGGGTCTTACCGTCGCCATCGAACTCCCTCGTGCTCCTGGCTGGCCCTCATGGCCTTTTCTTGACACCGGGACAACCGACTGCTAGGCGCCCGGTTCACGATTTCCATTCGTTGTTTGCAGGAGGCCCTGTTTGGCCCGCGTTACCGTCGAAGATTGCGTCGACAAGGTTACCAACCGTTTCGATCTCGTTCTGCTTGCAGCGCAGCGCGCCAGGGAAATTTCCGGCGGCGCTGAGCTGACGCTGGATCGCGATCGCGACAAGAACCCTGTCGTTGCCTTGCGTGAGATTGCGGAAGAAACCGTTCTGCCTGACGAACTGCACGATTCGCTCGTCGGTTCGCTTCAGAAGGTGCAGGTCGATGACGACGACACGCCGGACGAGATCGGTTCGCTCGCCCAGTCGGCGGAGGCTCTGCGCCTGACCGCCGCTGCGCCGCCGCGTAACCAGAATATCGGCGGCGACTACGACGGCTGATCGGCTGCGGTCAAGTTTGGAGAGGGAATGAGGCCCGGCCCGCGTCAGCGGGACCGGGCCCATATTTTTGCCGTCACATGAAAAAGGGCCCGCCGGATGGCGAGCCCTTCCTCGATGATCGACGCTGACGGATCAGCACTTCGAATTGCGGTCGATGGCGCGGCCTGCGAGCGCACCGGCACCCGCGCCGATGATCGTGCCCGGTGCACGGTCGCCTCGCGTATCGACTGCGCGGCCCAGCAGGGCACCTGCCACACCGCCCACCAGCAGGCCGGTCGTGCCGCTGCCCTTGCGGCAACGATAGCGGCGGTCGTCGCGGTAATCCGCCCGGCGCTCGTACCGATCATAGCGGTCGTAGCGATGATGGTCGCGCGCGAAAGAGGTCGAGGGGACGAAAGCCGTCGCGGTGGCAGCGGCAAGGGCGGTGGCCAGAATGGCTTTGCGAATCATCATGATCTTCTCCTCCAGAACATGCAAAATCTGAAAACTGTGAGGAGCGTTATGCCGTTCCCATGATGCGCCGAAGCTGAACCGCAATGTTATCCTTCGTTCAGGATCGTTACGCAACGCGGTCGAAACATGTCACGATGCGCTCGGGCTTGCCTCCGGCACCGGCGGCAGTGCCCAGTCGATCGTCCCTCGACCGTGCGCCTCCAGAAAGGCATTGGCGCGCGAAAAAGGCCGCGATCCAAGGAATCCGTTGTGCGCCGACAGCGGGGACGGGTGCGCCGACCGGATCACCAGATGGCGGTCCTTGTCGACGAATCCCGCCTTGCGCTGGGCATGGGCACCCCACAGCATGAAGACCACAGGCTCCGGTTTATCCGCGACGAGCCGCACGATAGCGTCGGTGAACGGTTCCCACCCCTTGCCCTGATGGGAGGCGGCACGGCCCATTTCCACCGTGAGCACATTGTTGAGCAGCAGCACGCCCTGTCGCGCCCAATATTCGAGGAAGCCGTGCCTGACCGGCGCGATGCCGAGGTCGGACTGCATTTCCTTGTAGATGTTGACCAGAGACGGCGGCGTGCGCACGCCCGGCTGCACCGAAAAGCAAAGGCCATGCGCCTGCCCCTCGCCATGATACGGGTCCTGCCCCAGGATCACGACCCGCACCCGGTCCAGCGGCGTCAGGTCGAGCGCGCGGAAATAATCGCGACCCTTGGGAAAGATGCGCTTGCCCGCTGCCTTTTCCGCTTCGAGGAAGCGTTTCAGGCCTTGCATATGAGGGGCGGAAAATTGCGCGGCCAGCGGCGTGCGCCAGCTTTCGTGCAGCCTGATCATGTCGGTCATGACCGACAGATGGACCGCGGCGCGAACTGCTGTCAACGGGGCTTGCGAAGCGTGTCCCGATCCGCAAGAAGCGGCGGATGCTCCCTCTTCGTCCCGCCGCCATGCTCGCTGCACTTGGCCTGTTCCTCGCTCCGCTCCCATCCGCCGACGCCTTCGGGCCGCCGCCCCGGCCCCCGATCCAGCAATCGGCCGAGGCGAAGCTGCTGGGCGAATTCGCGCGGTTTGCGGCGTTGTCCGATGGAACGGTCGGCATCGGCGTGCGCGATCTTCAAACCGGGGAAACGCAGGCGCTGAACGGCGACACGCTTTTCCCTATGGCGAGCGCTTACAAGGTTGCGGTCGCCGGGCGCATCTTTGCACTGATCGATGCTGGGAAACTGCGGATCGATGACCAACTGGCACTTGACCCCGCCCTGGCGAGCGAGGGGGGGATCGCATGGATGTTCTCCCGCCCCGGCGCGACACTGCCGGTCCAGCGATTGCTGGAACTCATGCTGACCAAGAGCGACAACAACGCCACCGACGTGCTGGTCGCGCGCGGGGGTGGGCCGCAGGCGGTCACCGCTTTCGTCACGGGCCTCGGCATCAAGGGGCTGGAAGTGGACAGCGACACCGCGCACCTCCTCTACCGTGCGATGGGCATCAATCCGCAATCGGGCAGCTTCCGCGCGAATGTGGAGGCGGCGCGCCGCGCCGATCCGCAAATCGCGGTGCGCGATGCGCGGGACCTGCCCAACCCTGCCTTCGTCATCGACCCGCGCGATACATCGACGCCCACGGCGATGCTCGATCTATTGACGGCTTACGACAGCGGGCGCGCGCTTTCGGCGGACAGCACGCAGCGGCTTTTCGCCATCATGGGCCATTGCGAAACCGGAAAGGCGCGCATTCCCGGTATGTTGCCGCCCGGCACCGCCGTCGCTCACAAGACCGGGTCGATGAACGGCATCGGCAACGATGTGGGGGTCGTCCGGCTGCCCGATGGGCGTCGATTCGCGATTGCCGTATTCGTTATGAAGGACAGCCGCGGCCATACTTCACGCGACCGCATCATCGCCGAAGCGACGCGTGCCGCCTACGACTATTTCCTCTATGCCCCCGACAGGGCGCACGGTCGGTCGCACGCCGCTTAAAAAGCCACACAGCAGCGATTACGGCAGGGCAAGGATTGAGAGGATGCCGTGACCCGTCTGCGCCGCTTTCGCGATTTCTGGCCTTATTATCTTCAGGAACATGCCCGTCCCGGCACGCGGGCGATGCATTATGCCGGGACCAGCATCGTCGTGGCGCTGCTGGCGGCTGCGCCGTTCGCCAGGCAGCGCTGGATGCTGGCGGCGCTACCCGTGGCAGGCTACGGCTTCGCATGGGCGGCGCACGGCCTGATCGAGCGTAACAGGCCCGCGACCTTCCGCTACCCGCTCTGGTCGTTGCGCGCGGATTTCGTCATGTGGCAGCGGTTTCTGACACGGCGTATCGGTCGCGATCTCGCAAGGGCAGGGGTGCGCCCCGACGGGTCGGTCGATCCCGCGCAGCGGATCGCTCCCTGAACCGCGCTTGACCGTGCCGCCCGCTCTGCCACAAGGGAGGGCGATGGCATTTTCCGCAGGCTTTTCGCGGCCCGACCGGGCAACGCTGGCACAGCGCTGGCAGGCGCTCGAAGCGCGGAGCGACGCATCCTTCTTTCTGCGCTGGACCTGGGTGGCTGCCTGGCTCGACAGCTATGCCGTGCAACCGGATCTGCTCGCCGTGACCGATGGGGAGGGCCGGGACGTCGCGCTAGCGCTGGTTGGCCATGCCATGCAATCGCGCCCATTGGGGCGGGTCGCTACGATCAGCCTCAACCAGTCGGGCGAAACGGCGGCGGATCGGCCTTATGTCGAATATAACGGCCTGCTCATGGAACGGGGGCAGGAGGCGCGGGCCCATGCCGCAGCGATCGATGCGTTATCCCGCCGAAAGGACTGGCGCGTCATTCGCATAAGTGGGGTCGTGCCGGGCTCTGCCCTGCTCGACCTTCCCGCACGGCGTCGGGTGCGTGTCGATAGCTCGCCTGTCTATCAGGTCGACCTCGACGCCGTGCGCGGAGCGGACGGCGACTATCTCTCGCTGGTCAGCGCGAATACGCGCAGCCAGATTCGCCGCGCGATGAAGGATCGCGGTGGCGCCTTGCCGCAGGTCGAGCGCGCCACGCTCGATCTGGTCGCGCCCTGGCTTGACGCGATGGCGGCGCTGAACGCGGGTCGCCATGCGGACAATGCATGGGACGATATGGCTTTTCGCGGTTTCGTCGCGACGCTCTGCGCGCGCGGAATTGCGGACGGGTCTGTCGAGCTGCTCCGGTTCGTCGATCCGCAAGGCGTCGTCGGCCTGCTCGTCAATTTCGTCCACGGCGGCGTTGCGATGAATTACCAGTCCGCCTTTGCCGAACCGTTGGGTGCGAAGGACAAGCCGGGACTTCTATGTCACGCGGCGGCGGTCGGGCATTATGCCGACCGCGGTCTGGCCCGCTATTCGCTTCTGGCGGGGAAGGATCGGTATAAACAGAGCCTCTCGACCTGCGAGGATGTGCTCGAATGGTGGGTGCTCGAACGGTTCAGTCCCCGGCTGGAAGCCGAGGCGCTGTTGCGCCGGATGCTCAAACGCCCAGCTTCCGCATGATGCGGTAGGCGAGGCGGCGTAGCCTCTGACGCTCCGGCATGGCGTTAACCGCGCCCACGGGCAGTCCGCGCTTGCGCAGCAGAGCGTTGAAGCCGTGCAATTCCCCCTCCGCCACGCTGCGTTCCGACCGCCATGTGATGGACAGGCTGACCGACACGGTGGGACCGTTCTCGACGAAATGCGGAGCTTTCACCGGCACATGGATCGCCTCGCCCGGCATCAGCGTCACCGCTGTGCCGCGTGCCTTGAACCCGTCCTGCCAGGCGAGGTTGCGATGCCCGCCGCCGTGGAAATCCTCGCTCTTTTGGGCGGGCACCAGTTCCTCGTCGCGGGCGGGAAAGACGGTCATCGTCTTGGTGCCCATGATCTGAAGCAGGATATTATGTTCCGGGTCCATGTGGAACGGCGTGACGCTGCCGGGGGAGGAGAGGAAGATGAAGGCTTCCCGATGCAGCATCGGTCCGGTCCGGTCCGCGACGATGGGCGCCAATTCCGCCAGCGCGTCGTCGAGCAAAGCGCCATAGGCCGGATCGCGCTCGACATATTTGAGCACGGCCCAGCTGCCGTTGCTGTCTATGGTGCGGATGGTTTCGCCCAGCGTCAGTCCGTTGGACGGCGTGTCTTCGGCACGCACGCCCAGCGGCAGCCGGCCCAGATTATATTCGACGCTTTGGGGCGGCATCCGTTCGGCCAGCGCCGCGAGCGCGTTTAGCGTCAGCAACGGATGACCCGCCATCTCATGGGTCAGCTTGACCGCCTCGTCAGGATAGGCCTGCGCGAAGAGCGAACGGGCGGCGGGCGGAAAGGTCGCGTGGGTTGCCGGGGCGATCGGGCGATGCACGGTCATCGCAATCCTTTCAATTTACGGGCAAGGGTTTCGGCATGGTCGGCGATGAAAAAGGCGATCCGGCGGCGTAGGCCGGACCATCCCCGGCCGCGCAGCGCGATGCGATATTGCACGATGGTCCGGCGTTCCGCCCAGAGGCTGTCGATCATCGGATGATCGGGCGCGGCGCAACTGTCCATCCACGCGATTTCGGGATCGCCCTGCACCGCGTGGAGATTGGCGATTTCGATCAGGACACCGGGCGAAAAGCGGCCCAGCGCTTCGTCGAACGCGATCTTGAAGGAGAACGCGCCGTCGAGATGGCGGAAATTGACAAGCATGGCGACGGGTTGGCCGTCAAGGTCCATGCGCAGCATGTGCAACCGTTCCCCAGCAAAGGCGGCGGCGCAGGCATCGCGGAAAAAGGCGGCATGATCGGCACGGTCGGCCATGGCGGTCCCGTTCGCGCCCTTCCATCCGGCAGCCTCCAGCGTCAGGAACGCCTCACACCATTCCGGGAGATCCGCCGCGTCTTCCAGCAGGCGTGTCGTCACCGTGCCCATATCCGCCAACCGCTTTTGCAGGCGGCGCAATTCCTTGCGCTTCTTCGACCGGACCTGCGCTTCCCAATAGGCGTCGGCGTCGAGGTCCGACCGCAGCATCGCGCGCTCGTAGCGGTGGATTTCCTGCCGTCCGCGCCCTTGCGCGACGCACACCGCTTCGATGGCGGCGGCATTGGGACCGGCGGCGTCGATGCTTTCGAGATGCAGGAACCCTCTGGCCCATGGCGCGGCATCGAGCCGGTCGAAAAACATCGTCCACGCCTCCCGCTCGCGCCCCGCCAGCACAATGGGCGTGCCGAAGAAACAATGCGGATGCATCCAGTTGCCGATGCAGGGAAGGGGCAGTCGGCCATGGCGCGGTCGAATGTTGATGGGCAGCAGCCCGATCAGTCGATCTTCCGCCCATGCTTCGATCACATGCACGTCGTCGCCCCGCGCCAGATGCGTCAGGGCCGGGATCAACATATCGGGCGCATAGAACGCATTGGCCTCCGCCGCCGAAGCCGCCAGCGCCTGCCATTGCGCAGCCGCCGGCGCACCGCGACGCGGCAGCGTGGGATGGGAAGCCATATCCATGCGTCCGCGTTAGACGGGAAAGATTAGGGAAAGGCTAAATCCCGCGAGTTTGCGCGATGGAAGCATATCCGGAGCCGAATGAACCGTGACATTCTTGCCATAGGGAAGAAATTGTTCCACCTTTCGTCCCGTCCTTCGACCGGCTTAACCCCTTTATTTCAAAACATTTCTTGGCAATCGACAAAAGTGATTTCGCAGTTGCAAAACAGATTGCCTTTGGGCGTGGAAAGGGCGTAAGCCAAAGAGCAGGCTGGTTGGGACCGGTCGGGGGGTCGCGCAACGGAAAGAGGACGACGCATCGAATGCGATGGATCGTCGCCGCAATCGGACCGAATTGTCGGAAAGAAAGCGGAAAAAAGGGCTAAGCTGTGTCGACATCAGTTTCAAAGGTCGTTCCGTTCGGATCGGGTGGCCGTATCGTGCAAAGCGCCTGCCGCAGTCTGTCCATCGCCGCGACGGGGCTGGCCGCGCTTGAGGCCCGGTTCGAGGATCGGGATTTTTCCACCACTTTCCTTCGTGTCGTCGGCGTCATCATGCAGGTGCGGGGCCGGGTGATCGTGACCGGCATCGGCAAGAGCGGCATCGTCGCGCGCAAGATGACCGCGACGCTGACATCCACCGGCACGCCCGCCATCTTCCTGCATCCCGCCGATGCGGGGCACGGCGACCTGGGCATGATTACGCCTGACGATGTGGTGCTGATGCTGTCGCATTCGGGCGAATCGACCGAACTCGGACCGATCATCCAATATTGCAAACGCTTCGGCATTCCGCTCGCGGCTATGACAGCCCGCGCGCAAAGCACGGTCGCGCAGGCCGCCGATCACTGCATGTTGATGCCCGAAGTCGAGGAATCCTGCCCCAACCTACTCGCACCGACGACATCGACCACGGTGCAGATGGCGTTCGGCGATGCGCTGGCGATCTCGCTGATGGAGATGCGCGGTTTTTCCGCGGACGACTTCCACAAATTTCATCCCAATGGCCGTCTGGGCGCCCAGTTGATCAAGATCGCCGAACTGATGGCGACCGGCAACGATGTGCCGATGGTACGCGAAGACGCCACGCTGCTCGACGCCACCATCGAAATGACGCGCGCGCGGGTAGGCGGCACGGCGGTGGTGGATCGCAACGGTCGCCTGATCGGCGCATTTACCGACGGCGACCTGCGCCGTGCAGTCACCGGTAAGCAGAATCTGACCGAAGCCGTGGGTCGCTTCATGACGAAGATGCCGCTGGCGGTCGCCCCCGATGAGCTGGCGTCCGAAGCGCTCCGCCTGATGCATGAGCGGAACATCACGCTGCTCTTCGTGTGTGAAAATGGCGCTCTGGTGGGCGCGTTGCATATGCACGACCTGCTGCACGCCGGGGTCGCCTGAGCCTTCTCGTCGTCATTCCCGCGCGGGCGGGATCGTCCCGCCTGCCGCGCAAGCCGCTTCGCCTGATCGCCGGGCGGACGCTGCTTCACCGCACCGTCGCGATGGCGCGGTCGGCTATCGGGGTGCAGTCCGACGTGTCGCTGGTCGTCGCGACCGATGACGACGCCATCGCCGATCACGCGCGCGCTGCGGGGTGCGAAGCGGTGATGACGGACAGCGCCATTGCGACGGGATCGGGTCGCGCCCTTGCCGCCGCGCTGGCGCAGCCCGCGCTGCCAGAACTCATCGTCAACCTTCAGGGGGATTCGCCCTTCCAGCCGCAGGGCGCTCTGGCGGCGGTGATCGCGGCTCTGCGAACCGGAGCGCAGGTGGCGACGCCTGTCATCGCGCTCGACTGGGCCGCGCTCGATGCGTTGCGCGATCATAAGACGCGCTCGCCGTTCAGCGGCACCACTTGCGCGCGCGCGCCGGACGGGCGGGCCTACTGGTTTTCCAAGACGATCATCCCCGCAATTCGCGATGAGGACAGGCTGCGGGTGACGCAGCCGCTGTCGCCGGTGTGGCGGCATGTCGGCCTCTATGGCTACAGCCTCGACGCGCTGCGCCGGTTCGAGGATTGCCCGCCAACCGCGCTGGAACAGCTGGAGGGGCTGGAGCAATTGCGCCTGCTCGAACTCGGCTTACCGGTGACGACGGTGGCGGTCGATCCACCGTCGTTCGACAGCAGCGGGATCGATACCGAAGCCGATATCGCGCGGGTCGAAGCCCTGATCGCGCGCCATGGCGATCCGACGCCGCCGCTCTGATGCGCCGCATCTTCGTCATCCGTCACGGCAACACCTTCGCCAGCAGCGCGCAGGCCTGTCGCATCGGTCGCCGCACCGACATCCCCCTGGTCGAAAGCGGCCATCGGCAGGCGCAGGCCCTGGGGGCGTGGTTCGCGGCGCGCCCGTTCGCCGTCACGCGGCTGCTTTCCAGCCCTCTTCTCCGCGCGCGACAGACGGCGCAGGCGATTGCGGACGCGACCGGACACGGGATCGACGGCATTCGCGACTGGCTTTCGGAAATCGACCATGGCCCCGACGAGGGAAAGCCGGAGGCGGAGGTCGTCGCCCGGCTGGGGCCGCAGGCCATCGCCGACTGGGACGAACGCGGTATCGCGCCGCCCGGCTGGGCAGTGGACGCGGACGCACGGATTGCGGGCTGGCGCGCCTTTTTCGGGGAAACGGACGAGGGCGTCGACTTGCTGGTGACGAGCAACGGAGCCGCCCGTTTCGCCCCGATCGCGGCGGGCCTGCCGACAACGAGCCTCAAGCTGCGAACCGGGGCCTGGGGCGAGCTGACGGTGGAGGGCGGCGCGGTCAGACTGCTGCGGTGGGACGAGCGGCCTTAGCGTCCTGGTGGCATTCCACGGTGACGTGCGCCATGCGGGGCAGCGCGCCGATCCGCTGCCGGATCGCGGCATCGTCCGCTCCGGCAGCGAGGCTGACGATGGCTGCGTGGGCGTGGGGGCCGATACGCCAGACATGCAGGTCGCGAATCGAGCCGCCCAGCGCCTCCACCTCGACCTTGATCCGTGCCGTCAGCGCGGGTTCCGCTGCGTCGAGCAGGATGGCGGACGTGTCTTTCATGAGGTCCCACGCCCATTTCCCGATCACGATGGAGCCGAGCAGGCCGACCGCCGGGTCCATCCACCACCAGCCGAAATAATAACCCGCCGCCAGCGCCGCGATCGCCAGCACGGACGTCAGCGCATCGGTCAGCACATGGATGTAGGCGGCGCGCAGATTGTTGTCGGCATGGTCGTGCGCGTGCCCGTCGCCATGGTCGTGGCTGTGATCGTGTCCCAGCATGAAAGCGCTGGCGATGTTGACGAGCAGGCCGATGACGGCGACCAGCGCCGCTTCGCCGAACGCGACGGTCACAGGCTGGAACAGGCGGGTGCCGGATTCGATTGCGATCAGGATGGAAGTGATCGCCAGCACCAGCGCCGACGCAAAGCCCGCCAGATCGCCGACCTTGCCGGTCCCGAAGGTATAGCGGGCGCTGCGTGCGTGCTTTCGGGCGTAGCGATACGCGGCTGCGGCGACACCCATGGCCCCGGCATGGGTCGCCATGTGGAAGCCGTCGGCGAGTAGCGCCATCGACCCGCTAAGCCAGCCGAACGCGATTTCGACCACCATGGTCGCTGCGGTCAACCACAGGACCCAGATCGTCCGCCGCTCGTTCCGGTCATGCCCGTCCGTAAGGTAGACATGGTCGAAATAGTGGCGTTCCTCGCCTTCGTCCGAGACAGCGATGTGGACAGTCGAATCATATTCCGGCGCATGGTCACGATCATGGGCATGGTGGTGATGGTCGTGCATCGTCATTTCCCATAGCGTCGGATAAGGGCCAGCATTTCGTCGCTTGCCGCGGCGCGGGCTTCATCGGACAGACCGGGGCGGGCGACATGTTCGCGCATATGCTGTTCGATCAGTTCCTCCATCAGGCTGCCAACCGCACCCCGGACGGAGGCGACCAGTTGCAGGGTTTCTGAACACCCTGCGTCGCCTGTCAATTGCCGCTCCACCGCCGCGACCTGCCCTGCGATACGGCGCACCCGCGCCAGCAACTTGTCTCTGTCAGCCACGATATGCATAGCATACCCCCCTATCCTATAATCCGCCCCTCGGCAAGCGCGTGCGAAAGGACGGTTCCTTTGCCGCGCCGCTTCCCCTACCAGCAACGTCATGGATACAGAGCATGACCTCGTCATCGTAGGCGGCGGGCTGGCAGGCGGACTGATCGCACTGGCGTTCGCCGCGCTGCGGCCCGAAGTGCGCCTGCTGCTGGTCGAGGCGGGGGATCGGCCCGGCGGCAACCATATCTGGTCTTTCTTCGACGGCGACGTAGCGCGCGAGCATCGCTGGCTGATCGATCCGCTCGTCGCGCATCGTTGGCCGCAGGGCCATGCCGTCCATTTCCCCGGTCACAGCCGAGAGCTTTCGACCCCGTATAACAGCGTTACATCTGTCCACTTCGCTGTCGCACTCGAACGGCAGCTGGGCGACCGCTTGCTGACCGGCGCAGCCGTCAGCGGGGTCGCACGCCATGCGGTGACGCTCGCCGAAGGATGCGATATCACGGCGCGCGCCGTCATCGATGCGCGCGGTCCGGGGGACATGAGCGCGCTGCGTTGCGGCTGGCAGAAATTCGTCGGGCACGCCCTGCGCTGCGAAGCGCCGCACGGCATCGACCGCCCGGTCATCATGGACGCGACGGTCGAGCAGATCGACGGCTACCGCTTCGTCTACCTGCTGCCGTGGGACGAACGCACGCTGTTCGTCGAAGACACCTATTACAGCGACACGCCGGACCTCGACGTGCCTGCCATCGACGCGCGGATCGCCGCCTATGCAGCGCAACGCGGCTGGCGCTACGACATCGTCCATCGGGAAGAAGGCGTGCTGCCGGTGGTGCATGGCGGCGATTTCGATCTTTACTGGCCGCCGAGCGATCCGGTGGCGCGGGCAGGGGTGCGCGCCGGCCTGTTCCAGCCGATGACCGGCTATTCGCTGCCCGACGCGGTCCGGTTCGCCCTGCGGATGGCGGACCGGCCGCTCGACGATCTGCCCCGCGCCGCCCGCGCCTATGCCAGCGCGCACTGGCGGCGGGGCGGCTATTACCGGATGCTGGGCCGGATGCTGTTCGGTGCCGCCCGCCCCGATGAGCGCTGGCGTATTTTCGAGCGGTTCTACCGGCTCGACCCGGCGCTCATCCAGCGCTTCTACGCCGGGCAATCGAGCATGTCTGACCGTTTGCGCATCTTGTGCGGCAAGCCCCCGGTCCCCATAAGGAGCGCCATGCGAACATTGTTGAACCCGCCCGCCTGATGTCCAGAACCGCGATCGTCATCGGTGCGGGCTTCGGGGGGCTGGCGCTGGCCATCCGCCTCCAGTCCGCCGGTATCCAGACCACGCTGGTGGAGGCGCGCGACCGCCCCGGCGGAAGAGCCTATGTGTGGGAAAGGGACGGTTTCACCTTCGACGCCGGGCCCACGGTCGTCACCGATCCCGACTGCCTGGCCGAATTATGGCGCCTGTCGGGTCACGACATGGCGCAGGACGTGACTCTGATGCCGGTCATGCCCTTCTACCGCCTGAACTGGCGCGACGGGACGAACTTCGACTATTCCAACGACGAAGCGCAACTGCGCGCGGAGATCGCCAAGCTCGATCCCAACGATGTCGCAGGCTATGGCCGCTTCCTCGATTATGCGGCGGGCGTGTTCGAGGAGGGCTATCGCAAGCTCGGCTCGGTCGCGTTCCTCGACTTCGCGTCCATGATCAAGGCCGCGCCCGCGCTCGCCCGCTATCAGGCCTGGCGTTCGGTCTATTCGATGGTTTCGTCCTTCGTGAAGAACGAGAAGCTGCGCGAGGCGCTGTCCTTTCACACGCTGCTGGTCGGCGGCAATCCGATGAAGACCAGTTCGATCTATGCCCTTATCCACAAGCTGGAAAAGGATGGCGGCGTCTGGTTCGCGAAGGGCGGGACCAACCGGCTGGTGCAGGGGATGGCCACGCATTTCGAGCGGCTGGGCGGCGTCATGCGGCTGGGCGATCCGGTAACGCGGATTGAAACCTATGGCGACCGGGCGACGGGCGTGCACACAGCATCGGGATGGCGGGCTGAGGCGGACGCGGTCGCGACCAACGGCGACCTGATGCACAGCTATCGCGACCTCCTTGCCCATCATCCGCGGGGCGCGAAGCAGGGACAGAAACTGGCGGGTAAACGCTGGTCGCCCAGCCTCTTCGTCCTCCATTTCGGGATCAAGGGCAGCTGGCCCGGCATTCCGCACCACATGATCCTGTTCGGGCCGCGATACGAGGGGTTGTTGACCGACATTTACGATCATGGCGTGCTGCCGCAGGATTTCTCGCTCTATCTGCACCACCCGACCGTCACCGATCCGTCGATGGCGCCGGAGGGGCATTCGACATTCTATGCGCTCGCCCCGGTACCGCACATGGGCAAGCTGCCGATCGACTGGGACCAGTTCGCGCCCGCTTATGCCGAACGCATCCTGGACGAAATCCAGCACCGCCTGATCCCCGATATCCGGTCGCGCATCGTCACCCAGTTCCATTATACGCCCAAGGATTTCGGGCGGGATCTGGCAGCGCATATGGGCAGCGCCTTCAGCCTGGAGCCGCTGCTGACGCAGAGCGCTTTCTTCCGCGCGCACAATCGGGACGATGTCATTCCCAATCTCTATCTGGTAGGGGCCGGCACCCATCCCGGCGCGGGCATCCCCGGCGTGGTGGGCAGCGCCAAGGCGACCGCGGCGCTGATGCTGGAAGATCTTGGCAGGATTTAGATGAAGAGACTGGCGGTTTACTGCGGGTCGGCGACACCCGCCGACCTTACCTATATCGACGCGGCGCGGCATGTCGGGCGTACATTGGCGCAGCGGGGCATCGGCGTCGTCTATGGCGGCGGGCGGCTCGGCCTGATGGGCGCGGTTGCGGACGCGGCGCTGGAAGCGGGTGGCGAAGTGATCGGGGTGATCCCGCAGGCACTGGTCGGTGCGGAGGTGGCGCACAAGGGTTGCACGCAACTGCACGTCGTCGACACCATGCACCAGCGCAAGCAGATGTTCACCGACCTGTCCGACGGCTTCGTGACGTTGCCGGGCGGGGTCGGCACGATGGACGAGCTGTGGGAAGCGATCAGCTGGGCTCAGCTGGGCTATCATGACAAGCCGGTGGGCCTGCTGAACGTCGCGGGCTTCTACGACCAGCTGATCGGCTTCAACCGGCAGATGGTGGAAGCGGGCTTTATCCGTGCGCAGCATGCGGGCATCCTGATCCATGCGGACGGGATCGAAGAACTGGTGGATGCCATGGCGGCCTATCAACCGCACGAGACGATATTCGCGATGAAGGCGGATCGCCTGTAAGCCCCCTCGACGCGGCGAGCGGGGGAGGGCATGGCACCTTCATGACCGATGCCCCCCGCTACGATCGACCCGCCCTCGTCACTCATGCGCGTGACAGCATCGCGCGCGGGTCCCGCAGCTTCGCGATGGCGTCGAAACTGTTCGACGCGCGCACGCGCGAACGCGCCTGGCTGCTCTACGCTTGGTGCCGCAAGTGTGACGACATCGCCGATGGGCAGGACCATGGCGGCCCGTTGGCAGGCGTGACGGACGGCCCGGCAAGGCTCGCCGACATGAGGGCACGCACCGACGCGGCGTTGCGGGGAGAACCCACCGGCGATCGCGCGTTCGACGGTTTCGGCCTGGTCATGCGCGAATGCGCCATCCCCGCGCGCTATGCCCACGATCTGATCGACGGCTTCGCACTGGATGCGCAGGAATGGCGACCGGTCACAGAAGGCGATCTGATGCGCTATTGCTACCATGTGGCGGGCGCGGTCGGCTGCATGATGGCCGTGCTGATGGGGGTCGATCCGGGTGACGAAGAGACGCTGGACCGGGCGTGCGATCTGGGATTGGCGTTCCAGCTCGCCAACATCGCGAGGGATATCGGCGAGGATGCGGTGGCGGGGCGCTGCTACCTGCCCGCCGAATGGCTGGCAGAGGCGGAGATCGACCCCGCGCGCCTGATGACGCGGGACGCGCGGCCCCGATTGACGATCCTTGGGCGGCGGCTGGCGGAACGCGCGGCGGCCTACGAAGACAGTGCGCGTCACGGGACCGGCGCTTTGCCGCCGCGCGCGGCCTGGGCGGTGCTGGCAGCGGCGGGCATCTATGGCGATATCGCCCGCGAAGTCGCGCGGCGGGGCGGTGGGGCTTGGGACGACCGGGTGGTGACGCGAAAGGCCGAGAAGCTGGCCTGGGTCGCGAAGGCAGGAGTTCAGGCGATAGGCCGCGCGCGCCGCTGGCCGCGTGCGACGCCGCGCCCGTCATCGCTCTGGACCCGTCCGCGCTGACCCGACAAAAAAGGGCCGACGCTTTCGCATCGGCCCAGGCGTGTTCGCAGGAGGAACATCGTGAGGGGCGGGGCGGCAGGATCGCCGCCCGGCCCAATGGTGGAAACTTACGGGTTGTAGGCGCGCTCGCCATGTTCGCCGAGGTCGAGGCCTTCATACTCGACTTCCTGGCTGACCCGCAGGCCGGTCACGGCCTTGGCGATGAAGATGGCTATCACGGTGCCGATCGACGCCCAGACGATGGTCGTGGCGACCGCTTCGATCTGGACGATCAGCTTGGCCGCCATGTTATAGTCCGCAGCGCCGGGGCCACCGAGGCTGGGGGCATAGACGATGGCGGTGCCGATCGCACCGATCATGCCGCCGATGCCGTGGATACCGAAGGCGTCGAGGCTGTCGTCATAGCCGAGCTTGGGCTTGAGGACGGTGACGGCGTAGAAGCAGATGATCGAGGCGACCGCACCCAGCACGATGGCGCCGAACGGACCGGAGTTGCCCGCAGCCGGAGTGACGGCGACGAGACCCGCGACGATGCCCGAGCAGAAGCCCAGTGCCGATCCCTTGTGCCCGTTCAGACGCTCGGCGAGCATCCAAAAGAGCGCGGCGGATGCGGTGGCGACGAAGGTGTTGATCATGGCAAGCGCGGCCGATCCATTGGCTTCCAGCGCGGAACCGGCGTTGAACCCGAACCAGCCGACCCACAGCAGGCCGGTGCCCACGCCTGTCAGGGTGAGGCTGTGCGGAGCCATCGGCTCCTTGGGGAATCCCAGGCGCTTGCCCAGGATCAGTGCCGCGACCAGAGCGGATACGCCCGCGTTGATGTGCACCACCGTGCCGCCTGCAAAGTCGAGCGCGCCGGCCTTGAAGAAGAGACCGCTCGCCGCCCAGACCATGTGCGCGATCGGGAAGTAGACGATCGTCAGCCAAACGGCGGCAAAAACCATGACGGCGGAGAATTTGATCCGTTCGACCACCGAACCCAGCACCAGCGCGACCGTGATCGCGGCGAAGGTCATCTGGAAGCAGACGAACACATATTCGGGAATTTCGACACCGGCGGTGAAGGTCGCAGCCTGCGACGCGGGCGTGATGCCCTTCAGGAACGCCTTGTCGAAGGTGGAGATGAAGTTGGACAGCCCGTTGGTATAATCGGGGCCGAACGCCATAGAATAGCCGTAGATCACCCAGATCAGCATCGCGAGGCACGCGACCGCGCCGATCTGCGTCATGACCGACAGCATGTTCTTGGTACGAACCAGACCGCCGTAAAACAGTGCGAGGCCCGGCAGGATCATCGCCAGCACCAGCACGGTGGAAATCATCATCCAGGCGGTATCGCCCTTGTTGACGGTGGCGACAGGGGCCGCAGCGGCCTGCGCCCAGGCAGGCGCAGCGGCGCAGAGCGTCAGGACGCCCGCCCCCGCAACGCTGCCAATTTTCTTGAAAAAGGTCATCATTCCCCCCTTCTTACAGCGCGGTTTCGCCGGTCTCGCCGGTGCGGATGCGCACCGCCTGACCCACGTCGAGGACGAAAATCTTGCCATCGCCTATGGCGCCCGAATTGGCGGCGGCCTGCGTCGCTTCGACTACGCGGGGCGCGAGGTCGTCGTCGCAGACCACCTCGATCTTGATCTTCGGGACCATATTCGTCGAATATTCCGCGCCGCGATAGATTTCGGTCTGCCCCTTCTGGCGACCGAAGCCCTTCACTTCGCTGACCGTCATTCCCGCGATGCCCAGCGAGGATAGTGCCTCGCGGACATCGTCGAGCTTGAACGGCTTGATTATAGCCATGACAAGTTTCATGTCGCCCCCTTGTTGGTGTGCGGGGACATACCAGCAAGGGCCGTGCCAATTTGCTAATGACGCGTTAATGCGCCTTTTCGAAAGTAAGGAATGCGAACGCGCGCTGCATTTTTGAGCAGCTGGTTGGCTCTGCCTAAAAAACAGGCATCCGGTCTACCAGGCTTCACCCTGCGCTACGGCATCCTGTTCTTCTGGCTTCGTCGGTCGGTCCAGAGCGGCATTGCGATGCGGGAAGCGCCCGAAACGCACGATTATGGCACGGTGCTTCTGGGCGAAATCCAGATGCTCGGGCGATCCTGCCGCTTCGAACAGCGAAACGGAGAGATCCTGATCCTCCATCGCTTCGCTGTGCATGAACGGCATGTAGAAGAAGGTGCGCCCCGCGCCGCCGATCTGCACGTCATAGCCATGCGCGACCGCGCCCCGCGCGATATCGCGGGCCAGCGGATCGGTTGCAAAGGCGTCGGCGCCGCCCCGGAACATGTTGCGGGGTATCTGGTCGAACAACAATATCGCCGCCAGCGCCTCGTCGGCACGCCCCAAAAACTGTTCGGCATGCTGAGTCCGTCTGGCATCCCATATGTCGTGAAACCGATCGGCGCAGGCCCGGTCGACATTCGGGTCGTGGCTCCACCACCCCTCTTCGCCAACTTCGTTGAACCAGAAATCGAGCAGGCTCGCGGCCCAGTCAGCGGTCACGGCGTCATGGCTGTCGGCATAGGATGTCATGCTGACTCAATGACGTAGAGGCCCGGCGGTTCCGTGCCTCCACGCGAATTGGGTCAGGTTGCGGTGCCGCCGACGGTCAGACCTTCCATCAGCAACGTCGGTTGTCCGACGCCTGCGGGCACGCTCTGCCCGCCCTTGCCGCACACGCCGATGCCTTCGTCGAGCGCCCAGTCGTTGCCCACGCCGATCACCTTGGTCAGCGCGGTGGGGCCGTCGCCGATCAGCGTTGCGCCCTTGATCGGATCGCCGAGCTTGCCGTTCTCGACCTTGTAGGCTTCGGTGCAGGAGAAGACGAACTTGCCCGACACGATGTCGACCTGGCCGCCGCCGAAGCTCTTGGCGAAAATGCCCGACTTCACGCGCGACAGCAACTCGGCGGGATCGTCCTGCCCGCCCTTGATAAAGGTATTGGTCATGCGGGGCATCGGGGCATGGGCGTAGCTTTCGCGGCGCCCGTTGCCGGTTGGGGCGACGCCCATGAGCCGCGCATTGAGGCGATCCTGCATATAGCCGCGCAGGATGCCGTCCTCGATCAGGATATTCTCCTGCGTCGGCGTGCCCTCGTCGTCGATGGAGAGCGATCCGCGCCGGTCCATGATGCTGCCATCGTCCACAACTGTCACGCCCGACGCCGCGACGCGCTGGCCGATGCGCCCGGAAAAGGCACTGGTGCCCTTGCGGTTGAAGTCGCCTTCCAGGCCGTGGCCGATCGCCTCATGCACCAGCACGCCGGGCCAGCCCGATCCGAGCAGCACTGTCATTTCCCCCGCAGGCGCGGCGACCGACATCAGGTTGACGCGCGCCTGTGCCAATGCCTCGTCGATGGCCCGGTTCCAGACCGCGGGGTCCGTCACCCGGTCGTAAAGATAACGCCCGCCGATGCCGAACACGCCGGTTTCGCGGCGTCCATTCTCCTCCAGAATGACAGAGACGTTGAGGCGGACGAGCGGGCGGATATCGGTTGCGGTAAAGCCGTCGGCGCGCACGATCTCCACCACCGACCAGCTGCCGGCAAGGCTCACCGAAACCTGCGCCACGCGGGGATCGCGAGCGCGGGCGGCGGCGTCGATCTGCGCGCAGAGCGCCACCTTTTCCGCGAAGGGGACGATCTCCAGCGGGTTGGCGTCGGTGTAGAGATGGCGGTTGGTCCGCTGCGGCGGCGGGGCGGGCTGGCCCTTCGCCGGATCGAGCAGGGTCAGCGTCTGCGCCGCCTTGCGGATCGCCGCTTCGCTCAGGTCGTTGGCATGGGCAAAGCCCGTCATCTCGCCCGACACGCCGCGTAGCCCAAAGCCCGCGTCGGTCGAATAATCGGCTGTCTTGAGCCGTCCGTCGTCGAAGCCGAAGCTCTCGCTCGCACGATATTGGAGATAGAGCTCGCCATCGTCGCAGCTTTGCAGCGCATCGGCTGTCAGGCGGCGTGCGGCATCCGGATCGAGCAGGCCGGGTCGATAAAGGAGGCCACGAGCGTCAGTGAAATGGGAAGCGAGATCGGTCATGCGCCCGATATAGGCGCGCTCCCCCACTTGCCCAACAGCAAAAACGCAGCGACGCGGCGGCGCTGCTATCTCGGAATGAGCCTAGAGGCTCGCGCCCGACGCGATATCGGGCTTCGCGCCGACGTCCGCTGTATCCGCGACCCCGCCGATCAGGACGAAGCGGCGGTCGCAATAACCGCAGTCGACATAGCCATGCTCGTCGATTTCGAGGAAGACGCGCGGGTGGCCCAAAGCGGCGGGAATGTCCCCCGATCCATCGCAGGACACGCGGGATTTCGAGACTCGGATGATTTCAGGCGGCTGGATCATGTCGAAAGCCGTTAGCAGCGCGTCCGCAGCGTCGCAATATGGCCTTTGCGCTCGCGAGCGAAGGGGCGAGGAGACAGCGTAACCGTCCCGATGCGATATCGGAGCGCGATGCCGTGCCGGTGAGCGGATGAGGCCGGTTTGACGGGAAACTGGTGGGCGATGACGGGCTCGAACCGCCGACATTCTCGGTGTAAACGAGACGCTCTACCAACTGAGCTAATCGCCCCCGTTTGCGGGTCGGGGCCTATTGCGAGCAAAATGCGCGGCGGTCAAGCGTCACGTCAGCCGCACATCAATCGACGGCTCGCACCGAACCAGCGAATCAGCGAGTCGGCGGTGTCCTGCGTCAGAGCGATGAAGACGCGGCGGCCGTCATGCGGGTCGGCCTGCCGTTCCACCAGTCCTCGGTCGGTGAGCGTGCGGATATGGCGCAACGCGGTGGTCGGCGGAACCGCAGCGGCAATGCAAAGACTGGATACCGACACCCGGCCCTGATCCAGATGCGCGGCCAGCAGGTCGAGCAGCATGTCCCATGCGGGGTCTGCAAAGAGGTCGCCCGGCATGAAATCGCCCCTCAATCGGCGCGCGCGCAACAGGTCGCGGATCTGCGACGCCGTGACGGGGCGGTGCGTATCCTTTCCGTCCGCCTTCCTGGCATAAGGAAGGTCCGCGTCGGTCATCGCCGACGGCATTCCGATATAGTCGCTCGGTCGGTCCGAGATGCGGGGGCCAAGATCGAAACTGGGCGCGGCACCGTGCGGGCGCTGACTCAACGCATCGATGGTGCGCGCCAGCCGTCCGACTTCCTCGCTCAATCGCTGGAGTCGTGCGCTTTCGCCGTTGATGTCATGGACGAGACTGTGCTGAGGCCTTCGGTCGGCCGACGCGACCAGCGCGGCGGCCAGTTCGGTCCGGTCCGGATCGCATAGAAGCTGGGTATAGGGACTGCGTATGCAGGCATATGCGAGGTCCATCGTGTCCCATCCGGCCACGACGATCACCGCCATTCCGGTCTGGATCGCCTGCGTTTCCGCCTGAACCAGCAACCGCTCCAGCATCGTGCCGCCAACGGGGCAAAATATCAGCAGCGTGTCGCAACGCGTCTGATCGTCAAGGCGCGTGGATGCCTGGTCGAGGCCGGTGACGCCGAGCAGCCGCAGCCCTGCGGCATCCGCAATCGGGGACACATCGTCTAAATCGATCCGATCGCCGATCACCAACAGTCCGAGCCGAGCGTCGGGCGACGCTATCGGATGGCTGTCCCCTGCGGACGGATAGGCGAAATCCAGCGTCATCATCGTCTCCTGTTCTACCTTCGTTCTCAAGGATAACGCAAGAACGGATTGAATCACTGCGATTTCGTTCGATGTCGGACCAAAATAGGTTCAATAACGACGGGTCAGTGTCGGTGGCGCCTCCCAATGCGGGCGGATAGGGGGCTTTCCTCCGGATCGGCGGCAAATCGGCTTTCAATAGATCCATCCATAATGGATTCAATTAGACGGCGGTCTGTCGCGCGAAGTCGATGTAGAGCGAACGCAGACGGGTCGCGAGGGGGCCGGGCCGTCCCTCGCCGATGGCTTGGCCGTCGATCCTCACCACCGATTGGCATAGCGTCGACGCGCTGGTGATGAACGCCTCCTTCGCCGCCAGTGCCTCCGCCACGGTGAAGGAGCGGCGGACGACCGCGATGCCGCTTTCCGTTGCCAGTGCGTTGATTGCGGTGGCAGTGCAGCCTGCCAGCACGGCATGGCTGTAGGGCCGAGTGACGATGCCTTCGTCCGTCACGATGAAAGCGGTGGACGACGCGCCTTCGGTCACGAAACCGTCCTCCACCATCCAGGCTTCCTGCGCGCCCGCATCATGCGCAGCCTGCTTCGCCATCACTTGCGCCAACAACCCCACGCTTTTGATGTCGCGCCGCTGCCAACGCAGGTCCGGCATGGTCGCGACGGCGATGCCTTCGCGTGCGGCTGGCGTATCGAGAAAGTCTTTGTGCTGGACGAACAGGAAAAGGGTGGGCGAGAGGTCGGCCGGGGCGAGGAAGTCGCGCGACCGGTCCGCGCCGCGCGTGGTCTGAAGATACACCATCCCCTGGGTCAGGGCGTTGCGGGCGATCAATTCCTTCTGCATCGCCTCGATCTCTTTGAGAGGCATAGGCAGGGCGATGCCGATGGCACCGGTCGACCGCTCCAGCCGGGCGAGATGGCTGGCGCTGTCGATCAGCTTGCCGTCGATCACCGCCGCCACTTCGTAGATGCCCTCGGCAAAGAGGAATCCCCGGTCGAGCGGGGAGATGCGTGCGTCCTCCAGCGGGAGAAATGCGCCGTTCAGACAGGCGATGGACATGAACGGTGGCTCCTGATCGGGTCGGGTCGCGCGTCGCTCTTGCCGATCGGGTGGGCCGGGTCAAGCCGTCAGGCAGCCTTGCCCTTGAGCGCTTTCTGCCGCCGCCGCTGCACCGACGATCCGATCCCCATCGCTTCGCGATATTTGGCGACGGTGCGGCGGGCGATGTCCATTCCCTTCGCGCGTAGCAGATCGACAAGCGTGTCGTCGGACAGGATCGCTTGCGGGTCTTCGGCGCCGATCAGCGCCTTGATGTGGCTCTTGACCGCTTCGGCCGACACCGCGCCGTCGCCGCCCGCCGCCGCAACGCCGCTGGTGAAGAAATATTTGAGTTCGTAAAGGCCGCGCGGGCAGGCGAGATATTTATTCGAGGTGACGCGGCTGACCGTGCTTTCGTGCATCCCGATGGCATCGGCCACCGCGCGGAGCGTCAGGGGCTTCAGATGCGCGACGCCTTCGCGGAAGAAGGCTTCCTGCTGTTTGAGGATTTCGCTCGCCACCTTGATGATGGTCTTTTGCCGCTGGTCCAGTGCCTTGAGCAGCCAGTTGGCGCTGGCGAGGCAGTCGGTGAGCCACGCCTTGCTGGTGCGGTCCTGCGGTCCGCTCGACAATTCGACATAATAGGTGCGGTTGACCAGGAGGCGGGGCAGGGTGGCGCTGTTGATCTCAATCGCCCAGCCATCCCGCGTCGGACGCACGAAAAGGTCGGGCGTGACCGGCGCGGCGCTGATCTGCGAAAAACGCAGGCCGGGCTTGGGATCATAGGCCCGCAATTCGGCGATCATGTCGGTCATGTCCTCCTCGTCCACGCCGCAGATGCGGCGCAGCTGCGGGAGCGCGCCCCTTGCCAGCAGGTCGAGATTGGCAAGCAGCCGCGCCATGCAGGGATCGTAGCGGTCCGCCTCCTTCGCCTGGAGCGCAAGGCATTCGGATAGCGAGCGCGCGCCCACGCCTGTGGGATCGAAACCGTGGATGACGGACAGAACGCGCTCTACATCATGGAGTGGGATGCCAAGCGCATGGGCTGTTTGAAGAAGGTTCGCCTCCAGATAGCCCGCCTCGCCGATCTGGCCGATCAATTGCGTTGCGATGACAAGGTCCATGCCCGACAGCGCGGCGCGGGCCTGCTCCATCAGATATTCGTGCAGGCTGGTGGCGGGCGCGGCGAAGCTGTCGAAATCGGGCGCGTCTTCGGCATAGCCGCCGCCCAGATCCAGGCCGCCGCCGGGGCCCGCCATCCGGTCCGCCGGGCTATCGTCGATGAAGATGTCCGCGCCCTGATCCATGTCGAGCGGGCTGTCCCCCGCGCCCATGCCCTGTGCGATAAGGTCGTCCGCCGATCCGGTTTCGGCGGCGAGGGTGGGGCGATCCTCCACCCGGTCGATGCCGTCCGCCGGCGGCGCGGGATCGTCGCCACCGGCTTCGAGCAAGGGATTCTTTTCAAGCTCCGCCGCGACGAATGCCTCAATCTCCAGATTGGACAGCGCCAACAGCTTGATCGCCTGCTGAAGCTGCGGCGTCATCACCAGCGACTGGCTTTGCCGAATGTCGAGGCGCGGCCCCAACGCCATCAGGGCACGTCCCGGTCCATGGCGAAGGCGGGGATGAAAGCCATCCTAGAGCTGGAAATTCTCGCCCAGGTAGAGGCGGCGCACCTCCGCGTTGGCGACGAGTTCGGTGGGGCTGCCGGCGAACAATACCTGCCCGCCATAGATGATGCAGGCACGATCCACGATCTCCAGCGTCTCGCGCACATTATGGTCGGTGATGAGAACGCCGATGCCGCGCGTCTTCAATTGCTTCACCAGATCGCGGATGTCGGCGATGGAGAGCGGATCGATGCCTGCGAAGGGTTCGTCGAGCAGCACGATCGACGGGTTGGCGGCCAGCGCGCGGGCGATTTCGCAGCGACGGCGTTCGCCTCCAGATAGCGCCATCGCCGCGGAATCGCGCAGGCGGATGAGGCCGAATTCTTCCAGCAACTGCTCCAGCCGCGCAGCCCGCGCCGTCTTGTCGGGTTCGGCCAGTTCGAGCACCGCGCCGATATTCTGCTCGACCGTCATGCCGCGAAAGATCGACGTTTCCTGCGGCAGATAGCCAAGGCCCAGGATCGCGCGGCGATACATGGGCAGGTTGGTGATGTCCTGCCCGTCGAGCACGATGCGACCGTGGTCCGGACGCACGAGGCCCATGACCGAATAGAAGCATGTCGTCTTGCCCGCGCCGTTGGGGCCGAGCAGGCCGACGACCTCGCCCTTGCCCACGGTCAGCGACACGTCGGACAGCACCACGCGCTTGTCGTAGCTTTTGGCGATCGAGATGACCGAAAGCCCGTCGCCCACCTCATGCGGGACCTGGGGGCGGGGACCTGCGGTGCGGTCAGGGGTCATCACATCGTCCATCATCTCGTCCTTGCAGGCGGTCGCCCTTGGTTGCGCGCGTGAAAAATGGCGTCCTTGGGAGCGGTTGGCAAGCTCTGTGCATGGGGAACGCGTCGGGGCAAGGGGAAATCGCGCCTTCGTGACGCGGTAACGCCTGTTTCGCCGACCGCAGGGATGGCACCGGCGCAGACGATGGCGGGGCGGACGGCGATGCATCCGCCGCAGAACTCGACGTTACTACGTGCCTTTACACCATTGCTGGAGGCGGGGCGTTGCGGGCCTGGCTGGGCAGGGTAAGGGTCGTCGTATTCCTTCCCTGCCCTTGCTTTCACCTTTCGCCGTTACAGATCGCGAACAGCGACGTGGACAGGTTGCGCACGGATCAGCGGGTTCCGGGCGGGCAGGGTGAAGGGGGCGGCCTCGATCTCGAAAAGGTCGCCTTCCCGCGTCTCGACACCGTCCGAGAAGGAGAGGGTGGCCGTGCCGAAGAAATGGACATGCACGTCCCCCGGGCGGCGGAAGAGATCATATTTGAAATGATGATGTTCGAGGTTGGCGAAGCTGTGCGACATGTTCGCTTCACCCGACAGGAACGGCTTTTCCCAGATCGCAGCCCCGTCGCGCACGATCCGGCTGACCCCTTCGACATGGGTGGGCAGCGGCCCGACGAGCAGTTCCGGCCCGAGCGCCGCCTGCCGTAGCTTGCTGTGCGCGAGCCAGAGATAATTGTGCCGTTCGGTCACATGGTCGCTGAACTCGTTCGCGAGTGCCAGGCCGATGCGGTAGGGTGTGCCGTCGTCGGCAATGACGTAGACGCCCGCCAGCTCCGGCTCTTCCCCTCCGTCCTTCGCGAAAGAAGGCATGGCAAGCGGCGCGCCGGGGCCGACCAGTTGCGATCCGTCGCCCTTGTAAAACCATTCCGGCTGCTGCCCTACGTTGCCGGGCGCGGGCTTTCCGCCCTCCAGCCCTTCGAGGAACATCCGCATCGAATCGGTCTGCTTTTCGGCGGCAGCGGCTTCGCGGTGCATCTTGTCCCGCCCCTCGGCCGAACCGAGGTGAGTGAGGCCGGTGCCGGTCATGAGGAGGTGGGCGCCGTCTTCATGGTCGATGGGAGCGAGAAGGCGACCGGCGGCATATTCCGCTTCGATATCGACGGCATCGCCCCGGCCCGCGCTCTCGACCAGTTTCGCGATCGACATGCCTTCCCGGATCGCCCGAAGCGCCAGCGCGCGCACGGTGGCGAAGCCGGGGACGATGTGGGCGGCATCGCCCTGTGCCGCGATGACGGATCGCACGCCTTCGCCCGACCGATGTTGCAACAGGCGCAACGACATGCTCATTCCCTTCCGACTTTCAAACGATATTTACTCCGACATATTGCACGGCAGTGCCCATGGCAATGCTTGTGTCCACGGCGGAGGGAACGGCATGGCACAGGAGGACACGACCAGCGCGATGCCGGGATGCGTTCCGTTGCGTGCTAGGGCAAGGCCCCGGTGGTTACTCCTCGGCCTGCTGGTCCGGCAACGCGTTGGTCACCTTCGATCCCCAGAGCGCATAGAAAAGCACATAGAGTTCGCACGCAGCGGTCAGCAGGAAGCTGGTCTGGAGGCCGTACCGGTCCGCCAGCCAGCCCTGCACCACCACCAGCGCGCCGCCCGCGATCGCCATGATGAGCAGGCCGGACCCTTCCTCGGTCAACGGCCCCAGCCCCTTGATGCCGAGGGTGAAGATGGTGGGGAACATGATCGAGTGGAACAGCCCGACGAGGATCAGCGACCACATCGCCGCCGGCCCGGTCGTGAACACCGTCACCAGCATGACGAGGAACGCGCCTACCGAGAAGACGGCAAGGACATGGCCTGCGTCGAATTTCTGCATGATCGCGGATCCGGCGAAGCGGCCGACCATCATCCCGCCCCACAGGAACGTCAGATAATTCCCCGCCTGCTCGTGCGTCAGGTTGGCGATTTGCGGCTGGCTGACAAAATTGATGAAGAGGTTGGCGACGCCGATTTCCGCGATCAGATAGATGAAGATCGCAGGGATGCCGAAGACGAGGTTGCGGTGATTCCACAGCGAATATTTCTTGCGCTCTTCCCGGTCATGGCGCTGCGTCGCCGTACCCATGGCAGGCAGCGGGAAGCGGGCGATGACGATGGCAAGCACGATCAGGACGCCCGCCACCAGCGCATAGGGCAGAACGACCGATTGCGCGTCGGCCAGGCGTTCGGCCTGCGTCAGGACCGTGCCTGCCTGCGCCGTGCCGCTTTTGGACCGGCCGAGGATGAGATAGGCGCCGAAGGACGGTGCGAGCCAGGTGCCCATCGAATTCATCGCCTGAACCAGGTTGAGCCGCGAGGAGGCGGTTTCGGGTTTGCCGACGACCGCGACATAGGGGTTCGCCGCGACCTGAAGCAGGGTGATGCCGCTCGCGATGACGAACAGCATGACGAGCGTGACGCCATAGGAGGGGATCGACGCCGCCAGCGTCATGCCGAGCGCGCCTGCCGCCATGACGAGGAGGCCGATCACCATCGATTTCTGGTAGCCGACCCGCTCGATCAGCTTGGCCGAGGGGATGGAGGCGAAGAAATAGGCGATGAACCACACCGATTCGATCAGTGTCGTCTGGGTATAGCTGAGGTCGAAGACGCTGCGCAGGTGGGGCAGCAGCGTGTTGTTGATGACGGTGATGAAGCCCCACATGAAGAAGAGGCTGGCGAGCAACGCGAGCGCGGGGCCGTAGCGCGTGCCGGGCGTATGGGTCGCGGTTGCGCCTGCGCCTGACGAAATCGGTCCTGCCATCGATCCTTCTCCCTGCGGGGCGGCCCTGCGACCCGATGATGTCGAGGCTTGCTTCCCGTGAATATGTCCGAGTATATATCGTCCAACCGCTCGTCAATGGGCGTCGATATCATCGGGAGGAAGTGCGTGGCAAAGGTCTTCGGTCGAAAAGCGGTGTTGTCCTGCGGGTTGGCGATGGGACTGGCGCTGGGGGCCGCGAGCGTTGCGCACGCTGCCGAAGCGAGCCGCGCTCCTGCCGGAACCGCGAACGGCGCGGCGGTCGAGACCGTCACTCTTTCCAACGGTCATGATGTGTCGGCGAAGATCCTGACCTATGGCGCGACGCTCCAGTCGCTTTACGCGCCGGACCGGGAGGGCAGGCAGGCCGATGTCCTGCTCGGTTACGATGACCTCAAGGGCTATGTCGAGCTGCCCAATTATTTCGGCGTGACCGTAGGCCGCTACGCCAACCGCATCGCGGGCGGCCAGTTCACGCTCGACGGGAAGTCCTACCGGTTGCCGATCAACGACAAGGTCAATTCGCTTCACGGCGGCGGCAAGGGGTTCGACAAGCAGGTCTTCAAGATCCTGTCGATCAGGAGCGGACCGAAGGCGAGCGTCGTGATGGGCTATACCAGTCCCGACGGCGATGCAGGCTATCCCGGCAAGCTGGACGTAACCGTGACCTACACGCTCGACGAAGCGGGCAATCTGGGCATCGTCTTCGACGCGAAGACCGACAAGCCCACCATCGTCAACATGACCAACCATGCGATCTTCAACCTCGCGGGCGAAGGGTCTCCGGACGGCGCGCTGGGCCATAGGCTCACCATTCCGGCCAGAGCCTACACGCCGGTCGATGCCAACCTCATTCCCACAGGCGAATTGAAGTCGGTCGATGGCGGGGTGTTCGATTTCAGGCAGGGGCGGCGGGTGGCCGACGGCATTCGCAACGGGCACGATCCGCAGATCGTGGCGGGCCGCGGCTACGACCATAATTTCGCGCTGGACAAGGGACTGACCAAGACGCCGGGGCTGGCTGCGCGGCTGGAGGATCCGGCGTCGGGCCGTGTGCTGGAAGTGCTGACGACCGAGCCGGGGGTGCAATTTTATACCGGCAACTTCCTCGACGGCACGTTCGTCGGCAAGAATGCCCATGTCTATCGCATGGGCGACGGCATCGCACTGGAGCCGCAAAAATTCCCCGACGCACCCAATAAACCGGCGTTCGTGTCGGCGCGCGTCGATCCGGGCAAGCCCTATCATCACGAAATGATCTACCGCCTGACGGTCAAGCGCTGACCGTGAGACAACGGGGCGCATTTTTCCGATCCGACCCTTTCGAATGAGGCTTGCGCCGGGGAAGCGGACGATGTAGTCGGAACGGGACAGCGTTGTCACGTCCTCTCCAAGATTGACGATGTTGCGATCCCGGACAGCCCGACGGCGAACTGCACGCGCCTCGCGGGTTGTCCGGGGCTATCCCGCCCGATCGTCGATCGACCACCAGCGTGGTGCGACCGCTACCGGCCTCCAAAGTTCCGGTCCCATCGTCAGCAACGCCGCCCCGGCGCTCGCCGTGAGGAAGCACAGCATCGCCAGCAGTGCCTGCACCGGAGTAATCGCGGCAGACCGCGCGACCGCCGCGTGGAGCCAGCGGCTTTCGGGCACCAGTCCCGCCAACAGGCCAAGGCCGACGATCCTCAACCCGATCTGCGCCGCCGCGCCAGCTTGCCATTGTTCCATAGCTGCGCCCTTCCATGCCCGGAAAACGCCCGCCATATATTCCGTCGCGCCATAGCAATTCGAGAGCGGGAACCGACCGCGTCCGTTGTATTTTCATAGGATTGTGCGCAAGGCCCGCGCCATCCTATGCAAACACTATGCGGATGCCTCATTCTTCATATGGAAACTAAACCCCATCCCGTGGCATTCCCCATCCTCGAAGGTCGGCGAGGGTCAGGGCGGTGATGGACGAATCAGGAGAAAACCCGGCGCATTCCCATGCCGGGCCGGAACAACGCACCGGTGCACTGGCACTTGGCGCGCTGGGTGTCGTGTTCGGCGATATCGGGACGTCGCCGCTCTATGCGCTGAAGGAAAGTTTCGTCGGCCATCATCCGCTGACGGTCGACAGGCTGCATATCTACGGCGTGCTCTCGCTGATCTTCTGGACGATGACGCTGATCGTGACGATCAAATATGTGTTTATCGTCATGCGCGCCGACAATCATGGCGAGGGCGGCAGCATGGCGTTGCTCGCGCTGGTGCGCCGGACGCTGGGCGAATCGCGATGGACCCCGCTGATCGCGACGCTGGGCGTTCTGGCGACTGCGCTCTTTTACGGTGACGCCATCATCACGCCCGCGATTTCCGTGCTGTCAGCGGTCGAAGGGTTGACCGTGGTGGAAGCGGGTATGACGCAGCTGGTGCTGCCGATCGCGATCGTCATCCTGGTCGGTCTGTTCCTGATCCAGCGCCATGGCACGGCCCGGGTGGGCGCGATGTTCGGGCCGGTGATGGCTGTCTACTTCGTTGTCCTCGCAACGCTCGGCATCGCCAATATTTTGCGCCACCCCGATATCTTCGCCATCGTCAATCCTCTCTGGGCCGTCCGTTTCTTCGCGCTCGATCCCAAGCTCGCTTTCCTGGCGCTAGGCTCTGTGGTGCTGGCGGTGACGGGTGCGGAGGCGCTTTATGCCGATATGGGGCATTTCGGGCGTAAGGCGATCAGTATCGCCTGGCTCTATGCCGCATTGCCATGCCTGCTGCTCAACTATCTGGGGCAGGGGGCGTTGCTGCTCGACCAACCCGATGCAGCGCAAAATCCGTTCTTCCTGATGGCCCCCGACTGGGCGCGGCTGCCGTTGGTGATCCTGGCGACACTCGCCACCATCATCGCGAGCCAGGCCGTGATATCCGGCGCATTCTCCGTCACGCAGCAGGCGGTTCAACTGGGCTTCCTGCCGCGCCTGCGCATCCAGCACACCAGCGCATCGGCGGCGGGACAGATTTATGTGCCGCTCGTCAACTATGCGCTCCTTGCCTTCGTCATCCTGCTGGTGCTGGGCTTTGGCAATTCGACCAATCTTGCGGCGGCCTATGGCATTGCGGTGACCGGCACGATGCTTATCACCGCCTGTATGCTGGGCATTCTGACCTATAAGGTCTGGAAATGGCCCCCGGTTGCAGCGGGCGGGGTCACGGCGGTATTCCTGATCGTGGACGGCGCCTATTTCGCTTCCAATGCGACCAAAATTCCCGATGGCGGCTGGTTCCCGCTGCTGGTCGCGGGCATCGCCTTCGTCGGGCTCACGACCTGGGCGACCGGGCGGCGGATCATGCGCGAGCGGCTGCGCGACGGGGCGATGGAGTTGGACCTCTTCATCCGGTCCACCATGGACAGCCTGAAACGGGTGCCGGGGACGGCGATCTTCCTGTCGTCGACCACCGAGGGCGTGCCGCCCGCTATGCTGCACAATGTGAAGCACAACCGCATCCTGCATGAACGCAACATCATCCTGACGGTAAAAACCCATGGTGTGCCGCACCTTCATTCGACGCAGCGGTCGCGGGTGGAGGATCATGGCGCAGGTTTTTATCGTATCATCCTGAACCACGGCTTCATGGAGGAGATCGATATCCCCGCCGAACTCAAGAGCGTCCACGATTGCGGCGGACCGATCACTATCAAGGACAGCAGCTATTTCCTCAGTCGGCAGACGCTGATCGCGTCATCGCGACCGGGCATGGCGATCTGGCGGGAAAAGCTGTTCGCGTGGATGATCCGCAACGCGGAAAGCCCGATGGAATTCTTCAAACTGCCGGTAAACCGGGTGGTGGAACTGGGGTCGCAGCTCGAGATCTGACGCTATTTGCGCCGCCACCGCCGCCATAAAGTCACCCCCGCAAAGCCGCCCCCCAGCAGCGCCGCGATGGCGCCGCCCGCGGACGCCAGCGCCCATGCGCCGGCAGCCAGCAGGCCGGTCAGGAAATCGACGATGATGAGTGTCAGGTGGATCATGAACGGGGCAAGCGCCGGGCTTACTGCCCCAGTTCCTTCGCTTCCTGATATTTGATTTCGAGGAAGCGGTTCTGCACCGCCAGCTTGTCGAGGTCGCCGCTCGCCAGCGTCTCGCTCATACGCGCGATTTCCGCGTCGATAACGGACAGGCCGTCGACCAGCTGCTTTTCGGGCACCCGTCCGTTCCGCTCCTCGCGGCGCAGGGGTTCGGGAATGGATCGATAGCCCGTGACCAACTCGGGAAGGTGATCGGCCAGCAGCTTGCGAATCTCCTGCGCGGCAGGATCGCCTTCGCCCAGGCGCTCCAGCTGCGGCGCCAGCGTTTCGAGCCGAACGCCAATGCTGTCGACCAGCGTGATCGCGGGGGCGGGCAGGGCCTTGCGCTGGTTTTCCAGCCAGATTTCGGTCTTGAGCGGCAGGGCGGCCAGATCGGTCTGCGCCAGTGTTTCGGTCCGCACCCGGCTTTCCGTAGGAATAAGTGCGATGAGAATGAGAGCGGCGACGATGACGCCCAGCGCCACCATCACCCCGGTTACGCCCAGCGGCACGATAAACCCGGCGACCGCGCTGGCCAGCAGGACGGCCAGCACCGCCCAGAAAGCATATTTAACCTTGCGGATCAGCCCCGCATTGCGCCGCTCGCGCGCGCGCGCCGAAAGGCTGCGGCCACGGTCGCTGTGGCGACGCAGCACGGCTTCGGCATCGGCCAGCACCCGGTCGGATCGGCTCACGCGCCTATCCCTCGATCGCGCTCAGCAGCGGATTGTCGATGCGCGCTTCCTGCGCGGCCTGCGCCTGGCCTTCGGCGCGAGCGATGTAGCCCTTCGATTTTTCCACCTCGTTCGACAGCGTGTTGACGGTCGTCTTCATGTTTTCGAGCGCCTTCAGCTTGAAGCTGTCGATATTGTCCATCGTGTCGTAGATGTTCTGGAACGCGCGCTGGAGCGTTTCGATGGGAATGGTGCTGGACGCGGCCTGCTCGTGGATTTGCGCCGTCTGGCTTTTCAGCAGCTCGCCGGTGCGGTCGATCATGTTGGCGGTGGTGGCGTTGAGCGCCGTGATCTGTTCGAGCACAAGCTTCTGCCCGACCAGCGCCTGCGCCACCGTCACCGCCGTGCGCAGCGCCGCGACGGTCGTGGTGCTGGCGCGGTCCACGCCCTTCACCAGTTCGACATTGTTCTTCTTGACGAGGTCGAGTGCGAGATAGCCCTGCACCGTCACCGCCATCTGCGTCAGCAGGTCCTGCGTGCGCTGGCGAATGTAAAAGAGCGCGGTTTCGCGCAGCGCCTTCGCCTTGGCGGGATCGGTCGCGTCCAGCTCCAGAGCCTTGGCCTCCAGCCTGGCGTCCATCGTCTTGCTGATATGGATCATCTGTTCGAGGCGGCCCATGGTGGCCCACATATTCTGCCGCTCGACATCGATGGCGGCGTTGTCCTTGATCAGCGTGTCCTTCCCGCTCGCCAGGCTGCCCAGGATGGAATTGATGTGGCCTTGTGCGCTTTTGTAACCGTCGAAATAGTCGCGCATCTTGTTGCCGAACGGAATGATGCCGAACAGCTTTTTGGGCGCGAGCAGTCTGCCGCGCTTGCCGGGATCGAGATCCTCCACCGTCCGGCGCAGCTCGGCAAGGTCCGCGCCGACCTTGCTGTCGCTGTCCATGGCGCGGACGGGGCGGTCGAGGAAGCGGTTCGAATGTCCTGCTGCCTCGGCGATTTCCTTGCGGCCCATATTGGTCAGCTGGTCGACGCGCTTCCCGAATTCGGGGGAGTTGGCGTCCTGCGCCACCAGATCGTCAATGAACGCGTCGACCTTTTCATCCAGCTTGCTGCGGGTGCCTTCCTCGATCGGGACGAGCCCCGCCGCCTTTTCCGGCGCGACCGTCGGTACCGGGTCCGGCGGCGTCAGGTTTAGCGTATCGGCAGTCGTGGTGGGCGCGGTGCTGGCCATGTCATCTCCCAACGGCGAAATCGCACTGACTGTTATATGTGACTATAACAGTCGTCTTCAATGGCGAATATGGCCCGGCTCCGCGCCCGATGCAATCAGCGCGCGCCCTCCGCATAGTAGCGTTCCATGTCGAGCCGCATCTGGTGCAGGGCTTCGGGGTTCAGATAGACCATGTGGCCCGCAGGATAGTAATGGAACTGGAGGTTCTGGCGCAGCTGCGGTTCAAGCATCATATGCTTGAGGTCTCGCTCGGTCGAGAAGAAGGGCGTCGCCATGTCGTAATAGCCGTTGAGCGACAGGACGCGCAGATGCGGATTGGTGCGCATGGCTGACGAAAGATCGGCGGTGACGTCGGCCACATTCTGCTTGCCGCCCTCGGGCGCCTCATGGCTCCAGTCCCACTTGAAGTCGCCGCCTTCCCGCGCGCTCAGGCGATAGGACAGGTCGGTCTTGTAGCCGATCTGCCGCGTCACCTGATCGAGGAAGCTGCCGACATAGAGGCCGGTGATGCCGGTGCTCGACGGATCATATTCCGGCTCCTCGCCTGCCGCGTCCGCATCGATCCCGGTGTAGCGGCTGTCGAAGCGACCGACGGTCGAATGCCCGTCGCGCAGCAATTCCTTGCGGAAGCGCGACAGGTTGACGCGCAGGTTGGCGCGTTTGAGATAATCGACCGAGAGGCCTGTGAAGCGGCTCAACTGCTGGGCGATCTGGTCGGTTTCCTGCGGCGTGATGTCCTGCCCCTTGAGCAGGGCCGTCGCATAGGGGCCGTTGGCGAAGACGCGCGCTTCTTCGACGAACGCTTCCAGGCTGGCGGGGCGACCGCCGGGCACGCGGTTATGATACCAGGCGGTCGCGGCGTAGCTCGGCAGATAACCGATATAGATCGTGTCGAAGCCGGACTGGCGCACACCGTAGTTCATGATCGAGGACAGAAGGACGACTCCGTTCAGCGCCAGCCCGCGATCCTCCAACTGGTAGGCAAGCGCACCCGAGCGGGTCGTGCCATAGCTTTCGCCGAAGATATATTTGGGATCGCCCCAGCGCCCATTCTTCGTCACGTAGCGGATGATCGCCTTGGCAAAGGCATCGACATCCTGATCGACGCCGTAGAAATCCGAAGGCTTGGCATCGCCCAGAGGGCGCGAATAGCCTGCCCCGATCGCGTCCAGGAAGACCATGTCTGTGCTGCCGATCAGGCTGTCGTTGTTCGGCCCCACGTCGAAGGGCGCAGGCTTGACCGCCTGCGGGTCGCCGGTGCGCACATGCATCGGCGCGAAGCTGCCCATGCGCAGCCACAGAGAGGAGGAGCCGGGCCCGCCATTATAGAAGAAGGTCACGGGCCGGTTCCTGCCCGCCGCCGTGTAGGCAGTGTAAAACATGCTCGCGACCGGCTTTCCCTTTTCGTCGCGAATGGTGAGGGTGCCGGCGGTCTGGGTGTAGGGAATGGACTTTCCGTCGACGCGAGCCGTGCCCTTGCTGCTCACATTGGCTTCTTCCACCGGCGCGCTGGCCCAGTTGGCGGCAACATCGTCGGCGACCTTTTCAGCATGTTGCTTGGCGGCATCCGGCGTGTCCTTCTGCGCGAGCGCGGGGGCGGCGAGGGCGAGGAGGGAAGCGAAGCTGATCGTGGCGGCAAACCGCATGGGCAATCCTTGTTTCTGATGGGCAACCTGCGTTGCCTCCATAAGACAGTTATACGAGTGTGCAAGGGATTCCATGATATCCTGTACCATCCCCAGACTGGTCCATCGGACCCGCAGCCCTTGCCGCACCGCGTCATTTCCTGTAGGGGCGCGCCCGATAGTTCCGGGCTGGCGTTGTGCCGGTCGGGAAGCCCGTTCCACAAAGGCCGTTCATGTCCCAGCGTAATATCGCCATCATCGCGCACGTCGACCATGGCAAAACAACCCTCGTCGATCAGCTTTTCCGGCAGTCCGGCACGTTCCGCGACAATCAGCGCGTGGAAGAGCGTGCGATGGACAGCAACGACCTGGAAAAGGAGCGCGGCATCACCATTCTGGCGAAGCCGACCTCGGTCGAATGGAACGGCACCCGCATCAATATCGTCGACACGCCCGGCCACGCGGACTTCGGCGGCGAGGTGGAGCGCATCCTCTCGATGGTCGACGGCGTCATCCTGCTGGTCGACTCGTCGGAAGGTGCGATGCCGCAGACGAAGTTCGTGACCGGCAAGGCGTTGGCGCTGGGCCTCAAGCCCATCGTCGTCGTGAACAAGGTCGACCGTCCGGACGAACGCATCCAGGAAGTGCTGGACGAAGTGTTCGACCTGTTCGTGACGCTGGACGCGACCGACGAGCAGCTCGACTTCCCCGTGCTCTATGCTTCGGGCCGCAACGGCTATGCCAGCGAAGATCCGCAGCGTCGCGAAGGCACGCTGGAGCCGATGTTCCAGAAGATCGTCGATCATGTGCCGCCGCCGTCGCTGGACGAAGATGCGCCCTTCAGCTTCCTCGTGACGCTGCTCGACCGCGACAATTTCCTGGGTCGCATCCTGACCGGTCGCGTCCAGTCGGGCACGCTCAAGGTCAACCAGCCGATCCACGCGCTCGATGTGGACGGTAACGTGATCGAAACCGGGCGCGCGTCGAAAATCCTGTCCTTCCGCGGCCTGGACCGCGTGCCGGTGGACGAAGCCAAGGCGGGCGACATCATCTCGCTGGCTGGCCTCACCGTCGCGACCGTCGCCAACACCATCGCCGACCCGCAGGTCAGCGAGCCTATCAAGGCGCAGCCGATCGACCCGCCGACGCTGTCGATGCGCTTTGCCGTCAACGATTCGCCGATGGCCGGTCGTGAGGGCAGCAAGGTGACAAGTCGCATGATCCGCGACCGCCTGGCCCGCGAAGCGGAATCGAACGTCGCGATCAAGGTCACCGAATCGGAAGACAAGGACAGTTTCGAAGTCGCAGGCCGTGGCGAGCTCCAGCTGGGCGTGCTCATCGAAACGATGCGCCGCGAAGGGTTCGAACTGGGCATTTCCCGCCCGCGCGTGCTGTTTGGCGAAGATGAAAATGGCGGCAAGACGGAACCGTATGAAACCGTCGTCATCGACGTGGACGATGAATTTTCCGGCACGGTTGTCGACAAGATGAACATCCGCAAAGCGGAAATGACCGACATGCGCCCCTCGGGCGGCGGCAAGACCCGCATCACCTTCTCCGCGCCCTCGCGCGGCCTGATCGGCTATCATGGCGAATTCCTGTCCGACACGCGCGGCACGGGCATCATGAACCGGCTGTTCGAAAAATATGGCCCGCACAAGGGCAAGATCGAAGGGCGCAAGAACGGCGTTCTCATTTCGAACGGCGCGGGTGAAGCCAATGCCTATGCGTTGGGTCCGCTGGAAGAACGCGGTATCCTGTTCGTCGGCGTGGGCGAAGCGCTCTACGAAGGCATGATCATCGGCGAGAATGCCAAGCCCGAAGACCTCGAAGTCAATCCGATGAAGTCCAAGGCGCTGACGAACTTCCGCGCCAGCGGCAAGGATGACAGCATCCGCCTGACCCCGCCCAAGAAGATGACGCTGGAACAGGCCATCGCCTATATCGACGACGACGAAATGGTCGAGGTGACGCCCAAGACCATCCGCTTGCGCAAGCGGTTCCTCGACCCCAACGAACGCAAGCGGATGAGCCGCGCGAAGGCAGCGGCCTGAAGCGAGAAACGGGGCGGGGGCCAATTCCCCGCCCCTTTTTCATGGGGCTGAAACGCTACGGATGATTCGTCCCACCGCCCATCCATTCACAATCGCGCCGGGTCGTGGCACCTTGCTGCCGACAGGAACCGAATCGCAACCTTGCCCGGCTACGCCGGGCACGCGGCTGGACCGCCCGGCCCGGTCATGCGTTACCGGATTGGACCATGCAGGAGGAATAGTGGGAGTGGTCGACACTCTGCCGGCTCTGAGCGAAGGGGAAAAGCAGTGCCTGCGCCTCGTCGCGCAGGGCTTCAGCTCCAAGGAGATCGCGCGCCAGCTGCACGTGTCGGAGCACACGGTGGATCAGCGCGTCCGCACGAGCCTGCGCAAGTTCGGCGTCCCGTCCCGCAAGGAAGCGGCGCGGCTTTTCGTTTCGCACCAGCAGTTGGCGCCCCATCCCGAGACATATCAGCCTTTGATACATCAATCGGAGCCGCTTGCCTCCGATGCCGAACCTGCCCCATCGACGGATCAGCCGGACAGCCCGGATGCGGAAACGGAACGCCCATCGTTCCCGCGCCGCATCTTTGCTTTCGGCCCGCCGCTTGGGGGATCGATCAATGAACTGAGTATCGACGGCCGCATATTGGCGATGGTCCGCGCTGCGGTTTTGACCGGGGTCGGTGTCGTCACCTTGCTGCTTCTGATTGCCGGAGCCTTTCGCGCTCTGGGTTGATCCTGCCGCCATCGCCATGCTGACGAACGCACCGCCTGGAAGGGCGTCTGTGCGAAGGAGAAGACTTGTGCTGAACCTTGACCGCGAAAAAACACAGGCCGTTGCCGACCAGAACCGCGAAGCTTTTGCCGCAATGGACAGCGCGCTCGCACAGGCCGCTCAACTGACGGCTGCTTTTCTGACCGCCTCGCAAGGATCGGGCCTCACGGCAACGGAAAGCCAGCGTATTCTCAAGCAAATTCACGAAAGTGCCACCAAGATCATCGAGGGACGCGGCGACATGATCCGCGCGACCGCACTTCTCACCCGCTGTCTCGAACACAGGGCCATTCCTGTCACCTCCGTCGGCTGTCCCATCGGCCTGGAACTGGAACAGCAGGAAACGGCGCGTCACCTGACCCTGGTCGCTTGATCAGGTGGGAAGTCGTCGGCATCTGCATAACTTTTTGGCCCCCCTCTCAATTGGAGATGTAGATGCCGGCGGCTTCCTTTACCTACCTGGTATCTATCTGCTTCTGGCTCCTGACGCTGGCCGGATGCCTGTTCGCCGTACTTTTCGGTGGACGTGAGGGGCGGTGGTTCACGGCCGTCTTCCTCGGATCCGTGGTCCTCACCATTCCCGCCCAGCTGACGGGATCATGGCACGCCACCCAGATCTGGTTGATGATGGTCGACGGCGCGTTGTTCGCCTTCATGTTCTGGCTGATGCTCAACAGCCGCTATTACTGGCCGATATGGGCAGCGGCGAGCCAGTTCCTGACCGTGCTCACCCACGTCGTCACATTGCTTCTCGGCAGTTTTTCCGACCGCATATATGCGGGATTGAGCACCGTGTGGGTCATTCCCCTGCTGCTCTTTACCATCATCGGCATAGAATTGGATCGGAAGGCGTTCCATGACCGTTCACAACCCGCCTGAGCGGGCGGTCGACAGCCAGCAGGCGGTCGATCTGGTCGTCGCCCTGCAACGCTGCCTCACCAGCTTTCACGCCGACCAGGCCGTGCCGCCAATCCTGGATGGAGAGGCGGTCGACCGTCGTGCGGCGCTGGGCCGATATATTCAGGCTCGACGGGCGCGTGCGATGCTGTTCGGCCAGTCGCTCTTTTCCGATCCGGCTTGGGATATCCTGCTGATGCTGTTCCAGGCCGATCTGGAGGACGAGGCGCTGACGCTGGAGCAGTTGAGCGAAACGGGGCGTCTGTCTCTCAACGCGACCATCGGGCAGGTAGGCGTTCTGGAGCGGCGGGGACTGGTTTTCGAATATCGCGGATCGCCCAACAGCCGCCGCCGCCGAGCGTTGCGGCTGACCCCGCTCGCGATCGACGCGATGAGTAGCTGGTTCTCGTTGACCTTCGGCCCGGACATCTGACGCAAAAAACTGGCGCACCGGCGCGCCCGCCCATATAGTCGCGCGGTTTGTTCTCCTCGCGAAAGCGTTTCATGCATCTTCTTATCGGCCTGGCCGGCATTCTCCTCATTCTCGCTATCGCCTTCGCTCTTTCGTCCAACCGTCGCGCCATCCGTCCGCGCGTCGTGGGCGCGGCGTTCCTGTTGCAGGCGGGGATCGCGCTGCTGGTGCTTTATGTTCCGGCTGGGCGCACGATTATCGGCACCATGTCGAAGGGCGTGGCGAACCTGCTCGGCTATGCGCAGGCGGGGACGGATTTCATCTTCGGCCCGCTCGCCCGGCCCGACATCGGCGGCGCAAGCTTTGCGATTGCCGCCCTGCCGGTCATCATCTTCTTCGCCAGCCTCGTTTCGATCCTCTATTATCTGGGCATCATGCAGTTCATCGTCCGTTGGGTGGGCGGAGCCATCGAAAAGGTGACGGGCGTGTCCAAGGTCGAAAGCCTGTGCGCCGCCGCCAACATCTTCGTGGGGCAGAGCGAAAGCCCGCTCGTCATCCGCCCCTATCTGGCGGCTCTGACGCCGCCGCAACTCTTTGCGGTGATGACGAGCGGCATGGCAGGGGTCGCTGGTACGATCCTGGCTGCCTATGCATCGATGGGGATCAAGATCGACTATCTGCTCGCGGCGAGTTTCATGGCGGCACCGGGCGGGCTGCTGATGGCCAAGATCATGATGCCCGATGAGCCCGCGCGCGAGCCCGAACTGCCATTGAAAGACGATATCCATTTGCCCGAGGCACGCCGCAGCGGTGCAGGCCCCGCAGCGCTCAACGCGGAAACCACACCCGGCGAGCCGATGCCGGTCGCCACCCACGATGAGGAAAAGCCCGCCAACCTCATCATGGCCGCGGCGCAGGGCGCGCAGACAGGCGTCAAGCTGGCGGTTGCGGTAGGCGCGATGGTGCTGGCGTTCGTGGCTCTGGTGGCTCTGGCGAATGGCATCTTGGGGGGCATCGGTGCATGGTTCGGCCAACCCAACCTCAGCTTCCAGATGCTGCTCGGCTATGTTTTTTCGCCGGTCATGTACCTGCTCAATATCCCATGGGCCGAAGCGCAAGTGGCGGGCGGGTTGTTCGGGACGAAGGTCGTGCTGAACGAATTCGTCGCCTATATCGCGCTGGGCCAGGCGCAGGGCGGGCTGTCGCCTGCGACCATCGCTATCATTACCTTCGCCCTGTGCGGCTTTGCAAATTTCAGTTCGATTGCGATCCAGATGGCGGTGACGGGCAACCTTGCGCCCAACCAGCGTCCGATGATCGCAAGGCTGGGGCTGAAGGCTCTGGTCGCAGGCAGCCTTGCCAACCTGATGAGCGCAGCGCTGGCGGGTCTGATGCTCAGCCTCTGATACGGGGTCTTGCCGCAACCACGGTGGGCAGGTTAAGCTGCACGTCATGGGGGCATTTTCTTACGGCGTGACCGCGCTGGCGGCACTGGGCTGGGCGATGACGGCGAGCGCGCAGGCGCCAAGGCCGGGAACGCTCGAAACCTATAAGGACTGGACGATCGGCTGCGACAATCGCAACCGATGCGAAGCTGTCGCGCTGTTGCCGCAGGACGGGGCGATCCCCGACAATCCGGTAATGGTCGGGGTCGCGCGCGAAGCCGGTCCCGGCGGCGTTACCGAAGTGTGGGCCAGCCGCGACGCGCGGGGATCGGGCGTTATGCGTTTCATCGTCGACGGGCGGGCTGTGGCGACCGTGCAAAGCCGTAATGGCGAAGCGGCGGTGCGAGGCGCGCAGGCCGATGCGCTCGCTATTGCCCTGGCGCGCGGGAGCATGCTCGAAATTCGCGACGGCACCCGGGTTCTGGGCAAGCCTTCGCTTGCCGGAGCGGGGGCTGCGTTGCGTTACATGGATGCACGGCAGGGGCGGGCGGGGACGAGTTCTGCGCTGGTCGCCACCGGTCCCCTGGGTGCGAATGCCGTACGGCCTGCGCCGCCGTTCGTTACGATCCGCCGCGCCGTCATTCCCACATTGCCGCCGCCCGCCCCGTTGTGGCGCGAAGAGTTGACGACGCTCGGTAAATTGACCGGCTGCGCTGACGAGATGAAGGAGGCGGAGGCACCTGACCAGCATCCGCTGTCACGCACACAGACGCTGATCCTCGTACCTTGCGGAAGCGGTGCCTATAATATGACGGCCGTTCCTGTCATCGCCACGGGCGTACAGGGACGGCGCAGCTTTCACTTGGCCGATTTCGATTATAGGGCGGCTTTCGGTGAGCCGGAGGGCCGGTTCGTCCTGGTCAATGCCGGCTGGACGGCGGACAAGGCGGAACTGGCAAGCTATGCCAAGGGGCGCGGGATCGGCGATTGCGGCAATGCCGAAACCTACGTCTGGGACGGAGCGCGCTTCCGTCTGGTGGAAGCGTCTTCGATGGGTGAATGTCGGGGCGCATGGAGATGGATCACCACCTGGACAGCGCAGGTCATACAATAACCGGGCAAGTGCAATCGCAGGCGCGCGCTTTGCAATGGAAATGGAACGTGCCGGTGCCATATGGGACTGCATGACACTCGCCTCTCGCGCCTCCGCCCCGCCCCGCACGGTGCTTCCCGATCCGATCAACGCCGTCATCTTCGACATGGACGGCACGTTGCTGGATACGGAAGCGGCCCATCGGCAGGCGTTCCGAGATACCGGCGCAGCAATTGGCTGGCCGATGTCCGAGGCGCTGCTGCTGTCGATGGTCGGCATCCACCGCGACGAAAATGAGCGGATGCTGGCCCGGGCGATGGGGCCGGATTTCCCGCTCGACCGATTTTACGCCGACAGCGACGCATTGTTCGAGGCGGCGGTGGATGCGGGGATCGATCTGAGGCCCGGCGCGGAATTGGTGCTGGAGCATCTCGCTCACGCAGGCATTCCCATGGCGCTGGCGACATCGACGGCCGCCCCTTACGCGCAACAGAGGCTTGAGCGGGCGGGGCTGGCTCGATATTTCGATGTCGTGGTAACGCGGAGCGACGTGGAGCGACCCAAACCCCATCCGCAGCCCTATTTGCTGGCTGCGCGACGTTTAGGCGCCGATCCTGCGCATTGTGTCGCGGTGGAAGACAGCCATGCGGGCGTACGCTCGGCAGCGGCGGCGGGGATGGCAACGGTGATGGTGCCCGACTTACTGCCGCCCACCGACGAACTGACGCTCGCTTGCGCGGCGGTGTTGCCGAGCCTTACAGATTTGCGTGATCTGCTGATGGCGACGAGCTAGCCCGCTTTGGCAAGGACGATGCCGAACAGACCCTCGTCATCGGTCCATTCCTCAACTGGTTCCCAACCGCCTGCGCGCAGAAGAAGTCGCTGGTCACGTTCGCCATATTTATGGCTGCTTTCGGTGTGGATGGTTTCGCCCGCATCCATTTGGAAAGGCTGGCCAGCAACGTGAAATTGCAACGACCGCGAAGCTTCCAGATGCATTTCGATCCGGGCTTTCGCGTCGTTCCAGATCGCCCGGTGGGTGAAACCGTCAAGCGGCATGTCACCGTCCAGCTCGCGATTGATCCGTTCGATGAGGTTCATGTTGAATGCGGCAGTTACACCCGCCGCATCGTCATAGGCGGGGATCAGCCGATCGCGGTCCTTGATGCGGTCCATGCCGATCAGCAGCATGGCATCGCGCCCCAAAAGCTCCCGCATCGCTCGGAGGAGATCGACGGCGGAACATGGTTCCATGTTGCCGATGGTCGATCCGGGGAAGAAGCCGAGGCGCGGCATCCCGTCAATGGCGGAGGGCAAATCGAGCGGGCCGTTGAAATCCCCGACGACCGGAAGAACGGGAAGGCCCGGAAATGCACCGGCCAGTTCGGCGCTGCTCGTGTGAAGGAAGTCGCCGCTGATATCGATGGGCACATAGGCAGCAGGCGAGATCGCGCGAAGGAGGTGCGGCGTCTTGCGGGACGAGCCAGCGCCAAATTCCACGACCGCACGGCCTTGACCGACCGCAGCTGCGAAATCGTTGCCATGCGTCTTCAGCAATGCCGTTTCGGTGCGCGTGGGATAATATTCGGGAAGGTCCGTGATCTGCTCGAACAGTTCAGACCCTTTTCGGTCGTAGAACCAGATCGGCGGCGTCGCCTTGGGCGAGCGGGACAGGCCCTCCAATATGTCACGGCGGAACGCAGGATCTATGGCTGCGGAGAAAGTCGGGGTCCGCTCGGTCAGCAGCATGTCGTTACAGATCCTTTGCGAGGCGCAGCCCTGTGAACTGCCAACGTTGATGGGGGTAGAAAAAGTTGCGGTAGCTGGTGCGCATATGGCCGCGCGGCGTCGCGGCGCTGCCGCCTTTCAGCACGAACTGACCGGACATGAACTTGCCGTTATATTCCCCGACAGCGCCCGGTGCGGTGCGAAAGCCGGGGTGGGGACGGTAAGCGCTGCCGGTCCATTCCCACACGTCGCCGAACATCTGGTCGAGCGTACTTCCCTGATCAGCCGGACGAGGGCGAGGGCAACCCGCTCCGTCGAGTTGATTGCCGCTGGCGGGAGGGATGTTCTGCGCGGCACTTTCCCATTCGGCTTCCGTCGGCAGGCGCGCGCCTGCCCAACTGGCATAGGCGTCCGCTTCATAAAGGCTGATGTGGGTGACGGGCGCTGCGGGATTTACAGGTTGGCGTCCGTCGAGCCCGAACCGCGTCCATCCCTGCTCACCATGTTTCCAGTACATAGGAGCGCCGATCCGCTCCTCTTTCACCCACGCCCAGCCATCGGACAGCCAGTGAGAGGCCGTGCGATATCCACCATCCTCGATGAATTCGATCCATTCGCCATTGGTTATAGGTCGATGCGCAAGGGCGTGGGGGTGCAGAATTGCGCGGTGACGGGGGCCTTCACAGTCGAAGGAAAAGTCGCTCCGTCCGTCGTCGCCGATCTCGACCAGGCCCTCACGCCCTTCGATCCAGTGCAAGGCGCCCGGCAGGTCAACCGACGCAGCCGGCGGCGACACGAACAGAGCAGGCTCGAGGGGATTGAGCGAAAACAGGTGCAGCAGATCCGTTAGCAACAATTCCTGATGCTGCTGCTCATGATGGAGGCCCAAGTTGACCAGAGCCCGCGCCGCATGCGGCAAAAGGCCAATCGCGCGGATCATCGCTTCGTCGACATGAGCGCGATAGGCCCGCACGTCGTCCAGACTTGGCCTGGTCAGCATGCCACGAAGGGGCCGGGCATGGCGATCACCCTCGGCCTCGTAATAGCTGTTGAACAGAAAAGCGAAACGCGGATCGAATGGCCGATAGCCTTCGACATGATCCCGCAGCACAAATGTTTCGAAAAACCAGCTGACATGGGCGAGATGCCATTTCGCCGGTGAAGCGTCAGGCATGGACTGAACTGTGGCGTCGGCATCGGATAGCGGCGCGGTAAGAGCATTGGTCAGTTCGCGAACCGCGCTATAGCGCGCCGCCAAATCGTCCTGCCGGGCATCCATCCAGCTTTTGGCCATGTCTGCCCCCTTCTCGATAGGGTTGAGCCCCTCTCTAAACTCCAAGCGAACGGGACGGAGCTTTGTTCCCTTGAGATGTCGCTTCAGGCGTTTTGCGGTGACGGCATGGCACGGGAAATTCGATCTCTCCCCTGTTGTTTAGCATCGTAAAGGGCGGCATCGGCGCGGGCAATCGCTTCCCCGATATCGGCACCGTTCCAGCGAGCTATCCCGGCGGAAAAGCTGATCGGGCGACCATGGACTTCACTGATTGGTCGGTCGCGCAACTGAGCCGCGATACGGGCGAGCGTCCAGCTCGCTTCGTCCTCGATGCAGTCCTCGAAAAAGATCGCGAACTCCTCCCCGCCCCAGCGCGCGACCAGATCGGCGCGGCGCACCAGCGCGGACAATCGGGTTGCAAAGGCGACAAGCACCCGGTCCCCTTCCTCATGCCCCCGCAGATCGTTGACCCGCTTGAAATAATCGATGTCGATAAGGGCAACGCACCCCTTTTTCCTTCCATCCGGACGCTGCGCCAGATGAGCGAGAAATCCGCGCCGGTTTGCGATGCCTGTCAGTGCGTCTTCATGCGCTGCGCGATGCAGCCGGTCGATCCGGTCGCCCGTCTCGCGGGCAGCGCGATCAAGCCCGGTATAGAGCGAGCGGATCATATCGCCGACCTCGGGCAGCGTTTCCGACTTGGTCGTTCCGGGCTGCAGCGCGGATGCCAGCGCCTGTATCGGCGTCAGCAATGCGCCGATGCCGATCAGCGCGATGCCCGTGCCGACCACGGTCATCGCAGTGAGGAACAGGAATTCGCCGAGCATGATCCGGCCGCCCGCAAAGCCCCATACAAGATAGCCGACAAGCGGCAGATGGGTCGCGATGAAGCAAAGGCTGAAAAGTCTCAGGCGGAGCGAGCGGGGAAAAAGGAAGGATGTGGCGAGGTAAAATTGCACGGACGGCCCCTGATGATGTCCCTGCACCCATCCTGCCAAGCGCCTAAACCACGGCTGAAGGAACAGGGTTAACCGAGCGGTACCGGGCGGGCCGTGCCTGAGGTGAGTCGAAAGGATGGTGGATGGCGGGTCAGCGGGATGCGCCCGGCACCCATTTCACGTCGCGGGCACCATTGCCGTTCAGCCGCCGGGCCATCACGAACAGCAGATCCGACAGGCGATTGAGATAGGCGAGCGCCTGCGGGTTGAGGGCATCGCGCTGCGCGGCGGCCACCGCGCTGCGCTCCGCCCGGCGCGTGATCGCGCGAGCGAGATGAAGGGCCGCCGCACCCGCGCTACCGCCTGGGAGGATGAAACTGTCGAGGGGCGCAAGATCGGCATTCATGTCGTCGATCTGCGCTTCAAGCCGCGCGATCTGGCTTTCCACGACGCGTAGCGCCCAGGGTTCGTCCGCTCCTTCGGGAATGGGTGTGGCGAGATCGGCACCGAGATCGAACAGGTCGTTCTGAATGGTGGTGAGCCAAGCGGTTTCGGGCCGGTCGCCAAGCGTCGCGATCGCAACGCCGATGGCGCTGTTGGCTTCGTCCACGTCGCCCACGGCCTGCATCCGCGGCGCGTCCTTGGCAACGCGGCTGCCGTCGACGAGGCCGGTAGTGCCGTTGTCCCCGGTCTTGGTATAAATTTTGTTGAGCTTCACCATGGCCGCAGTCCTTAACGTCAGCCGTGGCCCTTCGCCAGCAACAGGATGGCGACGATGATGATTGCTGCCGCCTGGAACAGCACACGGTTGATCATCATCTTGTTTTGCTTGAGCCGTGCGGGGCTCGGCCCTTCGCTTTCGGGGCGGTTGAGATCCTCCTTCGTGGTCTGGAGGAAGGCGACGATCCCCCGGATCAACGCGACCAGCGTCGCGATCATGGCAAGGATGAGGGCGATGACCAGGATCGTGTTCATGGGTCGGAGCCTAAGCGCTTGCCAGACCGATGCCAACCGGAAAGCGCCTGTCTCTTAGGGCAAGGGTAAGTGCGTCGGGCGCGACACCCTGCCTGCGCAGATCGGCCAGCGCGATCGACCCGTCGCGTTTTGCCAGCCGCTTGCCATCCGATCCGACCAGCAGCGGATGATGGATATAGGCGGGCGATGACAGGCCGAGAAGCGCCTGTAACAGCCGGTGGATATCCGTCGCTCCGCGCAGATCCTCGCCGCGCAGCACGTGCGTTACGCCCGTCGCGGCATCGTCCAGCGTGCAGGAGAGGTGATAGCTCGCCGGAGCGTCCTTGCGCGCGAGCACCACGTCGCCGTGGAGGAGCGGGCGGGCGACGATTTCGGCGACGGGCGCACCGGGCGTGGGCGGGAAGGGCAGGGCGGTCCAGCCGAGCGGCCCCGCGCGCGCCACGGCGCTTTTCATGTCGATGCGCCAAGCGTGAGGCGTTCCCCCGGCGATCCGGCTGGCCCGTTCATCCTTCCCCAGAGCGCGGCACGTGCCCGGATAGATCGGCCCTTCAGTACCATGCGGGGCGGAAAGGCTCGCCTGAATATCGGCGCGGGTGCAAAAGCATGGGTAAAGCAATCCCATCGCGCGCAACCGATCGAGCGTGGCATCGTAAGCGGGCAGCCTCTGCGACTGGAACAGGATTTCGCCGTCCCACCGAATGCCGAGCCAGTTCAGATCCTCGACGATGCCCGCGACATGTTCGGGGCGGCTGCGTGTGCCGTCGATATCCTCGATTCGCAGGCGGAAAGTGCCTCCCGCCGCCCGCGCCATGTCGTGCGCCATCAGCGCCGACCAGCCGTGCCCGACATGCAGCCGCCCGGTCGGACTGGGCGCGAAGCGGGTCACCATATGCTGTGGGCAGGCGGCTTTGGTCATACAGGCTCTTGACGAGAGATATTCGTTGATGCTGTCATGCCCGTGTCACGTTGCTGGTCAATCAGCGGCGTCGGCAAGGGGGTAGAAGGCGTTCTATGTACCATCCCGACCTCATACGGCACCCGGAAAACTGCCCGGCGCTCGTCCTCAATGCGGATTATACGCCGCTCAGCTATTATCCCTTGAGCCTCTGGCCCTGGCAAACTGCAATCAAGGCGGTCTTTCTGGATCGGGTGGACATCGTCTCGTCCTACGAGCGGGAAGTCCACAGCCCCAGTTTCCAGATGAAGATTCCGTCAGTCATCGCCCTCAAACAATATGTGAAGCCGTCCGAACATCCCGCTTTCACTCGCTTCAACCTGTTCCTGCGCGACAAGTTCGCCTGCCAATATTGCGGCGCGACGCATGACCTGACCTTCGACCATGTCGTCCCGCGTCGGGCAGGCGGGCGTACGACATGGGAAAATGTCGCCACCGCCTGTTCTCCCTGCAACCTGCGCAAGGGCGGGCGCACGCCCAAGGAGGCTGGAATGCGGCTTCACGTTCAGCCGATCCGTCCGACGAGCTGGCAGCTTCAGGAACATGGGCGAGCTTTTCCGCCCGGCTATCTGCATGAAAGCTGGCACGATTGGCTTTACTGGGATGTCGAACTGCTGGCCTGAACTTGGTTGCGGCTGTCAGCCGACAGGCAGCCAGTCCAGGTCCATATCCTTGTGCCGGTTGGTATAGTGGCCGATCTCTTCCAGCCGGGCGAGGTCGAGCAGGGTCATCCGACCGTTGGCGCGGCTGATGAGGCCCTCCTGCTCCATTTGCCGGATCATGCGGTTTACGTGCACGGATGTCAGGCCGATCGAGTCGCCGATCTCCTCCTGCGTCAGCTTCAGTTCGAAACTGTCGGTGATCCGATCGTCGGTGACGCGCAGCCGGTCGAACATGTCCAGCAGGAAAGACGCAACGCGCGCCTTGGCCGACGTGCGCCCCAACGCCGCGAGCCGGTCCGTCATCGAAATCCGCTCCGCATTGGAGAGGAGAAAAAGAAGCGCGGCGACCCGCGGCGATTCCTCCAGCAGGCGGCGCAGCGCATGCTTGTCGAATGGGCATACCACAGCGTCCGACAGAGCCACCAGCGATTCCGGCGCACGGTTGTAGATCGTGCTCGCCGAGCCAATGAAGTCGCCGGGAAAATAAACGCGCAGGATCTGGCGGCTGCCGTCAGGCAGGATGACGAAGCTCATCACCCGTCCTTCACGCAGAACGAACAGTTCGGTGACGGTTTCGTTGACCCGCTGGATCATCGCGCCGCGCTTCACCTTGCGCGGATTTTCCTCCAGCCGGGCCAGCGCGGCCCGCTCCAGGTCTGTCAGAGGGGTCTGTTTCGCCAGCCTCTCTGCAAAGCAGCTCGTCGACACAAAAAACCCTTTTCCTCGCATGTCGTTACGCAGGCAAAACGCCTTAATCGCCTTTTGGCTGCATTCGCCGGTGGCGCACTAAACTCGATCAAGGATTGAATGGGCCGTGAAATAATCTTTGTCGCTGCACCAAAGTCTGTCGAATCCGGCGCAACGAGCGCTCTGAGCCGCCTTGCGCGGGGCGCAGGACACGCTATGAAACCTGTCCGATGGACCGTATTCATATTCGGGGCGGGAAGCCGCTGTCCGGCCGCCTTCCGATCTCCGGCGCCAAGAACGCCGCTCTCACGTTGCTTCCCTGCGCGTTGCTGACCGATGAACCGGTCACGCTGCGCAATCTTCCGCGCCTTGCGGACGTGGACAGCTTCGGTCATCTGCTCAACCAGCTCGGCGTATCGACGATGATCGAAGGCGCACGGCCCGAGGATTTCGGGCGGGTGATGACGATGCGGGCAGGCCGCGTCACATCGACCGAAGCGCCCTATGACATCGTGCGAAAGATGCGCGCGTCGATCCTCGTGCTCGGCCCGCTGCTCGCCCGCGCGGGCGAGGCGCGGGTATCGCTTCCGGGAGGCTGCGCAATCGGCAACCGTCCGATCGACCTGCATCTGAAGGCCCTGGAAGCGTTCGGGGCTAAGATCGAGCTGACGGCGGGCTATGTTCGCGCGAGCGCGCCCGATGGCGGGTTGCCCGGCGGGATCTTCACCTTTCCGGTCGTGTCGGTGGGCGCGACGGAAAATGCCGTGATGGCGGCAGTGCTCGCGAAGGGTATCTGTACGCTGGAAAATGCGGCGCGCGAGCCTGAAATCGTCGATCTTTGCAACCTGCTGGTCGCCATGGGTGCGGATATCGAGGGGATCGGTACCGACAAGCTGGTGATCCGCGGTCGCGAGCGGCTGCATGGAGCCACATATCGCGTGATGCCCGACCGGATCGAGGCGGGCAGCTACGCCTGCGCCGCCGCCATCACGGGCGGGTCGCTCGACCTCATCGGGGCAAATGCCGACGACATGCATGCGATCCTCGCCGCCTTGCGCGAAGCGGGCGTGCAGGTGGACACGCATCGCGACGGTATTCGCATCGCGTCGGATGGGAAGCTCAAGCCCCTGTCGATATCGACAGCGCCCTTCCCGGCCTTTCCGACCGACATGCAGGCGCAGTTCATGGCGATGCTGACGCTGGCGGACGGCGCGTCGGTTCTGACCGAGACGATCTTTGAAAATCGGTACATGCATGTGCCTGAACTCGCACGCATGGGCGCGGACATCGCCGTCAACGGGCGTACCGCCGTGGTACGGGGCGTTTCCGGGCTGGTGGGCGCGCCGGTGATGGCCACCGACCTTCGCGCTTCGATGAGCCTGATTCTCGCCGGATTGGCGGCGAAAGGCGAAACGCAGGTCCAGCGCGTTTATCATCTCGATCGGGGATATGAACGCCTGGAAGAAAAGCTGTCGGCGGTCGGTGCCGATATCGAGCGTGTCAGCGATGGCTGAGGGCCGGGGCCTCGCCACCGACCGGGCAGCGCTGCTTGTCCTTTACGATCTCGACGCGGGGGGCTTCCGCACGCTCGACGAGATCACGGCATTTGCCGCCAAATTGTGCGATGCGCCTATCGCTCTTGTCAGCATCGTAGAGGATGTGCGCCAACGCTTCCTTGCCCGATGCGGTCTCGATGTCGAGGAAACGCCGCGCGACGTGTCCTTTTGCGCACGCGCGATGATGGGAGAAGATCTCTTCATCGTACCGGACGCAACTCGCGATGCGCGATTCTCCGACAACGCGCTCGTCACGGGAGCGCCGCATATCCGGTTCTACGCGGGGGCGCCGTTGGTCGGTGCCGATGGCGACCCGCTGGGCGCGCTGTGCGTCATCGATACCGTGCCTCGCGAGGAACTGACCTCACTGCAACGCGATGGGCTGGCGCTTCTGGCGCGGCAGGTAATGGCTGAACTGGAAGGGCGCCGTCGCGACCGGGACACTATCCTGCGCCAGCAGATGGACGCTGCCGCGGTAGCGGACAGCGAACGCCTGTTCCGGACTCTGGCCGATACCATGCCGCAAATGGTCTGGTCGACATTGCCTGATGGGTTCCACGATTATTACAATGCGCGCTGGTACGAATATACCGGTGTTGCGGTCGGATCGACCGATGGGGAAGGGTGGAACGACATGTTCCATCCCGACGACCGGGATCGCGCCTGGGCGAAATGGCGCCGCAGCCTCGACACCGGTGAACATTATGAGATCGAATATCGGTTGCGCCATCACAGCGGCCAGTATCGCTGGACGCTGGGCCGGGCGCTGCCGATCCGCGACAGCAGCGGCACGATCGTCCGTTGGATCGGGACATGTACCGATATTCACGAACAAAAGCTGATGATGGAAGAGCGCGAAATGATCGCGCACGAACTGTCGCATCGCATCAAGAATATCTTTTCGGTGATCGCGGGCCTTATTGCCCTTTCCGCGCGACAACATCCCGAGATTCGAGAGGTCGCTGACGATCTGCGAGACCGAATCATGTCCTTGGGTCGTGCGCATGATTTCGTGCGGCCGCACAGCGTCGAATCCGCGCCGCAGCTGGGGCAGGGGCTGGGCCGGTTGTACGGCATTCTCGGTCAGATTTTCGCGCCCTATCAGGTAGCGGGGCACACGCGTATCGTGATGACCGGCGACGATCCGCAGATCGACGACCGCTCGGCGACGCCCCTGGCTCTGCTATTCCACGAACTCGCAACCAACGCCGCCAAATATGGCGCGCTATCGGTCGATGACGGTACGGTCGAAGTGCACGTCGGCCATGAAGGCGATGATGTTAGGATAGATTGGAACGAACGGGGCGGCCCGTCACCCAAGCCCGGCAGGATAGATGGATTCGGGAGCCGACTAATGACGCTGAGCGTGGAACGGCAGCTGGGCGGGAGGCTGGAGCGGAATTGGCAGGACGAGGGCCTGTGTCTTACCCTCTGGATCCCGGCGCGTTCAATGAGCCGCGCGGCAGGAAAGGCATGAAGCCGGAAATTTCGGCTGCTGTCAGTTCGGGTTCGTCAGCCGCAGCCAATTGAAGGGCCGCAGCGATGCTATGCGCCCGGAAAGGCTTGGTGATAACGCCAAGAGCACAGACCGACGCGTCCCCGATTTGCGACGGGTTGGCGGTGACATAAATCACGCGAACGCCGTGTTGGGTGGACAGGAAGGTGCCGATCTTCGGCCCTGTCGGCCCGTCGCGCAGGTTCAGGTCGACCAAAGCGATGTCGCAATCGGCGGCGCTTCGCATCGCCCCTTCCAGATCGGCGGCGATCGCCTGAACCGCAAACCCGGCATCTTCGACGATCTGTTCGATCTCGAGAGCGACGAAAATTTCGTCTTCTACAATCAGTAGAGACTGTTGAAAAAGGCCTGCGCGAAATCGGCGTGGCGGATGGCTGGCGATGCCGGACACCGGATGATGCGCCGCGTATCAGGCCGGCGCGACTTGCCGGGCGAGCAGCTGAAGGTTGTATGCCGCGGCGGCCATGGTGAACTCTTCGGCGGCTCCTGCTAGGCCCCGCAGCTTGAGCGTTCGTAGCCCCAGGTTGCGTTTCAGGTGGCCGAACACGCGCTCGATCCGCTGTCTTCGACGCCGTGCGTGCACATAGGCGTCGGTGCCGGCAAGGGCGCGCACGGTATCGCGGGCTTCCTCGCTGACAAGCCGGGTGACACCCCGCTTCGGACCGATGGTGCATCGCGGCTTCAGCTCGCAGGCGGCGCAATCGGCCGGCCGGCTTCGGTAGACGCGCACCTGCTTGGTCCGGTTGGTGCCGCAATAGCCGAGCAGCTTGTCCGCCGGACAGCGGTAGGCATCCACTTCCCGGTCGTAGCGGAAGGCATCCCGGGTGAAGAATGCGTCCCGCTGGCGGGTCCGGTCGATGACCGGGATGTATGGCGTGATGTTCCGGTCGATCAGCCAACCGAGCAGCGGACCGCTACCATAAGCCTTGTCGGCCGAGAGACTGGCGGGTTCGATGCCCAGCCTGGTGCCGGCGCGTGACACCAGTGTCCGGGTCGCCGCCACCTCGGCTGCGAAGCGGGCGGGCGTCGCCTCCACGTCGAGGATGCAGTCGGTGTCGAGGTCGAGCAGGGGGTTGATGGCGTATGCGTAGCGCGCCGGTCCGTGCTTGCAGGTGAGCGCCGCCTGCGGGTCCGTCGGCGAGATGCTGGTCGGATCGACGGACACAGGTTCATCGGGATTTGGCGGCAACGCGGCATCGAGCGCCGCCAGATATTCGGCGACGGGTCGCGATATGCTTTCCCCGGCACGGAGCTCGTCTGCGGCGTCGGCCCCCTTCAGCTTCTTCTCGCGACTGGCGTCGGCCATGATCGTGCTGCCGTCCACCGCCAAGTCGCGCCCCGCTACCAGTCCGGCCGCGGCGCACCGCGCGACTACCTGCTCGAACAGCAGACGATGTAGGTCGCAGGCGCGGAAGCGGCCGTGCCGGTTCTTGGAGAAGGTCGAATGGTCGGGTACCCGGTCAGCCAGATCGAGCCGGCAGAACCAACGATAGGCGAGATTGAGGTGCACCTCCTCGCACAGGCGGCGTTCCGAGCGTATGCCGAACAGGTAGCCAATCAACAGCATTCTGAGCATCAGTTCCGGATCGATCGAGGGCCGCCCGCTCGTGCTATAGCTCGCCGCCAGCGCCTCGCGCACGAAGCCGAAGTCGAGCAGCCCGTCGATGCGTCGGAGCAGGTGGCCGGCCGGCACATGGTCGTCGAGCTGGAACCCGTAGAACAGTGCGCCCTGTGCTACCTGCCGACCCATCATGTCCGTGACCCCCTGCCGCCTTCCAGGAGTGAATCACGCCCTCGTCACGGTCGCAAGCAGCCGTTTTTCAACAGTCTCAGTACTTTCTTGGACATTCCACGGCCCGCGTAACTTTCGAAGCTGTTAAATGCGGACGATGACTTCGGGTTCCCTATATCCGCCCGATATCAGACGGATGGGCCACTTACGCTGGTCCAGAGCGTGTCGAAAGCGGTTCCGCGCATCATCAGCACGGACGCGGGATAGCCGCCCTCCGCCGCCTTGCGCGCCGTTGCGGTTGCGCTTGCCACGGCGGCGTCAGCGGTGTGGAACGGGCCGTAATAACGGTTGTCGAGGTTGATCTTCCACACGCCCTCATGTTCCAGCACGATGTAGCGCGCATGGGGGAGATTGGCGGCGGAAGCGGGCGTATCGGTCATATCTAGAGAACCTCCGTATTATAATGATGCCACGCCATCACCGCCGCGGCGCCCCGATGCGGCCGCCATGCTTCGGCGAGTTGCCGGGTCAGCGCTTCGCTCGGTCGCTCGGGCAGGCCAAGGATTCGGCCCACCTCGATCTGCACGGCAAGATCGCCCGCAGGCCATATATCGGGCCGGCCCTCCGCGAAGAGAAGATAGATTTCCGCCGACCAACGCCCGATCCCCTTGACGCGGATCAGTTGCGCGATCGCTTCTTCGTCGTCCTGGGGCAGGGCGCCGAAGTCGAGCGCACCCGATATCACCAGTTCGGCGAGGCTACGCGCATAGCCCTGTTTCTGGCGGGACAGGCCGCAGGCGCGCAGCGTGTCGAAGTCGCGGGCGAGCAGGGCATCGGGGGCGCAGCCTTCGCCCAATTCGGCTTCCAGCCTGCGCCATACCGCCGCCGCCGACGCGACGCTCACCTGCTGCCCCAAAATGGTGCGCAGCATCGTATCGTAGCCCGGTGCCCTCATGCGCGGTTCGGGATAGCCGACGCGCGCGATGGCGGCGGCAAATCCCGGCTCGATAAGGGCGATCGCGTCCAAGCTGGCGCGCATCTGTTTGGCGGTGGTAACCATGCAAAGGGGTAGGCCGGGGCCTTGCTTTCCTTACGGCGCTCCGCCAAGGCGGCGAAGTCAAATTGAGAGGAACTGGATAGATGCCGAAGCTGATCGTGGTCAATCGTGCAGGTGAGGAACAGGAAATCGAAGCTGATGCCGGGCTGTCGGTGATGGAAGTCATCCGCGACAACGGTTTCGACGAGTTGCTGGCCTTGTGCGGCGGTTGCTGCTCCTGTGCCACCTGCCATGTCTATATCGATCCTGCGTTCACCGACGCTCTCCCGCCGATGAGCGAGGACGAGAACGATCTGCTCGACAGCAGCGACCATCGCAACGAGACGAGCCGGTTGTCCTGCCAGGTTCAGATGACCGGAGCGCTAGAGGGGCTACGCGTCACCATCGCACCGGAAGACTGACGACCCGCCTCTGCGCCGCTACCGGTTGGTGGCGGCGTAGAGGGCGATGGCTGCGGCATTCGACACGTTGAGGCTTTCCATGCGCGGGCTGATCGGCAGCTTCGCGATGATGTCGCAATGGGCTATGCTGTTGTGGCGCAGCCCTTCGCCCTCCGCGCCCAGCACCAGCGCGACACGCGAATCGCCTATCGCTTCGCCCAGCGTCGTATCCGCCTCGCCATCGAGGCCGATGCGCCAATAGCCCGCCTCGGCGATCTCGTCGAGCGCACGGGCCAGATTGACGACCCTGACCCATGGAACGATTTCCAGCGCGCCCGACGCTGACCGTGCCAGCACACCCGATTCGGGCGGCGCATGCCGGTCCTGCGTCACGATGCAGAGCGCGTCGAACGCTGCGGCCGAACGCAGGATCGCGCCGACATTGTGTGGATCGGTCACCTGGTCGAGCACCAATATCGGGCGCTTGTCGTCCTGTCCCCGTTCCAGCACGTCGCCAAGCCATACGTCGTCGAGCGGCTCGACTTCGGCGACGATGCCTTGATGCGGCGCGTCGGATGGGACCATGCGCCCCATATCGGCAACATCGGAGTAGACGATAGGCAGAACCGGGGGCAGATCGAGCGCACCCAGAGCCTCGCGCGTGCCCCATATCTTGCGCACGATGCGATCTGGGTTGGCGAGCGCGGCGGTGACCGCGTGGCGGCCATAGAAGCGGGGGAAGTTGCCCTTGGGCTTGGCGGAACGATGCGTCTTTTTCATGGGAAGGCTCTTTTCACAGGAGGCCATTGACAGGCAAGCCTCCTTTCGCCATTGAGCCGCCTCCAGCGCGGGAAGCGATGCTTTGCCGACCGCGTCAGGCACTGGACAGGTGGCCGAGTGGTTAAAGGCAGCAGACTGTAAATCTGCCCGGGTTTCCCGTACGCTGGTTCGAATCCAGCCCTGTCCACCATCCTGCGCATCGCACCAGGGATGCGCGCCGAAACGGTGCCGGATGGACGCATAGCTCAGTTGGTAGAGCAGCTGACTCTTAATCAGCGGGTCCTAGGTTCGAGCCCTAGTGCGTCCACCATCGTTATTGCCTTTTACCCTATCCGGCACAGTGGCAATTGGATACTGTCTTCCTCGTGGCAATAGTTGCCGCTGATATGGGGCAGGATAACCCACGCAAACGACTGCTCACATCTCTCTAGGGTCGAAGGGGGAACGGAAAACGCCTATCCCATGTTGCAGGACACAGTTTCTGTTCATGACGATGGATACATTGACCCCACCGATGCACCCAGACCGACGCACTTTTCTCGCTGCCGCCCTTGCCGGTTTCCTATCGCTTCCCGCTCCGCGACGCGCTCTTGCAGCGGACGAAGTGGCGCGTGTCGATGCGCTGATCGCCCGGATGACGCTGGAGGAAAAGGCGGGACAGATGACGTGTCTGGCCGACAGTTTCCGTCCCTTCAACCCGCCCAATCCGCAAGTCGGCATTCAGGACGAGAAGCGGCTGGCCGAGGAAATTCGGCGCGGTCGCGTCGGCTGCCTTTTCAATGGCATCGGCGTGGCGGGGGCCAGGCGCGCGCAGGAGATCGCCGTCGAAAAAAGCCGGCTCGGCATTCCGCTGCTGTTCGCAGGTGATGTGATCCACGGTCTCAAGACCATCTTTCCCGTGCCGCTTGCCGAAGCGGCGAGCTTCGATCCCGACCTTTGCCAGCGAACCGCGCGCGCAGCTGCTGTCGAAGCGACCGCGGCAGGGCTTCACCTCACGTTCGCGCCGATGGTCGATGTCGCGCGCGACCAGCGGTGGGGGCGGGTCGTCGAAGGGGCGGGGGAGGATGCGACGTTGACCGCTATTCTCAGCGCCGCTCGCGTGCGAGGGTTTCAGGGACGCGATCTGCGCCGCGACGACAGTCTGCTGGCATGCCCCAAGCATTTCGCGGCCTATGGGGCCGTCGCGGCTGGTCTGGAATATGGACAGGTCGATATCAGCGAGGAGACGCTGCGCGAGACGCATCTGCCGCCCTTCGGTGCGGCCTTTGCCGCAGGCGCGCTCACCACGATGGCGGCGTTCAACGAAATCAACGGCGTTCCCGCCACCGCCGACAGCGAATTGCTGACCGATATCCTGCGCGGCGAGATGAAGTTTCGCGGCTTCGTCTTTTCCGATTACACGGCGGACGAGGAACTGGTTGCGCACGGCTTTGCGCAGGACGATCGGGATGCCGCCCGGCTCGCTGTGCTCGCGGGTGTCGACATGTCAATGCAGAGCGGCCTCTACATCCGCTACCTGCCCGATCTGGTGAGAAGCGGTGCCGTGCCCATGGGAACGGTCGATGTGGCGGTGCGCCGTATCCTTTATGTGAAGGCTGCCATCGGGTTGTTCGATAATCCCTACCGCTCGCTGGACGAGCAGGTGGAAAAGAACCGCATCTTTACGCCTGCGCATCGGGCGTTGGCCCGCGAGGCGGCGACACGCTCCATCGTACTGCTCAAGAATGACGGCGAACTGCTTCCCATCGATCCGGTGAAACGACAAAAGATCGCGCTGATCGGCCCGTTCGCGGAAGATCGGAAAAATCTTTACGGTCCCTGGGCGTTCTACGGCGATCCGGACAAGGGCGTGGATATCGCCAGCGGTCTGCGCGCGGCGCTGCCCGATGCGTCCAGCCTCACGGTGACGGCGGGTTGTGCCATCGATGCGCCGGTCGATGGCGGTATCGCCAAGGCCGTCGCAGCGGCGAAGGCGGCGGATGTCGTCTTGCTCGCCATCGGCGAATCGGAATCGATGTCGGGGGAGGCCCAGTCTCGCACCACCATCGAGTTACCCCCTGCCCAACAGGCGTTGGCCGATGCGATCGCCGCCACCGGCAAACCCGTCGCGATTGTGCTGCGGCACGGACGGGCGCTCGCGCTGCATGGCGGCGTCGCGAACGCGCAAGCAATCCTTGCGACGTGGTTTCTGGGGTCGGAAGCTGGGCATGCCATTGCGGACATCCTGCTGGGAAAGGTTGATCCTTCGGCCAAGCTGCCCGTCAGTTTTCCTTGGGAAAGCGGGCAGGAGCCTTTCTTCTACGACCGCAAATCCACGGGCAGACCGGTCACGGGGGCAGGGCAAACCGAATATAAGGCGCGCTATGCAACCACCGATAACAGTGCCCGCTTCCCGTTCGGCCATGGCCTCACTTACACTAGCTTCGTCCTGGACCAGCTCAAACTGTCTGACACGGCGCTGCGGTGGGACGCGGCCATCGAGATCACGGTGCGCGTGACCAACAAGGGCAAGCGCAAGGGAAGCGAGGTCGTGCAGCTTTATATCCGCGACAAGGTCGCCAGTCGAACACGTCCGATCCGCGAACTCAAGCGCGTGGAGCGCGTGACGCTGGCCCCTGGCGAGAGCCGGACGGTTCGCCTTTCGCTGTCCCGCGTGGACCTGGAATTCGTGGGCGCGCGCAATCGGCGGATCGTCGAACCTGGCGATTTCGACTTGTGGGTGGGCCAATCGAGCGTCGGTGGGTTGAAGAGCGGTTTTACCCTGTTTGCGCAAGATCCGGCGCAAGGCTGAATGCCCGCCACCTTGACGGCTTGGCGCACGCTCCATACCGTCCTGCGCGATGGAACGGGCTGCGGAGATATGATGCATGGCTGATACCGCTGGCGAGCGACCGCCGGGATATCGCTATTCGCGGCGCGGGACATTCGATCTCGTTCGCCGCCTTTCAGTGATAGACGATCCCCGCAACGCCGTGCTTCTCATTCTGCAATGGGCGATCATGATCGCCGCGGTGGTGATCGCGATCCGGTTGGATAGTGTTCCTGTCTACCTCCTCGCCGGGGTCGTGATCGGATCGCGCATCCAATGCCTCGCCGTAATGATGCACGATGCGTGCCACGGGATGCTGTTCAGCAACCGCAAGATCAACGACTGGATCGGCGACCTGTTCGTTGCCTTTCCCCTGGGTTTCAGCATTCATCTCTACCGCGCCAACCACATGCATCACCATCGTCATACCAACACGATGCGCGACCGCGACTATCGCGTGCAGCGGCGCGATCCAGACCAGATTTTTCCGAAGCGTCCTGCGGCGATGGCCTGGCTGCTGGTGCGCAGCGCGCTGGGCTTCAACTATTATCGTATGGCCCGCGACAGCCGAGTGTGGGTGCCGTTCGCCAATTTCCATAATCCGGGCCGCTTCGATTTCGACTATCGTCTGTCGCTGCGCCTGCGCTACGTCATTTGGGCCGTTGTCTTTTACGGCGCGATCCTGCTTTCGCCATGGCGGTGGCAGATATTGGGGCTGATGTTCATCCCGCTGTTCATCTGGGCAAACGTCTTCAACCGTATCCGCGCGATGGCCGAACATAATGGCGTCACCGACGAAAGCGAGATCAAGGGCACGCGGACGGTCATCCCGACCTTGGTCGACCGTTTCCTGATCGCCCCCTTCAATGTCAGCTATCATCTGGAGCATCATCTTTTTCCATCGGTGCCCTGGACCAATTTGAGGCGGCTGCACCGGCACCTGATGACCGATCCGATCTATGCGGCGGACGCGCACATAACGAAGGGATATGGCGGCGTTATCCGGGAACTGACGACGCAACGGATGCCTGCATCGCATTCCTCCACGTCCGCCCAGGCGCATTCCTGACGGCAGTGTCTGCCCGCTGACAAGCGCGCGCGGCTCTGTTAGGGGGCGGCCATGCTGAACCTTAATGCCATCACCGTGCGCCTGGGCGGCCGCACCATCCTCGACCGCGCGGCCGCTTCCCTTCCCCCTCGCAGCCGCGTCGGCCTGATCGGTCGGAACGGGGCGGGCAAGTCCACGCTCATGAAGGTGATGATCGGTCAGATCGACCCTGACGAGGGCAGTTGCGACATGCCGCGCGACACGCGTCTTGGCTATATCGCGCAGGAAGCGCCCAGCGGCACCGCGACGCCGTTCGACACTGTGCTGGCCGCCGATATCGAACGCGCGGCGCTGATGGCTGAGAGCGAGACGACCGAGGATCCCGATCGCCTCGGTCATATCTACGAACGGTTGACCGCCATCGACGCTTATACCGCGCCTGCCCGTGCCGCGCGCATCCTTGTAGGCCTGGGCTTCGACGAGGAAATGCAGGGGCGCGCGCTCGACAGCTATTCGGGCGGGTGGAAGATGCGGGTGGCGCTGGCGTCTTTGTTGTTTTCGGAGCCCGAACTGCTGCTGCTCGACGAACCGTCCAACCACCTTGACCTCGAAGCGACGCTGTGGCTCGAAAATTTCCTGAAGGCCTATCGGGGGACCGTGGTCGTCATCAGCCACGAGCGCGATTTGCTGAACAATGTGGTCGACCATATCCTCCATCTGGAAGGCGGGAAGATCACGCTTTATCCCGGCGGCTACGACGCATTCGAGCGGCAGCGGGCGGAACGGCTGGCACAGGCGGAGGCCGCGCGCACCAAGCAGCAGGCCGAGCGCGAGAAGCTTCAGGACTATATCGCCCGTAACTCCGCCCGCGCATCGACCGCGAAACAGGCCCAGTCGCGGGCCAAGGCGCTGGCGCGGATGCAGCCCATCGCCGCAGCCATCGAGGATCCCACGCTGCATTTCGGCTTTCCGAGCCCTCCTGAACTGCGCCCGCCGCTTATCACCATGGACATGGCCGCCGTGGGCTACAGCGACACGCCCGTCCTGCGGCGCGTCAACCTGCGCATAGACCCGGACGACCGGCTTGCACTGTTGGGCCGCAACGGCAACGGCAAAACGACGCTCGCCCGCCTGATCGCCGCGCAATTGAAGCCCATGGAAGGGCAGATGAGCGCGTCTGCCAAGATGAACGTCGGTTACTTCACCCAGTATCAGGTCGAGGAACTGGACGTGACCGACACGCCGCTGGAACATATGACGCGCGTGATGAAAGGCGCGACGCCCGGGGCGGTGCGCGCGCAACTGGGGCGCTTCGGCTTTTCGGGCGAGCGAGCCACGCAGAAGGTTGGGTCGATGTCCGGCGGTGAGCGGGCACGGCTCGCCCTGGCGCTCATCACCCGCGATGCGCCCCACCTCCTGATCCTCGACGAACCGACAAACCACCTCGATGTCGACAGCCGCGAGGCGCTGGTTCAGGCGCTTAACGAATATAGCGGCGCGGTGGTGATCGTCAGCCATGATCGCCATATGATCGAACTGGTCGCCGACCGGCTCGTCTTGGTCGACAATGGTACGGCCCAGCCGTTCGACGGATCGTTGGAGGATTACACCGACATCATCCTGCACAAGGCGGACGGCAACGGAACCGGGGGCGATGCGCCGAAGGTCGACCGCAAGGCCGAAAAACGCAACGCAGCGCAATGGCGCGAAAAACAGAAGGCCGCGAAGAACGCCGTCAGCAAAGCGGAGCGGGAAATGGCCGCGCTGTCGGCGGAGCGCAGCCGCATCGACCAGGCGCTGTTCGACCCCAAGACAGCGACCGGGGCGGAAGCGAAGATGACGACGAGCCAGCTTATGGTAAAACGCGCCGAGGTCGAGAAGAAGCTGGCGACGGCGGAGGAAACCTGGATCGAAGCCAGCGCCGCGCTGGAAGCCAGCTGACGCCTTATCCCAGCGTCAGCCGCCAGTCCCAGCGCAGCGGATCGCCGTCCATCACCTCGACGCCGCGTGCGGCGAGTGCGTCCCTGATGTCGTCCGACAGTGCGAAATTCTTTTCCGCCCGCGCGGCTGTGCGCCGTTCCAACTCGACCTCGATTTCCTCCGGGGTGATCCGAGCGTCCTTGGGGGCGATGCGCAGGTCGGAACGGGTCAGCGTCAGCAGATTGAGGCCGAGCGCCTGATCGAACGCGGCGATCAGGCAAAGCTTTTCATCGACCGGCACTTTCTTCATCGCAGCGGCCTCTTCCAAAAGAGGAACGGCGCGCGGGGTCATGAGGTCGTCGCTGATCGCAGCGTCGAACTGCTCCAGCAGCGGCACCAGTTTGGGGTGGAGGTTGGCGCGGAGGTAATCGAGGCGCGGCGATTGCCAGGTGACGCCCTCGGCACGGGCCTTGAGGCCCTCTACCGCCATCACCAGACGCTTGAGCCGCGTCAGCGCCGCCGCCAGATTGTCCGCGCTGAATTCCAGTTCGCTGCGATAATGCGCGCCAAGGCACAGCAGGCGGTAGGCGAGGGGATGCACGCCTGCGTCGATCAGCGTGAAGAGCGTGGTGAACCCGCCCTTCGACTTGCTCATCTTTCCCTGCCGGTCGACGAGGAAGTTGTTGTGCATCCACCACCGCGCGCCGGTAAAGCCTGCCTCCCCCGCGCCGACATCCGGTCTGCAGCAGGCGTGGAAAGCTTGATTCTGGGCTATTTCATTGGGGTGGTGGATTTCACGATGGTCGATGCCGCCGGTGTGAATGTCGAACGGCTGGCCGAGCCGGGCTTGGCTCATCACAGAGCATTCGAGGTGCCAGCCCGGCGCGCCCTTGCCCCAGGGGCTGTCCCATTCCATCTGCCGCTGCTCGCCGGGCGGCGATTTTCGCCAAATCGCAAAATCGCTGGCGTTGCGTTTGCCCACGACCGGATCGATGCGGGCATGGGCTGCATCGTCGCGCCCTCCCGCCAGTGCGCCATAGTCGGGAACGGTCGAACTGTCGAAGTAAAGGCCGCTCTCCAGCTCATAGCAATGCGTCGGCGCGATCTTTTCGGCAAAAGCGATCATCTGCGGCACATAGTCGGTCGCGACCGTCCATTCGCTGGGCGGCAAAATGTTGAGGTCGGCGATATTCTGCTTGAACGCCTGAGTATAATGGGCCGCGATGTCCCAGATGCTTTTGGCAGAAGCGCGAGCCGCCGCCTCCATCTTGTCATCGCCCGCATCGGCGTCGCTCGTCAGGTGGCCGACGTCGGTGATGTTGATGATATGCGTGACCGCAAGGCCCTTCCATAGCAGCGTCCGCCGCAGCGTATCGGTGAAGACATAAGCGCGCAGGTTGCCGATATGCGCATAATTATAGACGGTTGGGCCGCAGCTATAAACGCGCACATGGTCCTGTTCGATCGGCGTGAAAGGCTCGGTCGAGCGGGTCAGACTGTTGAACAGGCGCAGCGGCGCGGCATTGTGCTGGTCGTCGGACATGCCCATCCTGTGTCTTGAGACAAGGCAGGCGTCAACGGGGCATAGGCGGGAATAAGCGCTTCAAGGCATCGAAGTTTGGCGGGGCTGTAATATAATGTTGCTTCGCCCTCCCGCTCTTGCGGCAGGGGAGGGGGCGATCCAGATTGGTGGGGCGAGCCGGGTTCCTCTGGCGACGCGGATGCCCCCCCTCATCCCCGTCGCGATGTCGGTTCGCATCGAGTGTGCTCGGCGCTGGTCAGGTGGCGCGACTTGGCCCCTCCCGAGTGTCGTGCAAGACCGCACCGGGCCCACTCGAACCATGCGGCACGGGTCAGTGCGCGGCGCCCCAACTGGCCCCGGTGCCGATTTCCACGCCCAGCGGGACCGAGAGTTTCACGATCGGTTCGGCGGCGGTTTCCATGACATGGCGGATGACGGCGCTCGCCGCCTCCACGTCGCGTTCGGGCAGTTCGAACACAAGCTCGTCATGCACCTGAAGCAACATGCGGACGGCGGGCAGCCCTGCTGCGTCCAGCGCCGGTCCCATGCGCGCCATCGCCCGTTTGATGATATCGGCGCTGGTGCCCTGGATGGGCGCGTTGATCGCTGCGCGTTCGGCCCCCTGCCGTTCATGCTGGATGGGCGCTGCGATGCGCGGAAACCAGGTCTTCCGACCGAACAAAGTTTCGGTATATCCCAGCCGACGCGCCTTCTCGATCGTTTCGTTGATGTAGACGCTGATGCCGGGAAAGCGCTCATAATAGCGGCTGATCATGTCCTGCGCCTCATCCGCACCGATTTCCAGCCGACCCGCAAGGCCCCAGCGCGAGATGCCGTAGAGGATGGCGAAGTTGATCGTCTTCGCCCGCCCGCGCGTGTCGCGATTGACCTCTCCGAACAATTGCTGGGCCGTCGCGGCATGAATGTCTTCGCCATTTGCGAAGGCTTCGCGCAGTGCGGGCACATCGGCCATATGGGCGGCCAGCCGCAATTCGATCTGGCTGTAATCCGCCGCGAGGATGACGTTGCCGGGTTCGGCGACGAAGGCGTGGCGGATTTGCCGCCCGACTTCGGTTCGGATCGGGATGTTCTGAAGGTTGGGATCGGTCGACGACAGGCGGCCCGTCTGCGCGCCGGTCAGCGAATAGCTGGTGTGGACGCGGCCCGTATTCTTGTTGATCTGCGCCTGAAGTGCGTCCGTATAGGTGGATTTGAGCTTCGACAACTGCCGCCATTCCAGCACCTTGGCCGCGATAGGCGCGCCCTGTGCCTTGAGCTGTTCGAGAATGGTGACATCGGTGGAGTAGGCTCCGGACTTTCCCTTCTTCCCGCCCTTGTACCCCAGCTTGTCAAAGAGGATCGCGCCCAGTTGCTGCGTCGATCCGATGGCGAAAGGCTGTCCTGCGATGGCGTGTATTTCCGTTTCCAGCGCGGCGATCCCGGCGGTGAATTCGGATGACAGGCGGGACAGCGCCTCGCGATCGACCTTGATGCCCGCAAATTCCATCCCCGCGATCACGCCGACCAGAGGCCGATCGACCAGTTCGTAGACCCGGTTCGCGCCTTCATTGGCGATGCGGGACTTGAACCGCTTCCACAGGCGCAGCGTGACGTCCGCGTCCTCCGTCGCATATTCGGTCGCGCGGTCGAGCGGTACTTCGCCGAAGGTGATCTGGCTCTTGCCCGAACCCACCACGTCCTTGAAGCTGATGCACTGGTGGTTGAGGTGAACACGCGCCGCCTCGTCCATGCCGTGGCCCGCCAGGCTCTGCCCCGCGTCGAGGTCGAAGCTCATGACGATGGTATCGTCATAGGGCGCAACTTCGATGCCGTGGCGGCGCAGCACGGTGAGGTCATATTTGAGGTTCTGGCCTATCTTGAGGACCGCGTCATCCTCCAGCAGCGGCTTGAGCTTCGCGAGGACCAGGTCCTTGGGCAGTTGTTCGGGCCGTTCGGCGAACATGTCGGTGCCGCCATGGCCGACCGGGATATAGCAGGCAACGTTCGGGCCAACCGCGAGGCTGATGCCGACCAAGCCGCACGACACGCAATCGAGCATGTCGGTTTCGGTATCGACGGCCACGACGCCCTCAGCCCGCGCTGCCGCGATCCAGCGATCGAGCACGTCCTGGGTGACGACCGTCTCATACAGGCTGCGGTCGATGGGCGGTTCGTCGGCAAAGGCGGGGGCGGCAGGGGCGGTTTCGTCGGAAATTGCTGCTGCAGCGGCTGCCACCGCAACCGCCGCGGCCGGAGCGCCCAGACGGCCGAGCAGGGTCTTGAAGCCGTGATGCTCCAGAAACGCCTGCAACGGTTCCTTGGGGATGCCCTTGAGCGTCAGGTCTTCCAGCGGTTCGGGCAGATCCATAGTCTCGTGCAGCGCGACCAGCTTGCGCGACAGCCGCGCCATGTCGGCATGGGCGATGAGGTTTTCCTGCATCTTCGACTTCTTCATGAGCGGCGCTGCTTCCAGCGCCGCTTCGAGCCCGCCATATTCGGTGATGAGCTTGGCCGCTGTCTTGGGGCCGATGCCCGGGATACCGGGCACATTGTCGACGCTGTCGCCCATCAGCGCCAGCACATCGCCCAGATGTTGCGGCCCGACGCCGAACTTCGCCATCACATAGTCCGCGCCGCGCCGCTCGTTCTTCATCGTATCGTACATGTCGACGCCGGGCTGGATCAGCTGCATCAAGTCCTTGTCGGAACTGACGATGGTGACATGCCAGCCCTGGGCGACCGCGGCCTTCGTATAGCTGGCGATGATGTCGTCCGCCTCGTATCCGGCCTCCTCGATGCAGGGGAGGGAGAAGGCGCGGGTCGCGTCGCGGATCATCGGGAACTGGGGGACGAGATCCTCGGGCGGCGGCGGGCGGTGCGCCTTATACTGGTCGTACATGTCGTTGCGGAACGTGTGCGACCCCTTGTCCAGCACCACCGCCATATGGGTGGGCCCTTCCGACCGGCCCAGTTCCTCTGCAAGTTTCCACAGCATCGTCGTATAGCCATAGACTGCGCCGACAGGCTGGCCATGTCGGTTGGTCAGCGGCGGCAACTGGTGATAGGCACGGAAAATATAGCCCGAGCCGTCGACGAGATAGAGATGATTCTGGGTCATGGGGTGGGGATAGCTGCTAAAGCTGGCGCTCTCCAGTGCTCTGACATGCTGCGGCGGGAACTCCTGCGGGCGATAATTATTTCTGCTCTGTTTCCCGCGCGGCGGGATAAGGGGGCATCATGAAAAAACGGTCGATCTTGTTCGCGGCGATGCTCGCCACCCTGCCGACCTGGGCGTATGCGAAGGAGGAGCGGGACCTGTGCGCCGATCGGCCGGGGATGGGAACCCCGCCCTGCACGGTCGAACCGGGGCGGGTCGTTGCCGAACTCGGCCTTGGCGACTGGGCCCGCGAACGGGACATGGAGAGCCGAACCGACACGATCGAGAGTGGCGATCTGCTGGTGCGGATTGGCGTCACCGATACGCTGGAAGCGCAGATCGGCTGGACGGCCTACGGCCACGAGCGGGTGCGCGATAGGGCGAGCGGGCAGGTGGACCGCAGCGCGGGGACCGGCGACGTACTCGTGGGTCTGAAGCAGAATTTGCACAACCCGGACGGGGCGGGTTTTTCGGTAGCTCTGCTGCCCTATGTGACCTTTCCGACCGGCGGTTCGGCCATCGGCGCCGGCGACTGGGGTGCGGGACTGGTGATTCCCCTCAGCTATGAATTGCGTGACGGCCTAACGATGGAATTCACGCCCGAGATCGACGCTGCGGTGGACGAGGACCGGCATGGGCGTCATCTGGCCTATGGCAGCGTCGTCGGCATCGACCTCGATCTGAGCGAGGCGGTGACGGCTACGTTGGAAACATCGCTGATGCGTGACGACGATCCTGCGCAGCACGGCACGAAGGCGCTGGCCGGACTGTCGCTGGGCTGGCAGCCTTCGAAAGACTTGCAGTTCGACACCGGCGTCAACGTCGGGCTCAACGATAACAGCCCGGACAGCGAGCTTTATGTGGGTATCACCCGCCGCTTCTGATCAGTGTGCCTGATGATTGGCCGCTACCGCCCGGGATACCGCCTGCATCAGTTCCATGCGTGCCGGAATGGGCTGCGTCGTCGATCCGATCATCACCGCTATGGCGTAGCTGGTGCCGTCCGGCGCGGTCATGATGCCGATATCGTTATAGCCGGTGGATCGCGGCGGCAGGTCCTGGCCCGTGCCGGTCTTGTGTAGATAGGTCCAGCCCGGCGGTACTCCGCCCTTGATCCGTCTCGGTCCGGTCTTGGCTTCCGACATGATGGACATGAGCAGACGCGAGGAGGCGGGCGAAAGCATCCGGTTCTGCTTGAGGCGAGCCAATGCCTGCACGATGGAGGAAGGTGCCGCGCCATCGGGCGGGTTGGCCAGATAGGCGTCGAGCGCTTTCACCCGCACGGTCATGGGCAGTTTGGCGCGCGCCGCGTAGAAATTTCGACCGACCGAATAATCCTGCCGCCAGTCGAGACCCGCCGTCGCCGATTGCAACAGCCGCTCACCCGGTCCGAATCGGACGTCGCGGATCGCCTTTCGGGCTAGGTAGCTGCGTACCGCTTCGGGGCCGCCCACCGCGCGCAGCAGCGCGTCGTTGGCAGTATTGTCGCTTTGCGTCATCGCGCGGCGCAGGAGGTCGGAATAGCTCGTCGTCCACATCCCGTCCTTCAGCATCATCGCGCTGGGTTGATGAAACAGGGTGAGGTCGTTGCGGGTGATGGTGGTCGTGTCGGTGATGCGCAGCTTGCCGCGGTCCACCGCATCGAGGAAGGTCATCGAAACCCATAGCTTGGACACGCTTTGCTGCGGGAAAAGCGCATTGCCGTTCCACGCCACCGTCCAGTCCGCACCGATGCGGCGCACGGCGATACCGACCTTGCCGCTGAAACTTTGGCCAAGGTTGCGCACGACCGCGACCAGCGCGGGGGGCGGCGCTTCGTTCTGGTCGATGTCGCGATAGGGTTCGGGCGGGTTGGCGACCGGCCTGATCGGCCAGGTATTCGTCTTGGGTTGCGGCTTCCGGGGCACGGCGGCAGCGGCTTCCGCCTGTCGCGATTCAGGCGCGCTGACGCAGGCCGAAAGCGCCGCGATCAACAGGACGAGGCGCGCGGACCCGCCCCGGTTCTTATTCGATGTCATGGATACCCCGCACTCTCTTCCTCGCATAGGCGCGGCGCGCACCCGTATCGGCAAGCGTCGTGCGACGAATGATTCCTCAAATGCGATGGAGGGAAGATGAATGGTGGCAACCCATTGATCGCGGACGACGATCCGCTCAGTTGCGGTTCAGCGGCGGTCGGGCAATAGACGGGGCATGACATTCATCATCGACAGGCGGAGCTTCGTAATCGGCGCGGGGATCGGGGGGTTGGCATTGGGGAGCGGGCGTGCTGTAGCTGCGTCCTTTGCCTCCCGCCGGATCGCCGTTACGGTCCGTGGAACGGGGCGCGACGTGCTGCTCATCCCCGGACTTGCGAGCGGGCCGGGGGCCTGGAACGGGGTTCTGGACGCGATGCCCGACTGTCGGCTGCATCTTGTCCATGTGCGCGGTTTCGCCGGCCTCGCGCCGGACGACAATGCGAGCGGACCTGTGGTGCAGCCGGTGGCCGACGAGATCGCCCGCTATGTCGTGGCCGCGGGTTTGAAGCGCCCCGCCGCAGTCGGTCATTCGATGGGCGGCACGTTGGCGATGCTGCTGGGGCTGAAGGGACTGGCGTCTAGGGTGATGGTCGTCGACATGCTGCCGGCGGGGGCTGCGATGGTCGGAGGGACGGCGAGCGGGTTGGGCTTCCTCGCCGACCAGTTGAGCGGATATCTCACAGGGACAGCGGCAGGGCGGCGCTATCTGGCGCAGATCGTCGGGCGGACGCCCGGCGCGCAGGGCAGCGATCCGGACGTCATCGCGAGCGCGTTGCGCGATCTGGCGAACATCGACCTGTCCCCGCAGCTGTCGCGCCTCACCGTACCGCTGGAGGTCGTTTATGCGATCGGTGACGACGCGCAGATGAACGCCACCATCGCCGACCGCTTCCGCAGCGCCTATGCGGGGAAGAAGGGCGTGGTGCTGAAACCTGTGGGGCCAAGCGGCCATATGGTCATGCGCGACCAGCCCGCACGGTTCGGTGCATTGCTCAAAAGCTTTTTGGCAGGCTAAGGCGCAAGGACGGTGTCGACTGCTTTGGGTAGCGTTTCGGGATAGTCGAGCGTGTAGTGAAGGCCGCGGCTTTCCTTGCGACGCAGCGCCGAGCGGACGACAAGCCGGGCGACCTCCAGCAGGTTGCGCAGTTCGATGAGATCCGGTGTGACGCGGAAGTTACCGTAATAGTCGTCAACCTCTCTGGAGAGCAGGTCGATGCGATGCTGCGCGCGCTCCAGCCGCTTGGTGGTGCGCACGATGCCGACATAATCCCACATGAACCGGCGGATTTCTTTCCAGTTATGCTGGACGATCACCTCTTCGTCGCTGTTGGTAACACGGCTTTCGTCCCAAGGCCGGATTGCCGGGGGCGGGGGCAAGGCGTCCCAGTGGGCGCGGATATGCCCCGCTGCCGCCTCTCCGAACACGAAGCATTCGAGGAGCGAATTGGAAGCAAGGCGATTTGCGCCGTGAAGCCCGCTCTCGCTCACTTCCCCCGCCGCATAAAGCCCGGGCAGGTCCGTGCGCCCGTCAAGGTCGATGATGACACCCCCGCAGGTGTAATGCTGCGCCGGGACGACCGGAATCGGTTCCTTGGTGATGTCGATGTCGAGGTCGAGGAGGCGGGCGTAGATGGTCGGGAAGTGGTGCCTTACGAACTCCGGCTCTTTGTGACTGATGTCGAGATGGACATAGTCGAGGCCGAGGCGCTTGATTTCATGGTCGATGGCGCGCGCGACAATGTCGCGGGGCGCAAGCTCGCCACGCGGGTCGAATCGGGGCATGAAACGTTCCCCGCCGCCCGGCACGCCCGGCGGCAGCTTCAGATGTCCGCCCTCGCCCCGCACAGCTTCGGTGATGAGGAAGTTCTTGACCTCCAGATTGTAGAGGCAGGTGGGATGGAACTGGTTCATCTCCATGTTGGAGACGCGGCACCCGGCGCGCCACGCCATGGCGATGCCATCGCCCGTCGCGCCGCGCGGCGCGGTGGAAAAGAGATAGGTCCGCCCCGCGCCGCCGGTGCACAGGATTGTCGCGCGACCGAGCAGGGTGTCGACTCGCTTCGTCTGCTTGTTAAAGGCATAGACGCCCCAGACATGGCCATCGCCTGAATAACGTTCGCCATGGCGGGAGGTGATAAGGTCGATGGCGACCATGTCCTCCATCAGCGTGATGTTCGGATTGGCGCGAGCGGCCTTCAGCAGGGCGACCTGCACTGCGTGTCCGGTCGCGTCATCGACATGAACGATGCGCCGGTGGCTGTGCCCGCCCTCCCGGGTCAGGTGCCAGCGTTCGCCGAATTCCTCGCCCCCGTTGAACGGAACGCCCAGCGCCGCGAGCCGGTCGATCGCGGCGGGCGCTTCGGACACGACGAATTCGACCGTAGCGCGGTCGTTGAGACCTGCGCCTGCTACCATCGTGTCGTGGACATGCGCCTCGAAACTGTCGCCGGCGTCGAGCACGGCGGCGATGCCGCCCTGCGCCCAGTTGGTCGACCCACCGTCGAGCGCGCCCTTGGCCATCACCAGCACCTTCCGGTCCTGCGCCAGGTTGATCGCGGCGGTAAGCCCTGCCGCGCCGGAGCCGATGATGACGACATCGTAGAGGGTGGTGGTCATGGGGTCTCCGGCCTCTTACGGTCCGTTCGGGGGGAAGGAGCGGTTTTCAGGCGTCCGCAGTCAGATTGAGGAACACATCCTCCAGATCGGGATCGCGCGTCACAACGTCTACGATCGCAAGGCCGCTGGCCTGCACCGCGCTCAGCACCTGCCCCGCATTGGCGCGGTCCTTCATATAAGTGATCGTCAGTGTGCGTCCGTCGCTCAATTCGACCTTTTCGAAGCATGGGGCGGTGGGCACCACGCCAACGTCGCGGTCGACTGTCACCTGCACAACCTTTTCCTGCGCCATGGCGATGAGTTCTCGCGTCGGCTTGTCAGTGATGACCCGGCCATGGTTGATGATGGCGATGCGGTCGCACAGTTCCTCCGCCTCCTCCAGATAGTGTGTCGTGAGCACGATGGTCACGCCGAGCCGGTTGAGTTCGCGGACATAGGCCCAAAGCTGCTGGCGCAACTGCACGTCGACCCCGGCGGTCGGTTCGTCGAGCACCAGGATCGGCGGCGAATGCACCATCGCCTTCGCCACCAGCAGCCGCCGCTTCATGCCGCCCGACAACGTCCGGGCGTAGGCATTGGCCTTGTCCTCCAGATGCACCGCGCTCAACAGTTCCATCGACCGGCGGCGGTCCTTGGGCACGCCATAATAACCTGCCTGATTCTCCAGCGTCTCGAATGGCGTGAAGAAGGGATCGAACACGATTTCCTGCGGCACGATCCCGATGCTGTTTTTCGCGTTGCGCGGATTTACGTCGATGTCGAAGCCCCAGATGCTGACATCGCCCTGCGTTTTGTTGACCAGCCCGGCGAGGATGTTGATCGTGGTCGATTTGCCTGCGCCGTTGGGACCCAGCAGGCCGTATATCTGCCCGCGAGGGATCGACAGATTGATGCCGTCCAGCGCGCGCTTGCCACCCTTGTAGACCTTGGTGAGGTTGCGGATTTCTATGGCGGGGGCAGGTGCGTCGGTCATGGCTGATCTCTATGGGGATCAAGGTTGGGGAAGGGAAGAGGGCGTTTTGCCTCTATGGTTGCCCGGTGTCGCGAGGAATGGATGGATTTTGAAGGGCAGTTGGTGGAAACGGCTGATCCCATGATCCGCTCCCGCGACGAACAGGGCGCACCGCTGCGCGCCATCTTTCGCAAGGCCGTCCTTCGCCTGACGGAGGATGACGATGTCGCACGATTTGGCGTTGCCGTGTCTGGCGGGCCGGACAGCATGGCCCTGCTGGCGTTAGCGGCATCGGACTTTGCGGGACGGGTCGAGGCAGTGACGGTCGATCACGGGTTGCGCCCGGAGGCCGCATCCGAAGCCGCTATGGTAGCGCGCTGGTGCGCCGATGCTGGCGTGCCGCACGCCGTCCTGACACCCGATGCGCCGGTCGAAGGCAACGTTTCCGCATGGGCGCGGGCGATGCGCTATCGCGTGATGGAGGGCTGGCGCGCGGCCCGGTCCATCGACTGGATCATGACGGCGCACCATGCCGACGATCAGGCCGAAACGCTGCTGATGCGCCTCAATCGAGGATCCGGCGTCAGCGGGCTGGCGGGGGTCCGGCCTTGCAGCGGGCGGATCATCCGACCGTTGCTCGGGTTAAGGAAGTGGCAGTTGATCGATTTCGCTCGGGCCAACGCTCTGCCGTTCGTGGAGGACCCTTCGAACAGCGATGAGCGCTATGACCGGGCGGTCGTTCGCGGCGCGTTGGCGGGGGCTTCGTGGATCGAACCGCTGGCGCTGGCCCGAAGCGCTGCTGCGCTGGCCGAGGCGGAGGCGGCGATCGAATGGAGCGTCGTGGCGCTGGCAACAGCGCATATCCGTGCAGAACCGGAGTGCTGGGTGCTCGACCGCACCGAACTTCCGCGCGAATATCTGCGTCGGCTGGTGCTGCATATGCTGGCGGCCGCCGATCCGGAGGCGGAACCGCCGCGCGGCGATGCGTTGGACCATGCATTGTCAGAAGCGAAGGGGGGAAGGCAGGCCAGCCTTGGCCGATATCTGCTTAAAGGTGGGCCGACATGGCGAATCACGCATGCGCCGCCCCGCCGCCGAGCGTAGGACCGCCAAGTGCCGGAAAGTTCCCCGGCCAGTCGTGGTCATGGCTCGCTTCGCCGATTTTTGGCAGTGCGAGGATGAATCCTTAACGCGGTTTGGGTTAGTCACGGCGTGATTTTCACGCGGGGATTTGAAACGGATGATGGAATTTGCGGCCCTGACCTACGGCTTGCTGGCGAGCGTCATACTTTCGGCGGCGCAACGGAACCGGCAGATGGCGCGACCGCACCCGCCGCTCCTTCTGTACATGGGTTATCTGCTGTGCGGCCTTTCCGCGGGCGTCGCAATCGCTCTGGCCTATGTGGCCGTTACCCTGTTCGTCGGCGGTTGAAGATCCTGTCGATAGCCGGGCGGAGGGGGCGGAATCTGCGGCCTGCTCCGCTTGCGCTTTTGTCGGCGCGCCCTATCTTGTCGACTGAAAGAGAGTGATGATGAACGACGAGAAAGACCCGCAGGGCAATCCCTGGATCAAGAGCGCGATGATTTGGGCCGGCGTTATCGTGGCGCTGCTGTTGTTCGTCTCTCTGTTCGACAGCCGCACCGCTTCGCAATCCGGCGCTGGCATCGCCTATTCCGAATTCCGCTCGAAGGTGCAGGAGGGGCAGGTCAAGGATGTTGCGATCGCGCCCAACAAGATCAGCGGCACATTGTCGAGCGGGCAGAAATTCTCGACCGTTCCCGTCAACGATCCGGGCCTGACCGGCCTGCTCGACGATTATAACGTCAAATATTCTGGCCAGCCGGAGGAGCAGCCCAGCTTCTGGATGATCCTGATCTATCAATCCTTGCCGTTCCTGCTGATCCTTGGCATTGCTTTCTTCGTTCTTCGCCAGATGCAGAAGGGCGGCGGCGCCGGCGGCGCGATGGGCTTTGGTAAGTCAAAGGCCAAGCTTCTGACCGAAAAGCACGGCAAGGTGACGTTCGACGATGTCGCGGGCATCGACGAGGCGCGCGAGGAATTGCAGGAGATCGTCGAGTTCCTGAAGGACCCGACCAAGTTCGCCCGGCTCGGCGGCAAGATTCCCAAGGGCGCTCTGCTCGTCGGGTCGCCCGGTACCGGCAAGACGCTGCTGGCTCGCGCCATCGCGGGGGAGGCGGGCGTGCCCTTCTTCACCATCTCCGGCTCCGACTTTGTCGAGATGTTCGTGGGCGTCGGCGCAAGCCGTGTGCGCGACATGTTCGAGCAGGCGAAGAAGAACGCGCCCTGCATCGTCTTCATCGACGAAATCGACGCGGTCGGTCGTCATCGTGGCGCGGGCCTCGGCAACGGCAATGACGAGCGCGAGCAGACGCTGAACCAGCTTCTGGTCGAGATGGACGGATTCGAGGCCAACGAGGGTATCATCATCGTTGCGGCGACCAACCGTCCCGACGTGCTCGATCCCGCTCTGTTGCGTCCGGGCCGCTTCGACCGTCAGGTTGTCGTTCCTCGTCCCGACATTGAAGGGCGCGAGAAGATTCTTGCCGTTCATATGAAGAAAGTGCCGTTGGCACCCGACGTCGACCCGCGCACCATCGCGCGTGGAACGCCCGGCTTTTCGGGTGCCGACCTTGCCAATCTGGTCAACGAAGCGGCGCTGACGGCGGCACGGCGCGGCAAGCGTCTGGTCGCGATGGACGAGTTCGAATCGGCCAAGGACAAGGTGATGATGGGTGCGGAACGCCGTTCCATGGTCATGACCGACGACGAGAAAAAGATGACTGCCTATCACGAGGCGGGCCATGCGATCGTGTCTGTTCACGAGCCTGCGTCCGACCCGATTCACAAGGCGACGATCATCCCACGCGGTCGCGCACTGGGCATGGTGATGCGCCTGCCGGAACGGGACAGCTACAGCTATCATCGTGACAAGATGCACGCGAATATGGCCGTCGCCATGGGCGGACGCGTTGCTGAGGAAATCATCTTCGGACATGATAAGGTGTCGAGCGGCGCGTCGGGCGATATCCAATATGCGACCAAGCTGGCTCGCGACATGGTGACCCAGTGGGGTATGTCGGACAAGCTGGGCCCGCTGCAATATGAAGAGCAGCAGGGCGAAACTTTCCTTGGCTATTCGCAAAGCCAGCGTGTCCATATGTCGGACGAAACGGCAAAGCTGATCGATAGCGAGATCCGTGGTCTGGTCGAGCAGGGCTATTCCCGCGCGCAGGACATCCTGAAGGGTCATGAGGCGCAATTGCACCTGCTGGCCAACGCGATGCTCGAATATGAGACGCTGACCGGTGAGGAGATCAAGACCTTGCTGGAGCGGGGAGAGATCACGCGGGAAGACGGAACGACGATCAAACCGTCGGTCGTCCCGGTGGCGGGTTCCTCCATCCCCCGCACGCGCAAGCGCAAGGGGCCGTTCGGCGATCCGTCGCCGCTAGGGGTCTGAACATTCGGTCAGTCGATGCGACGAAGGGCGGGGCCGGCGGCTCCGCCCTTTTCGTTTGCATGGAAAGGAAGGTTTTTGGCGATGCCGAGGCTGGCGTGTTAGGGTCGGGCCATGCCCGCCCGCCTGTTCTTGCCGCCTGTCCTGTTCGCGATCGCCGTTCTGGCTGTGATCTTCACCGGCGACGCTTTGTTCTGGAGCGTGCCGCATGCTTTGGACAGCCTGCCGCCGCGCGTTCTGACCGTGGCGGTTCTGACGGCGCTGTGGCTGGTGCGCATATACAAGCGGAACCGGCTCTGAACCGAGCGGTAGCGCGTATGATGACGGCGGCTCCGACCCTTCGTTAAGAAAATCGCGCCGGGGTCTGGCCCCGCGCGGGCGAAGTGGTTACATGGGCCGCCACAAATCCCCCGGGGCGCGGCTGCCGACGCTGGCGCCCCCCAGCAGAAAGTGGCTCGTTTCCATGGATATCCGCCTTGGCCTCACCTTTGACGACGTGCTGTTGCAGCCCGGCGAATCCGATGTGCTGCCGAGCCAGGCGGACACGTCGACCCATGTCACCAAGGCGATCAGGCTCAATATCCCGATCCTGTCTTCCGCGATGGACACGGTGACAGAGGCCGATATGGCGATCGTGATGGCACAGTTGGGCGGCATCGGCGTGCTGCATCGGAACCTGACCGTCGAAGAGCAGGCCGACGCCGTGCGCGCCGTCAAGCGGTTCGAAAGCGGAATGGTGGTCAACCCGATCACCATCCTGCCGACCGCGACGCTGGCCGACGCGCAAATGTTGATGCAGCGCCACCGGATCAGCGGCATTCCGGTCGTGGAGCAATCGGGCAAGCTGGTCGGCATCCTGACCCACCGCGACACGCGCTTTGCCGAAAACCCGGATCAGCCGGTCAGCGAATTGATGACGAAGGACAATCTGGCCACGGTCAAGGCCGGTGTAGGGCAGGACGAAGCGCGCCGCCTGCTCCATGCGCGGCGGATCGAAAAGCTGCTGGTGGTGGACGATGCCTATCATTGCGTCGGCCTCATCACGGTCAAGGATATGGAAAAGGCGGTTACCTATCCGCAGGCGACGAAGGACGACGCGGGGCGGCTGCGCGTCGCGGCTGCGACCACGGTGGGCGACAAGGGGCTGGAACGCAGCAGGGCGTTGATCGACGCGGAATGCGACCTTATCGTCATCGATACCGCGCACGGGCATAGCCGCCAGGTCGCCGTGGCGGTCGAAGCGGTGAAGAAGCTGTCCAACCATGTTCAGGTTGTGGCGGGCAACGTCGCCACCGCCGAAGCGACCAAGGCGCTGATTGGCGCGGGGGCGGATTGCGTGAAGGTTGGGATCGGGCCGGGGTCGATCTGCACCACGCGCGTCGTTGCGGGCGTGGGCGTGCCGCAGCTGACGGCCGTCATGGACTCCGCCGAGGAAGCCGCCCGGCATGGCGTGCCGGTCATCGCGGACGGCGGGCTTCGCACGTCGGGCGACGTGGCCAAGGCGTTGGCGGCGGGCGCGGGCTGCGTCATGGTGGGATCGCTGCTCGCCGGAACCGCCGAAGCGCCGGGCGAAACGTTCCTGTACCAGGGCCGCGCCTATAAGAGCTATCGCGGCATGGGCAGCGTCGGCGCGATGGCGCGGGGCAGCGCGGACCGCTATTTCCAGGCCGACATCAAGGACCAGATGAAGCTGGTGCCCGAAGGGATCGAGGGGCAGGTGCCGTTCAAGGGACCGGCGAAGGATGTGATCCATCAACTCGTCGGTGGGGTGAAGGCGGCGATGGGCTACACCGGCAGCGCCACGATCAAGGACCTGCAATCGCGTGCCCGCTTCGTTCAGATCACCAACGCAGGCCTGTCCGAAAGCCATGTCCACGATGTCACCATCACGCGGGAAGCGCCCAATTACCCCACCCGCTAGGATCCGGGCGGCATGACCCCCGCCGCGCGCGTGCAGGCGGCCATCGACCTGCTCGACGCCATCGTCGCGTCGGCGCGCGATGGCGGGCCGGCGGCGGACACACTGATCGCCCGCTATTTCAAGGAACGGCGCTATGCCGGGTCGCGCGACCGGCGGGCGGTGCGCGATCATGTCTATGACGCGATCCGCCGCGCGGGCGAGCGGCCCGACACCGGGCGCGCAGCAATGATCGGCCTTGCCGCGGAGCGACCGGATATCGCCGAGCTGTTCGACGGATCGGCGCATGGGCCGCTGCCCATCGAGCCGGGGGAGGCAGGGGCGCCCGCGGGGACTGTGCCGGGCTGGATCGCGCCGCTGCTGGCGCAAGCGGTGGAGCAGGATGCTCTGCTGGGGCGCGCGCCGGTGGACTTGCGGGTGAACCGATTGAAAGCCGCGCCTGCCAAGGTCGCGCCCTTATTTCCCGACGCGGTGACGCTCGCGGGGCTGCCCGACGCGCTCCGCCTGCCGGAAGGGCACCCGGTCGAGCAGGCGGCGGCGTGGAAGGACGGTCTGGTCGAGGTGCAGGACGCAGGCAGCCAGCTGATCGTCCACGCATGCGGCGTACAGCCCGGCATGACGGTGGTGGACCTGTGCGCAGGCGCGGGGGGCAAGACGCTGGCGCTGGCGGCGGCCATGGATGGGCGTGGGCGGTTGGTCGCGACGGACACGATCCGCGCGCGCCTCGCCCGGCTGGAACCGCGGGCGGAGCGGGCGGGGGCGACATTCGTCGAGACGATGCTGCTGGATCAGGCGCATGAGGCGCGCGGGCTGGCGAGCCTGACGGGCAAGGCGGATGTCGTGCTGGTCGACGCGCCCTGTTCGGGCACGGGCACATGGCGGCGCAACCCGGAGGCGCGCTGGCGGCTCAGCCCCTCTCGGCTCGACCGGCTGGTGGCGGAGCAGGCGCGCATCCTCGATTTCGCGGCGCCTTTGGTGGCTCCGGGCGGCTCGCTCGTCTATGCCACCTGTGCATTGACCGATCGGGAAGGGAAGGGCCAGGTGGACGCGTTCCTCGCCCGTCATGCGGGCTGGACGCCCGAGCCGCTGGCGCTGCCGTTTGGGCGCGGGCATGGCGGCGGCTGGCTGCTGACGCCGGGGCATGACGGGACGGACGGTTTCTTCTTTGCGCGGATGCGGCGGGAAGCGGCCTAATCAGCCATGGACAAGCGCCCGCAAAATCGCGAGGATCGGGAATCAACGCCTGAAACATGGCTGGAGTTTATCATGCGTTTCACCCCTGCCTCGATTGCCCTTGCCGCTCTGCTCGCCACCGTGTCGAGCGTCGGGCTGTCGCAAAAGCCCGACAATCAGATCAATCCGCAGTCGATCCAATGGCAGAAGGCGGGCGAAGCGGCGCGCCGGGCGGGGAACCTTACCGGTGCGACCGATGCACTGGAAAGCGCCTTGGCGGTCGATCCCCGTAACCGGGCGGCCTATGTCGAACTGGCGGAAGTCGCGCGGGCACAGGGACTTCAAGGGAAGGCGATCCGCCTCTATCGGGAAGCGCTGCTGCTCGATCCCACCGATGTCGTGGCGCTCGCGGGGCAGGGCGAGGCGATGGTGGAGAAGGGCGCGGTCGCCCGTGCCAAGGATGTGCTGGCGCAGGCGCAGAAGCTGTGCAAGGCAGATTGCGCGCCGGTGTCGCATCTGTCCGCCGCCATTGCCAAGGGGCCGCCCGCCGTCGCGATGACGGAAAAGAACCCGGTACCCGCGCCCGACAAGGTGCCGACCGAAACCCCCTGACCGAACGGTTACGCCCTCTCTTCGCGCCAGTGGCCGGGGGCGAGGCCTTCCACCGTCCAGTCGCCGATCGACCAGCGGACGAGGCGCAGGGTGGGGAAGCCTGCCGCTGCCGTCATCCGGCGCACCTGCCGGTTGCGGCCTTCGGCGATGGTGAGACGCAGCCAGCTGTCGGGCACGGTTTGCCGCACGCGGATCGGCGGGTCGCGGGGCCACAGGGCAGGCGGGTCGATGCGGTCGGCCTGTGCCGGGCGGGTGGGGCCGTCCTTCAACATGACGCCCTGCCGCAGCGCGGCGAGCGCCCGGTCGCTGACGATCCCCTCCACCTGGACGAGATAGGTCTTGGGCAGTTTGAACCGGGGGTCGGCGATGCGGGCCTGGAGCCGGCCGTCGTCGGTCAGGAGCAGCAATCCTTCGCTGTCGCGGTCGAGCCGACCGGCGGGATAGACGCCGGGGATGGCGACGCAGTCGGACAGGGTGGCGCGGGCGGTCGGGCTGTTCCGGTCGGTGAACTGGGACAGCATGTCATAGGGTTTGTTGAGGAGGATGAGGCGCGACATGGGCGCTGCCATCTAGCCGGTCGGGCGGGGGCAAGTCGAGGATAAGGATACAGCGAAGTAGACAGTTGCGCGCATATTTTCATCGGTGCGCCGGCGGACGTTTTCGACGGCATTCGTGCTTCGAAATCACGAACGGTCAGCGGCCGAGCAAGCGCGCGGTGGCGACGAATTCCTCTATGGACAGGGTTTCGGCGCGGCGTTGCGGGTCGATGCCGAGGGACGCCAGTGCGTCGAGCGCGCCGGGCAGGCCCTTGAGGCTTTGCCGCAGCATCTTGCGGCGCTGGCCGAACGCGGCGGCGGTGAGGCGTTCCAGATGCTTGAGCGCCACCCCTTCCGGCGCGGGCTTCGGGGTCAGGTGAACGACCGCCGACATCACCTTGGGCGGCGGGGTGAAGGCGCTGCGGTGCACCTTCATCGCGATGCGCGCGTCGCTGCGCCACTGGGAGAGGACGGCGAGGCGGCCATAATGGTCGGTGCCCGGCTTTGCGACGATGCGTTCGGCGACCTCCATCTGGAACATCAGGGTCAGCGTCGACCACCAGGGAAGCGGGGTCCAGTCGGCGGACAGCCAGCCGACGAGCAGGGGCGTGCCGACATTATAGGGGAGGTTGGCGACGATATGCGCGCCATCGCCCGCTTCGGCGTGCGCATCGACCTTCATCGCATCGTCGGACAGAATGCGCAATTGGCCGGGAAAGGCGTCCTGCAACTCGGCGAGGGCGGGAAGGCAGCGGTCGTCGCGTTCGACCGCGACCAGACGCGCCCCGGCCCGCAGGATGGCGCGGGTGAGGCCGCCGGGCCCCGGACCGACCTCGAACGCGGGCTGGCCGTCGAGCGGACCGGGAATGGCGGCGATACGATCCAGCAACTGTTCGTCGAGCAGGAAATTCTGGCCCAGCGCCTTGCTGGCGGCAAGGCCGTGGCGCGCGATCACTTCGCGCAGCGGGGGGAGCGCCGGGCGGGTCTCAACCATGGGCGAGGCGAGCGCGGGCGGCTTCGGCGGCCATCTTGAGCGCGGCCATCATCGCGCCGGGATTGGCGCTGTCGGTCCCGGCGATGCCGAAGGCGGTGCCATGGTCGGGCGAGGTGCGCACGATGGGGAGACCCAGCGTGATGTTGACGCCTTCGTCGAAATTGAGGGTCTTGATCGGGATCAGCGCCTGATCGTGGTACATGCACAGCGCCGCGTCATAGGTTTCGCGGGCGCGGGCGTGGAACATGCCGTCGGGCGACAGCGGCCCGACGATTTCCATCCCCTCGGCCTGAAGCTGTTCGACGGCGGGGCGGATCACGTCGATCTCCTCCCGCCCCAACGCGCCATTTTCGCCCGCATGGGGATTGAGCCCGGCGACGGCGATGCGGGGGCGGGCAATGCCGAAATTGCGTTGCAGCCCCTTGACCGTGGTCAGCGCCCGCGCGCGGATGAGGTCGACAGTGAGCGCGGCGGACACGTCGGCGAGCGCGATATGGATGGTTACAGGCACGACCTTGAGCGACGGACCGGCGAGCATCATGACGGCATTGTGCGCGGAAACGCCGCAGCGTTCGGCGATGAATTCGGTCTGGCCGGGATGGGTGAAGCCGACGCCGTAAAGCTGTTCCTTGCCGACCGGCGCTGTGACGATGCCAGCGGCCGACCCCTGCCGGGCGAGGCCGACCGCGACTTCCAGCGACTGGAAGGCCGTGCGCGCACCGTCCTGCGTCGGGGTGCCGGGCGTTACGGGATGGCTTTCGCCGATCTGGAGGACGGGGAGCGCGCGGGGGAAGACGGCGGCGGCCTGCGCCGGTGTCTCGATCGCCTCGATGGGCCCCAGCCATACCGCGCGCAGCGACGCGACGTCGCCGACCGCGAAAAAGGGCGGCAGGCCGCGCGCTTCGCGCATCACCCAGCTTTTGGCGACGATTTCCGGCCCGATCCCCGCCGGGTCGCCGAGCGGAACGGCGAAAGGGGCGGGGTCGGGCAGGGCGGGATCAGTTATATTCGATGACGGCATCACGGCGAAGGTCGCGCAGATAGATGCGCGCGCGCTTGTTGACTCGTTCTTCCTCCAACTGCGCCTGAATCTGTTCGGCATTGGGCGCGCCGGCGGAAGCGGGATCGTCGCGGCCGCAGACCACGAGGACGCGAACGCCTTCGGTGATCGAGCCGAAGGGCGGGGTCGACTGACCGACCTGAAGGTTGAGGAGAATGTCCTGCAACTGCGGCGGAAGGTCGCGGACCTTGACATTGTCGTTGTCGACCACGTCCGCGCCGATCTTTGCGCCGATCTCGTTGGCCTGGCCGCAGCCCTTGATCTCCTTGATCGCGGCGGCGAAGCTCGCTGCCTTGGCGCTGGCCTGTTCCTTCGTCGTGCCCTTGGGGAAGAGCACCGACAGCTGCTTGAGGCTGAGCAGCGAATCGCGCGGATCGGCGGTCAGCACCTTGCGCTTGTCCATGACGTAGAGGATCGACACACCGCCCACGGTTTCGATGGGGCCTGCGATCTGGCCGACCTGCATTTCACTGGCGGCCTGCGCCAGTTCGGCGGGAAGCTGCGCGGGGCGAATCCAGCCAAGGTCGCCGCCGACCGCCGCGGTCGACGCTTCGGAAAATTGGCGGGCATAGGCGGGGAAGCTGCCGCCCTTCTGGATCTGTTCGATGATGTTGCGCGCATTGGCGACGATCTGCGCCCGATTTTCGGGCGTGGCGGACAGATAGATTTCGCCGACGCGGAATTCGTCGCTGCCCTTGGCGGCGTTGAGCCGGTCGACGACCGACTTCACTTCTTCTTCCGACACGTTGACGAAGGGCTGGATGTTGCGGCGCAGGAGGCGGCTCCAGGCCAGTTCGCCCTCGATCTGGCGCTTGATGCTGGCCGAAGAGCTGCCCTTTTCGCGCAGATAACTGTCGAACTGGGCGGGCGACTGGCGGAAATTGGCCGCCACGCGCTCATAGCTCTGGTTCACTTCCTCGGGCGCGATCTTGATGTCGTTGGCGGCGGCTTCCTGGATCTGGAGCGTTTCGTCGATCAGGTTGCGCAGCACCTGCACGCGCAGCCGCTCCTTTTCCTCGTCCGACACCTTGCCGCCGTTGGCGGTGATGATGAGGGCCAGCCGCTGGTCCACGTCCGTGCCGGTGATGATGCGCCCGTTGACGATGGCTGTCGCCTTGCGGACATTGGGATCGCTCTTGCCGAAGAGCGTGAGATCCTTGGGCAGGTTGAGCTGCTGCGACGCGACATCGTCGCGATCGTCGTCGACCGTCTGCGCGCGCAGCGGCTGGAGGCCCGACCCGACAAGCACCGAGGAGAGGAGCAGCATGTTCAGGCCCGGACGGACGCCGCGTACGAGGCGGCGGGGCGAGAAGGGGGCAGGCAGCATCTTGCGCAATGATCTCCAATCGGGTCCGGAGCGTCATGCTCCGGTCCGCCTTAACCGGTCCTGACAGGGGCGGGAGCCTGTTCCTTATATGCCAATATTGCGGAAAGCTAGACGAAGCTGGAAGCTGTTGCCCTTTCGCGCGTCGCCATTGGCCTGATAGTTGCGGACCCAGGTGAAGCCCAGCGTCAGGCAGTCGTCCTCATAGGCAAGGCCGAGGCGGTGGCGCACGGGCTGGTAGCCGTCCGCCATGCTGATCGGGTCTTCCTTCTTGTCGGTGAGGTCGATGACGGTGGAACCGAAGACCGACCAGAAGCGGGCGAATTGCGCGCGCGCGCCCATGCGCAGTTCCTCGCGGTCCTGGAGATCCTCCAGGCTGGCGAGCGCGTTGCGGTTAAGGCGCAGATAGCCGACCATCACATAGGTCTTGGTGCTGCCCACGGTCGCGTCGATTTCGTTGCGGCGGACGGCGAAGCTGTCCTTGTCGAGCCGGTAGCGATGGGTGAGGCTGATGAAATTGCGGTAGCGGATCGTGGTGCGGCCGACGACGTCGGAGAATTTGTCCGACAGCCCGGTGCCGTCCGGCAGGATGCTTTCGCGGCTCGACAGGCGATAACTCTGCCCGATCACCGCCTGGAGCGAGAAATGCGGCAGGTCGAGGCCATATTCCATGCCGTAGGTGACGCGTGAGCTGTCCTCGAACCGGTCGTAGCCTGCAAAGCGGTTGAGGGCGAAGAGGTTGCTGTCCTCCAGATCGACGGCGCGGGCGTCCTCGTTGGGGATGCGCAGGTTGGCAAGGCGGGGGGCGGCGACGATCTGGACGCGCGGGGCGATACGCTGAACCCCGCCGAACGCTTCGCCCATGAACGGCCAGCGCATGTCGACCGCCGCGGCGGCGATGCCGCGCCCCTGCCAGCCCGGCTCCCCGGCATAGGCGGGGATCGCGTTCTGGGCGACATCGTTGCTGTGATAGACGTCGCCGCGCAGATAGCCGGTGAAAGTCACTTCCTGCCCGAGGCCCGTCAGCTTGCGCAGGTTCCATTCCGCCGCCGCGAAGGCGCGCTGCGTGTCCTGCCCGCTGGTGCGGGAGATGGCGAGCGTGTTCGCCTGAAGCTGGATCACGCCGCCCAGCCACGGGTCGGCAAGGCGCAGGCGGTAATCCATCACGGGCAGCGCGATCGGCTGCTGCCCCTGCGAATCGCCCTGGCGCAGGGTCTGGACCGCCCAGCCGCGCAGCGAGAAATAGCTGTCGTCGCCGATCCGCTGCACCCCCAGCGTGCTGCGCAGACGGTCGTCCCGGCTGATGTCGTAGCGGCGCAGGAAGGTACGGTCGGTCGCGACCCGGATCGACCCGTCGAGGCTCCATTCCGGCGTCAGCTGCATCGCGCCGCTGGCATCGAGATAGCCGCGAATGCCTTTTTCAGAGTTGGCGTCCACCGGATCGAGACCGCTGATGCCCACGCGCCGCCCGTAGGTGGCATAGCCCGTCACCTGATAGGCGCCGCGGTCGTAGAGATGGCGGTAATTGCCCTCCAGCATCGGCAGCACTTTGGAATAGACGTGCGGCGTGACGGTCAGGTCGCGGTTGGGCGCAAGTTTCGTATAATAGGGCACCGCCACTTCGAAGCCGTTGTTGCGGTCGTAGCGGATGTTGGGGACCAGCAGCCCGCTGCCGCCGCCCTCGCCCGCCGGGTGGGACAGGCCGGGCAGGGGGATGAGCGGCAGGCCGAACAGTTCGACATTGGCGTTCTTATAGGTCACGCGCTGGCGCACGGGATCGTAGACGACGCGGACGGCGTTGATTTGCCAGGTGGGTTGTTTGGGGCAGCCGTCGCTGTCCTCGACCGAACAGCCGGTGTAGGCGGCGCGGTCGAGCGTGTAGACGCCGTTCACCCGCGTGCCCTTCACCGCCGCCAGCCGCCCACCCGACTGAAGCACGAGCAGCATATTGTCCACCACGCCGTCCTTGAGCGTGTCGGTCACGTCGAACCGGTCGCCATAGGCGACGTTGCCGTCCGCATCGATGACAGAGACATTGCCCTGCGCCTCCACCTTGCCCGTGGTGCGGTTCCACACCACCCTGTCGGCGCGCAGGCGGTTGCCTTCCCGCAGCAACTGCACGCCGCCGCTGGCCGTCACGACTTCGGCATTGCTGTCATATTGAAGCTGGTCGGCGGCAAAGCCGATCTGGTCGTCCGCCGTGGGCACGGGCGCATCAGGCGCGCTGATCGGCGTGGCCGGTTCGTTGAGGCGCGGTTCGGGCGCCTTGTCCTGCGCATGGACATGCGGCGCGAGGCCAAGGGCCGCACCGGTCAGGAGAACAGCGCGCAGGGACGGGGAGAACAGGGCGTTTGGCAAGCGAAGGAGCCTTATCGTCGGGCTTATCTGACTTCCGCCTATCGCAGGACTTGCTCCTTCGCAATCGCTGCTGAACCTGCGGGCAGGGCAAAATCGGTCGAACGACCTTTGCCACGGCGGCAAAGCCACACTATCTGGCAGGCAAGAGCGCGGCGTTCCGCCGCCTTACTCTACACGCCGACAAGAGGATAAGAGCCCGATGGACATTCGCTTCGCCCCGACCCGCCCCGACGCCGACACGCTGGTCCTTGCCGTACAGAAGGGCTTTAGCGCGCTGCCGCTGGCGGCTGCGTCGACCCTCAGCGCAGGGGCCGCCGCGTCCCGCTTCACGGGCGAGGCGGGAACGAGCTTCGAAAGCTTCGTCGAGGAGGGCGGCAAGGCGGTGCGCGTGCTGCTGCTGGGCACGGGCGCTGGCAGCGTGCAGGACATGGAGAAGGCGGGCGCGGCGCTGACCGCTAAGCTCGCCACCAGCGGGGCCGCGCACGCCGCCGTCGAGTTCGTGGGCGACGCGAGCGGCGACCTGGCCGCCGCGCTGGCGTTCGGCGCGCGGCTGCGCGGCTGGCGCATCGACACGTACCGCACCAGGCTTCCCGAAAAATCTAAGCCCACGCTCAAGACGCTGACCATCGTCGCGCAGGAGGCGGATGCCGCATGGCAGGCGCAGGACGCCATCGCGCAGGGCGTCGCCTTCACCCGCGAACTGGTGTCGGAACCGGCCAACATCCTCTATCCCGAAAGCTTCGTCGAGCGGTGCCGCCATCTCGCCGACCTCGGCATCAAGATCACCGTGCTCGACAAGGCGGCGATGGAAGAGCTGGGCATGGGATCGCTGCTGGGCGTGGCGCAGGGCTCCGTGCGCGAGGCGCGTCTGCTGGCGATGGAATGGGACGGGACCGGCGGATCGGGGATCAAGCCGGTGGTCTTCGTCGGCAAGGGCGTCACCTTCGACACAGGCGGCATCTCCATCAAGCCGGCGGCGGGCATGGAGGACATGAAGTGGGACATGGGCGGCGCAGGCGCGGTCGCGGGCGCGATGAAGGCGCTTGCCGGACGCAAGGCCAAGGCCCGGGTCGTGGGCATTTGCGGCCTCGTCGAAAACATGCCCGACGGCAACGCGCAGCGCCCCGGCGACATCGTGACATCCATGTCGGGGCAGACCATCGAGGTGCTGAACACCGACGCGGAAGGGCGGCTGGTGCTGTGCGACGCGCTGACCTGGGCGCAGCGGACCTACGATCCCGAAGTGATCGTCGACCTTGCCACGCTGACCGGCGCGATGGTCGTGTCGCTGGGCCATGAATATGCGGGCATTTTTTCCAACGACGACGGCTTGGCCGGCGACCTGATCGCCGCAGGGCAGGCGGTGGGCGATCCGCTGTGGCGTTTTCCGCTGTCGCCCGCCTACGACAAGCTGATCGACAGCCCGATTGCCGACATGAAGAATATCGGTCCGCGCTACGGCGGGTCGATCACGGCGGCGCAGTTCCTCAAGCGGTTCATCGAGGACGGCGTCAAATGGGCGCATCTCGACATTGCGGGCATGGTGTGGGCGGACAAGCCGGGCGGCACGTGGGACAAGGGCGCGACCGGATATGGCGTGCGCCTGATCGACCGTTTCGTCGCCGACCGGTTCGAGCGCTGACGCGCGGGCGATGCAGGTCGACTTCTACCAGTTGAGCCGCGATCCGGTCGAACAGGTGCTGCCCGCGATTGCGGCGCGCGTGCTCGGCCTCGGCGCGCGGCTGCTGGTGGTGGCGGGCGAGGACGAGCGGCTGGAGCGGATATCGCAAGGGCTGTGGGCCGGGCCGCCCGAAAGCTTCCTCGCGCATGGGCGGGCGGGGGAGGAGCGGGCGGCGGCGCAGCCCATCCTGCTGAGCGAGCGGTGCGAGGCGGCGAACGGCGCGCGTCACGTCGCGCTGGCCGACGGTCTATGGCGTGAGGAAGCGCTGGGGTTCGAGCGGGCTTTCTACTTTTTCGACGCCGACACCATCGCTGGCGCGCGGACGAGTTGGCGGGCGCTGAGCAAGGCCGACGGGGTCGAGCCGCGCTTCTGGCGGCAGGAGGGCAGGAAGTGGGTGCAGGGCCCCTGAGCCCTGCTGCTGCCGGGATATCATTCCCTTGCGGGCAACGGTCCGAGCCAGAGGGCCTGAAGCAAAAGGCACAGGCCAAAGCCCACCGCCATCCACAGCGCCTGGAACCCGATCAGGCGATAGGCGCTCGCGCCGGCGGTCGCACCGGCCATCAGGCCCAGCCACAGCAGGAAATAGGGCATCCATCCCAGGCGCGGCCCGCCCGTCAACGCAGCGGTCAGATGCTGCGCGAACTTGACGAGCGTGCCGGTCATGTAGGTGACGCCCACGCTGACTTCGCCGTCGCGCTGGAATATCGCGTTGGCCGCGCCCATCGCGCCCGCCACCAGCAGGGTCGCAGGCGTCGATCGGCCGACGAGCGTTTCGGCAAGGCATCCCGCCACGAGGAGGCAGAGGACGATGGCTAGCACCGCAGGCTGGCGCCAGCGGCCCGCCGCCTGTCCGCCCACCGTGCCGGTCATGACCCCGACCACGAACGCGGCGATGAGAGCGCCTGCGAACAGGCTGCCGTGGATCGGCGTCGCCACCCCGGCGGCCATCCGGGTCGAATTGCCGCTCATGAACGATACGAACATGCCGCCCAGCTTCAGGAAACCGAGCGCATCGACGAAGCCAGCCAGTGCAGCCAGGCCGATGGCCAGCAGGCGGGAGCGATTTTCATAACGGCGCATCGTGCGAACCCCTGTCGTCGGACATGACGGGCGGAGAGCTACCCCTGCCCCCAGCCTCTCCGCAAGGCCGTTGCGCGCCGCCCCCTTGCGGTGCAGCACGGGCGCGTCTAAAGGGCGCGCAACTTTCTTTCCAACAATCCGGAGTATCGAGGGCCATGGCCGTCACGCGCACCTTTTCGATCATCAAGCCCGACGCCACGCGCCGCAACCTGACCGGTGCGGTCACCGCGAAGCTGGAGGAAGCGGGCCTGCGCGTCGTCGCGTCCAAGCGCATCCGCATGAGCCGCGAGCAGGCCGAGGGCTTTTATGCCGTGCACAAGGAACGCCCCTTCTTCGCCGACCTCGTCGCGTTCATGATCTCCGGCCCGGTGGTCGTGCAGGTGCTGGAAGGCGAGGACGCCGTGAAGCGCAACCGCGACATCATGGGCGCGACCAACCCTGCCAATGCCGACGAAGGCACGATCCGCAAGGCATTCGCCGAATCGATCGAGGCGAATTCGGTCCATGGGTCGGACAGCGAAGAGAATGCGGCGACCGAGATCGCCTATTTCTTCAAGCCCGAGGAAATCGTCGGCTGATCGCCGCGATCCAGACCCGACGACGAAGGCCCGGCCGCTGTCAGAGCGCGCCGGGCTTTTTCGTGGGCACGACAGGCGGGGCGGCGTGGACGCGATGCGGTTCGGGCGTGCGGGCCTTCACGAACAATTGCCACGACGATATCGCCAGCACGGCGGCGAGCAGCGGCTGAAGCAGCCGGTCGGGTGCCCGCGAGGAGAGGTAGCTGCCGACGATCACGCCGGGGATCGACCCGATGAGGAGGTTGGTCAGCAGCGTGCCGTTCACGTCGCCCATCAGCCAGTGGCCCGTGCCCGCGATCAGCGCGAGCGGCACGGCATGGGCGATATCGGACCCCACGATCCGCGACACCTGAAGCCGGGGATAGAGCGTCAGCAGCACGGTGACGCCGATGGCCCCGGCGCCGACCGACGACACCGTCACCGCCGCGCCGAGAAATGCGCCCAGCAGCGTCGTGCCTGCCAAGATCGCCGTCCTCGATTGGGGCAGGTCGACCGCGTTGCGGTGCCGGAACAGCCAGCTGCGCGCCAGCACGCCCACGGCGGTGAGCGCCAGCAGGCAGGCGAGCGTCGTCAGGATGATCTTTTCGGTGGACTGGCCGATTTCGCCGACATGCCTCAGCAGGATGAGCGTGAGGATCGCAGCGGGCACGCTGCCCAGCATCATGCGCCTGACGATGGCCCAGTCCACGCTCTCGCGCGATCCGTGGACGGCGGAGCCCGCGATTTTGGTGATGGCGGCAAAGAGCAGGTCGGTGCCCACCGCCGTCTTGGCCGAATAGCCGAAGAAGAGGACGAGGAGCGGGGTCATGAGCGACCCGCCGCCCACGCCCGTCAGCCCGACGAGCATTCCCACAAGCAGCCCGGCCACGGCATGGAAGACGTCGATGGATCCGATCATGGTCATCATGGCTCCATCGTCCAGTAGGAGCCATGCGACAAAGCGCTTTTAGGTTTCAGGGCGCGAAGCAGGGCTAGGGCCGCCGGGCAGACAGGCGCGTCCAGCGCGCATCGACCGCCGCCTGCGCGCCGGACGCCGACAGACCCTTCACGCGCGCAATGCCGCGCAATGTCACGCGATGTCCTGCGATCCAGCCGCCCTTGATGCCGTAGCCGATATCGTAGAGCGCGACATCCTCATGCGCTTCGCCGCCCACGGTGAATCGGGTCGCAATGGCGACGGGCAGACGTTCGTCGCCCACGCTTTCGTCCGGCAGCTTGGCTTTCGCGCGCGCTCTCTTGAGCGTGCCGTCGAACCAGCCCGCCTCGATCCGGGCGTCCCCGCTCGTGTCCACGGGGGATAGGGCAAGGGCAGAGGGAAAGCGGACGGTCTGGCTCTGGACGATCTGGCCGGGATCGCTGGGGGCAAGGGCGATGCGTCCATCCTCGACCGAGGCGGCCCGCAGCACCAGCGTCGCGGCGCGGGCCGACGCCTTGCGGCTTTCGACCGCTTCCCGGTCGCGCTCCTCGCGCTTGTCGGCCCAGTTGAGATAGAGCGTGACGGCGGAGATCAGCACGGCGAGCACCGCGACACCTTCGCCCAGCGTAATCCAGCGGCGGCGAATGGCGGCAGCCTCCGCCGCGCGGGCGGCCTTGCTTTCGGGCGGTGCGTTAGATGTGGGGTCGGTCATGTCAGGCAATCTGGGGCGGCATTTCGAACCGGTCGATCACCCAGTCTTCCGCCTGCGCGCCGCCGATCCATTCCTGCATCCAAGGGTGCGCGACGATCGCGCGCATATAGGCTTCGGCGAAGCGGGCGACGGGCAACTGGTAAGTGATGAAGCGCGTGACGACCGGCGCGAACATCAGGTCCGCGGCGGAAAATGCACCGAAGAGGAAATCGCCGTCGCCGCCATGGCGCGCACGCGCCTGCGCCCAGAGCTGCATGATGCGGGCGATATCCTGCACAACCGGTTCGGAGGGCGGCACGGCGGGGTAGAACCGGCGGATGTTCATGCTGTGCTCGCGCCGGAGCGCGGCGAAACTGGAATGCATTTCCGCCGCCATGGAGCGGGCCATGGCGCGCGCGGCCGGATCGACGGGCCAGAACAGGTCGCCTTGCGTCCTGTCGTTCAGATATTCGACGATGGCCAGGCTGTCCCACACGACGACGTCGTCGCCGTCCCAAAGGATCGGCACCTTGCCCGAAGATGGGGCGAATTCGTCGCCCTCGCGCCGCTTTTCCCACGCTTCGTCATAGAGGGGAACGGTGACTTCCTCGAACGGCAGGCCGGACAGCTTGCACGCCAGCCAGCCGCGCAGGGACCAGCTCGAATAGGCCTTGTTGCCGATAAAAAGTTTCATCATGGCATAAGAGATTAAAGCGCAGCGGCAGGAAGTCGAGAGCGGCATGGCGGATTTCGGTACGGATTTTTGGGCAGGGTGCCGGATCGGCGTCGTGGGGACGGGCCGGGTGGCGCGCGCGCTGGCGCTGGCGCTGGCGCTGGCCGATCCCGCGGGGAAGCCGGTAGGGATATGGGGCCGCGATGCCGCACGCCGCGATGCGGCGGTGGCGGCTGTGGGCGGGCAGGGGGCAGAGACGCTCGCCGCTCTTGTCGCGCGCTGCGACATCGTTGCGCTGGCGGTGGCGGACGATGCCCTGGACAGGGTCGTGGACGACCTTTCGAGCGCGGTGCGACCGGGCAGCTTCGTCTTTCATGTGAGCGGGCGCAGCGGCGCGGGCGTCCTGCGGCCGCTGGCACAGCGGGGAGCGATGACGGCGGCGATCCACCCGGCGATGACCTTTACCGGCGATCCCGTGACCGAAGTCGCGCGGATGGCGGGTGCGCGCTTCGCCACGACCGCGCCGGACGCGGCGGCGGACGCATGGGCGCAGGCGCTGGTGCGCAGAGTGGGCGGGGTGCCCGTGCCGGTCGCCGAAGCGCACCGGGCGCTCTACCATGCGGCGCTGTCCCATGCGGCAAACCATCTCGTGACGCTGATCGCAGGTGCGCGGGATGCGCTGGCAGCGGCGGGAGTGGACGATCCGGGTGCGCTGCTCGCTCCGTTGACGCGCGCGGCGCTCGACAACGGGCTGGACCGGGGGATGGGGGCGCTTTCAGGCCCATTGCTGCGCGGCGACGCGGGAACGGTGGCGGACCATCTGGCTGCGTTGGAACGCGACTGCCCAAGGCTGCTGCCCGCCTATCGCGCCATGGCGCGCGCGACGCTCGATGCTCTGGAGGACGGGGGCGGTGGCGGACGATCCGATATCGTGTCGCTGCTGGATGGGGGGGAGCTTAACGTTGAGGCTCCGTCGAGGTCCGGCACGTCTGCATCTTCGGGCGGAGGTCAGTGCGGGCGGCGTCAGCCGTCCGCGCCGGTGGGCTCATGATAGGGGCAGGCGTTCACCCGCGCGCGAAAATCGGCGGAATGGCGGTAAGCGTCCCTGCGGGCTCGATTGATATTGCCGAGCGGCTGGTGATCCGCGATGCCGGTCCAGACGCTGAAGCGGGTTTCCTCGTTGATCTTTCGGACATGGGCATCGCTCCAGCTGTCCTGCGCCTTGGCGATGACGGTCGCGACCCGGACGAAGGGCGCGTCGTCTTCATCCCATTCGACCGTCGGGTCCTCCACCGGCTGCTTTTCAAGGTCGCGGCACAGCTGGACGCGAAATTCCCAGACAGCGTCGAATGCGCGCATTTCGGCGCGTACGTCTTCGCGTACGGCGTTGTCGCGACCGTCCACGTCGATCTCCTTGCCCGTCAGCGCCGTCATCGCAGGGGCGACCGGCACCAGGCTGAACTTTGCGATATGGTCCCCGTATCGGAACGGCGTCGCGCTGAAATAGGTATCGCCGAGCGGTTCGGAATTGGGCGCGCCGCCCAGCGTCTTGATCGCCGCGGGCGTTTCCAGCCCGACCGCGTCCAGCACCTGCCGGGTGCCGCGCAGGACCGCCGACACCATTTTCTTCGTGCCTTCGATGCGGTCGGTCGTCTTCGCGAGCAGCTTGAGGTTGCCCAGGAACTTGTCGGCGGTCTTGGCCTGAAACACCGGACCGTTGACCATGACGAAGTCCTGCGCCGTGCCCTCAGCGCCGGGAAGGCGCGTGCCGGGCACATCGAACACCTTCATCGCCAGCCCGCGTGGCAGGCTGATCGCGTCGGGCAGGATATCCCCGGCGTTCGTCGACAGGCGTATCAGCACCTTGTGGCGGCCCGGCGTGGCAAAGAGACCCTGCGCCAGTTCGGGCGGCAGGCCGTCGTCCACCGCCAGTTCGCCTTCGAGCAGGCCGTGCGACTTGGCATGGACCGACCGGACCGCATGGCCGTAATCCTCTGCTGTACGTTCGAGGATGAGATCGAACGTATCGTTCAATCCCTCGACGGTCTCCGCCTCGTCGGGCTGAAGCTGTTCGACGCCGGGGTCGAAGCGGACGGGGGATGGAAGCATCACGGTCTCCTGCAAGATGGCGGCGGCGGCAAGCCGGTCCGCCGCATGAACGGTCAAGCGTGCGGAAGGTGCCACGCCCAGACGCTTTTGGACGGCCGGGGCATTTTGACCGCGTATCGATGGGGGGCTGCACCCCGTCGAACCGTCGCTCGGGTCGCGCACAAGACCGCGGCCTGATTGTCGAAGGTGCGAGCGATCCGAAGCGGGATGGCGCAAAGAACGGGCTTCTCTATCGCCCTGGGGCGTTCCTCTGATAGGTAGAGGGCATGAACATATTAAGGCATGTAGCGGTGATCGGCGCGTCCCGAGGCATCGGCAAGGCGCTGGCGGAAAAATTCACAGAGCAGGGCGCGACCGTGACGGCGACGGTCCGGACAATGCGGGGAGGCGGGGATCGGTCGCCCCTGCTCGACTTTTCGGACCCGGACGCCGGTCGCACGCTCGAAGCTGCGGTGGAACGCGGTACACTCGATGCGCTGGTCGTCAACGCCGGGATTTTCGGTCCGGATCATCAGAACGTCCTTCAAGCGCAGCGTGATGAGGTGGCCGATCTGTTCTGGACGAACGCGGTGGCGCCCGTACGGCTGGCCCGCCGCGTCATGCCGCTCGTCCGAAAGGGCGGTGTCATCGCCTTCATGTCTTCGCGCACCGCCAGCATCTCGCTGAATGCCGATGGCGATATGGAGCTTTATCGTGCGAGCAAGGCAGCCCTGAATTCGCTCGGGCGATCCCTTGCGATCAAGGATGCTTTACCGGCGGGCATCGGTGTCCTGATGCTCCATCCGGGCTGGGTGCAGACCGAAATGGGGGGAAGCGAAGCGCCTGTCACCGTCGCCGATAGCGTAGCGGGCCTGATCGGCGTCATCCGGGAGGCGATGGATCGACCAGATTGCCGTTTCGTCGATTATGAAGGCCATGAGCTTGGCTGGTGAAGAGGCTTGGTCGACGTTCCGGGCGATTATCGCCCGGAACGTCCGCCTTGCCAGATCGTCGCAACGCTCACGCCTTCAGCGCGGCGTCGATCTCCTTGAAGGTCCGCTGGAAGCTCGCCTTTTCAGCAGCGCTGACGAAGCCCTGTTGCCGCGCGAAGAGAACGGCCTGGCGCCGGACCTGCGCAACCTGGCGGCTGAGGGCATTGGCGCGACCGGGCGTCAGATGGCCGGCTGTCTGACGGACACGGATGCGGCGGTCGAGCGCGTCCGCGCGGGCCGCGATTTCCTGTTGGCCCGACCGATCGATCGCCAACCCCTGTCGGACCGGATGCGCTTCAAGGCCGGTGCCGCGAACCAGTGCGACCATTGCGTTCGCGGGAGACATTCGTCCCCGGACGGCGTTGCCGCGCAACTTGGTAACGTCGACATCCCGCGAGATCGGACAGTTGGTCTGCCGAGACAAGGCGTCCAGCGCCGTAGGCAGCGCCTGCGCCCGAATGTCGACGCGCACCGGATCGTTCTGGCAATTATAAGGGGCAGGCTGTGCATGGGCGGCGCTTGCGATCAGCATCGCCAGCGGGACGGCCAGAATGAGGGACTTCATAGACGATCCTCGTTACGGTTGCGGGCGGCCGACTATCCGGTCGCCATGCACTTTCAGCACGACGCCCATGAACGGGTTCTGAAGGATCGCGGCGGGGGGGAATCGAATGACAGTGGAAGCTGCAAGCGGGTATCTGCCGCAGCGGGCGACCCGCCCCCGGCCCGCCGTCCTATGCGCACCGGCAAGACCTGTCATGGGTTTGCCGCCATAACCGCCTTGCCGCTGCCGCGATCGACACGCGATCAATCCACATCGGATTTTTCGGTGATCTGCGGACAGAGATAGATACGAGCCGCTCGATGGCGTTCATCGCTGCACTTGCCATGGATAGATGCGAGTCGGAACAACGCTTGCCGCTTGCCGAGCGAACCGGCTCTCCCTCATCTTTCCGTTATAAAGAAGGTGAGGAACGATTGATGGTCGAAGCGGCGAATGCGGCGTCGAATTTTGTCGGATATCTCCGCAAAAGCTGGCCAGAAAGTTTGAGGGCGACGGTATCGCCGCTGACCTATCGGGTCACCGTACCCCGTTCGAACCGCTGCGAGCCAGGCCTTTCATCCCGCGAACATGACAGGAAACGACCCGAGCGGCACATGCAGGTCTTTGCTACCGGTCGAGGTTGCGTGATTTTTACTAAGTAATTGGGATCGGTCCAGACAGGGCACTTACGATCCAGCATGAATAAAATAACGAAAAATAAGTCTAGTTTAGGGGAGAATGTATGAAAACGATTGAAAAAGCCTGGTTATTTACCACGATATTCATGCCGCCGGCGATCTGGGCCGGACCTATCATGGCGCAGACCGGGGGAGGGGCGGTTGCCGTTGCCGCGCCCAGTCCGACCGATTCCACCGATATCATCGTGACCGCGCGGCGGCGCGAGGAAAGCATCCAGTCGGTGCCGGTTTCGGTCAGTGCGCTCAATGCCGAAGGGCTGCGCCAGCGGTCCGTCACGCAGCTCAACGACATTCGTTTCTCGGTCCCCGGGGTTTTCCTGCTGGGTGCAGGCTCCGTCGAAAATTCCACCTATACGATCCGTGCCCAGAGCAGGCCGACATCGGGCACGGGCCAGCCGGGCGTCGTGACCTACTTCGCCGAAGTGCCGCTGCCGACGACGCTGAGTTCTGCGCCGACTTACGATTTGGCCAACATCCAGGTGCTCAAGGGCCCGCAAGGCACATTGTTCGGGCGCAACACGATCGGCGGTGCGGTCCTGATCACGCCTGCGCGGGCGGAGTATGAATTCGGCGGTTATGCGCAAGCGACTTACGGCAATTACGACGCCATTTCGGTGGAGGGAGCGGTCAACATACCGATCGTCGCCGACCGCGTGGCATTGCGACTGGCCACGCGCATCGACCGGCGCGACGGGTACACGAAGAATCTGGGCACGGGAGGGGATCTCGACGACCTGCATTCGGACAGTCTGCGCGCCACGCTGAGGCTGGACCCGACCGACTGGCTGAGCAACGATTTCATCGTCGATTACCGCAAGCAGGATCAGAACAGCGCCGCTTCGGTGGCCTTCGGCGTGTTGCCCATCGCGGTGACGCAGGGCGTGGCAGGGCGCGTGACGCCGCCCGTTCAGGCACAATTGGCGCGCGGGCCGCGCGTCGTCGACTATGGAGCTTTCAAGCCGATCAGCAATGTTCGCACGCTCGGCCTGTTCAACCGCACGACGATCACCATGAGCGACAGTGCAACCCTCATAAACATTTTCGGTTTTCGCAAGCAAAGCTGGTATGCCGAACTGAACACCGACGGATTGCCCGATTTCGTGGGCATCCTCGACGCGCACAATGTCTTTCATGAGCAGCAGTTGAGCAACGAGGTGCAGTTGCGGCTGTCCCCCAGGCCGTGGGCCGACGTCACGCTGGGCGGCTTCTATCTCGACAATCGCCCCAATGGCGTGAACGGCAGCGATCTGGATCTGTTTTACGGTTCCACCAACGGTCGTTTCAAATATCAATATTATTATCAGAAGAGCAAAGCGCTGTTCGGCAATGCTTCGATCAACCTTGGCAGCCTTGCCGAAGGATTGAAGCTGAATGCCGGTTTCCGATATACGTGGGATAATTTCCGCACCTGCATCGGTGCGGGTGAATTTCAGGCGCCTTACCGGATAAAGCCGAAGGATTGTTCCGTAACCAATCCCAATTTCGCGCCGTTTTCAGGTGCCGAGATCGCGACGAGTTCCAGCGCGCCGACATGGACGATCGGCCTCGACTATCAAATGAGGCCGGACCTGTTCGTCTACGCAGTGACACGGCGCGGCTATCGTGCCGGCGGGCTCAACCAGCCGCGCCTTGGCGGCAGCCTGGCGGCGGTCCAGAGCTTCAAACCGGAAACTTTGACCGATGTCGAACTCGGCGCGAAATCCAGTTTTCGCGTCGCGGGCATGCGCACCAAGCTGAACGTGTCGGTATTCCGTGGGAAATCCAAGGACGTTCAGTTTATCGTCAGCGGCTTCAGCACCAATCTGGCGCTCTGCAATCCGGCCAATCCGACGCGGCCGTCGTCGCCCGACGGCGATTGCGACCCGAACAACGATCCGGCCAGTTCTGCGGTGCTGACCAATGTCGGCGACAAGGTTGTCAAGGGGCTGGAGTTCGAAGCGAGCATCGAACCGGTGGCGGGCCTGACCATCGGAGGCACCGGCTCTATCCTCAATCAGAAGACGACGCGCCTCGACGCGCCTGCAGCGGTCGCGTCCAACATTTCCTCCTCGACCGAAATTCCGTTCACCCTGCAGGCCAAGCACAGCTATACCGTCAACGGTCGTTACGTCGTTCCCGGCGATGTTTTCGGGGGTAACCTCGCCTTCGGCGTGGATTATTTCTGGAGCGGCAAGGTGTTGCTCAACACCTATCTCGCCCCGTCCTATGGGCTCGTCAACGCGCGCATCGATCTGAACAATGTCGGCGGGCGCGGCGTCGACCTCAGCCTCTTCATGCGCAATGTCTTCGACAAGACGGCGCTGGTCACCGGTTCCCTGATTGCGCCGACTCTCCCGGTGCTCTCCGGCATCTATACAGAGCCGCGCATGTATGGCGTCCAACTCCGCTATCGGTTCGGGGAATAGGCTTGCAATAGAAAAGGGGCTATCGCAGGTCATGGTGCCGGGCGACCTGTCTTTCGACAGTTCGTCCGGCATTTTTTCATGCCATACCGGTCACTCGATGCTTTCCAAATAGCGGGTTGGCAACGGCTCTGCACGTTGGCATCGTATGACCTGACGAACGATCCCGGCGTAAGCGGCGCGCCGGGTTAAAGCGTTCGCATATAAATGGAGAGATCGGCATGCGGAATTCGCTCAACGGCGCGGAACTGGCGCACAAGGGGGGGATGCATAACCTTGTGGAAGGCGGGGCGAGTGGCGCCGGTTTCCATTGCAGCATCTACAACACCCGGTGGAGCGATACGGGCGAGGGGGTATTCCAGTCGCCGTCTTCTTTCGTCGAGATGTTCCTCAGCCACGGATCGGTGGTCGGCGCGTCCTACAGCACGCCGTCGAGCGAGGCCGACTATCGGCCACTTGGCGACGTGATGTTCCTCACAGGCGAAGAACCGCTCTATTGCCGGTGGCGCAAGGGACGGCAACGCAGCGTATCCTGCACGTTCGACATGGCGGTGATCGGCGAACGGTGGGAACTGGACTGGGAATGGCCCGACTTCGACCGGGCACGTAGCCTGTCGGCGGGAAGCGACCAGGTCAGGATCGCCATGCGGCGTATCGCCGACGAAATATTGGCGCCCGGCTTTGCCAGTGTCGCGCGGATCGAAGCGGCCCTCGTTTCCGTGGCCACCGATCTGAGGCGGGGCATGGAAGGCCGGTCGGAGGCGGCGAAGCCTGCCGAGGAACAGGGCCAATATGTCATGTCGCCCAAACAGCAGGCGTTGATCCGGTCGATGCTGCTCGACATGAACGGGCCTGGTCCCAGCGTTCCGGAACTGGCCCGTGCCTGCGGTATGCCGGGCCGCCGTCTGGCGGAATCCTACCGCCGTTCGACGGGCGTCACCTTGCGCAGCTTCATGTCCGCGATGCGACTGGAGCGGGCGCAGACCCTGCTGCGAACGTCCGATTCTCTGGTGAAGCAGATCGCCTACGACAGCGGCTTTGGAAGTTCGTCCGCCTTCGTCGCTGCGTTCCGGAAGGCGACGGGCATGACGCCCGCCGCCTATCGTGAACAGACCGGGATGGGACGGTTAAGCTGACTATTGATAGTAGCGGGCGTGAAACGAACCGTCCTCGTTGAAATGATAGGTTTCGATGGTCAGCATGTCGGACTGGCTGCCGTCCACGAACACATTGGCCATCAGGGCCGCGGCCTCATGGCCGTTCACGAACAGGTTGCGCATGTCGATGCGCACCTTGCCCGCTGCCCGTTGCCACATCGCTTCCAAAGCCTCCCAGCCCTTGTGGACGCCCGAATTCGCGGGGCTTTCGAAGCTGAAACCGCCGGGGCAGAAGTCGTGATACAGCGCGAAGAAGGCATCGTGATCGGCCGCGTTCCACAAGGCGGCCTGTTGTTCGATGAACTGCCGGATCTGTTCCGATGTCGGGGCGGCCATGATATTCTCCTCAAAGATGCAAGCGGCGGTGACGCCGGCTGATGGCTGTGTGGCATCTTCGACCCTGGGGCGCGAGGTGCCGGGCGCGTCGTTGACGTGCAAGACTGTAGGCGAAATTCTGGTGCAACTGGGCGATATCGATGCGGCCCGGCGACATAGGCCTTCCTTGCCCGCTGCCGGGGGGGCGCTAGACCTGGAAGTCATAAGAGCGGACGAAGAATCGTCGCGATATTAGAGCGGTTTTCGACCGTTCTGAATCGGTCTGGGATTCCCTTCGGACGCGATTTCTGATTCAGAATCCGTGCTGGTGAAGGAGGCCGGCATGGATGG